>JBCCLB010000019.1:0-103307 GCA_039027095.1 Myxococcota bacterium
CGGTCCCCGTACGCCCCCTTCCAGGCGATCCCGCCGGGGCGCACCACCGCGACGACGGCTCCGGGCGTCTCACCGTCGCGGATCGCCGCCGCGACCGCCCCGTCGATTTGCCGCACGACCGAGCGCGCCAGCGGGGCGACGGGCGGCCGAGGCAGGCGCCGGGCCGTCGACGGCGCGGGGGGATGCACCGTCGCGCGTGGGGTCGGCGACGCGACGGATGCGACCACCGTCGCGCTTGGGCGCGGAGCCGGCGGCGCGGGGGGAAGGGTGGCCGGGGCAGGCTCAGGACCTCCGCCGCATGCGGCCACCAAGGCGAGCGAGGCCAACCTCCACCCTCGACCACAACCGTTGATGGTGTCGCGATGCTCGCCGACAAGTCGGCGAGGGCGAGCATCGCTCCTCAGAGCCGGTTCCATTGTCTTGGGGGTGCCTTACTTTTTGGGCCGGCCAAATCTACCGATTTGACCGACACTATAAGCCGAACCATCAGATGATGAGCCGAACCCCGCCGAGCTGGGCGATGTTGTGGGGAAAGCGATCGCCGGGGGTGCCCAAGAACATGTAGTTCTTGGGTACGTCGAGCTCCCGCGACAGCTCTTCGATGAGCTCGGGGCCGAAGTGTCCCTTCACGAGGACCAAATCGATCCGCAGCTCCGGGTAGAGCTCGTCGATCACCTGTAGTTGCTCGCGCAGGTTGAGTTCATCGAGGTCCGATTCGTCGCGGAACACGTGCACGACCCGAAGCCGCGTCGTCTGCTCGTTCTGGAGGACGTAGAGCGCCGCCCGATTGAGGTTGGCGCGGTTGTCCCCCTTGGTGAAAAACACCACCTGCTGATTGTTGATGGCGTCGAGGGTGCGGGCGAGCCCGTCATTGAGCGGGGCGATCCCCGCCCGCAGGATGGCCAGCGACACCTTGAGGATTTGGGCGCGCGCCAACGTCAGCACCACCACGCCGGCGGCGACGAGAAAGTAGATCAAGAACACCCGGAGCCGGGTCAGTTTCGGGTAATCGACGAGCGCATTGGCGCCGAGCCCAACGAGCACCAACAGCAGCGCCGCCGTCACGCCGGGCCAGCTGGCGCGCACCGCCCGCGGCAGCCGCTTGCGCTTCACCTTCAGCAGCATGTTCCCCACCGCGAAAAGCGCCATCACCCCGAGGAAACTGATCGTGTAGACGCCGGCGAGGATGTCGATGTCGCCCTGGGTGATGACCACGATCGACACGCAGGTCACGAAGAAGCCGAGGATGATCCAATGGTTGGTGCGCCGCAGGCGATTCTCGCGGAGCAGGAATTGGGGCAGGCACCGGTCGAGGGCCATGCGCCGCATGAGGCCGGTCACGCCGACGTACGCGGTCAAGACCGCGCCCGACAGGACGAACACCGCGTCGAAGCTCACCAGCGTGGCGAGCCAGTCGCCGGCGCTCTCGCGGGCCATGGTGGCGAGAAAGTCGGGGGCGGGCTTCTTCTCTCCGTCGACGACGTAATAGGCGGCCGACAGCGGCATGATGCTCATCGCGAGGAGGCTGATCAGCGGATTGAACACCGCCACCGCGACCCACATATTTCGGAGGGTTTTGGGAAAGACGCCTTCTTTTTGCTCCTCGATGAAGTTGGCCGACGATTCGAACCCACTGATCCCGAGCAGCCCCGCGGCGAAGCCGAAGACGAGCGCCTTTCCCAGCGTTCCCTCCGGCGGACCCTGACGCCAATTGTCGAGAAAGATGGTGGGGTCGAAGCCGAAGGTCCAAAACGCCGAGCCGACGAGGAGGACGAGCGTCGTGATGTGGAGGACGAAGATCCCGATCGCGACGACGGCCGATTCGGTGATGCCGAGCACGCTGAGAAAGGCGAAAAAACCGAGCAGCCCGATCGTCGCGGGGATGACGGGAAAGTGATCCCACAGCGCAAACCCCTCGCCGAACGAGTGGAGGTAGTGCATCGCCTCCCCGGCGCTGATGACCGCCGTGGCGAGGTACGACAGGATGGTCAGACACGCGGCGAGCGATGCCCGGAACTTGCTCGTCGTGTTGAGCAGGGCGTTGTAAGCGCCGCCGTTGAGCGGGAGCGCGGTGCCCACTTCCGCGTAGATCTTGCGAAAGAGGTACAGCATCGCGGCGACCGCCGCGAGGCAGAGAAACGCGTAGGGGCCCGCCTGAATGGTGCAGATCGCGGCGACGTAGAGGCAGCTGCTCGTGATGTCGTTGCCACAGATGGCGGTCGAGGCGAACTCGCCGAGCTTGTGGCCGACGCCGCTGTCGAGATGTTCGACCTCGACGTCGGGATCGCCGAGCTCGAGCCGCTCGATGGTGCCCCAGCCCGCAAAGTCCTGCACCGACGCCGGCGCCGCGTCGTCGGGTTGAAGGCTCGTGACCTCGTCGCCCGTCGAAGGCACGCGGACCACCAGGGACGGCCCGGACGCATCCGCCGACTCGCTCATCGTGGGGCCGATCTATACCCCCTGAGGCCCGGCGCTACTCCTTCTTCTGGTCCTGCGGTACGAATTCCTCTGGCAGCGCGCTGCCTTCGCCCCAGAAGTACTTTTCCATCTCGGTAAACCAGATCCGCTGGCCTTGCTCGCTCATCAGGTCGAGCCGGAACTCGTTGACGAGCATCTTGCTGTGCTCGAGCCACATCTTCCACCCCTCTTTGGAGACGTTCTCGAACACTTTCTGGCCCACTTCGCCCTTGAGGGGGGGCTTGGGCAACGCCTCGGCTTCGCGACCGAGCTTGACGCATTGTACCGTGCGCGGGGCTTCCTCCGACATCACCCGAGACCATAGGGGCGCGGCCCGGCACGCGCCACACCTACGCCCGTGGTACGGCACGCCGGGAACCCGGGAAGGGGAACACCGCCATCGAACCGAGCCGCGCCGAGACCGAGCCGCAGGGCGAGACGGACAGGCGGGCGCACCCCCGGGCGCCGGCTTCCGTCCGCGTCGCGTATCATTTCGGCCGCACGATGGGGTCGGGGGTCGCGAGCGATCTGAGCGAAGGTGGGCTCTTCTTGCGCTGCGCCGACGTGGCCCCGGCGGGGACGCGGATTTACCTCGAGGTCTACCTTCCCGGCCGCCACCGTCCCGAGGTCCTCGAGATCATCGGCCTGGTCGCGTGGGTCGACCCTGGCGAGGGGATGGGGGTCCACTTCGAGGTCGCCTACGTCTCCACGCGTCATCTCCTCGCCGACTTCATGGTCGACCTCATCGAGGGAGGGCGCGGGCTCGCGCAGCGGACCGCGGTTCGTGAGGGGGCGGCGATGAGCGTGCCCTACGCCAGCGTGCGCCGGACGGTGACGTGGTCACGCACGTCGGGGGTCCTCATTCGCGTGCTGCTCGTCGCGGCGGTGCTCACCGTCGGCGTCTTTGCCGCCGCGTGGTTCATCGGCCGCATGGGCGTCGGGTGAAACCGATGACGGCGATGCCTAGAGCATGGGAGCGGGCCGATTTCTCCGCCGGGGATTCGGCCCGATCGCGACGAATGCGTAGGGTGTGGCGGTGGCTTGTGGCGCGCCTTCGCCGGACGACGTGATGTCGGCCCCCCTGGGAGACCCAGTTCCGCCTAGAGACCTCGCTCCGCGTCGAGACGCAGCGCCGGGGCCGCTTCCCGACCGGCTCTGGGTAACGACGACGTACTTCGCCGAGGGCTTTCCCTACGCGGTGGTCAACAACCTGGTCGAGGTGCTGTTCAAGGCCCTCGGCGCCTCCTACGCGGCCATCGGCTACACCGCGCTCCTCCACCTTCCGTGGAACCTCAAGTTTTTGTGGGGCCCGCTGCTCGACCGGTACGGGACGAAGCGTCGCTGGATGGTGGGGTTGGAGGTGGCCATCGTGGTCGCGCTCCTGGCCGCGGCGGGGCTGGCGGACGGGCGGGCGGGGCTCTGGCCGTTGTGGGTTGTGTTTGCGGGGCTGGCGGTGCTCTCGGCGACCCACGACATCGCGGTCGACGGCTTCTACTTGGAAGCGCTCGACGAAGCGGCGCAGTCGCGGTTCGTGGGGTGGCGGGCCATGGCCTACCGCCTCGCCATCATTGCGGTGGGAGGGCTCGGCTTGGTGCTCGTCGACCGCGTGGGATGGCGCGCGGGGCTCCTCGCGGCGGCGGCGGTGATGGCGAGCGCGACGGTCCTTCACCGGCGGGGACTTCCCCGCGTCGAAACGGAGACCATCCCGATACGCGCGCTGCTCCGTGCGGCGCTGAGACCGCGGGTGCTCACCCTGGGCCTCGGGGCGGCGGCCCTGGTGGCGGGGGGGCGCGCCTGGTGGGCCGAACACGCCGGTGGCACGGCCACGCCGGCGGCGGGCCATGGGCTCTCGTGGGGCACCGGGATCGCGTTGTCGTTTCTCGTCGCGGTGGGGGCGCTGCTCGCGTTTCTGCGGCCGCTCGAGCGGTGGTTACGCGGCCGGGATGCCCCCTATGCCCGAGCCTACGTCTCGTTTTTGGCGCAGCCCCGGGTCGGCGCCCTGCTGTTGCTGGTGCTGAGCTTTCGCACCGGCGAGTCCTTTTTGATGAAGATGAAGTGGCCCTTCTTCCAGGACGTCATGGGCGTCGGCCTCGACGTCTACGGCGCCGCCAACGGTACGGTGGGGCTCGCCGCGTCGGTCGGGGCCACGATGCTCGGGGGCGCCCTCATCGCGCGACACGGCCTGCGGCGCTGGTTGTGGCCCTTCATCCTCGGCCAGAACCTCCTCAACCTGCTGTATGTGGTCCTCGCCGAGGGATGGCTCGGCCAGAGCACCACCGCCGTCGTCGCCGTCATTACGGCGGAGCGGATCGGGGAAGGGCTCGGGACGGCGGTGTTCATGGTCTATCTGATGCGCTGCTGCCGCCCCGAGCACCGAGCGGCGCACATGGCGATCGTGACCGCATTGATGAGCGTGGGGTTCACCGTGGCGGGCATCGTCAGCGGCGAGCTCGCCGCCACCGTGGGTTTTTCGACCTACTTCGCGCTGAGCTTCGCGGCGACGATACCGATGATGATCCTCCTCCGCTTCGCCCCTCACCTCGACCGCTGAGGTCCAACCATCACGCATGGTGGCGCGGCCGGTGAGGCAATTCGCCTCGCCCGTGGTCCTAGGGAATCGGGGGGTGGGGCGAAGTGCCTCACGACGAGCGCGGCGCGACGTCGGCTCGTGCAACAGTGTGGCCATTTGCCTCGCTTCGACGTTTCCGCCGCTTCGGCTTACAATAGCGCCGAAGGCGGCACCGCCTATGAGTCCGTGCCATGCACCCCGTATCCTCCCGTGGCTCGGCATCCGTCGTTGATGCCCTGACCTGCCTCGCCCTGGCTTGCTTCGTCGTGACCTTTACCCTGGGCCGTGTCGCCTCGGCGCAACCCTCTGGCGCGTCGCCATCTGCGGCGGCGCCCGCGCCTTCGAGCGACGCCGTCACCGGGGACACGTCCGTCGCGCGCATTCGCCGCGCCCTGGATGCGATCGGCGGCTACGACGATGTCCGCGTGTCCCGGGACGCGGACGTGGTCCAGCTCGTGGGGTCCGTAGGTCAGCCGGGGGCGCGCGAGGCGGCAGAGCAGGTCGCGTCGCGGGCGGCTCCGGACGCGCTGTTCGTCGCCAACGCCATCACGGTGGTCGCGGAGACGGCGGCGGCGGAAGGCGACAGCCTCGCCGTCGACGATGTCGACCGTGAGATCGAGGGGACGCTCCGACGCGTCCTCGGGCGCGTCCCCGAGCTCGCCGACGTCGAGGTCGAGGTGTCGGGCGGCATCGTTCATCTCCGCGGACAGGCGACCGCCGAGGCCGCCTTGAAGCGCGCGGTCGCCATCGCGGGGGAACAGGAGGGGGCGCTCTTCGTCGACAATCAGGTTCGGGTCGTCGTCGATCTCCGGGACCAAGTCGTCGGCACGCTCGAAGGACTCCAGGCGAGCGCCAAGAAGGCGGTCGGCAAGGCGCCGGTGTTCGTGATCGCGCTCATCATCATCTTTCTGTTCGGACTGCTGGCCCGAGGGCTCACCCGTGTCGATTGGGGCAAACGACTGCTCCCCGACCGGCCGTTGATCCGACAGGTCATTCGGCGCGTCCTGGCGACCATTCTCTTCGTCGTGGGCTGTGTTCTCGCGTTCGATTTGCTCGGGGCGACGGGCGCGGTGGGGGCTCTCATCGGCACCGCCGGGGTGGTTGGATTGGCGGTCGGCTTCGCGTTCAAGGACATCGTCGAAAACTATCTCGCGGGGATCCTCCTCGCGCTGCACCGGCCGTTTCAAGCCGGCGACCTCATCGAACTCGACGGCATCCAGGGCAAAGTGATCCGACTCGCCGCACGCGATACGATCCTGATGACCCTCGAGGGCAATCACATCCAGATCCCCAATGCGCAGGTGTTCAAAGCTTCGATGACGAACTTCACCCGCAACCCGTTGCGTCGCTTCGACTTCACGGTCGGGATCGGGACCGGGGAGAAGCTATCGGAGGCACAGGTCGAAGGCCTGGGCGCCCTTCAATCGATGGCCGGGGTGCTGGAAGAGCCGGCGCCGTTCGCGTTGGTGGCGGGCTTCGGAGACTCCTCGATGACGGTGCAGTTCTACGGCTGGGTCGACCAGCGGGAGGCCGATTGGCGTCGCGTGCGGAGCGAGGCGGTGCGGCTCGTGAAGCGGGCCCTCGACCAGGCCAACGTCGACCTTCCGAATCCGATCTATGAACTCGACGTCTACACCGAGCAGGGGCGGCGGGCGAAGCACGTCACCGCGGGCCCCGAAGAACCGGCGGAGGCGGCGGTCGACATCGGGGTCGACCACGACATCGACCGTCAGATCGCCGAAGACGAGGAGTCGGAAAAATCCGATCTGCTCGCTACGGCGTAGACGGCAAAGCCCCGGCACGGCGGGGCAAAGCGCCGGCACCACCGGGCGGTCAGGCGAGCGGGCCCCCCGCCCGCAAGCGGGGCGATGGCGCTCGTGGTCATGCGTACCGGCCGCCGGAGACTGCCTCGGGACGGAACGCCGCCGCCAGGCGCTCGAGATCGGCGGGGGCGAGCGTGATGGCGGCGGCGCCTGCGTTCTCTTCGACGACCGCGGCGCGCTTCGTCCCGGGAATGGGGACGATATGTGGCCCCTGCGACAAGACCCAAGCGATCGCCACCTGAGCCGGGGTGGCCCGGTAGGCGTTGGCGATGCTTTCGACCGTGCGGACCAGCTCGAGGTTGGCCGCGAAGCTTTCCGGCTGAAACCGCGGATTGTTGCGTCGCCAGTCGTCGTCGGCGAGGTCTTCCACCGATCGAATCCGGCCCGTGAGAAAGCCGCGGCCGAGCGGGCTGTAGGGTACGAGCCCGATGTTGAGCTCGCGGATCACCGGCATGACGTCACGTTCTACGTCTCGCGTCCAAAGCGAATACTCGCTTTGCACGGCGGCGACGGGATGCACGGCGTGGGCCCGACGAATGGTATCGGGTCCAACTTCCGACAGCCCGATGTGACGAACCTTTCCCTCGCGGCAGAGTTCGGCGAGGGCCCCGACGGTTTCCTCGATGGGAACGTCGGGGTCGAGCCGATGCTGGTAGTAGAGGTCGATACGGTCGGTGCCGAGCCTTCGTAGCGACGACTCGCACGATGCCCTCACGTTCTCCGGGCGGCTGTTGAACGAGGTGACGCCATCGCGGACGGCGACGCCAAACTTCGTGGCGATGATGGCTTCGTCACGCCGCCCGGCCAGCGCACGGCCGACGAGCTCCTCATTGCGGTAGGGGCCGTAGAGTTCGGCGGTGTCGAAGAAGGTGACCCCCACGTCGAGCGCCCGGCGGATGGCGTCCCCGCCGCCCGCCTCGTCGCCCGAGCCGTAGACCCCGGTCATGCTCATACAGCCGAGCCCGATGCACGAGACTTCGAGACCATTTGAACCCAAGGATCGCTTCTCCATGGTTCGCTCGTTCCTTTCCTGTCGAAAATGGCCTGCCCGTCGCGTTTCAGCGGTGCCGTGACGCGAAGAAGCGGGCGATCTCGTCTGCCGTGGGATCGATGACGGGCGCCTGGTCGTAAAACGCAAGATGGGGCGTGTCGCCCTTCCACGAGAGGTGCTTGTCGTCGCTGGGGATGGCGTCGTAGTGGCGCTTCGCGACGGCGGGCAAAAAGCACTGGTCGCTGTGGATCATGAGGTAGGGCTTTCGCAATCGGGCGGCGGCGCTCAGGCTCTCGTAGGTCAACAGCTCGGCGTCGCTCATCACCGCGTAGCGATCGTCCCAAACACCTTGGTCCGCCCAATGGTGGTACCAGTCCCAAACGAACTTGCCGGGCATGCCGACGTCCATCCGTTCTTCGTGCACCGCGGGGACGTAGGTGACTTCGCCGGTCTCCTCGAAATGAAGTTTGGCCTTCCAACCTCGCGCGAGACGAGCCGCCCGCCCGCCGGAGGTCAACCATTCATCGTCGCCGTCC
Source organism: Myxococcota bacterium (assembly GCA_039027095.1). Taxonomy (GTDB): domain Bacteria; phylum Myxococcota_A; class Polyangia; order Polyangiales; family Polyangiaceae; genus JAPYTK01. The sequence goes on from JBCCLB010000019.1 coordinate 8,377, forward strand.
TGGTCTCGGTAGTGTCCCGCGATGGTGGCGCCAGCTCCCATCCGTTCGTCGTCGGCCAACGCGCGGATAAGCTCCGACGATCCCTGGCAAATCCCGAGCCCGAAGATCCGGCGGCCGTCGACTTCGGGTCGAGACGTCAGGTAGTCGACGGAAGCAATGACATCTTGGACCTTGGACATCGGGCTTTCGAGCCGGCGGGGGTGCCCGCCGCTTTCGCCGTGGTAGCGAGGGTCGAAGGCGAGCGCCGCAAAGCCCCGTCTCGCCAATCGCGTTGCGTACTCGGTCGGGGCCTGCTCCTTCACGAACGTCATGGGCCCCAACAGGGTGACGGCCGGCAGGGGGCCGTCGGGATGGGCGGGTCGATGCAAGTGCCCGACGAGGGTCTCGCCGTGGGCGTCGAAGCGTACGGTCTCGATGGTCGTCTCCATGGGGTCCTCCTCGGCTGGCGTGCTTCCAGCCGGACCTGCGTGTAGGGGCACCCCAAACGCAGCGCTTGTACCAAGGCTGCGGTTTTGTCCCGACCTGACGTGAACTTACACCCTCGACCACAACCGTTGATGGTGTCGCGATGCTCGCCGACAAGTCGGCGAGGGCGAGCATCGCTCCTCAGAGCCGGTTCTATTGTCTCGGGGGTGCCTTGCTTCTTGGGCCGGTCAAATCTACCGATTTGACCGACACTGTCACGGGTGCCTATCGTGACGCTCGCACAAAGTTCGTCGGCGTGACCCCGGTGGCCTTTTTGAAGCTTCTCGAGAAGTGCGCTTGGTCGGCGAAGCCGCACGCCTGGGCCACCCACGCCATCGGGAGCTTTCGTGACGATTCGAGCAGCGCCTTGGCGCGCGTAACCCTCCGTGCCTGCACGAAACGGCGGGGGGTCGTTCCCGTCTTTTCCTTGAATGCGCGGGAGAAATGGCCGGGGCTGAGCTGTGCGTGTCGGGCGAGGTCGTCGACGCGAAGGTCGTCGGCGAGGTGGGCATCGATGAAATCGGTCAAGCGCCGGAGCGTGTGGGTGGTCAACCCTCCACGAGTCCCGCGTGGCGCGCCTCCGTATCGCCTCCGAAGCTGACACCCCAGGGCGGTGACGAGGCCGTCGGCAAACAACTTGCCCGAGAGACCCCCCTGCCGGGTTTCCGCGAGCGCGGCGTGCACGAGGGCAACGATCGCGGGGTCGGCGATCCCAAACTCAGGCGCCAGCGCCACGGGCGCGTCGAGCAGCGACGCGAGTCGCGTCGGATCGAGAACGAGGACGCCCCACTTGGACCGCTGCACCACCCGAAAGCTGAACGCCTCTCGGCCGGGCTGTACCCACAGGGTACCGGGCAGCACGGTTCGCGCCCCACCCCCGCCCACCTCGACCTGCAGGGGCACATCGTCGAGGTTGATGGCCAGAAGGTGCCCGCGCGTCACGAGGTCTTTGACATCCCAGCCGGCCTTCTCGCCGAGATAGACCTTGAGGCCCTCCCAGCCAAAGGTTTGGCTGCTCGCGATCATGCGTGCGCGCTCGAGAGGGTGCGGCCTGCTCCTGGCGCGCACCGTGTTTCTCTGCGGGTGATGGACCCCGCGTGGAATCACCCCGGCCATCAACCGAGGGTACTCGGTGACGGCCGGGCCACCAACCGCGGGCGAGGCCCGACCTCCAGTTGGCTTCGCGCTCCGAGACCCGGACCGCCTTGGCGAAACCGAGGGGCACCGCGTCGGATGACCGGGGCTCAGCCGGCGACGACGGGAAGGCCGGCCGCTTGGAGGGCACGGAAACGAGCGGCGCCTCCGCGGCCTGCGACCTGGGCGAACAACTTCCCGTCCGATCCGGGCGTGGCGAGGAGCCGCCGGGCCAACGTGACGGCGGTCTCGTCCTCGGGGACGACGACGAAGGTAGCGGCTGCATTGGGGGCGAAAGCGTGTTGTTGCCACACCCAAGTTCCCCCCCCGACGTAGTGGGTCACCACCTGATCGCTGGCGTCGTCGACGCGCGAGAGCCCGAGGTTCGCGGCGAGCGCTGCCGCCGCCGCACCGCCGACGCGCAACCACGCTGAATTCGGGTTGATGCTCTCGACCTCGACCCGCAAACCAGCGGTGGCCAACCACCGATCGATGCTGCCGGCCTCCGCGCGGAAGAGGTCATACTCACCGGCATATCGATAGATCGCGCCACTCCTGTCGCAATACAGACGCTCCTCTTGGTGCTGAAGACCGACGAGCGTCAAGAGCTCAGACCCGAACGCCATTTGTGGCCACTTGGTGGGCGCGAGCGTGGGCTCTTCTTCACCGTCACCGCGCATCCGTCGCCGCACGGCGGCCGGCGCCCACAAGAGCTGCAAGAGGCCCAGGTGCAGGTCGCCGACAAGACCCGGATCGTAGGGGTGGGGGACGAGCACGCCCCCCACGGCCGACTCGAATTGGAGAAGCGCAGGATGGACCTCTAGGGCGCGCTGTTCAAGCTCGGCATGGGTCTGTTCGAGCGACGCCGTGAGGCCGGGGTCGAACCGAGCCCCCATGTGATCCAGCGCCAGATGGGCCCGCGGAGACATCGACGCGGGGAGGACGGAGGACGCCGCCACGGATGCTTGGACGCGTTGGCCAGCGTGGCCCACCCACTGTGCGTCCATCGTCCGCCCCTGCCGTTCAACCCGACGGTGAACCGCGTCCCCCTCGACCCAAATTTTCGTCGCCACCTCCCCCCGCTCGTGGAGATAATGCGGCGGCGATGCGGGCCGCGGGGGCGGTGATCCATCCTCGAGAGGCACCCGGCTCCGAATCTCGACCAGCGCCCCGTGGTCGCTCGCCACCCCCAAGACCGTCAGCAGCTCGCGACGCGAGGCCAGCCACACGCGACACCGGCGATCCTCCTCGACCACGAGGCCGCGATCATTCGCGTAGGTGAGGCCGGCCTCGTCGCTCGCTTCCTCTCGCCACGGCAAGCCCAAGGCGGAGGATACATGCGTGGCCACCGGCGGGTACAAGACCAGCGACACGTGGAACCACGGTCCTTCCCTCCAGGCACACCGCTCGACTTCGGCGCGCCAATGCGACGCGACGATGCCCTCTTCGTCGTGAATCAGCGCCCCCGACGCGGTGAGGTAGAGAGGGCCCGCGGGGGAGAGCGCGAAGAGAGTGGCTTCATCGTCGGGCAACATCTCCGGCGACGACGAAGCCGCGTCCTTTGCCGCGGCCCGTCCCCAAATCACGTCGTCGAGCACCGGTGCCCCCCGGCCGGACGTCGCGGCCAGCAGTTCGGCCTCCGCCTCATTGGGGCTCTCGGAAGCGGGTCCGACCGGGCACGCCCGAAGCCTTTCTGCGGTGTGCGTCGACCACGCCATACGCGTCACCGTCGGCCGCGCCATCGGTCGGCGCCTTCGCTTCGCCCGAAACTACCGGGTCGGTTGGCATGAGGCTGCTCCCCGGCCCCTGCGATGGGCGAGGCGGCTGCATTCTCGCGTCGGTTAAAACCGGCACAGGGGGGGGTGGTGCGAAAGGGCCCTGAGCCGTCGGCGCGGGCGCCCGGAGCGATCACGCGATCGGGCGGGTTCATACCCGCGAGACGATAAAGCCGAGGAATGGTCTGTGAGCAGTTCGGACATGAAGCCCGTGGGTCCATGCCTCCCCACGAATCGTCATTGGCGGGCTCACCCCCACCCTGTCGTGACGCGATACCTCCCTCAGGATCGATTTCACCCATCGCCGCACGAAGGTTGTCGCGCCACCCCGGTTGACCAGGCGCGCAGGAGCGGCCTGCGTTGCGACCCTCCCACCCGCGGAGGTGATTGGACAGCGCCTGCGGCTCTGCGCAGTTCTCTGGTCCCACGTTGGCGTTTGCCCCGCGTGCGTTGCTGGGCGGTAAGGCCGCTTGAACCGCGGGGTGGAGGCCAGCGCGCCGGCCCTCCGCGCCGCCACTCGTCCCGGTTTCAAACCCGCCATCGGTCCGGGTGATGCGCGTGTGCATGCGCGCGAGCCCGTCGATGTCGACCGCATCGTAGCGGTACCCGTCGACGAAGGCGTAGGGCTTCAGGGACCCAATAAGTCCCAAGGGTTCAGGGCTGAGGTAGTGACCCGTCAACGGGTCGTAGAGTCGATGACGATTGTCGTCGAGGGCAAGGTCGGCGTCGTGATGGTGGCCGGCGTGACGCAGCGACAACGCCCCATCGGCTTCGTGCAGCGCACCCAACAGAGCCGGACGGTGGGCCGACCTCATCGCGCCGTCGGAAGAAACCGAGGCGAGGGGACGGCCGTCCTCACCGACGACGAGATGTCGCCAGTCGTCGCCTCGATGACGCTGGGCGAGGGGAATCACCGAGCCCGGGACCAGTGCATAGTCGATACATCGGGTGGTGATGGAACCGTCCGCTTCCGCGGTTTCGTGGCGCTCTTCGAGGAGCGCATCGAAATCCCAAAGGTATCGAATGCGTCGGAGGAAGCGGCCGTCGAGCGACACGACTTTGGTTCGTCGTCGGCCAAAGCCGTCGTACACCAGGTCAACGGTGAGACCGTCGTCCCGTACGGCTTGCTTCAACTGGCCGTCGGCGCCCCACGCGTATTGCCACGTGTTTTTGCCCGTCGTGCGCGAGGTACAGCGGCCCTGCCCATCGTAGTTGAGCTTGACCTCTACGCTCTCGAAGAGGCGACCGCCGGGCCCATAACGTCGAGCGGCCACATGGGCGCCGGCTTCGACCGGGTCGCCGTGAGCGGTTCTGACGTAGGCCTCCTCGACGCCCTTGCCGTACGCTCCGTGATCGATACGGCCGTCGGCGTCGCGCCGAAAACGCGCCTCGAGGCTCCCCGACATGCCCGTCAGCTCGCCGCCGGGCGACCGGTCGAAGTCGACAGAGAACGTCGGATGGTCGCCCGGGCCGACATCCGTGGCCGAGGACGACCGGCTCGGGCCGGGGCGTGAGACGCGTACCGACACCAACTCCGAATCGCGGTCTCGCTCTTGCGCGACGAGTCCACCCTGGGGAAGCTGACGCCGACACTCGTACCCGCGAGCATCGTGCTCGAGGTTGGCGACCAGCGAATCATCCACGAGGAGTTGCGACACCCTTCCGTTGGGGTTGCGGACCGCGCGGAGGACGGAGCCGCCGGCGACCTGAGTCTCCACCACGTGACCCCGGGCGTCGTGGCGACGCGTGACGGTCGTAGCCTGCTCCTCGACGATGCAGGTCTCGCGGTGCAAGTTTCCCTGTCGGTCGTACTCGAAGCGCAGCACCGACCCCGCATTGGCCAGCTCCAACAGCCTTCCGCTGCTGTCGTAGGTCAGTCGATCTGACGTTCCGTCGTCGTAGATGCGCCCGACGAGCCGACCAAAGGGATCGTATTCGTACTGAGTCGCCGTTCCGTCTTCGTTGCGGGCGCGGACGATACGCCCCTCGTGATCGTAGTCGTAGTGAATGGTCCGACCGTCGAAGGTGTGTTCGGCGCGGATGCGGCCGGTCGGAGCGCGTACGAGGTGGTGTTCGGCCTTTTCCTCGTTGACCACGCGGACCAGGTCCTGCTCGCGGTCATACCAGTAGCGCACTTCGCTCCCCCCTGGCCTCACCAGGCGGGTCACCTGGTGGTAGCCCCCGCGCTCCAACGTCGTCGTCCGACCCTCGCGATCGACGAGGGCCACGAGGTTGCCGTCGCGGTCATAGTGCCAAGCCTCACGGCGGCCCTCGGGCGTTTCGACGGTGATGAGTTTCCCCATGGCGTCGTAGTTGAAGCGCGTCGCTCGGCCCTGGTCGTCCGTGACCGAACGGGGGCGGCCCAGAAAGTCATAACTTATGGCGCGTGCGACCCCGTCGGGCTCCACCACCCGCACTCGGTTGCCGTGACCATCGTAAACGCAGTGGGTGATACCTCCATCCGGGAGGGTGGCGCTCAGCATGAGTCCGCGATCGTCGTAGGCGTAGCTGACGACCAGCTGGTCGGCGCTCGTTACGGTGAGAAGATTGCCGCGCGCATCGCGCTCGTACGTGGTCGTTTCGCCATCGGCGTCGACCATTTCGGTCACCGCGCCCCGTTCGTCGTAATCCCAGGTTTGCACCCCTCCGGTGGGATCGATGGCGACACGCAAACGGCCCTCGTCGTCTCGCTTCAGTTCCCAGGTCGCGCCCTCGCTGTCGGTGTAGCCGAGGAGCTGGCCATTCGGGTCGAGACGTTTGGTATGGACGCCCTGACCCCATGTCGCCAGCGTGGGGGGGCCGACCTCACCCACTTCGTAGCGTTGGCGTTGTCGCGAGGTGACGACTTCGCGGAAGCCGTCCTCGTAGATCAACTTGTGGTGAAGAAAGCCTTTGGCGGGGGTCCCATCCGCCAGGACGGGGGGAGCAGCGGTACCGTCGAGGCCGTCGGGGCCAGCATCGCGCTCGCACCAGGTCTCGACGCAGCGGCTCAGGGCGTCGTAGCGCCATCGCGTGACCAATCCGCCGGCCGTGCGCTTCCGCACGAGCCGGTGGTCCTCGTCGTACGCGAATTCCATCGCGTGGCCGTGCGCGTCGACGGCCCGGGCGAGGTTGCCGCGCTCGTCGTATTCGTACGTACGAAACCCGACCCAGCGGCCCTCTCGTTCATCTTTCACCTCGAACGCGTCGATACGTCCCAGACCGGTGGAGCGCACCCGCACCTCTCGACCGACGCAGTCGACGATCCGAGTCATGTGCCCTTGAGCGTCACGGATGACTTCAATTCGGTTTCCGTTGGCATCCAAGATTCGAACGAGCCGATACCGCCTCGGCGAGCTCGGGTCGCAAGCGAGGATTCGCAGCATGGAGTCGCCAGCATCGAGGATGTAGCCGTGCTCGGAACGCGTCAGGGCTCCGCAGGGCAACGAGACGGTCTCGCCGACCTCAGGGATGGCGGCGATGGTCGGCTCCCCGTGTGGGTCGATGATCCGAAGGGTTCGGCGCAGCGCATCGACCCGCCAGTTGAGCGAATGACTCCAACCGTAGCCGAGGCCCTCGTCACTGAAGCAGCGGTCGCTCGAGTATGAACGGCAGATCAGTAGAGGAAGAGGTCCGGGGAGGAAGAGGTCACAGGCATTGATCGTGTAGACACGGCCGGTCGCGAAGTCGACGGGGTCCCCCGTGGAGGTGCCACTACCGCCGTGCGATGGGTTGGGGCAGCCGCCCCCGCTGCCAGGTCCGCAAGATCCTGCGCCTTGGCCCCCGCCTCGGGCGCCATCCCCCCCGCCGTTCCCGTCCGCCCCTTGGTTTCCGCCCCTTCCCCCGCCTCCGCGTCCGTTTCCGCCGCCGCCGCCCATGACGAAGACGCCCGGGTTCATACCCGGGATGACGGGAAGGTTCGGAACCGGAGCCGTTCGCGCCATGCGATACGGTACCACGGCTCGCCGCCGCGACGCCCCCCGGCCCGCTGGCGGCGGCCTCGTCGTTCGAAGATTCCGGTGCGGGGAGTCGGGCTAAATCATGGGCGCGAGAAAGTCGCGCAAGCGCGCGCTGACCGCCTCGGGGCGATCGACTTGTACCCAGTGGCTCGCATCGTCGATGAAGGCGACCTCTGCGTTGGGTACCCATCGCTCGGGCGGACGCGCATAGTCGATGCCGAGGTAGCGATCTTGGGTGCCCCAAAGGACGAGCACCGGAAGGTCGATCGCGCGAAACTTACGCCCCAGCGCCCGCGGGTCCCGGCGGAGGTACGCACGGTAGTAGTTCATCGCGCCCCGGCCGCGGTCGGCGGAAAAAGCGGCGACGTAGCGATCGATGTCGTCGTCGGTGAAGGCCCCGCGGCGCACGGGGTCCTCGCGAAAGGTCGTGCGCAGCATTCGGAAGTCGTCCGCGGCGAAGGTCGCCTCGGGGATCTCGGGGAGCTGAAAGAAAAACATGTACCAACTGCGCCGCAATTGCGCCGGGTCGCGCAGCATCGTCAGCCCGTGGGCGGGATGCGGGCAGTTGAGGATGGCGAGGCGGGTCACGACGTCGGGGTGCAGCATCGCGACCCACCACGCCACGAACCCCCCCCAATCGTGGCCAACCAGCGCCACGCGTTCCAAGCCGAGGTGCGCGATGAGGTGCACGACGTCGGCGACGAGGGTTTCGATTTGATACTGCGCCACCCCTGAGGGGCGCTCGCTGGCGTTGTAGCCGCGGAGGTCGGGGGCGACGACGCGGTACCCCGCGGTGCTCAGCGCGGCGAGCTGATGGCGCCACGAGTACCAAAACTCGGGAAAACCGTGGAGCAGCAGCACGACCGGACCGTCGGCGGGGCCCGTTTCGACGTAGTGCAGGCGGATGTCGCCGAGGGCCGCATCGCGGTGGGCCAGCAGAGGAACCAGTGGAGGGGAGGGGGTCGCTTCAGTCATCATGCTCGAAGATGCGGGGCGTAGACGCTCGGGTCGCTCGACGGGGTGGGACCCGGTGGCTATGACCACGTCATGGCGACGCACGCAACGACATGGGCCCTGGCGGGAGGCATCGTCCTCGCCGTCGGTGCGGCCGTGGTCCTCGGAAACCGCGACGCCGCGACGCCCACCCCCGACGACGCGGTGGTCGAGACGCCCCCGCCTCCGGTCGACCCCGGCGCCGACGGTCGGGGCACCCCGGGGGCCATGACCCCGCCCGACACGCCCGCGTCGGAGGGTGGTCCGCCGGCGCCCGCGCGCCCCACGCTCGGGGGCAAGGTGGCCGAGGTCATCCACGTCGAGAGCTACACGTACGTCCGACTCGACAACGGGGTATGGGCGGCGGTGCCGAAGACGGAGCTGGCCGAGGGCGACATGGTGCATCTCGCCGACGCGACGCTGATGCGCGACTTCGCCTCGAAGACCCTCGGCCGCACGTTCGAGACGATCTACTTCGGGCGTCTCGCCAACGCCGCGGAGAAGGGCGGAACCCCGGCCTCGCCGGCGGGGGCGGCCCCGGTGCCATCTGTCGACGAGGGTGCGCCTGCGCCCACCGGCCCGCCCGTGGAAGGGACCCTCAAAGTCGCCGAGCTGTACGCGCGGGCGCCCGAGCTCGCGGGTCGTCGGGTCACTTTCGAGGGCCGCATCACCAAAGTGACCGCCAACGTGCTCGGCAAGACGTGGCTCCACGTCGAAGACGGCAGTGGCGACGCTGACGCGGGCACCAACGACATGGTCGTCACCACCCTCGCCACCCCGAACGTCGGCGACCAGGCCACCATCACCGGCACCCTGAGCCGCGACGAGGACGTGGGCGCCGGCTATCGCTTCGACGTGCTCATCAAAGACGCCACCGTCACGCTCCTCACGAATTAGCGTCCGCCCTTACAATAAGGGCGCGGCGGGCGATGACCTGAAAGTAGCGCGTCGGCCGGTCGTGGCTCCAGGTGTAGAGGCACACCTCTTCGAGGCGCACGGTGACCCCGAGCGGGGGTTGCGCGCGGGCCCACGCAAACGTCTCGGCGCGCTGGTCGTCGGTCGCGCCCCGGGCGGGGCGGCCCACCGTGACGTGAGGACGCGGCGGCCGCAGATCCGCACGCGCCCCGGCGGCCTCCAGAAGCGGCGCCCGGACCGCTTCGATGAGCCGGCTCGCGTCGTCACGCCCCGCCTCGAGCAGGAACGACAGCGCCGAAGGCCGCTTCGGGTGCCCCATCCCCACCAGCCGGTCGAGGGTCGCGGCAAAAGCGGTGGCGGCCGATGGCAGCACCAGCGTTTCCCATGCCGACCGCGCCCGCGCTTCCCCGCAGCGGCCCAGAAAGGCCAACGTGAGGTGAAGGTCGTCGGGGTGAAACCGACGCACGTGAGCCGGCGCCGAGGTCATCGCGGCGGCGAACCACGTCCCGGCGGGGACCGCGAGGCCCACGAACCAATTGGCGTGGGCCGGGACGACCGGTGACGGCGCCAACGACGAAAGCGATGGTGCGGCGGCAGCGGAAGCGGCGGGTGCGCGCGGCGGCGGATGCTTCGGGGCGGCGAGGTCGACGAGCGCATCTTCGGCGTCCGCGGGCGGGTCGTCGCCGATGTGTCGCCGCTGGGCCAGCCCGAGGACGGCGGCCTTGACGACGCCGGCGCGAGCGGGGTCGGCCCCCGCGCGACCGAGCACGGCGGCGACCCGGGTCTCGAGCGCGCGGTGGGCGAGGCCGAGGCGCAGGCGCATCTCGGCGTCGCGGGTGGCGTCGGCCTCGAAGGCGAGCCGCAGCGAGGTGAAACGGCGCCCCGAGAGCGCGGTGACCACCAGGGCCACCGCCGCGGTGGGGCTCGGCTCCGTCCCCATGCGGTCCCGACGCGCTTCGAGGTCATGCAGACGTCGCGCGTAGACGTAGGCCTGAAGCTCGTAGATGAGCGCGCGCTTGTGGTCGAAATAGTAGTGGATCGTCGACTTGGTGACCTCGGCCTCGCGTGCGATGGCGGCCATGGTGGCTTCGGCAAGCCCTTCGCGGGCGAAACACCGCGCCGCGCCCTCGAGGATTTGCGCCACCCGGGGGTGCGTCCAATCAACCCCCGGCGGGAGGTCTTCGTAGCGGGTCACCCGGCGCAGGGCGGCCGGCGGTCTCTTCTTGCGCGCGCGGGCCACGCTCGTCGGCCCCTCAGCCCCTCAGCCTTCGTCGCGGAGGAGCAGCCGGTAGTTGCCTCGATCTTGGTCGTGCTTGAGCGCAATGAGCTCCCGCTTCTCGAGGTCTTTCATCAGCGCGGGGAACGAGCGGTAGCCGTAGTACTCGTGATTGAAGCCCGGATTGAGGCGATGGACCGTCTGCTTCACCATCGACCCCCACACGTTTTCGTAATCCTGGGCGAGGCTGCGGATCACTTCCATCACCTGCTCCACCGCTTCGGACTTCTTGTCGTTCTCCTTCGACGGCGGGCGGCGTCGCGAGGTCTTGGCCGTCTCGCGGCGGACGAGGTCGTCGTAGTAGATGAACTCGTCGCAGCTCTTCACCAGGAGCGACGACGTGGAGTTCTTCACCCCACAGCCGATGACCCGCTTGTCCTCTTCGCGCAGCTTGTAGACCAGCGGCGAAAAGTCGCTGTCGCCGCTCAGAAGGGCGAAGGTGCTGATGTGCTCCTTGCTGAAGCACAGGTCCATCGCATCGACGACCATGTGGATGTCGGCGCTGTTCTTTCCGCTCACTCCCGTTTCGGGGATGTCGACCATCGTCACCCCGTGCTGGTGCAGCGTCGCGGTCCGGCGCCGGTAGCGGCTCCAGTCGCAGTAGGCCCGCTTGAACACGATGCGCCCTTTTTCGAGGAGGCGGTTCAGCACCAGCCCGATCTCGACGGACTTCTGCTTGGGATTCATGTCGCCCACGCCGAGCGCGAGGTTTTCGTAGTCGATGAAGACGGCGATCAAAGGTTCGTCGGACACGGCCCGGGTTATCGCCGAGGCTGACCCGGGCCGTCAAACCGCCGAGATCGCGGGCCCCGTTGGCGTGGGTCCCGAGCCCGGTGTACCTCTTGGGGCATGGACGAGGGCAGGTTGGTGGTGGTCGGGGCCGGTTCGGCGGGGGCGGTGGTCGCAGCGCGCGTCACCGAAGACGCGGCGGCGGAAGTGTTGCTCATCGAGTCCGGGCCCCATTACCCGCCCGAGGCGCTGCCCGCCGACCTCGCCAATGGCCGCCGCAACTCGATGGTCGACCACGACTGGGGGTACGAATTTCTCGCCAATCAGGCCCACGACGTGCACCCGATGCCGCGGGGGCGGGCCACCGGGGGGTCGTCGGCCGTCAACACCTGCATCGCGCTTCGGGGTCAGCCCTACGATTACGACGAGTGGGCCGACATCGCCGGCGCGCACTGGGGGTGGGCGCATTGCCTCCCCGCGTTCAAGCGGCTCGAGCGCGACCTCGACATCGACAACGAGTGGCACGGGCAAGACGGCCCCATCCCCATTCGCCGGCACCCGGCCGATGAACTCGTACCGTTTCAGGCCGCGTTTCTCGAGGCGTGCGCGGCGGCCGGACACCCCCGCTGCGACGACCACAACGACCCCACCACCACCGGTGCCGGCCCCCACGCCATGAATAAGGTCGACGGGCGGCGTATGAGCGTGGCCGAGGGGTACCTCGCGCCGGCCCTCGGTCGCGACAACCTCACGCTGCGGGCCGACACCGATGTGGTGCGGGTGCGCTTTCGCAACCGCAAGGTGGTCGGTCTCGATCTCCGCCGCCCCGGGGGCGAGCCCGAGCGCCTCGATTGCGACCGGGTGGTGCTCTCGGCCGGCGTCATCGGGACTGCGGGGATTCTGTGGCGCTCGGGGATCGGCCCCCGCCCCTCGCTCGAACGACTGGGCATCGACGTCGTCAGCGACCTCCCGGTGGGCCAGCACCTGCTCGACCACCCTGGCTCGGTGCTGGTCATGCCACTGCTCGACCCGTCGATCGCGAGCGGCGAGCACCCGCTCATTCAAACCACGATGCGCTTCACCGTCGACGACCGCTACCCCAACGAGATGCAGCTCCAGCCCGCGAGCTTCGTCGACGTCCCGGGCATCCCGCTGATGGTGGCGATGGCGGTCGTGCTCGGGAAGTCCGCCGGCGCCGGCTACCTCTACTTCGACTCCGCCGCCCCCGACGCCAAACCCCACATCTTCTCGAAGCTCGGCTGCCACCCCGACGACCGCCGTCGCCTCCGCCTCGGCCTCGACGTGGGCTATGAGGTCGCGACCCAACCCGTCATCAAAGAGCTGGCCCGGGTCGTCTGGCCCATGCCCGAGCACTTCGCCCGGAGCGACAGCGACTGGATGATGGGCGGCATCAGCTCCGGCTATCACCCGTGCGGCACCGCCCCCATGGGCCCCCCCGGCGACGGCCGCAGCGTCTGCGACGGCCACGGCCGGGTCTACGGCGTGGAGGGCCTCTACGTCGCCGACGCGAGCCTCATGCCCACCGTCCCCTCCGCCAACCTCAACCTCCCCACCATCATGATGGGCGAACGTTTCGGCACCTGGTTCCGCGCCAAAGACATTTGACGTCCATGGAGACCGGAGTACGCCACCGGTCGCCGCGCCCCCGCGCCGAAATTCAAAGCCTCACGTGCGTCACACCGGTGCCGTTTCGTCGAGCGTAGGCGCTCGTGTTTATGGAAGCCGTCGATGTCGTTCGATTCTATGACATCGTCGCCAATGGGACTTCTCGTACGTACCCTCAGGGTCTCTCTGTTCGTTGCGGCTCTGTCATCGGCGAGTGGCTGCGCTCCGCCGCCCAAGCCTCCCGAGTGCCCCGAGACCAAGTCCGCGAAGCTGGCCACGTCGTCGACCCTCCGGCCGGCCGTCAAGACACGGGAGCCGACCCCGACCCGGACGGACAACAAGCCCCACCCCACATCACGCCGCCGTATCGCACGTGTGAGCCGCTACGCCTCCCAGCAAGTCGGCCTCACCCGGCAGCAGAAGCAGTCGATCCGCAACCACTGCCCCTTCGGCGCGCCCGCCTTGGCGCCACAGTGGGAGCACGGCCCGACCCAGGTGGTTGCTCGAGGCGGCTACGCGCTCCGGCACAGTTCGGTCGACCTCATCCCCTTGTGGGTCTGTGAGGGCTTGACCAAGGCGCAGCTCGACGGCCCGCTCAAGCGGCCGGAGTCCGATCTCTTCAAGCCTGACCCCGAGCTGCCCGAGGGCGAGCGCTCCGAGAGGTCGGACTACAAGCGGTCGGGTTACGACCGGGGCCACCTGGCGCCGTCGGCGGACCAGACGGTGGACGTGCAGCTTCAGGCCGAGACGTTCTTTCTGTCGAACGTGGCGCCTCAGGTCGGGGTGGCGTTCAACCGGAACGTGTGGAAGACGCTCGAGGGCAAGGCGCGAGATTGGATCCGTGATGCCGGCAGCGGCTACGTCATCACCGGCCCGATATTCTACGACCCGAAGGAGGATGACCCTGCGACCGCGGATGGATTCGTCGACTACTTCGTGATCGGTGCCAACGGCGTGGCGGTGCCGACCCACTTCTACAAGGTCGTGGTGGTCCAGCGGGCGGGCAAGACAGAAGCGATCGGCTTCGTCTTCGAGAACCGCCGCCACGAGTCGCCCCACGACTTCCCCTCGTTCATCAAATCGCTCGACTGGATCGAGGAGCACACGGGACTGAACTTCATGCCCGACCTCAACCCCGTGGACGAGCGCCGTATCGAGCGGCAGCCCTCCGTGATGTGGTGAGCCCCTGCCCGGGTACCCCGGCGGCGATAGCCTTTGCGACCCAGGCGACTCGGGTGCCGTTTGGGTCGAGGCGAAGGCTCGTCGCGGTTCACGTGCGCGGCAACGACACCGGCGCTGAGGTGGACGACGCGACGCCGGTTCAAGCGCGCTTGCCGCGCTTGCGCTGACGGTGTGAGGGGCGGACACGAACGACGCGACCCATCATCATCATGCACCGCTATCTCGGCGGCCGGCTGCACGCTCGTCTGTGCGTCACGCCAAAGAGGATGGAGCCTTCGGACCCCATCGCGGTGACGCGCCAGGCACGCGTCTTCGTCGTCGTCGGGTCGCCGCCGCAGCGCCAAGCAGGGCGATCAGGGCGTGGCCATCGTTCGAGGTGGCGCCGACGAAACGGCACCCACAACTTCCGCCGCCGCTCGTCGTCGTGGGTGCGGCCGCCCCCCCCGTGACGCTCGAAGAGGTCACCCCCGAACCGGCGGTCGTGGACGCAGGCGCCCCTGCCCCCCCTCCATCAGCCCCGCCCGAGCCCGCCGGGGGGCCCTTGAGGCACGAGACGCCGGGCCAGTCGTTCGACGTCTCGCAGGGACCGCAGACCGCCACCGAGGCCGGACTCAGATTTCCGGCAAAGTCGACGCCCGTGTACCGAACGCAAAGAGGCGCGACATCCGGGACCTCAAATCCCGTGAAGACTTCATCGACTTCACCGGCCCCGCGCCGGGCGGCCCGCTGGACGTAGATCGGTTCCGTCAGCGTCGGATCCTCGAAGATCTCGACCACGACGTACGGGGTCTCGTCGAGGTCGCCTTCGAGCTCCACCCGTGAACGAAGGGTCAAGCCAAAGGGTCCACATCCGCCTCCGCCAAACTTCGTTGCATTGAAGGCCGCGCGGGTCGGCGCCGAGGGGACCGCTTTGTCGGCGGGCCCTGCGGTATACTGACGCGACACCTCGCAGGAAAAGCCCAACTCCGAACAGGCGAAGCCGGAGATCACCACGGAGGCGCCCTCTGACGGCGGCGGGTCGACGACGAGCGCGAGCCAACGCCCATCGGATGGTTCCGCTTCGATGAAGCCTGCCGCTTGCCCGTCGACGGTGACCGAGAGTCCCTGAGCGCTGAGGTCCCGGCCCCGGAGCCAGAGCTGCTGATTGCGCGGCTGACTCGGGGCCTCGTCGGGCTGAACCTCGAAGATGAGAGGGCCTCCTCCCCCGCACGCCGAGGCATCGCGATGAACCACCCCGGCGCTCGCGACCACGGTCGCGACCGAGAGGACAATGAGTGTTGCGCCCCGTCTCATTCCTCCACGAGAAGACCGTAAGCGATTCGACTTGGCAAGGGCTGGCCTTGCTCGGCGCCCTTCGAGCCAAGGACTGGCCTCGGCGGTGTCCGCCGGCGGGGCGATGGGCCGCCGAGCACGAGCCGCCCCCTCCGCCATCGCCGACCCACCATCCACCGCGCCAGAATGAGGGCCGTCAACGCCGCCGAAGGGGCGGCGGAGCGAGAGACCCCGACCTACCACGCGTCTCCGGAAACACGCCACGACGAGGGGACGCAGACACGCAACCCTTGGCCACGCCGCCGCGGCGAAAATCAAAGCCTCATGTGCGTCACACCGGTGACATTTCGAGTTCCATCGGTACCCGAACCCATCGAAATGATGCGACATGGTGTCAAGCAACGTAGACACGTCTTGTTGTCCATCCGCGTGGCGTGGTACCCGTCACCCATGGCACAACATCGATGGGGGCGGACGATGACCGCCACGCAGGAGTCTACGGGGTGGGGGAATTCGAGGCTGGGTTTGCCCGGGCCAAACCGGTCGCGACGACGAACCTCCGCGCGTCGGCTCGCGGCGGTAGCCCTGGCGTCGACTACACTGTGGGGGGGGGGGTAGCACACGCCTCTGAAGACCACTCGTTACGCATTGGCACCATCAACGCTGGGTTCAAGGCTCCGCGCACCGTCCATGGGTGTCCAAGCGGATTTCACGTTCCGCAACCAATTCCTGGCGCATGTGCGGACTGGGAGTACGGATTTGGGTGTTTGCTTTGGGGCGCCACCCTCGGCGGTCCCGCCGGAGGATATTGCGAGCCCGGCAAGCACCCCCACTTTCTCTACGACGACATCATTTGGGGGGTGCACGACGTCGCCGAGCGCATCATCAAGAGCGGCTACGACGTCGTCGTTTTGAACGAGGTTTGGTGGAACGACGCGGAAGACATCCTGAGGGATGAGCTGGCCGACGTGTACCCCTATTCGGTGCAGCGCCTCTCGGATGGCGGGCTCGAAGAGGGGTCCGGGCTGAATATCTTCAGTAAGCTTCCGTTCGCCGCCCTCCCCAACGGCGTGAGCGAGTACACGGAGCATGACTTTCGTCTACGGTTCAACGGCCAAGAATACGATTGCCCCGACCACGGCACGTCGCTCTGCAACGACTACGTCGCCTTTCTTGAGTACAGCGAGCCAGATACACTCGTCGTCGACGACGAGGGGAATTTGATTTACAACCCGAACGAGAAAATCGGGGGCGAGAAGTGGGCCGACAAGGGCGTGGGCTACGTGCGCGTTCGGAGCCCAGACTCGGGTCGCTACCACAACGTGTTCTTCACCCACATGCAGGCGACCTACAAGGAAGACCACGAGCCTGACTATGGGTTTTGGCACGGGTTTGGGGCCCGGACGAGCCAGTTCGACGAGGTGAAGCAGCTCGTCGAGGCCGCGGCGTCGGGCAACGAAACCAGCTTTTGGGGCGAGCAAGACGTGTTTGTCCTCGGCGACCTCAACGTCGACGGCGACGCTTCGAACGTCATCGACAGCGAGTCGCCGCCCTTCGAGGGTAATCTGTGGGAGTGGACGGCCCGCTTCGATAAAGACTACTCCGGCCCGGGCGCGCTCCACAGCGGATTCTTCCGCGAGAACCTGCACGACACGTGGCGCTACGAGCACCCCAACGACGACTTGATCGCGGCCGGCAACCCCTCAGAAGCCGGCCACACGGGGTCCTTCGGGGATACGCCCAAGCGTCTCGACTACATCCTGAGCAACGTGGCCTTCATGAAAACCACGGGGATCGGCGTCGACCCGCTCTGCAATCAGCATCCCCAGCTTGCGCTCAATCTCCTTTCGGGAACCCCCCACGTTCCGGGCGGCGGCGCCAATCCTCCCGGAGGCCGCGGCGACCTGGGCGATGGCTTGTCGGGAAGCCCGCCCCAGCGCTTTCGCAGCGATCACTGGGGCGTCAACGCCCACTACAACAAGCTGGCCGACCACTGCTCGCCTCTGCGGCCGCCGAGCGCAAATGCGCTGTACGATGACCCCGACTACGGTGCGCACGTCCTGGCCCAGTCCGACGTCGGCATGGTCAACGAAACGAATGACCCCGCCAATCCGGGCAAGGAGCAGCCGGGCAAGCTCACCTACCCGGGGTCGGTGCAGTGGCACTATCTCGAGTGGGACGGGATCTACAACATCGGTTTCGACGAACCGTCGCACGACCTCGGCTATCGGGTCCAGGTGTACCACGAGTCGGAACTCTCGCAGCCGATCAAGGCCTACGGCTCGAAGGAGTACCCCGACGAAATTGAAAGGGAGGAGCTGGGCCCCCTTGGCCTTCCTCAGACGGTCATCATTCCGACCAAGGGGAAAAAGTACTTTCTCACCGGCGGGCCCTTTCTCCTCAAGGTCTACCATCCCACCCACGACCACCGCGAAATCGCGGGCAACGAGTCTGGCGAGTACGCGCTCAGCGTGTCTCACTTGGGGTGCATGGACAAGGATGCCGATGTTTGCCCGCTGCTTCCCAACCTCAACGAGACGGCCGTCTCTCAGTTTCGGATGCCGGCCAGCCTGATCGAATCAGAACCAACCCCCGACTCCATGTACTTCGAGGTCGCCTACGAACGGTTGACCCATCCCGGGTACCAGACCCTGAGATTTGACCTTTTTGACAACACCGACGACATCTTGACTTCTGCGGTCGTGTCCGCCGCGACGGGCCATGATGACGACGTCTTTCTCGAAGAAACGAGCCTTTCCGGAGACCCGTGCCCGCCCAGCGGAGACTTCGACTTGAGTGGATGCAACATCAGGCTCGAAGACACCTTCGAGAACCCGGCCGAGTCGTCGCGTCGCATCATCTGGCGGGTCCACCGCCCCCTCACGGGTGAGCACTACGTAGGACAAACGTTCCGCGTCGTGTGGAGCACCGACCTGACCGCCATCTACGGCGGCGGTACCAACCCCGCCTTCAAGCAGTCCATTGTTAAGTGCGAGGAGGAGACGGTCGAAGACAGCCCTCACGACGAGATCGACGTCTTCATGAGCTCCGACGGCCAAGACATCGGTGGAACTCCTTTTCAGCACCGGCATCACGTCGGCCGTTACAACACCGGAGACAGTCACTCCATGGACCCGGTGTTGAGTCGCCTCGGTTGGCCCGTGAGGTTTTTGGACTATATCGACATCACGTTGATCGAAGACGACCTCGGAACCGACGACGAATTCCTAGTCAGAATCAACCCCATCGGTATTGATGAATGGGGCGATAATTCGCGCGAACAGAAGGTTCAGGTTAACTACAACTTGGACGGAGGTCACTACGTGCAGCAATTAAGGAGAAATCATGGGACTCAGGTATTTACAGCTCCTTAGGTGTAGCCTGGTCCTAAGTGTCGCCATCATTGGGTGCGGCGACGACGAGGACGTGATACCACGCTTTGCCGTTAACGTGTCAGATTCCCTTGTCTTCTCGTGGGAGGGTGGCGCTGTTAGTGACGTTCTCGTAAGGCCATGCGAAGACGGAGTTGACCCCAGCGGAAGCTGTGCTGATGAGAGACGGTGCGACGGGCAAGATCTCACGTGGTCCGCTTCCTCCGACGATGTCTTCGTGCCGACAATCACGTCGCCCTTAGAGTTCGGAGTGGGAGGGTTCGCTTCTGTTCCGAAGGACAGCCTCGAGGAGGGCCGGGTCTATCAGGTCGATGTGGACCGCAGCGGCCCTTGTGACCCGCCGGAACCGGGATGCGGTCGGATATTGGCGCTAGGATGCGCCTTTTTTACGCCGTAGCGAACGATGAAGGCTGGGGGGGTAAAGGCGCGGGGGAAGGTCCTCGCGGTCGGCGTCGCGGCGGTGGTCGCCATCCTCGTGGTGGCCACGACGCGTGATTGCCGCGACGGCCCGAAGGCGGCAAACGGCGGCGCTTCTGGTCCCCCGGATGGCGCCGACAGCGCGTTCGACCCAGAGGCCTCGTCAGGAGCGGCCCCCGCACCGCGCGACAATGGTCATGCGGCGGCCCACCCGACCACACGAGGGCCCGTCGTGGAGGCGGCGGTGGTCGCGGGGCATCCCTGCCGCAACGGCCAGATCCTCGTGCGCTCCGCGCTGGCCGATGCTCCCGAGGGTGCCTCCTTGACGGTGGGTCAACCGCGGGGCGCGCTGGCGGTGGTGCACGTGCCAGCGCGGGGCGGCCCGGCCGAAGGTCTGGCCCACATTCCGGTGCGCGCCAGCCTCGGCTCGGACACGCTGGCGGCATCGACCCTGGAGCTGGAACTTCAGGACTGTCCGGGTCGCCTCATCGTCGTGACGGAGGTCCTGGGGGACACCCAGGCCCGCATCCTCACCTCGGTGTTCGGCGACTTCGACCGGGACGGGCCATTTCGCTACGACTTCGGCGATGGGCAGAGCGAGGTCACGTCAGACCGCGACGTCGTGCACGACTACGGCGCCGACGCCGAAGGCCGCGAGTTTGTCATCACGGTCTCGCTCGTCGAGGCCACGGAGGAGGGCGCCGACCCGCAACCGGCGGCAACGCCGGGGGCGAAGGGATTTGGGGTGGTACGCTTCCCCGACCTAACCAAATTTCGCGAAACTCTAGACGCCATCGACGAACTGCAACGCGAGCATGATGCGTCGGCGGCGCGACGAGGCCTCGATTAACGCACCAACGCTGCCGAAGGGGCGCACGTACAAGAAGGGCCTCGATTCAGGCTGATGCGAACGCGACGAACGCCAAACCCCACCCGAACATCGCGGCGCCACGCTGCGTTGCCATGTCTGAATGGCCACCGGCACGACACCGCGTCGGTCCAAAGGGTAAACCCGGGGCATCTCGCCGCAGCCCGCGTCTCGTTGGCCATCGTCGTGGCCGTCATGAACGGACTGATGGCGCCGGTGGCGTTCGGAGCCAGCCCGTCTGAATCAGACACTGATGCTAAATCAGACACTGAGGCAAACGAGAAGCCATCCCCGGGCAAACCGGGCGCGTCCCCGAACGACGACGTAGCGACGCCGGATCCCCGCCTCGAGGGATCGGGCGACGAGGCCGCGCCGTCGGGTTCGAACGAGCCGTCGGAACCCGGGCAAGCGGGGTCGTCCGACATTTACGACGAGGTACCACCTCGGCCTCTCGAAGTTGGTCCCCCTTCTCCTGATGACCCCGGACACCCGGCGTGGGGTGGCCCGCCCCGCGCCGTACCTGATGCAGGTGAGAAGACGCTCGTGACGCCGGAAGCCACCGCCGCCGACGCGCCTGCCTCCCCGCCGGTTCCACCCCCTCCGCGTCAGCAAGGCGGACCTGGTGGCGGCCCTACCTTGCCCAACGGCGATCTCCACCCCGACTATGAGCGGGTATCTCGACCGAACCTCGCCCTGCTGGTGGCGGGGTCGATGGCGCTCACAGCGTATTGGATCGGGACGGGGGTTGGGGCGGCCTACGCCGACGACGACCTCGGTCCGGAGAACTGGCTTCCGGTGTTCGTTCCCGTAGCCGGTCCGTTTCTCGGCTTCGTCAGTCTCGACGGCCGCATCCTGGGGCTGCTCATCGCGTCCGGAACCCTCCAGATGGGCGGTGCGGGCCTGATCATCGGAAGCTTCGTGTTGTCGAAGGAAGTCGTGAGAAAGCGAGCGACCGCCCGTGACCCGCTGCCCTTCATGGTCGCGCCCGACGTCGCACCTCATCGCGCCGGGCTGCGCCTCTACGGGGAATTCTGAGTCCCATGGCCCGACTCTGGCGGCGTCACCGAGGGCCGTGGGCAAGAGCAACCCTGCGGCCTCCGTGTTCGACCTCGCGAGGTCTGCGCGTGCGCACGCACGTTGCTTCCTGGGTTTTCGTGGCCGTCATCTGCGGCGTGCTGGGGGCCCCGGTCGCGTTCGGAGCGAGCGACGACAGGGCATCGTCGGACGTTTACGACGACGTTCCCCCACAGGCGACGGAAGTCGCTGAGCCTTCCCTCGATGAACGGCCACCGCGTCGCGTTCCGCCGCGCCGCGAACCCGACGCAGGGACAGTGCCCGACCTTCACCCCGACTTCGTGCGGGTGTCGCGCCCCAACCTCGTGCTCCTCGTTTGGGGCTCCCTGTGGCTCGGCGGGGGGTGCATTGGAGGGGGCATTGCGGCTGCCTATGCCGATGACGACCCCGGCCCGGAGAATTGGGCGCCGGTCTTCATTCCGGTGGCTGGCCCGTTCCTCGGCTTGGCCAGCATGGAGGGCCGTGCTGTGGGGCCGCTCATCATGTCGGGAACCATCCAGATGGGCGGGGTCGGCCTCCTTATCGGCAGCTTCGTCCTATCGGACGAGGTCGTGAGAAAGCGATCGACCGCCCATAACCCGCTGCCCTTCATGGTCGCGCCCGACGTCGCCCCTCATCGCGCCGGCGTGCGCCTCTACGGGGAATTCTGAGTCCGATGACCCGACTCCGGCAGACAAATCGAAGCGGCGGGCAAGAGGCGCCTCTCGGCGTCCGTATTCTGGGGGCACGTGTTTCGGCCCCGCGTACTCCCTGGCGTCAATCCCCCGACGCCATCGTCGCACGCGACGAAGACCATGCATCACCCTGACCTGAGCATGAAGCGGCGCGCGGCGAGAGCCGCAACGGCGGTCGCGCTCGCGCTCGTCGGCGTCTCGAGTGTGGCGCGCGGAGCCAGCCCCGCGGAAGCGCCCGACTCCCGCGCGACGCAAACCTCCGGGGGCAACAACGCCTCGAACTCCGATGATTCGTCGTCGCCGTTCGCGCTGCGGGCGGACGGCTCGTTTGGGCCGGGGTGGGACAAGTATTTGCGCGGCCGGGACTGCCTTCCGCCGGTCATCGACACGTGGGACGGGACGGAGATCCCGCCGGGCTACGAACGAACCTATCGCCTCCGGACCGTGATGATTTACGGCGGGCTCGCGACGTTCGCGCTGGGCTACGGGGTGACGTTGGTCGGCGCGGCGCTGCCCGTTCATTACAAAGCGAATGCGCACGACTTCATCCCGGTCGCGGGCCCCTACGCCGAAGGCTTCTCGGCCGACGGGCCCAAGTTCACCACGCCCTGGGCGGCCATCTTTCAAACGTTGGGCGCTGGCGTCGCCCTATCGGCCTTTCTCTTCCCCGAGGCGGTGTTGACGCGCCTCGAGAACGCCGACGTTCATCTCGACGTGTCGCCTCTCGCGTCGCCCGACCAGTTTGGCGTGAACCTCACGGGAGCGTTCTGAGCCATGGATCGGCTCGAGCGAGCGAGGATCGTGGGCTGCGCCGCGGGGCTGTTGGTCGCCACGCTGCCGTCGTCCGCGTTTCCCACCCCGCCCCCCGCGGCATCTCCCTCCGCCACGTCGCCCGCTGTGCCCTCCGCCCCTGTGGCCTCTGCCCCTGTGGCCTCTGCCCCTGTGGCCTCTGCCCCTGTGCCCTCCGCCCCTGTGCCAGTTGCGACCGTCGCGGGGGCCGGGACCATCTTGAGTCCGCCGCTCTGTCCCGAGGCTCGGTGTCGCGATTGGCGCTCGGGCGGCCCCGTGCCCGAGGGCTTCGAGGTGCAAGAGCGCGTGAGTCGATCGCGGGTTTACGGGGGCGCGGGGGTTGCGGCGGCGTTCTGGCTGTTGCCCCCCTCGCTCCTGCTGCTGGTCGGGTTTGCGCCTTCTGAGGTCGCTCCGGCCTTCGTGCCCATCGCGGGTTCGTTTCTCGCCATCGAGTCGCTCGACGCGAACGATACCAATACGGGCGTTCTCGCCTCGTTCGGGGTGCTTCAAATCGCAGGGGTGGTGCTGTCGATCAGCGGGGTCGCGTTCAAGGAGAAGCGGCTCGTAAAGCGGCTGACGCCGTGGGGCCAGGGGCGGGGCCCCTCGATCCGCTTCGTACCCTCGGTGGCCCCGGACCACGCCGGTGTCGGCCTTCAGGGCGAATTCTGAGCCGCGACCCCCAAACGGCGTCCCCGTTCTGGATTTGGCCACCTTTCCAATTAAAGCTGGCCAAATCTCATTTGCGCCTAGAGATTTGGCCACCTATTTTGCGTTAGGTGGCCAAATCAACATTCGTCGGGAGAGAGCGCGAACGAGCGCTGCTCGATGACATGCTCGGATCGAACCGGGCCGAGCTGATGGCGCTCTACGGTCGGCGGCGCATCGGTAAGACCCATCTGATCCGCGAGCACCTCGCACCTCGCGCGGGTACCTACCTGGAGGTCACGGGCACGAAGAACGGTGCGGCGACCCTGCAGCGGAGACGCTTTAGAGAGGCGCTGGAGGCGACGATGACGGAGGGGCAGCCACTGCCTGAGTTTCGCAGCTGGGACGATGCTTTCTCTTACATGAGCCGCCTCGTCCTGCGTCGGGCCGAGGCCTCCTCCGCCCCGATCGTCTTGTTCTTCGACGAGCTTCCCTGGCTCGCCACGCCGCGGTCGGGGCTCCTCGAGGCGCTCGACTATCAATGGAACGCGCGTCTGTCCCGGGTGCCCTCAGTCAAGCTCGTCCTGTGCGGCAGCGCCGCTTCGTGGATGCTTCGGCGTCTCGTGCTCGCGAAGGGGGGCCTCCACAACCGCCTCACGCGTCGGGTACGGCTCGAGCCGTTCACGCTCCGAGAAACGCGCACCTACTTGAAGCGGTCGCGGCACCGACTGAAGGAGAAGGAGACGCTCGAGCTCTACATGGCGCTGGGAGGGGTGCCCTACTACCTGAGTCTCCTGGACCACGGGGAGTCCGTCGCGCAGGCGGTGGGACGTCTATGCTTCGAGCGTGGGGGGCCACTCCGCGATGAGTTCGACAACCTGTTCGCCAGCCTCTACGCCGACCACGAGCGCCATACATCGCTCGTCGAGACTCTGGCCGAGAGGGCGTCGGGGCTCACCCGCGACCAACTCATCGAGCGGCTCCAGTTGTCGTCGGGAGGTGGTCTCAATCGTCGTCTTAGCGAACTCGAAGAGGCGGGCTTCGTCGCGCGGGTTCACCCTTGGGGAAAGCGGGCCAAGACGGCCGTCTTTCGGGTCATCGACGAATTCTCGCTCTTTCATCACCGGTGGATTCGTACCGCCCCGAAGGGCCTGCTCGCCCGGGGCGCCGGTTCCTTCTGGCCCAGCCGCACGAAGACCCCGAGCTACCACGCGTGGGCGGGCTACGCCTTCGAGAGTGTCTGTCTCAATCACGCCCGTGAACTCCGCGGTGCGCTCGGCATCGAAGGACTCGTGACCGACGTCGGGTCCTGGCGTCACATCCCTCGAACTCGGTCGCGCGTCCGCGAGGGGGCGCAGATCGATCTGCTCTTCGACCGCCGGGACGACGTGATCAACGTGTGCGAAATGAAATTCAGCGCCGAGCCGTTCGTGATCACCAAGGCGTACGCCCGCGCCCTGAAGGAAAAGATCGACATCTTCGAGCGGGTGAGCGGCACGAAGAAGCGCGTCGCGCTGACCCTCGTGACCCCTTACGGACTAAAGAAAAATGCCTGGTCCGAGGATCTCGTGGACCGCGTGATCGACGCTCGCGCGCTCTTCGCCTGACGTGACGGGTGGCTGGCGACATCGCCGCGTTGCGCGCAGGGGCGGCCGGTCTCGGGTAGCCTCGCCCGATGCGGTGCGCAGCGGTGCTGGTTTTGGCCCTGGCCCTGGCCACGGTGGGATGTTCCCAAGCGGACACGTCCCGGCGGGATTCCGCGTCGAAAGACGACGACGACGGCGGGCGACGGAAGAAGCGCGAGAAGAAGAAGCGAAAGGAAAGGGACGAAAAGCCGAAGAAGGGCGGGGAGGCCTCGAACCGGCCGAAAGCCTGCGTTCGCGCCGCGCCGCCGTCGAAGGGTGACCTCGGGTTGAAGCCGGCCGACTTCATCGCGTGCCTGGAGGCGCTGCTCGACGAGACGAAGCTGCTCGGCGGGAAGAAGCTGCCGGACGCGGCGACGCGGCCCTTCGAGAAAAAGGCCGACGGTCAGTACACGGTCGACGGGTTCATGGCGGTGCAGATGAAGCTCGAGGGGGGCCGCATCGCCTCGATGGACGTGTTCTTCTTCAACGACCTGCGCAAGGAACACGGGATGGGGGTCGAGCTCGCGGGCCAGTACGCCACGCTGGCCGCCGTCTTTCCGAGCCTGGAGTTCGATCCCTTGGCGGGTAAAGCGACGTTTCGGGAGATCGACGCCATCGGCAAGAAGACGAATCAGCACCTCATTCGGCTGGAGCGTGACGACATCACCCTGGAAGCGAGCTTTTTGCCGATGAGCGTTCGTTATCGGTTCCGCCCGAAACGCTAGGAAGGTCGGGGCGCGCGGGCCGTACCATGGCTGCGGGTTCCCAACCGCTGGCGCCACCGCTAGAACCGGGGCGGACATTCTGGACGAGGTGTAACGAGACGATGGCGCAACAACCCCCCGGCGGCGGTTCCCCCCCTCATGGACACGGTGCGATGCCGCCGTCTGGTCCCCCCACCCCTGGTTCGGCCCCGCAGCCGCCGTCGGCCGGCGGGTCTCCGCCGGGACAGGCGTACGGAGGTGTCCCCGGGGCGCCGGCAGGCGGCTACGGCGCGGCTCCGGGCGGCCCCGTAGCAGGCGGCTACGGCGGGGCCCCGGGAGGCCCTGTCGCGGGCGGCCCTGTCGCGGGTGGCCCTGTCGCGGGCGGGTATGGCGCCGTCCCGGGCGGCCCCCCCGGCACGCCTCCGCCAACGGGCGCCTACGGTACCCCCGCCACGCCGCCGGCGGGCGGAGGCGGTCCGCACAACACGTCGGGCGGCGGCGGCAAGCCGAAGTCGAAAGTCCCGCTCATCGCGGGGGGCAGCGTCGGCGCGCTCGCGGTGGTCGGGGGCATCGTCTGGGGCGTGAGCGCGATGGGGGGCGGGGCGCCGCTGCCGATGAGCAAAGGGATGCTGCCGAAAGACACGACCATGGTGGCGCGGATGAAGATCGACATCGCCCAGGTGGGCGGTGAAGACCTCCCCGAGGAGGCGCGATGGTCGCGTCTGGCGTCGCGATACTGTGGTGGCGACGACGTCTTCAGCGATCTGCTGAACGCCGACCGGGAGTACGCGCGCAAAGAGGTCGCCCGAATGCTGAGCAGCGACGACGCGCGCGACGACCTGCAGACGGCGCTGAAGTGCGGCAAAGAGCTGGCGGGTGCGTTTCCGTTCGGCGGCTCGAGCTACCGGATCAAAGTCGGCGAGCACGACGATAAAGACGCCTACTCGCTGTCGTTCGTCGAGATGAAGGTCGATGAAATGCCGGACGCCACCGACCGCCGACGCGGGGCGAGCGACCCGGACAACATGCAGCACGCCTTTTGCCGGCTGACCCGCTACGACGAGAAGAAAAAGTGCGACGACGAGTCGTTCATTTTCGCCAAACTCGACGAGACGAACCTGTGGCTGGAGGGCGCGCAAAAGGCGCTCGACCAATTCGGCGAGGACGTCGACCTCGAAGGCGGCCACACCTCCAACGATCTCGACCTGCTGGAAGACCTCGCCCGGGAGTTCTCGGGGTACGACGAAGCGATCGTCACCATCGACGTCGACCGCGACTTTCGCGACCCGCTCGCGAGCCATCTCGGCGGCCGGTACCTCAAGAAGGCCGACAAAGAGACGCTGGAAGACCTCCAGGAGACGGCCGACGAGCTGCGCGAGGACATGGAGGACATCAAGGGCTACGGCTTCGGGACCAAAGGCGACTTTGGCCACGGCCAAACCGCCGAGGTCTACCTCGTCGTGTACGCCGACGACGACAGCACGGCGGAGAAGATCAAGAAGGAGTACGACGACTTTTTGGGCGAACTCGGCAACGCCATCGAAGAGGGCTTCGAGAACTTCGAGGACGAGGACGAAGAAAAATCCGACGAGAAACTCAGCGCCCGTCAGAAGGATCGCAAGCGGCTCCGGGAGAAGATCACCAAGGCGCAGATCGAAGCGTCGGTGGCGGCCCTCAAGGAGCTGAAGGCCGAGGTCAGCGGCGACAAGGTGACGATCTCGCTCGAGCTCGCCCCTGACGACCGACTCAAGGAGGACATCGCCGCCTACACCAAAGAGACGATGGAGGTCGCCAAAGCGGCGGCGACGTTGGTCGACAACCTCGCCGCGGGGGATGAGCTCGACGCCGAGGCGCTCGACACCGTCGGCGGGGACGACCTGAAGGACAGCATCGACGATTACAAGGCCGTGGCCGAGGTCTGCGAAGACGCGTGCGAGAGCTGCGACGATGACGAGAAGTGCACGACGTCATGTGCCTCGCGCTACCTCTCGCTGATGGACCGGTGCGACGAGGAGGTCGAGAAGCTCGTGTCGTGCATCGGCAAAGACGAAGACAAGGCCTGCAACGATGAGGGCAACCGCCTGCGGCTCCCGTTCGACCGCTGCAAGGATGAGCGCGACGCCTTTTTCGCCTGCGAGAAAAAGACGCTCGAAGACAAGAAGAAGGACTGAGCGACCGGCGGTGACGGGGTGGGACAAGCGCGCGACCGAACGTCGCAAGGGCTCGGCGTCGCCCCGGGCGCGCGATGGCGTGTACCTCGTCTACGTGGGGCTCTCCGACCACGCTCGGGCCCACGACACGGTCGAGCCGGCCACCGTGGCGCTCGGGGATGCGTTTCGGTTGCTGCCGGGGGCGGTGATCGCCGTCGGCCGGAGCGAGCTGTGCGAGGTCACCATCGATGCGCCCTGTTTGGCCTCGCACCACGCGCTGCTCACTTTTGCCCCGGGCGGACCGCAAACGCTCGACCTGCTTCTCATCGACCTCGACACCGCGACGGGGAGTTGGGTCGAAGGTCGGCGGGCCCCGGTGCAGCGCCTTCATCTCGGCCAGACCTTCGAACTCGGCCGCACGTTCTGCTTTCGCTGCCAGTCGGCGACGTGAGGCCGCCAATCGAATACGCGCTCACCTCCTTAGGAGATGGCGCCCCATAGTTGGGCATCGAGGGCGTCGAGCAGCTTGGCGGCGACCTCGGGGGGAGGCATGCCGAGGGCGTTGCCGACTTCGTGACCGTAGTCGTGGTTCGCGGTGCGTAGCTCGGTCCGGGCCTCGAGGAGGTGCTGGGCGACGGCTCGACGCTCGTCTGCGGTCAGGTGGTGGGCGGCGAGGTACGCGTGGAGCGCCCACGAAAACGCGGCGTGGCGGGTCTCGTCGGCCGCGATGGCGCGGGCGGCGGCGCGGAGCTCGGGGTCGTCGGCGTGGGTGGCTTGATAGTGCGCGAGCACCGCGCCGTAGCTCTCACGGACGAGCCCCTCCTCGGCGTTGTGAAGCGCGATGGCGAAGGCCGAGCGGGGCGGGCGCGCCGAGTCGACCGCCGGCACCGGCGCGATGCTGGCGCCGCGGTCGCGCGCCAGGTCGCCCATCAATCGCGCGTGCCGTACCTCCTCCTCGCGGGCTTCGCGGGCCCAGGTGATGAGCGCGTCGGGCGCCTCGAGCTCGCGCAGCTCCTCGGTGAGCTCGTCGAAGGCGACCACGGCGCTCGCCTCGAGAAACGCGGCCTCCGCCAACATCGCCGCGACCCGGGTCGGCCCTTCGGCGGCGGCGGCTCCTTCCCGCGTGGCGGCGGCCGCTGACGGTAGGCGTCCGACCGCACAGCGGGGATTGCCTGCCTCCAACAGCTTCTTCCCCTTCTCCTCGGTGTCACCGATCGTTTTCACCAGGAGCTCGTGCCGATAGCGTCCGGAGCCAGGACCACACGTGTGGCCCGTCTCGACCTGTAGCGTGTAGCCGTCGGGCTTCCGGTTCATGTTGGCGCCACCTTCACACGAGAGCCGGTAGCGCCCCCGCAGCGCCCAGAAGAGCGCCTCGGTCGGCGTGTCGACAGCGCCGAAAAACGCCTTCAGCTCCTCGTCCTTGGTGAGGGCGACGAACGCCTCGCGCTGGCGCACGATGAGGATGTGCTCCCCGTTCTGCGTGGGGTCGACGAACCGTCGACCGCGCCGGGTGTGACGGTCCCGCAACGCAGCCAGCTCCGCCCTGCAGGCTTTGGCGTCGCCGCCCTCGGGGCACATTTGGCCGACCCGCATGATGATCTCAGCCCCCATCGTGACCCGGACCAGCTCGAGGTAGGCGAAGGCCGCCTCGGGTTTGATGGGGCCAAAGTGCGGCTTACCGTCGACGCAGTAGTCATCGCCCCGCACGTGCGATGCGGGCATGGGAAAGACCCGATAGGCGTCGCCGGACGTCGACGTCGGAGCTGGGTCTCCGGTCGCGGCCGAGCTGCTCGCGACGGCCGACGGCGTGTCGTCGTCATCACCGGCCGAGGACCGTGGCGTGGGCTCGATGTCGACCGACGACCCCCCCTCCGTGGCCGCCGGGGCGGAGGTCCCCGTGGGCGCCTTCGACGTGCCGCAGCCCACCGCGCCTTGCGCAGCGACGATGGCGGTGAAGAGCGAAGCGAAATCGGTCGTTCTCATCCTGGAGCCCTTCGGCGAGGTCTACGCAACCGAACCCCTCGCCTCTACGCCGCATTCTGAGGTTTTTTCTTCCCGCGGTCACCCCGGCCCCGCCGGGGCGCGCGCATCACTCGGCGGTGGCGGCGAATTCAGCGCAAGCGCCGTCCGTCGGACCTTGGGTTTGGGCGAGGGAACATGCGAGCTGGGCCGGGGAGATGGGCTTCTGCAGCACCCGGGCGCCCAGGGCGTCGATGCGGGCGCGCTCTTCGGCGGTGAAGACGCCGCCGGTGATGAGAATGACGCGCTCGGCTTGCGCGGGATCGCGCTGCGTCAGCCGCTGAAGAAACTCGGTGCCGGAGATCCCGGGCATCATCACGTCGCAGAGGATGAGGTCGAAGGTGGCGTGGGCGCAGGCGTCCAACCCGTTTTCGCCATCGTCGGCGAGGGTGACGACCTGTTGCTTCAGCGCCCGTCGGAGCGAGCGGCGAACCATGGGGTCGTCGTCGACGACGAGAACGTTTAGGCCGTGACGCGGGGGTGGGGGCATCAGCGTGGTGGTGGTCGGCACTTCGGCGTCCTCCGCGCGGGCGGGAGCGCGGAGGGGAAGTTGGATCGCGACCTGGGCGCCGACCTCCCGGCCCTCGATGGTGAGGCGGCCGTGCATGCCCTCGATGATCCCGTGGCAGATCGAAAGCCCCAGGCCGGTACCTTTCCCGACGGGTTTCGTCGTGAAAAATGGCTCGAGGAGGCGCTTCTGGTCCTCGGGCTTGATGCCGCAGCCGGTGTCGTCGACGCAGAGGCGCACGTGGGTCTCGTCGTGCGTGACCGACACCGACACGGCGTGGTCGCGCTTGGGGGCGGCCTCGATCGCGTGCCCGGCGTTGATGAGCACGTTGACCAGCACCTGAATGATGTCGTCCTGGGTGCCGGCGACCTCCGGCAGCGCGTCGGGGATGTCGAGCTCGATGCGCGCTACGTGCCGGATTTGGTGGCGGACGAGCTCGACGGAGGTGTCGATGGCCTTGGCGAGGTCGATGCGCGTGTCGGACGTGCGACGACGTCGTGCGAACGTACTCAGACCTTCGACGATGCGCGCCACCCGGCGCACCCCTTCGTAGGCGTCGTCGAGCATCTCCCTCATCTCTTCCGACTCTGCGTCGCCGCGGGCGAGCGCGATGTTGCTCGTGATGTAGGTGAGGGGGTTGTTGATCTCGTGCCCGACCCCCGCCGCGAGGGTGCCGAGGGAGCTGAGGCGGTCGGCGGTGAGGAGTTGCTGCTCGAGCTCGCGCCGCGCGGTGAGGTCCCGGATGATGGCCATGTTCATGGGAAACCCGTCGTGCATCAGGCGCAACGCCCGCACCTCGCCGAGGAGGGTGCGCCCGTCGGACGTGACGAACCGCTCTTCGAAAGACGTCGTGGGAGGGTGCTCGGCGAGGAGGGGTGATGGCTCAGAGCGCTCCTCGCAGGGCGCCACGAACTGGGCGATGGGGGTTCCCACCGGGGCGTCGCTCAGGCCCAGCCAGCGGCGGCCGGCGGGATTGATGAACTCGAGCTGGCCCTGGCGGTGGAGGAGGATCGTGTCGGGAAGCGCGGAGATCAGGTTGAGGGTGTTCTCGAGCGCCAGCTCCAACTCCTCGCGGACGGCTTCGATCTCGTCGACGACCTCGGCGCGGTCGTGCTCCAGGCTCTTTCGGTCGGAGTCGGCCTGAGCCTGGAGGCCACCGACCATCAACAGCACCGCGACGGAAATGCCGATGTCGCTCAGCGAACCGCCTTCGGTCCACTGCGCGAACAGCATCACGTCGCTGACCAGCGAGGCGGTGACGAGCGCGAACGCGGTCGCGGCGATACGGCGCTGACGCGGTCTTCTCGTCGCCGGGTCCGTGTGGCGCCACAGCGAGACCCCGATGTAGGCGCCGGCCGCCAATCCGTAGACGGCGACGACCGGAAAGATGGGGCCGCTTTGCGCCGCGAGGATCTCTCCAGAGGTCCCGGCCGCACGCACGAAGACCTCGTCGGCGACCATGACCTCGCCGAGCCACGGGACCAGGGCCACGGCGGAGGTGGCGGCGTAGAGATGCGGACGAAAAGACTTCGTCGTCGTCAGGGCGACCAGCCACAACCCCGTCGGCACCCACGACAACAGGGCGGTGATCTGAACGCGAACGGAGAGGATCACCCACCTCGGGTCGGTCAGGATGTGTTGCGCGAACTTGCCGGCCACGAACACCAACGCCGCCGCGTTCAGCGCCCCCAGGCCCCGGGTCACCTGGCGCTTCGAGAGCAGCCGGCCGATGCTCGGCAGCGCGAAGAGTGCGGTGACCAGTGCGCCCATGATGGCCAGCCGCAGGGCTTGGGTCAGCTCTCCCACCGCCATCATCATCGCTGAAACGGCCGGAAGGCGCACCGGCTGTAATGATTGGCCAACATTATTGGGATCTTGCCCGGAGTGACGCGGGGCGACAGACTCGCGTTCGATGGAGGAGCATCCGCTCGACGCCGGCGCCTTCGACCGGACCGCCGACGCCCGTGCCGACCGCAACCGCCTTCAGGCCTTCGAAGCCGACGCCACGGCCCGCTACCTGCCGGTATGGCGCAACAAGAGCCCCGTGTCGCGCGACGACGCCCCTCGTCCGGTGCTGCTGTCGGCCGAGGGCGTCGCGGCACTCTCCCCGCGAAGCCACCCCGCCATTTTTCTCGGCCGGGTGGCGGGGCGTCCCATCTTCGCCGTCGCGTTGCCCAACGAAGAAGAGCTCGCGCGCCATCCCCAGCTCGCGGATCACGCCGACTTTCGGGATCTTCGCGTGGTCGGCTCCCTGATGCGCAGCGGCGACGCGTCGCTCTTGAGCTACGCGCGCGGCATGG
Source organism: Myxococcota bacterium (assembly GCA_039027095.1). Taxonomy (GTDB): domain Bacteria; phylum Myxococcota_A; class Polyangia; order Polyangiales; family Polyangiaceae; genus JAPYTK01. The sequence continues at coordinate 40,847 of JBCCLB010000019.1, forward strand.
TGGTGTGGCACCGTGACCACCGCTTCTGCGGCCGCTGCGGGGGGCCGACGGCGCCCGAGGAAGGCGGGCACGTGCTGGCGTGTACCGACTGCGACACCAAGCACTTCCCCCGCACCGATCCGGCCATGATGGCGCTCATCGAGTGGAACGATCGGATTCTCTTGGCGCGCAAATCCACGTTTCCTCCGGGGATGCACTCGGTGCTGGCCGGCTTCGTCGAGCCGGGCGAAAGTGTCGAAGAAGCGGTTCGACGCGAGGTGTACGAAGAGGTGGGCCTAGAGGTGACCGATGTGCGGTATGTGCGCTCCCAACCGTGGCCGTTCCCTCGATCGCTCATGGTCGGCTACGCCATGAAGAGTCGCCACGGCGACCTCCGGCTCGACCACGAGGAGCTCGAGGCCGGCGGGTGGTTCACGCGGGACGAGGTCGCGCGGGCCGAGAAGATCTACATCCCCCCGCGATACTCGCTGGCCGGCCAGCTCGTGGGCTTGTGGTTGGCCGGCGAGATCTGACGTTGCGACGCCCGCGCCGATGCGGAACCCTCCATCCCATCATGGGTCGGGCGTCGCGCACGTGGACCACACGGCTGGCGGCCGCGGGGCTGGCCGCAGGGGCCGTCGCGACGGCGGCCGCCGTGGGCGCGTGCATGTCGGGCGCGAGCCCGGCCGAACCCGGGTGCGCTCCGGGGTCGACGGTGTTCTGTCGCTGCGACAACGGGGAAGCCGGGGTGCAGGCGTGCGCCGCCGACGGGGCGACGCTCGGATCGTGCGGCCCCTGCGATGGCCTCCCGTATTCCTTGTCGGGCGGTCCGAGCGGAAGCGGAAGCGGCACCGGGGGCAACGCGCCCGACCCGACGACGGTCGATGTATTGCTCATCCCCGACAGCGAGGTCGATGCCGTCGGGCTCTACGACCCGCAAGACGGCAGCTACCTCGGCGACTGGCTTCCCCCCAACCAGATGTCGGACCCGTACACCCTGAGCATCCCCTTCAACGCGACGCAGGGCCTCAACGGCAACATCTTCGTCTCCGACCAAATCGAGGATGCGGTGCTCGAGTTCGAAGCGAGCGGAGCCTTCGTACGGGTCTTCGCCGACGCCACCGACGGCCTCGACAACATCCGCGGCATCGACTTTTTCGGGACCGACTTGTTCGTGTCGGTCGCCAACGGCACGGTGGCGCGTTTCGCCGCCAACGGGACCCGGCTCGACGACTTCATCGACGACACCACCCTCAACCCCTTCGACATCCTCCTCGAGAGCAACGGCAACACCCTCGTCGTCGACATCGGTTCCCCCGACCGGGTCCGGTTCTACCCCGCGGGCAGCACCACGACGTTCAGCCACCTCTTGCAACGCGACTTTCCCCAGCAGTTGAAACCCAATCCGGCGGGTGGCTACTTGGTCGCGGCGTTCTCCTCGGGCGAGGTCGTCGAAGTCTCCGACACCGGGGTGGTCGGGCGGTCCGTGCCGCTGCCCTCCGCGCGGGGGGTTCACCCGCTCGGCGACGGCAACTGGATCGTCACCGGCGGCAGCGACAGCGGGGTTCGTGTCGTCAACCCGGCCAACGGAGCCATCGTGGCGCAGGTTCGTGAAGGTTCTGGTTTCCGCTTCATCGAACAGGTCACGCTGCCGATCCGATGAGGGCCGATCCGATGAGGGCCGATCCGGTGAGGGCCGAGCCGCCGAGGCCGAGCGGCGGATGTCGCCTCAGACGTCGTCCACGCAGGTGACTTGTAGGTTCCAGGCCGACAGCGTGGGGGCGAACAGCAGGTCGGTCGAGGGCTGGAGCCGCGAGATGATGCGCACGAAGTTCGCGTGGCGGTTCATGCCTTTCCCCACGAGGGTCTCATCGACGATGAGCGACCCGTTCTGCGTGTCCGGGCTCCCTTGGCGCGCGACGGCGGAGGTCCCGGCGAGCGCGGCGGGAGGCGCGGAAAAGAGCAACGTCTCCTCGGGGGCCGTATCGAGACCCCCCACGGTGTCGGCGACGCGGACGGAAAACGCGATCTCACTATCACTCGGCGTCTGCCCCACCCACGACCAGTGGCCCCACCGGATCGATTGACCCTCGGGACACAGGCCTCGACCGTCGTAATCACGGACGAACGTACCCCCCGAAAAGAGCGTCGGGGGAGGCTTCGGCGGCTCGACCCCGGTCTTGATGTCGGTGGTCTCGACCGACCATTGAAAGTTGTCGACGAGCACGGTCGAGTCCCAGAGGGAATCACCCTGGTCCCAGGTCGCGAATTGCAGGGTGATCTCCTCGCCGCCCACCACGGGGGCGGTGGTGAAGAGCCAGTCGGTCGCCCCGCCGCAGGTCTCGTTCCAGCACTGACCCCCAAAGCCGGTGTTGCCGAGCACCGCGCTCGAGCAATTGCTGCAGCCGGGCTCGGTGAAGAACGCGACGTTGACGCTCACCGGGTCTCCGTTGGCGTCGAAGGAGATGTTGTCGCTGTTCTGCGGGGGGTTGGCGGGGAGGGCCGAGCTCCCGGTCAACAGGGCGACGAAATGGTCGTTGAAGGCGGTGCACACCCACTCGGGGTATTCGGTGGAAAAGTAGTTGAAGTTGTAGCTGAACGATTTCGCATTCGTGGGGACCCGGATCTTCAACCGCAGCCCCGACGAGTCGAAAGCGGAGGCGCCGGTGGCGGGACACCCGGCCGCGTTCTTGGGAAAGCCAGGGGGGTAAGCGCAGGACGTTCCCGCGCTGAAGCTGTCGATTTGGCCGTTGGGATTGCGGTAGCCGGCCTGACCGGGGGTACGGGCGGTACCGGTCGAGAAGACCGCCATCTTCGACCCTCCCTGGGGCACGTTGGCGGCGCCGAACGATGATTGGACCGCGTACTGGCGGGGAAGGGGGGCGCCGGTCCCGGTGGCCTGGACCAACGCCGCGTCGACGACCCCCCACGTTCGCGCGGCGCCGGTGGCGCCGGCGGGGGTCTGTCGGCAGAGGTCGAGCGCCGCCGCGAATTGGTAGGGGTCCGACGTCGCGAGCGCGACGGAGCCATCGCACACGGTGGTTTCGTTGTCGGCGAGGCCGTCGCAGTTCTCGTCGAGACCGTTGTTCGGGAAGTCGAACGCACCCGCGTTGACGAGCGGGTCGCAGTCGAGGCAGTCCCCGTCGCGGCCGGTGTAGCCGTCGCCGTCGTGGTCGAAGTCGTCTTCGTAGCAGGCGAAACACGCGCCGCCGTCATCGGCAAAACACGACACGCCACAGGTCGCCTCGAGCCGGTCGGTACAATCGGTGTTCCACCCATCCGTGCAGCAGGTCGGGTCTTCGTTGCAGATGGCGGTGACGCAGCTCGGCTCGCCGGGCTGGGTCGCATCACAACCGGCGCTCAGCGCCGCCCCCGTCTCGCAGATCGAATGGCTGCACGTGCCCGAGGTCCCGCCGGTGCAAGACGACTCGACCAGCCCGGGCGCGCCCGGGAGGGAGACCCCATCGTCATCCGCCACGATCCCCTGGTCCTGGTCGGTGAGGCTGTCCGATGGCTCGTCGACGAATTGCTGGCAGCCGGGGTCGCAGGGGCTGTCGCAATTGGAGGGACCGCCGAGCGATGCGCTTTGAAACTGGCTCAGGGTGACGGCGTGGTTGATGACGCAGGCGCCAAAGACGCCGTCGTGACAGACGGCCTCGCCCTGCCCGCACACCGCCTGCCCCGCCACTTGGGCGTGAACCTCGTGGCAGGCGACGCGGGCGCCCTCTTCGGCACAAGCACACCCGGGCCCGGGGGCCTCGTCGCAAGAGCGGGCCGCCGATGCCGCGCCGGCGAGCGGCGGGGTGCTGCCGCTCGGGTTGGCCGTAGCGCTCGCGGCGGGGCTCGGGCGTTCCTGGCACCCGAGCAGCAGCAGAAGGGCCGCCCCCACGGTGCCGGCCACAATCCCGGAGCGGCTCATGGGGCCTCCGCCATGTCGGCGAAGTCGAAGGGGACCGACTCCGTCGCGAACATGATCTGCACCGGCCAACCGATCCCGGGGACCTCGTCGGTGCCCTTGGTCGGGCCCGCGAGATCGGTGAGGGTCTCTCCGGCGCCGAGGTCGATGTCGGCGGCCGACTCGGGGATCACCGCGTCGATGAAGACCCACGCCTCGGCGCAATCGCCGAGCGTGCGGGCGCGGACGTTCACGTTGCGGAGCGGGATGTCGACCAGCGCCCCGTCGACCCAAAGCTGGAGGGTGGCGTCGTCTTGGGCCGCGGTGGTCTCGAACCCTCCGGCCGAGAGCTGCGCGCCGACGGGCAGAGGGGCGGTGCCCGCGAAGCGATGCGCCCCGGAGACATCGGCGGTGGCCGACACGGCGAGCATCGGGGCGCCCTCGGCGGCGCGCAGGGCGACCGTCAACCCCTGCGCGTCGTAGCCATACCCGAGCTGGTTGAAGCGGTCGGCGAGGTTCGGCGGGGTCGGCTCGAGAAAGCTCAGGCCCGCCGCGCGAAAAGCCACGTCGCGGGTGCAGGCCGGCTCTCCCGCCGGCGCGGGGGTAGGGGCCGCAGCGCCCGGGGGAGGCGTGCCCGGCTCTGTGCGGTCACCATCGACGGGGCCGCCGCCGCCGGGGATGGGCGCAATCGACAGGGGAGCGCCGCCGCCGCCGTCGTCGCATCCGACGAGGAGGGAACAAGCAGAGACGAGCGCGAGCGCGACGACCGAACGAAGCATCCCACGGTCCGTTGCACTGACCGTGCCGATGCATAAAACCCTGAAAATACTTGGAATTAAGCCGACAGCCTCTCTTTCTTGTATCAAAAAAATACATACCAGCAGGGTTTGGTGAATCACGTGTATTTTTTTGATACATGCGACAGAGGATTACGCTCCGCCTTCGTCTCTGGGGCGCTTCCGCGTACCCTGGATCGATGAAAATTGGGGTGTTGACCTCCGGCGGGGATGCGCCGGGAATGAACGCGGCCCTCCGCGTGGTGGCGGTGTTGGGGACGGCCCAGGGGCATGAGGTCGTCGGGTTTCGGCGCGGCTACGAAGGCTTGCTCGCCGGCGACGCCGTCGCGCTCACTCCGGCCCGGGTCGAGGGGATCGCGCGGGCGGGCGGGACGATGCTCGGCTCGGCGCGCTCCAAGGTGTTTCCCACCCCCGAAGGACAAGCGCAGGCGAAGCGACAGATCGCGGCCCTCGGCTTGGACGGATTGGTCGTGATCGGGGGCAACGGCTCCCTCACCGGGGCCCACCACCTGGGGCAGGACCGACCGTGCGCCATCGTCGGCATCCCCGCCTCCATCGACAACGACGTCGGCCACAGCGGGATGAGCATCGGCGTCGACACTGCCGTCAACACCATCGTCGAGGCCTGCGATCGGATCAGCGATACCGCCCGCGCCCATCGACGCGCCTTCGTGGTCGAAGTCATGGGTCGCCATTGCGGATTTTTGGCCATGCGGGCCGGGATCGCCGCCGAAGCGGATGCGATCCTCTACGGCGAGGACGGCACCCCGACCCTCGACGCGCTCACCGATCGGCTCACCAGGGTGCTCCGCCGCTGCTTCGGGCCGGGGAGTGAAAAAAAGCGCTGCCTCATCGTCAAAGCCGAGGGCGTCGACGTCCCCACCGGCGCGCTCGTCGACCGCCTCCAATCGTTTCTCGACGCGGAGATCCCCGGGGTCGACTGCCGCGAGACGGTCTTGGGCCACGTGGTCCGAGGCGGGAACCCGAGCGCGCTCGACCGCCTCATCGCCCAGCGCTTCGGGTACGCCGCCGCGGGTGCATTGCTGCGCGGTGCCCACGACGTGATGGTCGGATGGGACGTCCCGGTGACCGTCGGGCACGACACCGGCGACCGCCGTGTCCGGTTGGTCCCCCTCGGCGAGGCGCTCGCCGAGACGGAGCGCCTCCTCGACGGTACCAGCCCCGTCGCCCGGGCCCGCCTCGACCTCCTCGAAAAGGTAGAGAAGCTCCTTGCGATGTGAACCCACTCGCCCCGGTTGCGGTACGGGGACGTGGGGTTGGGCGCCCGTTCGACCCATGACCAAATTCATGAATCGAATGCGTTACCCTGCCGTGGCCTTCGGGTTGCTATCGGGCGGATGCGGTGGGGGCGAGCCGCCTCCCCCCAAGCCTCCCGACGTCTCCGTCTCGGCCCCCTGGTCATCTTCGTCTGCGATGTGTGACGTATTGGACCATCCCTGTACGGTCTCCGACGTGGCGCCTGATCGCTGGCGGCTCAGTCAGGTGTTGCTCGAGCGGGCCGCGACGGAACGGCGCTCCGGGCGTCCGCTCGAAGCGATCGCCGAGGGGCTACGCGACGTCCCGGAGGTCGTGTCGGCACGCGTCATCGACGGGGGTTTATTTCTCCGCGTGGCCAGCGCACCTCCCGTGTACCTTATCGAACCCACGCTCATCGACATGACGTCGGCAACCGCCGCGACCGGGCCGAAGGCATCATCGAAGGGAGGTCGTCCGCGCAAGGCGAAGTCTATGCCGATGTCGCTCCCCCGAGGCTCCGGTTGTCCCCCGGATACTCGAGAGGCCCGTCGAGGGCGACGACGAGCGCTCGTGATCAATGCCCTGCGGGGGGCGGAGGAAGCACCCCTCGGTGCCGCCGCTGCCCATCAAGTGCGGATCGCCCTGAATGGGCGTCGCGAGTACCGAGGATCGGGCGGAGTGTGCCTACGATCTGGAGACGATGCGGGGCTCGATGCCTTTCGCGGATGGTCGGCGTGGGACCACGTCTTCCTCGTCGCCCACGGCGCGCAACACGAAGTCAACATCTGCGAGACGTCAGCCGCCTCGATGGCCCGATGCGCCGCACTGGCGGGAACTTCGGTGGCCGCATGCAAGGCGGATCCGGCATCCTGCATCTCGCGTGTTCGCGCGAAGAATCCGACGGTCCCCGAGGACTACCCCGTCGTCCAACTGACCACGGCTCACCCCATCCGCAGTTGCGACCAGAAGGAGGTCATCTCGATCCTCGATGGGTTGGGCGTGAGCGATCGAATGGTGACGTGCGGCCGGTCGGCCACTGGGCGCTCGGACGAGCTGTACCTCATGGTCAATGACAAGTATCTCCGGGGATCCGCGCCGAAGGCGGGGGTGGTGATGCTCCTGGCCTGCGAATCGATGAAGCGAACTTGGTTGGCGGACGCCCTGGCGCCGGAGCGAAATGCCGTCTTCGGGTGGTCGGAGATCACCACCTTGGGCAAGGGGCGAAGAGCGTACCGCGCGCTCATGGACGAGATGTTGGTAAGGGGAGGCGCGGCGAGCGACGCGCTGCTGCAGGTGCGGGGCCGCATCCGCGCGTTTGAGGTCGGAGCGGAGAAGATCCCGACCGAGCTACTTCATTATGGTCATCCCGGCCGTCATCTCCGAGAGACGATCGCGTTCGACGAGGCCAAGGAGTCTTTCGAGTTGGCGCCCGAACAGAGGATGGTCGGTGCCGTCCGAGAACTCGACGTCCCGCTATTCGCCGAGGACGTGGATGTGAAACGACGCCATGAATACGTCGTCGACCTCTTCGTCGGGGCTGCGACCAAGCCAACGTGGACCGGGAACGTGGGGGACCACGGGCGACTGCTGTCCTCCCGAAGCGTGTCCGCCACGGGAAAACAGTTGGGGACCTACCGGATCCCAGCCGAAGAAGTCGACCTCGAGCTACCGGCCGACATGTCGATGAAGGGGCTCACACTGCGCGTGACCATGAAACGCCCTTTCGATCGTGTGACGGAGCACGAAGTGTCGCTGGTCGAAAGATCCGTCGGGCCCTGCCCCTGCCGATGGTCGGGCAACGGCCGAATGGCGATCGCAGGACAACCCGCCATTGAAGGCTCCGGAGGAGGCGATGACGTAGACGTATCCATTCGCGACAATAAAGAAGGGAAGAAGTCCTTTAGCGTGGTTCTCAGAAGCCGTGGGAACGGCCAGGCCAATGCGGCGGTTAACGACTTCATTGGTTCAGGCACCTACACCGCCGGTCGCTTCGACGCAATCTACCCCGCCACGCCCGTATCCGTGGGGCTGTCTGGCGCTTCGGTGGGGGACTCTGGACCTTATCGGGTGTCGGTCAACGTGCAGCTGGACGCCGACGGATGCGCCAGGGGCAGCTTTACCGGAAGCATCGCTACCGCCGAAGGATCGACTCAGGTGCAGGCCGACTTCCAGGGGCCGGTGGGACGTTCCTGCCGCTCGCAGTAGGCGCCCACGTCTCAGACAGGACTTCTCGCCAAGGATCGGCCGGCACCAGTCGTTGCGTTTGCCGGGGTGGCGGCCACGGCTCCGGGCGGCTTCGCCCTTGAACGACCCTGCGCGCGAGGGCGGGGGGAAGCCTCAAAGGAGGCTCAGATGAGCGAAGCCATCATGGCGTTGCGTCTCGCGGGCGCGGTCGGTCACGTCGACGACGCGTCGGTCGCGGCTGAGGTGGATCGCATCGACCGCATCGTCGCGATTCTGTATGAGGTCGCGCATCGCTGACGCGAGCGCCGTGCGGCGCCCCTCGCCGGGGGAGCGCGGGCGCCGCAGGCCGACGCGACGCGGCGGCGCCCCCCGGGCGTGTTTGGGACCAAGCTTTCAAGCGGTGCGTTTCGGGGGCACCTCCTCGGCGTTCCGCTCCGGGCCGGCACGGAAAGATCCGTCGTCGCGCCCGACGGCCTATTCGATGCCCGCCTCCCGATAGAGCGCGTCGACATCGACGAACATGTCGAGCGAAGGTAGCGCCACCGTGGCGCTGGCGCCGTGGGCGGATGGGACCCACGCCTCGCCCTGTCGTCTCCAGACTTCCACGTGCCGCCGGTTCTGGGCGACGAGCACAGACTCCTCGAGCGAATCGACGTGCTGGTAATAAAGGCGTTTCTGCTCTCGGTCGTAGCGCTCTGACGAGGGGCTGAAGACTTCGACGACGACTCGGGGGTTGGTGACGTGGGAGGGCGACTCGGGGTCATGCTCGACCGGATCGCAGACCACCACCGCATCGGCGTACGTGGCCACCTCGGCGGCCCGGATGCTGATCTGGAGGTCGGAGCCATGGGCCCGGCAGTCTCCGCCCCGAAGGTGGACGAAGAAGAGCCCCACCATGGCGCTGGCGAGAGCCGAATGCGCCACCGTGCCCCCGGCCATCGCGTACATCTCGCCCGCGACGTACTCGTGCCGAACGCCGCGACTCATCCGCTCGAGCTCGAGGTACTCGGCGAACGTGTAGCGGGGTCTCAGCGCAGCTCTCACCTGGAAAGGGTATCAGGTTCGGCGGCCACCGCCTTGGCCCGCGGCATCCGCCCCCTGCCGGAGCGCTTTGGAAGAAGGTGTCACGAGCTTCCCGGAAGCGCGCTTGGATTCACGCGCCAGGGCGGGGCATGGTTGGCGGCGAGCTGTAGCGCCTGCAACGAGCCGGCAGGTGCCGCCGACATGGGCCCGTTGGGCGGGAGTCGAAGTCCAATGCCCCCCCACGAGGTCCGCCGCCGCCAGCCGGGATGGCGGCACGCCCGCCCCGACCGGCTCGAAGCGTTCCGGGACTCGCGACATGCGATGGGGTGTGAACCGGAGCCTCCGCTTCGACTGTGCCTCTGAGGTCACAGTGGCCTTACGCTCGACTTCTCGCCGTGGCGGGGAGCGGCCGTGCCGGCCTGCGCCGACCTCGTTGGCGAGCCACTACGGGACGGGGACGCTGAGAATGGCATCCCCAAAACGAGGTGGAGCTTCTTCTGCGATCATATAAAGACGACCGTCGAATACCCTCAGATTTCGGTAGGGCCCCATGCCGGGTTTAGCCAACACGTCCTCGATGTCGCCGCCTTCGACCCGCACGCGTGACACCGAGAAGAAATTGTCGCCGCCGCATCCTTCTTCTTCAGCGACAGAGCTCGGGAAGTACAAGTAGCCGTCCGCTAGCGCCAAGCTGTCGTAAAAGCCGCATCCGCGCGGTTCGAATGCGACGGTCCTCTTGAGACCGTTGGACTTATCGACTGCGAACAGGGTGAGGGTCCCCGCGATGCCTGCTTCGCCCCAGTAGACCGAATTGGCGTCGATCGCGAGGCCCGTCGGATTCAGGCCCACCTCGGTGAGCGCCACCACGTCCGTGCCGTCGCGAGGGCTACGGTAGAGCTGGGCGACGCTCGAGCCGGACGGTTCGTCGATGAAGTAGATGGCTTCCGTGTCTCCGGTCACCAGAACGACCTCGTTCAGCACCGATCGGGTTGCGTCGGAAGCGAGGCGGAACGCTTCCGGTTCGGCCGATGCGACGATGCTGCGGTCGAACCCTCGGTAGCCCAGGAAGATGGAACCACTGCCCTCCGCGAGCGCGATGCATCCCGTGGGGGTACCGCCCTGGTTGAAGTTGGCGAAGAATCCGTCGGCCGGTCCCACGCGTCGCAGGCGATTCGCCAAAGACGCGAAAACGACCCCGTCGACCGATTCGATTGCACACACGTCCTCGGCTTCCTCGACCAACTCGAGGGCGTCCCCCGTGTCGGCCAGACGGTAGATGCCCTCTCGGTTTCCGATGGTCACGCCGTCTTGGTCCACGTCGTAGCCAGCCAGGTCTCGTAGCTCGGACGCGAGAACGTCGGGTTCGGGGCCAACCTCCTCGGCCCCACCGCATCCGGTGACGAGCGAAGCCACGAGCACCGCGGCGGGGTGCGTTTTCATGGGTGCCTTCATCATCGGTGCACCTACACGAAACGTGCCGCAATCGGGGCGCACCGGGTGAGAAGCAGACGCCCTTGGGGCGCCGGCGGGGGCGGTCCCGGCGTCCGTCTCGCTACCCCCTCGAGGTGACACCTTGGCGCCTGCCGTCACCTCGAGGTGACAGATTTCCCGGTCAGGCGCGAAAACGACGCCTTAGATTGGAGGGAATGTAAATTGCTAGCCCGGCTTGCATGCGTATCGGAATCATCGTCGCCGCGGGGTCGATCGTCGCCGGCATGCTCGGCACGAGCGTCGGTTGCAAACGTGTCGACGAGGAGCCCCGTACGACGGCGGCCGGCGTCGGGGGGCGAGCGAACGGGGGAGGAGGAAATGCCGGCGGCGGAGGAGGGCGTACCGATGGGGTCGGCGGCACGGGAGGAACGCCGGCGGACCCCTGCCCCGGAATCGCGCCGGCCCTCACCGCCATCACCGAAGATGCCTTTCCCGACGACCAACCGGGAGGGGTCATCGTCGGCGTCGCGACGCCCGCCTGTGCGGGATGGGCCTACGGGGCGGGCGGCCTCGAGCCGGTTCCGAGTGACGGCTTGGTCAAGTATGCGCTCGCCTCGAGGCTTCTCGTCGCCGCCGCCATCATGAGCCTCGTCGACGAAGGGGAGCTCACGCTCACCGATACGCTCGATCGGTGGCGACCGGCTGTCCCCAACGCCGACGCCATTACGGTGCAAATGCTTCTCAACCACACTGCCGGGTTGGCGAATCACTTTGCGAACCCCACCCTTCAAAGCGCCCTCGTGGCCGACCCCGACCAGACGTGGACGCCCGACGAGCTGATCGACTTCACGGCCGAGCTGCCGGCCGACCCGCCCGGCGTTGTGTTCGACACCCAGTTCATCAACTTCATTTTGTTGGGCGTCATCATCGAGGAGACGACAGGACGACCGGCGCACGAGGCCATTCGTACGCGTGTCATCGAGCCCCTCGGCCTCAGCAGCGTCGTGCTCCTCGGCTCCGAGTCGAGCGACACCGAACTCGTCCCGGGCTACTTGGAGAATGGCCAGGAGGCGACAGATTTCCTCCATCCCTCGGCGTGGGGGGTCTCGGCCTCCTATGCGGGGACGGTGTCCGACTTGACGCGTCTCCTCCGCGGCCTCTTTGGCACCGAAGTTGTCGTCTCCGCGGCGAGCCGCGCGGCGATGGTCGAAATGACGGTCGCCACGGGGGAGCCAGGGTTTCGCAGCGGTCTTGGCCTCTTCGTCGACACCACGCGGGTTCGCGACATGGTGGGCCAGTCGGGGACCATTCCGGGGTACGAAGTACGCGCCTACTACGTGCCTGAGCTCGATGCGGGCATGGTGGTGCTCGCCACCAATGATGGGGCGTTCACCCTGGCCCCACTGTATGCGGTCTTCGACGTGCTCAACCAGCCTCGATAGCCAACGACCCGCGATAGCCAACGACCCGAGATCTACGAGGGCATCGTGCTCGACGCGGAACCGCCCGGCGACCGCCGTCCGGAGATTCAATCGTAGGCTCCGATGATCCTCGGATCGCGGATGCTCCTTTCGCAACCGCGTCGGGTTCAGTCGCCGAAGTCGATCTTGTCGCCGAAGCGGCCGCGAATGGCGTCGACGGTGCGCTCGAGCTGGACGCGGCGCTCCCGCCGGGGCGCCTCGAAGAGGTCGTATTGGCGCGGGGCGTCGCTTCCGGTGAGGTCGAAGGCAGCCGCGCCGACGAGACGGATGGGGCGTTCCAGGTCCAACTTCGGCAGGAGCTCCTCGGCTGCCTCGAGCAAGGCTTCGCCATCGTCGGCGGGCACCGCGAGCGCCTGCTGCCGGGTCGCGAGCGCGAACGTCTCGCTGTAGCGGAGCTTCACGCGCACGCCGCCCGCGACGCTGCCGCGGGCGCGGAGTTGGGCGGCGAGCCCGAGGCACTGCCGTCGGAGAATGCGTCGTACCGCGTCGTGGCCGCGCACGTCGTGGGCCAGGGTGGACTCTGAGCCCATGCTCTTGCGTCCGCGGTCGGGGACGACGGCGCGCGCGTCTTCTCCCCGCGCGAGGGCCTGCAGATGGTGGGCGTGGCGCGCCCCGAGGGCCACCTCGAGGGTACGGGCGTCGGCGGCGGCCAAGTCCCCGATGGTCGCCAACCCCAGTCGCTGCAGACGGGCGTGCGCCCGAGGGCCGACCCCCCACAGCCGGCGGAGATCGAGCGGCGCGATGAAAGCCGCTTCGTCGCCGACCGGCACTTCGGTCACGCCGTCGGGCTTGTCGAGATCGCTCGCCAGCTTGGCGAGAAACTTGTTGCCCGCGATCCCCACCGAGCCGGTGAGTCCGACGTCGCCCACGGTCGTGCGGGCTCGGATCTCGGCCCGGAGCTTGGCCGCCATCTCGCGAGGGGCGCCGAAGAGGCGCTCGGTTCCCGTCATGTCGAGAAACGCTTCGTCGAGGCTCAAGGGTTCGACGACGGGAGAGAAGGTCCGCATCACCGCCATCACCTGGGCGCTCACCTCGAGGTAATGCCCCATCCGGGGCGGCACGACGACCGCCTCCGGACAGCGACGGAGCGCTTCGACCATGGGCATCGCACTCCTCACCCCCGTCGGCCGCGCCTCGTAGCTCGCCGTGCACACCACGCCCCGGCGGGCCCGGCCTCCCACGATGACCGGCCGCCCGCGCAGGGCTGGGTCGTCGCGCTGCTCGATGGCCGCGTAGAACGCGTCCATGTCGAGGTGGAGAATGATGCGCCGACCCACCGTCACCCCCCGTCGTCGGGGCCACCCCCCTCGGCGCCGCGGTCCTGGGCGAGGCCTTCGCGTACCTGGTCGGAGAGCTTGCGCTCGACCGTCTTGCTGGCGACTTTCAGGGCGTTGCGGATGGCGCGGGCGTTGGAGCGGCCGTGGGCCTTGATGACGAGATGGTCGAAGCCGACGATGGGCGCCCCGCCGTAGTGTTTCCAATCGGTCAGCCGACGAATGCGTCGAATTCCCCCCGACAAGAGGCCGAGCGCGAGCTTGTAATGGAGACGCTTGCCGTAGGCGATTTTCGCCACGTCTTTGGCCACTTCGGACACCCCCTCCAGCATCTTGAGCACGATGTTGCCCACGAAGCCTTCGCACACAATGACGTCCACGGTGCCCCGTGGGATGTCGAGGCCTTCGACGTTGCCGACGAATTCGAAGCCCCGGATCGCCCGCAGACGTGCGTGGGCTTCGACGATGGCGGCGGTACCCTTCGTCGGCTCGCTCCCATTGGAGAGAAGGCCCACGCGCGGGCACGGGATGTCGCTGATGATGCGCGAGTAGGCCGCGCCCATGATCGCGAAGGCGACGAGGTCGTCGGCCGTGACGTGGAGGGTCGCGCCCACGTCGAGCATGAGGGCAAACGGGTCGCGCTTGGGACCGTGCGGTTCGACGGTGGGATGCACCGCGGCGAGGGCGACCCGCCGTACTCCGGGCAGGCGCTCGAACGTCTGGGAGGCGCCGAGGATGACGGCGCCGGTGTTGCCGGCGCTGACGAGGACGTCGGCCTCGCCTCGCTTCACCAGACGCGCGGCCGTCAGCAGCGAGCAGTCGGGCTTGTCGGCGAGTGCGACCTTGGGTTTTTCCCCCATTCCGACGAATTGCGGCGCGTTCACGACGTGGAGACGGTCCCGTCGTCGGGGCGCCTGCGTCTCGAGCGCCCGCTCTATCGCCGCGCCGTCGCCGATCATGACGACCTCGGTGTCGTGCCGTTCGTCCTCGCTGAGCTCGACCGCGCCCTTGACCACCTCGTCGACGCCGAGGTCGGCCCCCATCGCATCGAGCGCGACCCGGGTGGCGCTCATGCGGACCTCACCTGTGCCCGCGGTGCCCCGAGGTAGCGCGCTACGGCGGCCATCCCTTTGGTGTAGCTCACCTCGGGCCGGTGACCGAGCTCGCGGCGCGCGCGGGCGCTCGGGACGCGGTGGTCGGCCGCCAGCAGGTGAAGCGCCTCCGGGGTGAGCGGGGCGCGGTCTTCGCGGCGGAGGAGGTCCCAGAGCGTTCGTGCGGTCGGCGCGAGCAGGCGCGCCGCCGGCATCGGGAGCGAGCGGGGCGGGCACCGGGCGCCCACGAGGCGGGCGAGATCGGTGAAGTACTCGCGCCAGGTGACGCCGCACTCGTCGTTGGCGTTGTAAGTGCGCCCCACCGCGGCCGGGGTCGCCGCGGCGCGGACGAACACGTCGACGACGTTGTCGACGTAGGCGAGGCCGGCGTCGCGTCGACCGTCGCCGATCAGGGCGGGCAGCCCCTGCCGCATCGCCTCGACCGGCGCGTCGACCCAAGGTTTCGAGCCGGGCCCGTAGACGTTGGTGGGCCGAACGACGGTGACGCGGAGGCCGCGCTCGGCTTCGAGGTTGCGCGCCACCCGCTCGGCCGCGCGTTTGGCGTCGCCGTAGGGGCCGTAGGCCTCGCGTCCGAGCGGTCGCTGCTCGTCGCATGTCACCGCCCCGAGCTGCTCGCCGTAGACGACGACGCTGGACGCGAGGATCACCCGCGCCTCGCGCCGGGCCGCTTCCCCGAGGACGTGTTCGGTACCCCGTACCGTGACGGCGCGATGGTCGGCCCGCCGCCCCCAGTCGCCGACCTTGGCCGCGAGGTGGAACACGGTCGCCGTGTCGCGGACGGCCCGGTGCACGGTGTCGACCTCGGCGACGTCGCCAACGACGAAGGGCAGGTCGGTCCAACGTGCGTCTTCGGGGGCGAGGAGACGGTCTCCCTCCGGAGCGACCGCCGTGGGGCGCACGAACAGCCGCGGGGCGTAGCCATCGTCGAGAAGGCGGCGCACGAGACGGCGACCGATGAACCCGGTCGCGCCGGTGACGAGAATGGGGGTCGCGATGCGCGCCGGCGGAGGGGACGAACTCATAGGCGAACGGTCATGCTGCCACGGTCCGTGTGCCGCCGGGGAGTGCGATGTTGCCGTCGAGGCGAGCCGGATTGCAGTACGCTCGACGTTACGATGCCGGAGGCGACCCCGCGTAGGCTGCTGGTGTTCGACGTGATGGGGACCATCGTGTTCGAGCCGTTTGCCGAGGTCGTACCCCGCTCGCTCGGGATGAGCTTCGCCGACCTCATCGCCCAGAAGGATCCGCACGCCTGGTTTGCCTTCGAGCGCGGCGAAATCGAAGAGGCGGAGCTGCGCCGCCGTTTCTTCGCCGACGGCCGCGACTACGACCACGAAGGCATGAAGGCGGCCATGGCCGCGGCCTACACCTACCTCGACGGGATGGAGGCGTTGCTCGAGGAGCTGAGCGCGGCGGGCCACGAGCTCCATCTCATGAGCAACTACCCGTGCTGGTACCAGCTCATCGAAGACAAGCTTCGACTGTCGCGATTTGCCCGCTGGACGTTCGTGTCTTGCCACGCCGGGGTCCGCAAACCCGACCCGGCCGCCTACCGCTGGCTCGCCGCCCGCCTCGACTGCGCCCCGGACGACATGGTGTTCGTCGACGACCGCGAAGACAATTGCACGGCTGCTCGCGCCCTCGGCATCGACGCCATTCGCTACGACAACACGCTCCGACTCCGCCGCGACCTGGTCGCCCGGGGGTGGCTCACGCCGGGCGCTCCGCGATGACGCGGCTCGCGGCGCGCGTTGTCGCGGCGGCCCTTGGGAGCACCGCCGCCATGGTCGTGAACGGCTGCTCGGCCCCGCGCCGTTCCCTGCCCCCGACGCCTGGCCCCGCGGCCCCCTCCCCGACGGTCGTCTTGGCGCCCGAGGGCTGTCACGCCGACGACCTGCAGGGACTATGGCGGTGCCTCGAGCCCGATCGGAGCCACGCCGACCTCCGGCGCCTCGCGCAGCCCCGACCGCCCGGATCGGAGGGCCATCGGATGGCGCGCGCTCGCTGTCGGACGGCGTTGGCAGACCTCGGCTACGAGGTGCGGTTGCAACTGTACGACGGGGGAACGAACGTCGTGGCCCGACGAGAGGGGTTCAAGACGCCAGAACACTTGGTGACGCTGGGGGCGCACTACGACCATCTCCCGGGATGTGCCGGCGCCGACGACAACGCGACCGGGGTCGCGGCGCTGCTCGAGGTGGCGCGGGTCGCGGCGCGGGCTCGTTTCGAGCGCACCGTCGAGTTCGTGTGCTGGGATGGCGGCGAAGCGGGACAAACCGGCTCCGCTGCCTACGCCGCCGAAGTCGACCGCCGAGGGTTCCGCGGCGCGGTCGTTCTGGAGTCGATCGGATACGCCAGCGACGAGGAAGACACGCAAGAGATCCCCAAGCGCTTCGACGAGGTGTTTCCCGACCAATCCCTCGCGTTGCTCGATCGGGGGTTTCGGGCCGACTTTCTCACCGTGGTCGCCGACGGTCCCACCGAAGGATGGGCGAAGTCCTTTCTACGCGACGCGGAGGACGACCTCGCGTTTCCCGGGTTGCTCCTCGTCGTTAGCGCGGCGGTAAAGGCCAAAGCGAAAAAAGACGAACTCTACCGGAGTGATCACATGAGCTTTTGGGACGCCGACCTTCCCGCGGTGCTCCTCACCGACACGGGAGGGTTCCGCCATCCCGGCCACCATTGCCCTGAGCAAGGACCGTCGGACGACATCACCCGCATCGACTTCGCGTTCTTCGACAAGGCGACCGCCACGGCGCTCGCCGCGCTGGTACGCGGCGCCAAACTCCGCCCCGCCCTCGGCACCATCCGTTGACGATCGACGTGCAAATCCGAGCGCGGGATCATGACCCGACGCGTGCGCGGTCTGGTCGGGGACGCCGAGACAAGATGGTTGCGGTGCCGTGACGGTCTCGGTACGCCGGAAACGTGCGGAGACGGGCGCCTGGCATCGGTGGGACCTCAGGCGCGGCGTTTGGCGCCGCGATGCTCGTGACCGGCGCGACGTGGGCGCAAGGCGCTTCGAGCGGCGCCACCGCGGCGGATGAAGCGCCGGCGTCCGATGGCCGGGTCTTGCTGAAAAAAACGGCGCCGCCCGCACCGACGCCGGCCCCGCCTCCGGCAGAGCAACCTACGCCCCCGCCGCCCCCCGAGGGAAAGCCCCTCGAAGGCGACTTCGACCCTTCGCGCGACCACCTCGAGCTCGCGATCGGCATCCTGGGGGGGCTCACCAACTACGGACCGGTCAACTTCGCCTATCAGGAGGGGGGCGGCCCGGTGAACCTGGCCGAGCCTTTCGATGTGGCCCCCTACGACGGGACGTTCGCGCTGGGGCTGCGGATCGAGCTCCGCTACGTCGCGTCGTTCGTGCGCACGACGCTGGGCTTCGACCTGCCGTTCCCCAACTTCACCCGCGACGATACGACGGGGGTCTTCGACGTCAACGGCGAGCCGGTGACCATCGCCGTGCAGTCGCTCAAGCACCAGACGTTCAACATCGGCATCGGAGGCGAGTACTCGTTCGGCATGCTGACGCCCTACGTCGACGTCTTGGGCGGCTTTCACTTCGTGCAGACGCGCCTGAGCGCTGACGACCAGTTCGTGAACTACTCGGGCACCGAGTTCGGTCTCTCGGGTCGCCTCGGCGCCCGCTACGCGCTCAAGAAGTCGTTTTTCCTCCACGGCTCGGTCACCGGAGGCATCCTCGGCCCGTCGCGCGTCCTGGGGGAACTCGGACTCGGGTTTTCCCTGTTATAGCCACGAGGAGGGTACCTCTCGGCTGAGGTCGGCCGGTGCGGCCTCGGGTGGTTTCATGTCCGTGGGTGGCGCAAACGGCGAAGGGTTCTTAGGTTGATTCAGGTGAGCGAAGGTCCGTTTCCGTCCCTCTTGATCCGGCGCGACGCGATGGTGCCGCAGGGGGCGTTTGCCGAGGCCCAGGCCACGTTCTTGAAGCCCGACCCCGCGGTCGTGGCCGAGTTGCGGGCGCTTCTCGAGGCGAAACGGGCCGGGGTGGTCGCGCACTTCTACATGGATCCCGAGCTCCAGGGGGTTCTCAGCGCGTGCGACTGGCCGCACATCCGCATCTCCGACTCGCTCGTGATGGCCGATGCCGGCATCGACATGGCGAAGGAGGGGATCGAGCGGGTCGTCGTGCTGGGGGTGGACTTCATGAGCGAGAACGTGCGAGCGATGCTCGACGCCGCGGGCCACCGCAACGTCGAGGTGTACCGGGTGGCGGCCGACCCCATCGGATGCTCCCTCGCCGAGTCGGCGGAAGCGCGGGCTTACGGCGCCTACCTCACCCGCGCGAGCCAGACCCCCCGCTCCCTCCACGTCGTGTACATCAACACGAGCCTCGAGACGAAAGCGCGCGCCCACCACCTGGTTCCGACCATCACCTGCACCTCCTCCAACGTGGTCAAGACGGTGTTGACCGCGTTTGCCGACGTGCCGGGTCTTCACGTCTGGTTCGGGCCCGACACCTACATGGGACAAAACCTCGCGCGCTTGTTCGAGGGCTTGCTCTCGCTCGACGACGACGCGATCCGCGCCGTCCATCCCGCCCACGACCGTGCCTCGATTCAAAGCCTCCTGCCGCGCTTTCATTACTTCGGCCAGGGCACCTGCATCGTGCATCACATGTTCGGGGCCGACGTCGTCGCGACCGTGCGCGGGCATTACGACGACGTCTTCGTCACCGCCCACCTCGAAGTTCCGGGCGAGATGTTCCAGCTCGCCCTCGAAGCGCAGCAGCGTGACCGCGGCGTGGTCGGCTCCACCTCGAACATTCTCAACTTCATCACCGCCCGCGTCGAAGCCGCCCTCGAGGGGCCGTCGTCGTCGCCTTACGCGGGCCGGCCCCGGCTCCGTTTCGTGCTCGGCACCGAGGCGGGGATGATCACCGCCATCGTGCGGGCGGTGCAGCGCCAGCTGGCCCTGCGCGAGGCCGACCTCGAAGTCGAGATCATCTTTCCGGTGGCTTCGGAGGCCGTCGCGCGCACGGCGGATGCGGAACTGGCCATCGTGCCCGGAGTGGCCGGGGGCGAGGGGTGCTCGACGGCCGGCGGGTGCGCCACGTGTCCCTTCATGAAGATGAACTCGCTCGATGCGCTGCTCGATCTGTTGGGGCGCACCGTCGATGAACCGACCGACAACCTCCGCCCCTTCTTCCCGCGCCAGTACACGATGCGCATCGGCGGTCGGACCGCGGCCGACATCGGCGGCGAGCCCATTCTCCACATGCGGCACTTTCAGCGCGAGGGCGTGCTCCCGCCGACGCTTCTCGAAGACATCGCCGGCCGTCGTCCAAAGGCGGGCTAATCTCAGGGCGTTGCCGCTCCGGAGGGCGTTGCTGCTCCGGAGGGCGCCAGCGCTTCCACGCGGCCCGCTTCGTCGATACGGATGGCGTGCGTTCCGGCGGCGGTGCGGAACCAAAAGACGACCGCGGTGGCGCCGGGGAACACCTCGGGGTCCAGCGTCGGAGGCCCGGCCACCGCCCGCGGCCCGTCATCGCCCGCGCCGTCGAGAAGGACGACCGGGGCCGCTGTGCCGAGCGTGTCGAACGCGCCGTGCACCATGCGGAGCAGGCCCTCGCGGTCCCGCCAGACGGCGACCGTAGCGCGGCCCACCGGACCCACCCACCACCACGCGGCCGGTACGGCGTCGAGCGTGGTGCGTTCCTCGACACAAGGAGGGCCGTCGTCGACGTCTCGGGTGCAGACGATCCGCCGCAAGTCGGTCGCCTCGTCAGCGCGTGGTTGCCGCCAGTACACCGTCGCCGTCGCATCGGTACAGCCGAGAGCGACCCGTCCGCGATGAGGGCGGGGCGATGCGAGGTGGGCGCGGACGGCGCGGGTCCGCATCGGCTCGCGTTGCGCGTAGAGCCGGGCGCGCTCCGAGGGGGAAGCGCTGGGGGCCTGCCACGGGGTCGCGTCGAGCTCCGTCGCTTCGAGGAGCCCGGCGAGCCCAAACCCGCGCGCGCTGGCGACCGGCGGCATCGAGGGAGGAGGTGCCGGTGGGGGGCGCCCGGTTGAGGAGGGGCGGGGGGCGGGGTCGCCGCTCGTGACGGGCGCCGTCAGGGCATCGTCGGACCCCCAGCTCACCGCGACGAGGGGGGGCAGCCCGAAGACGAGGGCTTCCCCGCGCTCCGTCGGACACCGGCGGGGGGGGCCGCCGGGATCCTCGAGCGAGAGCGGCCCGACGCGCTCCGGTGCGCCCAAGAGCGCTTCGTCCGCCACGCCCGGACGTCGCCACAGGGCCCCGTCGTCGACCCAACCGAGGCCCCCCGCGACGAGAAACGGCGCGGCACCGCTTGGAAGCACCACCCGCGTGCGTCGCGTCGGCCTCCCCTCGGCGACGGCGGCGACCTCCCAGCGGCGCGACGGGCCGCGCGTTCCGTCCAGAAAGAGCGTCGTGCCCGCCCTGCGACCCACGTGCGTGGTCACTTCGGTCCCGTCGGGCGCGTAGGTCGTGTCTCCCGCGGCGAACAAGAGGCGGTCGCTTCGCGCCGTCAGGGCGGCATCCGGGGGGACCTCGGCCGCGAGGGGCGTGCACGTGACGTGGCCCCCGTCGACGTCGAGCGCGCAGGAGAACCGTCCCCGGGTGGGGCTCCGCAACGACAAGCGACCGCCGACGACGTCGCGCCGCACGACGGCGGCATCGCCGGGTGCGACGGGGATCAGGTCGCGCGGCGTGAGGGCGGGGGCGTCCGCCAGCGGGGGAGCGGGCACGGTGGGTTCGGCCGCGGGGAGCCCTTCGGCCAAGGGCGCGAGGTTTCGGAACTGTCGGGCCGGCTCGCGCACCGCGCAGGCCACGTCGCACGCGAACCGCTCGCGGAGGGCGGCGCGGAGGCGAGGGAAGTCGGCCTCCGTCACGCTTCGGTACAGCGTGTCTGCATGCACATTGCAGCGCGCGGGCCACGCTTGCCCTCGCTCCTCGGCCGTGGCCGCGGCCGACGCCACCCGACGGGCACGGGTGCCGATGGCCTCATCGGCGACCAGGCCCCCGAGCGTGCACTGCCAGAGGTTGGCCCAGGCCTGGCCGGCGTCGCTCAGATCTACGGGTTCGGCGACCCGGGGCGGGGGCGAGCGGTCGATGACCGCCCTCCCGATCAAGGTTGCCGCGCCGAGCACGACGAGCACCCCCGCGACCCCCTTCACCGCCTTGCTTTTGCGCCCCGTGCTCATGCCGTCTGCAGGTGTGACGTGCGCCGACGCCGATCGCACCCTACACTCTAGGAATGACGCGCCGGTTGGGCATTCGTCCCGGACCGATCATCCGGCTCCCTACTCGCCGTAGCGCTGTGGCGGGTAGGGGGCGCCGGCGCCAACCGTGGGATGCGCCGACGTCGCGGCTCGAGCCGACGTCGTGTGGGTCCCCCCCCAAAGAACGCCCGAGAAGCTCCGACATGTCGTCGTACGCATGGGCGCCGGTACATCCGGAGGAGGTAAGGCACATATGACCCATACCGATAACCTCTCACTCGCGGAGGGTCCGCGTTAGACCCTCTCTCGTGAGAGGTCTCCGGCGGCGAACCTCGGTCTCCCGCGTTTCGCCGTTTCTCATTTGTCCTCTTCGTCCCCGTCGTCGGCGTCCTCGTCGTTAGCGTCGTCGTCGTCGTCGGGGCCCCCGTCCTCGCCTTCGCTCTTGGGCGCCTCCTCCTCCTCTTCTTCGGGTGAGGTCGTCGCCGCGTAGGCTTCGGCCGCCGCCATCGCGAGCTGCATCTCTTCGAACCGTTCTTCGTCTTCGGTTTTCCTTTCTCCCACCTCCGCGCTCCAGCGGAAAAAGCCGCGGACGACCCCGTCGTTGGGCGTCCACGATACGGTGAGGTTCCAGCCGTGCATTTCGGCGGTGTAGTGCCCTTCTTCTTCGTCCCGCTCCCAGGCGGATATGGTCGGATGAGGACCAGACATGGCGGGGGAAGCTGGCACATCGCCTCCCACGGAGCCAGCGCCCTTCCGGCCATCGGCGACGGCGTTCAGACCCGCGCGAACGGCTCGGCGTCGGCCTCGCTCAGGTGCACGCTCAGCGCTGGGACCGCCGTGGCGACCGTGTCTGCGTAGCGGCGCAGCGCCGGGCGCTCGCTCGACCAGTGCGACAGCACGATCGCCGTCGCGTTGCGCCGTTGCACCCGCAGCGCATCGTGATGGCGCAGCTCTCCCGTGACGAGGACGTCGCCGAAGCCCGGGTTCGCCTCGAAGAGCATGCTTCCCGCGGCGCCAACGCCGATGATGGCCCGACGGATCGGGGTTCGCGGGGCCCCTACGATCGCCACGCAGCGCGCTCCTGTCTGACGTTTGGTGCGCTTGGCGAGTTGTCCGAGCGTCGTTGGCTTTCGCAGCGGGCCCACGCGACCGAGACCCGGGCCGACGTCGCTTCGGGGCGTCGGGGCACGGGGGTCGTCGTCATCGTCGTCGCCGTCGTCGGCTCCCGCGGCGACGATCGGTCGGCCGTTCGCCACGCCCACCATCGCGGCGAGCACGTCGTTCGTGCCGCCGACCGCCGCGTCGAGGGCGGTGTGGGGGCTGTAGATCGCGATCCCCTTTTCGAGGCACCGAACGACGCCCGCCTCCATGCCTTCGCTCGGACGCACGAGGCGCTTCAGGGGCCGAAAGATCGGAGGGTGGTAGGCGACGACGAGCTGCACTTTGCGTTCGATCGCCTCGTCGACCACGGCCGGCATCAGATCGATGGTGAAGAGCGCCCGGCTCACACGCCGCTCCCGATGGCCGACCAGCAGCCCGACGTTGTCCCAATCGGCGGCCAGCGTCGGCGGGGCGATGGCATCGAGGGCCGCGACCACCGCGTCGAGTCGGGGAGAGGAAGAAGAGCTACGCGCCATGGCCACGCTCCCTATCCCAATCGCGGGACCGCGCCCAACCCCCGCCCGACTTCGGGTCGTCCCACATCGTCGTACCTGATTCCCGCCGCTTTCTGGGGGGTATTCGGCCTCACGGGGTATGCGAATCGCGCGGTACGCGTTCTGCAACCGACGTCCCTCATGCACGCTGCGCCGATCCCCCCCGACGTCCTCGCGTCGCCCTGCCCGGGCGCGCTGCTTGCGCAGCGCTATCGACTCGTGGAGCGGATCGGGGAGGGGGGCATGGCGACCGTTTGGGATGCCGTCGACACTGCCACCGGGCTGACGGTTGCCGTCAAGGTGTTGGGTCGTCGGGACGAGGTGTCCCGCGCGCGCTTCTTCCGCGAGGGGCGATTGATGGCCGCGGTCGACCATCCCCACGTGGTCCACGTCGCTTCCGTCGAGGACCTGCCGCACGGTGGCGCCTATATGGTGTTGGAGCGCCTCTACGGGGTCTCGCTCGCCGACCGTCTCACCGCGCATCATTGCCTCTCCCCCGCGGAGACGGCCGCGTTGGGGGCGTCGCTCCTCGACGCCCTCGCGTTCATTCATGCGCGCGGCATCGTGCACCGTGACCTCAAACCCGAAAACGTCTTCCTCACCGAAACGGGGGGGGTGAAGCTGCTCGATTTCGGCATTGCGATCGCCGACGACCCCGCGACCCTCCGGCTCACCCGCACCGGCTCGTTGGTGGGGACCCCGGTCTACATGGCGCCAGAGCAGCTCCTCGAAGACCGTACGGTCGGCCCGCCCGCCGACGTGTGGGCCCTCGGCATCGTTCTTTACGAGTGCATCGCGGGCCGCGCCCCCACCGACCGCGACAATCTCGGGCTGGTATTTCAGGCCATTCTCGCCGGGGAGCAGCCGCCGCTCGGTGACGTGGCGCCGAGCTGCCCCTCCGGGCTCACCGAGCTCATCATGGCCATGCTCCTACCGGCGCCCGAGATGCGTCCCTCACCGCTCGAGGCGCGTCGCCGGCTCGCGTCGTTCGCCGTCGAACCCGAGCCCCGGGGGGCCACGGTGGGGTTCGAGGCCGTCACCCCGCGCGATGCCCTCACGGTCGAGGCATCGTCGGCGCGCCCCGCGCCTCCGTCGTTTCCCGCGCCACCTTCTCTGCCCCCGGTCTCCGTGCGGCCCGAAGGCGACCGTCTCGCACCATGGGACCCGGTCGCGACGATGCGCACCACCGAAGCACCGCCGCCGGGCGCCGGGTTGGCCTCAGGTTCTCGGGTGAAACGAAGACCCCTCCGGGGCCACCCCCGTCCCCCTCGTGGCGCCTCGAGGTTTGGGCGCCGCGTCGCCGCCGCCTACGCCGCCTTGGTGATCCTGGGGATCGGCGACGTCCCGGTCGGGGGCCCCGAGCCCGTGCGCGCCGTCGCGCTCGAGGCGCGTGCGGTGTTGGCCATGTCGGTCGCTTCGGCGCGCGCAACCGCGACGAAACCGGCCCCTTCGCCCCGCGCTCCGTCGTCGCGCGTGAGGGTGTCCATCTCCGCCTCCCCGCCTTCGACCCGAATCTATCTCGACGGTCGGCCCGTGGGACATGCGCGTTTTCGCGCCGAGGTGCCCCGCTCTGACGCCGTGCACCGGGTCACCCTTTCGGCCCCGGGGCACGTTCCCCTCGTCTTCGACGTCAGCTACGCCGCGTCGACCGACCTCGACCTGAAGCTCTCGCCCCGTCCTGCCTCGGCCGCGACGGCATGGCTTCGTGAGCGCCCTCGGCCCATCGAGCGCGACAATCCCTACCGCTGATCGCTCGTCCTTCAGCCGGACGACCCGTCTCCCTCACGCCTTCACTCGGCGGGGCTGGGCAACGCCTGGTCGGCGGCGGCGGGGAGGCCCCCACGCCGCGCCGAGCCGCCGAAGAGGCCCTGGAGGTCCTCCAGAATGAGGTAGAGCGCAGGGACGAGGAGCAGGATGATGAACGTCGAGAAGATCACCCCGAAGCCGAGGGACAGCGCCATCGGGATGAGGAACCGAGCCTGGACGCTGGTCTCGACGATCATCGGGGCGAGGCCGAAGAACGTGGTTAACGACGTGAGGAGAATGGGCCGGAAGCGACGCGCCGCCCCTGCGACCACCGCCTTCTGGATGGGCATGCCACCCGCCTTGTAGTCGTTGACGGCGCTGATCAAGACGAGCGAGTCGTTCACCACCACCCCGCTGAGGGCGACGAAGCCCATCATCGACAGAATGCTCAGGTCGTAGCCCATGAGCAGGTGCCCGCCGATGGCCCCCACCAGGCCGAACGGGATCGCGACCATGATGATGAGCGGCTGAAGGTAGCTCCGGAATGGGATCGCCATCAGCGCGTACATCAGGATGAGGGCGAGAACGAAGCCGTCCCCGAGGGCGGCGAGCGACTCGGCGCGACTCTTTTGCTGGCCGGCGAGCCCGAAGGTGATGCCGGGAAACTGCTCCTTGAGGTCGGGGTAGACCTCCTGTGCCACCGCGCTCATGACCTTGTTCTCATTGGTCACCGTGTCGTCGACGTCGGCCTCGACGTTGAGCACCCGATGCCCGTCTTCCCGGGTGATGGACGTGTACGCCCGCCCCCAGGTCAGATGCGCGGCCATGCGGAGCGGGATCTCCCCGCCCTGCGGGGTGCGGATCCGGAGCTGGTCGAGGTCGTGCAGACTGGTGCGCTCCTCGCGGGGGAGCCGCACATAGGTCCGCACCTCGTCCCGTCCGCGCTGTTGTCGTGACGCCTCGGCGCCGAAGAAGGCGGCCCGCACTTGGCGGGCGAGCGTGGTCTCGTCGATCCCCAGCGAACGCGCCGCGGGGGTGAGCTCGATGTCGAGCTGGCGCTTGCCGAGGGCGACGCCGTCGTCGATGTCGCGCACCCCGGAGTAGTCCGCGAGCCGCGTGGAGAGCGCTTCGGCCGCCGCTTCGAGGGTTGCCACGTCGGGGTGCGACACCCGAATGCTGATCGGGGCCTGGTTGGAGGCGCCGGTGGTGAAGCTGAACTTCAACGCGCTCGCGCCCGCGACCTCTCCGACCTTTTTGCGCCACGTCTCCGCCAACGCGGCCGTGCGAAAACTGCGCTGGTCGGACGTCTTCAGGAGAATGGCGACCTCGCTGAGGTGGGATCCCCCCGAGTGCCCGCCGCCGTCGGGGCCCGCGGTGCCGGCGCGGTTGTGCAACCCGATCTGACTGAAGGTCCCGCGCGTCACCGCTTCCCGGCCGCCGTATTCAGCCATCGTCTCTTCGAGCGCCGCCGCGATGCGATCGGTGTGGGCTTGGGTGACCGACGCGGGCGTGCCGTAGGGCATCTCGAGCTGGGCCACGACGATGTCCGACTCGATCTTGGTCAGAAAGGTGAAGTCCATGCGCCCGCTCGCGACGAATCCCATCGTCGCCACGAGCAGCGCCACCGACGTCGCGAGGGTGAGGTAGCGGTTGCGGGTCGCGAGGCCCACCAACGGCACGAAGCGCCGCTCCACGAAGCGCTCGAAGCCGTGGCTGAACTTGCGCTGCCCGTTGTAGATGATCGCCGCCGGGCCCAGGCCCCCGTCGAAGAAGCCGTTGCGAATCGCGCCCACGAGCTTGACGAGGACCCACGAGAGCAACGCGGCGCCGACCGCCGCCGCGACGATGGGCACCCCGAACGCCCACAGCGTGATCGCAACCACCGCCATGAGCCCGCTCATGACCCCGCGGTGACCGAGGTGGGCCGGCAGCACGAGGAGCGACTCGACGAGCGACAGCAACAGCACCGTGATGACGACGGTGGGGATGTTGCGGAAGAACTTCCCCATCGTGCCCGGCACGAACAAGAGCGGGCTGAAGGCGACCACCGTGGTGAGCACCGAGAAGATGACCGGCGTACCCACGTCCTTCGCGCCCTGGACCGCCGCCTGCGCCATCGACAGTCCGTCTTGCATGCGCTTGTAGACGGCTTCGCCCACCACGATGGCGTCGTCGACGACGATCCCCAGCGTCACGATGAACGCGAAGAGGCTGATCATGTTGATCGACACGTCCCAGCCGGGGAGGAAGAGCGCGGCTCCGATGAACGAGATGGGAATGCCCATCGTCACCCAGAACGCGAGCCGGATCTCGAGAAAGAGCCCGAGGACGAACAGGACCAGCGCCAGGCCGACCAGCGCGTTGCGCATCAAGAGGTCGACGCGGTCCCGGTACATCTCCGACCGATCGTTCCAAAACGCGTAGGAGACCCCGGGCGGAAGGTCGCCCGCGTGGTCGTCGACGTACTCCCGGACGAGGTTCACCACCTCGACCGGCGTTTGGTCGCCGACGCGATACACGGTGACCATCGCCGCGGGCTTGCCGTTGAAGAACGCGTTCTGGTCGCTGTCGACGAAGTCGTCGTTGATGGTGGCGAGGTCGCCCAGCTTGACCTCGGTGCCGTCGGGCCGGCTCAGCACCACGATCTGGTCGAACTCCGTGCCGTAGTCGCGCCGCTCGGACGTGCGCAACAGGACCTCGCCGCGGTCGGTCTTGATGCCCCCGGCGGGAAGCTCGACGTTGGCCGCGCGCACCGCGGCCGCGACCTGGTCGAGGCTGAGGTTGTAGGCCTCGAGCTTGGCCCGCGGGACTTCGATGGAGATCTCCGGGGCCCGGACCGCGTCGAGCTCGGCCTGACTGATGCCCTCGATGTTGAGCAGCTCGTCGCGGGTCTTGTCGGCGAGCGCGCGGAGCGCCTTTTCGCTGCCCTCGCCGTACAGCACCAGGGTGATGACGGGATTTTTGAACTCGAGCAGGCTCACGATGGGCCGCTCGGCATCGGCGGGAAACGACGTGATGCGGTCGACCGAGGCCTTCACGTCGTTGAGGACCCGGTCGCGCTCCGCATCGAGTTCGAGCTCGACGTTGACGGCACCGGCCCCCTCGGCGGCGGTCGCGGTGACCGTCTTGACGCCGTCGATGCCGCGGATGTTTTCCTCGACCACTTTGATGATGGCGCGCTCGACCTCCTCGGGGCTCGCCCCGGGATACGGCACGGCGACGTGAATCACGTCGAGCTGAAACGCGGGAAAGACCTCTTGCTTCACCTTCGACAAGAAGATGAGACCGCCGAGGATGAGCCCGAACATCAGGAGGTTGGAGGCCACCGCGTTGCGCGCCATCCACGCCAACGGGCCGCGAGGGCGCGCGGTGGTGCCCGAGGGCGGCGGTACGTCGTCGTCGTCGACGTTGTCGTCGGTCGGAACGCGGTCGTCGACGGAGGCCATCAGCCGTCCTCCTCCGACGGTTCGGCGTCTGAGGGGGCGCGCTCGCCCCCGTTCTCGGCGGACGTGATCGCCCTCAGGGTCATGCCTTCGACGGCGGTGGGCAGGGTGCTCGTCACGAGGCGGTCGCCGTCCTCGAGGTCGCCCCGTACGAGGACGTGGTCGCGGTCTCCCCACACGATGTCGACGTCGACGATGCGCAACGTGTCGTCGGCGGTGAGGGCGTAGACGCGATCCTCTTCTTGCAGCGCGATCCGAGGGACCTCGGCGAGGCCCGAGACCTCGACGCCCTCGATCTCGACCGTGACGTAGCTCCCGAGGAGCAGGGGGAGGGTTCCCCCGCTAGTGGCGGCGGCGGCGGCGTCTTCGTCGTCGGCCTTGCGCGAGGCGGGGGCGCCGAGGGGGTCGTCGACTTCCACCAGGATGCGCGCGAGACGACCCACCGGGTCGAGGTCGCTCAAGAGTCGGACGACCCGCCCGTCCCGCTCCGTACGGCCGTTGCCGGTGTTCGTCGAGACCCGCGCGTTCGAGCCCGCCTCGCCGTCGCGCGGGAACCGCACGTAGGTGAGCTGGTCGAGCGGGATCGACACCCGAACCCAATACGTATCGGTGCCGACGAGGGTCGCGAGCTGCATGCCCGGGCTCACCACCTGCCCTCGATCGACCGACTCGGCCCGGACGATGGCGTTGAAGGGCGCCTTGATCGTGGTCCGGTCGAGCTGGAGGGCCGCCCGCTGAATGCCGCTCTGGGCGGACTTCACGGCGACTTTGGCGCTCTCGAGATGGGGCTCGCGGGTCGCCAGGGCTTTACCGGGGGAGCCCGTGGCGGGTAGGCCCGCCTTGCGTCGCTCCTCCTGGAACAGCTCCCACTCTTCGGTCGCCACGCGCTTCCGACCTTCTTCGAGCTCGAGCTGGAGGCGGTTGGCGGCGAGCTGTGATTGCTGCTGGCGCAAGTTGAGGGCGTAGTCGCTCGCGTCGATGCGCACGAGCGGGTCCCCGGCCTCGAGCGTGCCCCCCGGCACGAGCTGCTCAGACTGCCACACCACCTTGCCCGTCACCTCGGGCATCACGACGACTTGCGCCGAGGGCATCACCTCGCCCTGGAGCTGCATGCTCACGGGACGGGTTCCCGTCGACACCGTGACGACTTCGACGAGCGGCACCACCGCGACGGGCGGCTTCTTCGGGGGGCTCTTCTTCGTTTTGACGAACAACACCGCGGCGGCGACGCCGCCGATGAGGATCGCCAGCGCTAGGGCACCGGTCAGCCACTTGGGCAGGCGCGGTTGGACCACGCGCGATGGGGGCGCCGGCGCGACGGGAGCAGTGGGGGTCGGACGGTCGTCGCCATGGACCCCCTGCAGCTCGCGAGGCACGTTCGCGGCCCCCTCCAGCGGGGGCACGTCAGCCTTCATGCTCATGATGGACTCGCCTTCTTCACGGGTGCGTCGTCGTCGTCGTCGTCGGGCGCGGGCAATCTGCGCGTCCATTCGCTGCCGAGCGCGCGGTAAACCTGGATCCGTTGGGACAGGAGCTGTCGGCGGGTGGTCAGCAACGTCTGCTCGGCGCCCTGCAACGACCGGAGCGCCGTCAGGACCGCGAGGTAGTTTCCGATCCCGGCCGAAAACCGGCGGCGCGCGGCCTCGAGGGTTTGCTCCGCCGTCGCGACTTGCCCTTCCAGAATGGCGATGCGCTCACGTCCGGCTCGCTCTTGGACGAGGGCGCTTTCGACCTCGGTGAGCGCGGTCACGAGGGCCTGGCCGTAGGCGGCGACCCGCTCGTCGACGACGGCCTTGTTCCGCGCGATCTCGGCGTCGAGACGCCCTCCGTCCCACACCGTGCCCGCGATGTTGCCGGCGATGCTCCAGATGAAGGATTCGAAGAACGACCCCAAGGTCACGCTGTTGAAGCCGATGCTCCCGCTCAGAGACAATTGGGGGAGGCGATTGGCGATGGCTTGCGCCACCCGGTAGTCGGAAGCGACGACCCGGGCCTTGGCGGCGCGGACGTCGGGCCGTCGCTCCAGCAGGCGCGCCGGCACCCCGGCGTCGGGCAGCGGCGGAGGCTCGGGAAGCTCGGTCCGCGTCGGGGAGGTGATCCCCCGCACGGTCGTCCCCAACAGCGCCGCGAGCTGCTGCTCGGCCACGCGCTCTTGACCCTTCACGAGGGCCAACTGCGCCTCGAGCACTTGGATCTGCTGTCGCTGCTGGAGGATGTCGTTCAGCGCCGCGTCCCCCTCGGTGAAGCGCAGCTCGACCAGGCGCAGGTTGGTGCGGTTCGTCTCGACTTGAGTTTGCACCAAACGGCGAAGCGAGCGCTGCTCCAACAGGTCGAACCAACGCTCCGTCACGTTGGCGGCGATCGTGATGGCGAGGGTCTCGACCTCGGCCGCGGCGGCGATGCGATCTTGCTCGGCGGCGAGCATCCCGGCGCGCACGCGCCCCCAGACGTCGAGCTCGTAGCTGACGGGTAGCGACGCGCTGAAGTTGTCGGCTTCGACGCCTGGGATCTCCTGCTCCTGACCTCCGAGGTTGAACACGCGGGGCGGACTCTGGGACCTCGAGGCGCCCACGGTGGCGTTCACCTGCGGAAACAGCCCGGCGGCGGCGGCCTTTTCGAGAAAGGAGGCCTGCGCGACGCGGGCCCGCGCCTGTCGCAACTGAAAGTTGTCGGTCAGGGCGCGGTCCATCAGCGCCTCGAGCTCCCGGTCGTCGAAGCGCGTCCACCACGGCCCGGGGTCGACGGCGTCGGCACGCCCCGCGGCGAACGCGTCGGGGAGCTCGAGCGGGGGCTGGGGGTCGGTATCAACGGCGTGGAGCAGGCAGCCCGGCGCGGCCGCGACGAGCACGCCGGCGGTGATGAGGCCTCGCGGGTTCACGTCGACCCCCGTTGGTCGGTGGTCGTGAGGCCGGACGCCGCGCGGTGGCGACACGCGTCGAGGAGGAGGTCGATATGCGCGGACGTACTCATCATCACCTGGTCCCCGGCGAGCTCTGGGGCCGGAAAACACGACATCTGCAGGCGCAGCAAGAGCGACCCGTTCACGCTGCTGAAGAGAAACCCGACCAGCGCCTCCGGGCCCACGTCGGTGGGGAGGTCACCTTCGCGCTGCGCGCAGACGATGGCGTCGCGAATGGTGGTGAAGATGCGGACGACGTTTTCTTGGGCGCGCTGGCATCCCTCGGTCTGGGGGTCGAAGGCCCGACCGGTCGCCCATCGCGACATCACCATGCGCAAGTGTGCCAGCGGATTCTGCATGTGGTCGGCGTAGGCCGTCAGCAGCCGGCGTAGGAGCGACAAACCCGCTTCACCCCGCGCGCGCACCTCGTCTTGGAGCGTCGCAAAGCGCGCGAGGAGCTCGGCTTGGTGGCGGGTGGCGAGGCCGAGGGCCAGGTGGTCCTTGTCGCGAAAGTAGAGGTAGAGCGTTCCTTTTGCGAGCTGCGCCGCTTCGGCGATGGCCCCCATCTTTGCCGCCTCGAAGCCTTCGCGCCAGAAGACACGCTCGGCCGCGTCGAGAATGTGATCGCGGCGCGCGGCGCGCTCGCGCTCTCGGCGTTCGACGACGGCGGGGGTCATGGGCGTTCGGGTCGGGGACGTAGGTTACGCGGGCGTTACCGCCGCGCTCCCTGCAGACAACACGGTTCCTTCGGGGAGGACAATCGAGAATATGACCCGCGTTCAGTTTTTGCGCCAGCATCGGGAAAGCAAGGTTCGAGCCCGTGTGGCCGGTTTGCGCTAAGGTTCGCGGTGATGGTTGGCTTTTCTTGGGCGCGTCGCGTCCTCGCGCTCGCGTGTTTCGGCGTGGGCCTGGCGGTGATGCTCGTCGCATGCGGGCGCACGGCGCCTGGTCTCGGTTTCGACGATCTCAGCCAGGCGTGCGGTGATGGCACCTGCGCGACGAACGAAGACTGCTCGAGCTGCAGCGCCGACTGTGGGTTCTGCGCCGACTGCGGCGACGGCGTGTGCGACGCCGACGAGTCGTGCGGGAGCTGCGTTCAGGACTGCGGCGTCTGCGAGAGCTGCGGCAACGGCACCTGCGACGGCGAGGAAAACTGCGCCTCGTGTCCGGGCGATTGCGGCGCGTGCGCCGGCTGTGGGGACGGCACCTGCGACGCGGGCTTCGAGTCGTGCGACAGCTGCCCTCTCGATTGCGGCCTGTGCGACACGTGCGGCAACGGCGCCTGCGATCCGGCGGAGAGCTGTGCCTCCTGTCCGGGCGATTGTGGCGTGTGCGACGCATGCGGTGACGGGTTTTGCAACGACGCCGAGGACTGCCTCAGCTGTGCTCCCGATTGTGGGGCCTGCGCGGCTTGCGGCGACAACCAATGCGACGCGGGCACCGAGGATTGTTTCACCTGCCCCGCCGATTGCGGCGCCTGCGACGGGTGCGGCGACGGCTCGTGTCAGGGCACCGAGACGTGCGCATCGTGCCAGACGGACTGCGGCGTGTGCTCGGTGTGCGGCAACAACGTCTGCGAGCCCTTCGAGACCTGCGCCATCTGCCCGGGCGACTGCGGGACGTGCCAGCCCATCGGATGCTTCGAAATCGTCACCTGTGCGCTCGGCTGCATCGATCTCAACACGGATCCTCCCGGACTGAGTCTGTCGTGCGCGGCCAACTGCATCTCGCTCGGCTGCGCCGACGTGCAATTCTTCGTCGACCAGGTCCTCAATTGCGCCGTGGCCAACCTCGGTACCTGCGGTGGCGACTTGGGCTGCATTCAGACCCAATGCGACGCCGAGTTCGCCGCTTGTCTCGGCGCCACCTGCCCTCCCTGAGCCAACCGGAGGTCGCCTCGGTCAACTTGGGGTAAGACCGCCCGGACATGGGAGCGCATCACGGTATCGACTACGTGGAGATTCCGGTGACGGACCTCGCGGCGGCCAAGGCCTTTTACGGGCGCGCCTTCGGGTGGACGTTCACCGATTACGGTCCGCAGTACGCGGGCTTCGTCGACCACGCCCGCGGCGATCGGGAGGCGGGCGGACTCACGGTCGTCGCCGAGGTCGTGCCCGGCGGCGTGCTCGCGGTGATCTACTCGGACGACCTCGAAGCCAGTGAGGCCGCGGTCGTCGCGGCGGGAGGCCAGGTGACGGTGCCGGCCTTCGACTTCCCGGGAGGCCGACGCTTCGAGTTCACCGACCTCGACGGTCATCGGTGGGGGGTCTGGACCCAGCCCTGAGCGCGCTCGAGGCGGGAGGGCGCCGCTCGCCTGTCGTCGGCTAGCAACGCGTCGGGCGAGCATCGCGAGGCCATCAACGCTTGTGGTCGAGGTGTCGTCGGGGGAAGGGACAGGGAATGCGCTACAAATTGATGGGCAACACCGGCTTGAAGGTCTCGGAGCTGTGCCTCGGGACGATGAGCTTTGGCACCAAGTGGGGCTTCGGCGCCGACGAGGACGAGAGCCTCCGGGTCGCGGCCGCCTACGCCGACGCCGGCGGCAACTTTCTCGACACCGCCAACAAGTATCACGAGGGCGAGACCGAGGAATTCGTGGCCAAGGTGATCGCCGAGCGGCGCGACCGCTGGGTGGTGGCCACGAAGTACACCCTCGCCATGACCTCGGGCGACCCCAACAGCGCGGGCAACTCGCGCAAGAACATGGTGCAGGCGGTCGAGCACAGCCTGCGACGGTTGGGCACCGACAACATCGACCTGTTGTGGGTTCACGCGTGGGACTTCACCACCGGGGTGGAAGAAGTGATGCGGGGCCTCGAGAACCTCACCCGCGCGGGGAAGGTGGTGTACCTCGGCATATCCGACGCCCCCGCGTGGATCGTGTCGCAGGCGAACACGATCGCGCAGCTGCGCGGCTGGACCCCGTTCTCGGCCCTTCAGATCGAGCACAGCCTCATCGAGCGCACGGTCGAGCGTGAGCTCACCCCGATGGCCCGCGCGTTCGACCTCACGGTCACCCCGTGGGGGCCGATCGCGGGCGGGGTGCTCACCGGCAAGTACACCCGGCACGCCGAGCCCCAGGACACCAAACGCAGCGGCGGCAACCAAAACCGCCTCACCGAAACGAATCTGGCGATTGCGCGTGAAGTGGACGCCGTGGCCGACGAGCTCGGCAAGTCGTCCGCGCAGGTCGCCCTCAACTGGGTGCTGCGATCGGGCCCCAACGTGGTGCCGATCGTGGGGGCGCGAAAAGTCAGCCAGATCCAAGACCTGATCGGCGCGACCGAGTTCTCGCTTAGCGAAGCCCATCGCCAGCGTCTCGACGACAAGAGTGCCATCGCCCTAGGGTTTCCCCATGACTTCGTGCACCGCCCGGGGATCCGCAACATCATCTTCAGCGATGTGCACGAGCAGGTCGACCTTCCGCTCTTCTCCTGACGCCTCGTCGGCGTCATCGTCCGTCGGGGCGGGTGGCGCGCGAGATGCCTGACACGACGACGCGGGCCGCGGCCAGGGCGGCCTGGGTTGGGGCGGGATGGGCCGTCTTCTTCGTGGCGGCCGGTTGCCCCGCGCGGCCCGACCCCGGCCGGGACCCGGGAGACGTCGCGCAGGGCGACCGGCGCGACGACGTCGGCGCGCAAACGAGCGACCCGACCCTCGTCCGCACCCGCCCGCCGGCCCTCGAAGAGGTGTTCGCCGCGGCCGGCGCGGGCGCGCTCATCGGGGCGCGCGGGGTTCACTTGATGTCGCGAGGCGGCGCCATCGACACGGTGGCGCACTTCGCCGACGGTGCCGCGCTCTTCGCGTCGCACCCGTGGCTCGAGCGGGGCCTCGGCACGTCGTGTCCGTTGTCGCGCGGCACCCCCGACCACGATTGCGGGGAGGGCTTTCGCGACCTCGAACAGGGCTGTTTTGTCGACGCTGCGGTCGGCTACTCCGGGGTGAGCCGCCGCATCGCCGACCTGATCGAACACGCCGGCCATGACTACTCCGCCTCCGCGACCGAGGCGGCGCGGGCGATGGAAAAGGACGTGGAGGTGACGGTGACCATCGTCGAAGCGAAGCTGAAGCTCTACTTTGGTCGCGACGCCGACGGCGCCTGGGAGCTGCTCGTCGTCGACGCCACGATTTATGACTGCGGCGCTTGAAACCCGCCGCGCTCACGGTCTCGGGGTCGGAGGAAAGGCCGGCTCGCTTTGCCTCTCGGGGGGCGACCACGAGAGGCGCGGAGGGGGCGCATCGGGGAGGGCGTCGGCGAGCACGGCGAGCGTCCGCCGCACCATGAAGCGAGTTCCGAGCGCGGTCAGGTGAAGTCCGTCGGGCGCGAAGAGGCGGTCGACCGCGAACGCCGCGTCGCCGGCCACCGGCGCGACGGTGGCGGTGCGGTCGGCGTACCAGCGGTGGAGCGGGACGACGATCACGCGGGGGCGGGCCTCGGCCCATGTCGCGATCCGAGCGTTGATGCGCGCGAGGTCTGCGGCCGTACGAACGCGGCTCATGATCCAACGTTTGGCCGACGTCATGCGGGGCACCGTTCCGAGGACGATGAGGCCCGGGACGTCTTCGAGCTGCCGGAGGCCACGTTCGAGACCGTCGGACGCTCGCCCGTGCGTCCACCAGAAAAGAACGTCCAGCGCCAGCGTGACCGACGGACGCGCGCGGATGATCTCGTCGCGCAGCGCCCGGCGCTCCGCCGGAGTCTTGCGAAAGAAGAGCGTGGCCGAGCCGTCGACCACGGTGGCGTCAGGCGCGGCCTCGCGGAGCAGGCGCGAAACCCCGATCCCGAGAAATCCCGCCGACACGCTCGCGCCCACCACGCCCAGCCGGGCGTAGGAGGGCCGATGAATTCCCAGGCGTCGACGCGCGGCGATGTCGGCTTCGCGGCGCACGTCTTCCGCCCGCCCCCGGGCCAGACGGAGGTAGTCTGCGGCGCGACCGAGCGCGAGCAGGCCGGCCGCCCGCAGCCGTCGTTGCAAGGTTACGTCGCTCAAGGCACGGTCGTGGTTCCGATCGTCGGGTTCGCCCTCCCCGCGAGCGGGGCTGAGCCCGTTGGCGTTGGGCCCGTCGGGGTTGGGCTCTACGGCCGGTTGGCCTCGGGGCACGCTTGCCGCGTGACCCTGGAGCCAGGCACGAAGCGGCGCGCGCTGGGCGAGGACCGACGCGGGAAGCGGCGTGTCCACGGTGGTCTCGGCCGTCACTGCGGCGAGCGCCACGTCGTCTATCCCGTCCCCCCGTGCGGTCTCCGTCGCCCCGACGTTCTGGTCCGCCTCGACCGCCGGCGACGAACGCGTAGTGTTCGGCGCCGTGCGAGCCGGGGCCGGCGCACCCGAGGTCGGGACCTGCGGGGAGGGACCGCAGCCAGCGACGACCATGAGGCCTAGGGCGAACCACCCCTGAAGCCTTGCCCGCCCCAGCGTATCTGGGCGGCGGTGGCGCCGTCTGGCGCCGGTCAACGGCCCGGGAGACGGTTGCGACCGGTTGGCCGCCCGAAAGGGCAGCGTCGTCGTGGGGCCGGCATCAGAGGGGGCCGCCGGCGGCGAACTCGAGCCGGGTCTCGGCCACCAGGTAATCGACGTGGGCGTCGATGCGCTGAAGGATCGACTCGATGAGCTGCGCTTCCGCGTCGATGAGGTCGGTCGCGGTGGCGTCGCCGGCCCGGAACTGGAGACGCCGAATGACGAGGTTGGTGCGGGCGGAGCGCTCGCGCTGCTTGGCGGCGTCGATCGCACTCCGCGCCGTCTTCATGTCGTAGTAGTATTGCGCGACTTCGATGCGGATCCCGTCTTCGAGTTGACCGCGCTGGGCACGAACCGCGTCGACCTTCGATTCGGCCTCGGCCGCGGCCCCAAAGGTGGAAAACGTATCGTTGATGGTCCACGTGAGGCGTACCCCGAGCTCCCACGTGAAGTCGAATCGATTCGATTGGGGAAAAATCCGCGGGTTGGGGTTGGCGTAGAGACCGTTCGCGAAGGCGTTGAGCCGGGGATAGAAACCGGCTTCGGTCACGCTCACCACCTGGTCGAGAGAAGACGCGGTGGCGTCGAGCGCTTTCAACTCGATACGGCGCGCGATGGCCGCCGCCTCGACCTTTTCCAGCGGGGGCAGGCTGTCGGGCGGGGGGTCGCTCAGAACGTCGACCCCGATCGACAGCGCCTCGCCGCGGTCGAGGTGCATTTGCGTGCGAAGGGCTTTGCCCGCCACCAATGCCGCGTGTTGCGCGACGTTCTGGAGGTGGCGCGACTGGGCGAGCTGCGCCTCGAACCGCGCGACGTCGGCCTCGGTGGCGACGCCGGCCTCGAGCCCTACCTTGGTGTCTTTCAGCAGGCGGTCGGAGAGCGCGATGCCAATGGCGGACACGACGCCCTGGCCCTGGGCTCGGATCCAATTGAAGTAGGCGATCTTCGCGTTGGCCTCGGCCTCGAGGCGGCGGGCATTGACCTCCAGCTCGCGCCCCTCGACGTCGCTCTTGGCCGCCGCGTACCCGTCGGTGAGGCGAAAGAGATAATCCGACACCGGCACGTCGAGGGAGGCGGTGAACTGCCATTGGTTGACGATGATCGGAAAAGCAAAGCCGGCCGTGCCAGGTTCCTCACCGGTCATGTCGGGCAGCTGATCTGTAGTACCGGGATCCGGACCAAGTACGTTTTCAATGGGATTGATGCGCGTGTAGGACGCGCCCAACGTCACCTTCGGAAAGTACGCCGCAAACGCCTGGTCGACGCGGGCGGCCGACGCTCGGAGTTCGGCCTGGGCCGCAGC
This sequence comes from Myxococcota bacterium, assembly GCA_039027095.1. GTDB lineage: Bacteria > Myxococcota_A > Polyangia > Polyangiales > Polyangiaceae > JAPYTK01. Next base: position 78,984 of record JBCCLB010000019.1, read on the forward strand.
GACTTGGTAGCTCGAACCCGCCGCGCGCTCGGCCACGCGCTCGAGGGTCAGTCCGCCCGGGCGTGGCGCCATCGCCTCCGCCACCACGTCGCGGGTCAGCGCGTCGCCTTTGGTCTCGGCGAGCGCGTCGAGCGCGGCGTCGTCGATCACCATGGGCGGGGGCGGGGCGGCGGCGCCCGGGGGCGGGGCCGAGGGACCATCCGGGGAAGGAATGGGCGCCCCCGGTCGAGGCGGCATCACCCCGAGCGGCCGCGGGCGCTCGGGCGGCGGTTTCGTGCCGTCTTTCGGCGGCGCCACCGGGGGCGCGGGGTCGGGCGCCTCCTCCGGGGGGGCGGTTTGGGCGTGGCCCGAGCTCGCAACCGCGAGGGCGGCCCCCATCACCAGCCCCCCGGCGGCAAAGGTGCGGAATGCGGGACGACGACGACGGCCGCGGCGGGAACTGAGGGACATGGCGACTCCTGGGCGGGGAAGGGGAGGTTGGCAACGAGGTGGTTGCTCGGTTCGGCGAGGCGAGGTAATGACTTACCGGTCGGTCAGACTTACCGGTCAGTAAGTTCGCCGGCAACCTACCCGGGGCACGCTTGGATTCAAGCCCCTTGTGTTCCCGCCGTCTCGCTCCGCTTCCACCGCCTCCATGGTCTCCGCCGTCAGCAGCCCCGGGTCGAAATCGGGCGAATCCGAACTCCGCGCGCGCATCATCGACGTCGCGACCACGCTCTTCGCCGAGCGCGGGTACGCGGCCACGTCGATGCGCGATGTCGCGTCGGGCGCGTCGTGCACCAAGCCCGCGCTCTACTACCACTTCGACAACAAGGAGGCGCTCTTCCTCGAGGTGATCGTCGCCACCACCAACGCGGTGGTCGACTTGCTCCGCCGGGCGATGGGCGCGCCGGGCACCGTGCGGGAGCGGATGCAGGCGTCGATGCACGCCTACTTCGCCCACCTGCGGGCGCATCCTCGCGCGCTGAAGGTGATGATGCAGGCCGAAATCTCGACCGACGTCGGGCAGCCGACGATCGACTTCAAGTCGATGCGACAATCGCACATCAATCTGGTGATGCCGCTCTTGCGCGAAGGCGTCGACCGCGGGGAGATCCGGGCCGACGTCGACCTGTACGACGCGCTGCATGTCATCGCCGGGGCGATGGATGCCCGCGCCATTCAGTTCGTGCTCGAAGACGAGCCGATCCCCGTCGATTACCCCGAGCGCATCCTCGCCCTCATCTTTGGAGGACTCAGCCCGTGACCCGCTGGTATCTCGCCCTCGCCCTTCTCGGTCCCTCTTTGCTCATCTCGGGCTGCTCGGCCCCGGGCGACGCCGAGGCGAAGCCCGACGCGGCCACCGCCGGGTCGGCGAATGCCGACCGCGCGCCTCAGGTCCGGGGGACCCGGGTCGAGGTCGCGGTGATTCAGCCGACGCGGGCGAGTCTCGATCTTCGGCTTCCGGGAGAAGTGGAGGCGGGTCGCGACGCGAACCTGTCGGCGCCTCTCGGGGGCTTCATCGAAAAGGTCACGGTCGCGGCCGGCGACGAAGTTCGGGCCGGGCAGATCCTGGCTCTCGTCGACACCGCGTCCCACGGGGCGCGCCAGGCCCAGGCCCAAGTCGAGCTCGACACCGCCAAACGCGAGCTCGAGCGCCAGAAGAAACTCGGACGCGCGACGACGAAAGCCTCGGTCGACAACGCCCAGTCCCGGTACGACGCCGCCCGGGCCGCGATGCAATCGGCGGCGGTCTCGGTGCGTCGCAGCGTCATCAAGGCGCCGTTTGCCGGCGTGCTCGCGAGCGTCGACGCCGAGGCGGGGGAAACCGCCAGCCCCGGGATCCCGCTCATGCGCCTCATCCAGGTCGACCCGGTGAAGGTCAGCGTGTCGCTCAGCGACCGCGACGTCGGCTCGGTCCGCGTCGGGATGCCGACCCGCATCAGCCTCGATGCCCGGGGAGAGATCATGGACGGCACCGTCACGTTGGTGAAGCCCGCGGCCGACACCCGCACGCGCACGTTCGTGGCCGAGGTCGCGGTCGAAAACCCCGACCGCACGCTGCTGCCGGGCATGATCGCCAACGTGCGGATCGCGGCCGAGCTCGACGGGGAAGACCTCGTGATCGCGCAGGATTGGCTCGTGACCAAACCCGACAGCCTCGGGGTCTTCGTTCAGCGCGACGGGGCGGCGGTATGGCGCCCCGTCACCATCGGCGGGGTCGTCCGCGACCGCGTCATCGTCAATGAAGGTCTGTCGGTGGGCGACGAGCTCGTGATCACGGGTCACCGCGACCTGGCCGACGGCGACGCGCTGATCGTCGCGCGCAAGGGGCAGTGCTGCACCAACGGCCGGGTCGTCTTCGAGGGCGATGGCGCCACCCGACCCGCGAGCGCGCCCCCCCCGGCGGCGGCCACGACGACGACGACGGCCGACGGAGCGCCCGCGCCGGAAGGGCCGGCGCCCGCCGCGCAGAAGGAGCGCGGCCGATGATCGCGTGGCTCGTCAAGCATCGGGCGCCCGTCTACCTGATGGTCGTCTGCGTGCTCATCTTCGGGCTCGGCACCTATCAATTGCTCCCCCGCGAGTCGAACCCCGACGTCAAAGTGCCGGTGGTGATGGTGGCGACGCCCTACATCGGCGTGGCGCCCAAGGACATCGAGACGCTCGTCACCAACCCGCTCGAAAACGAGCTCTCGGGGGTGAAGGACCTCAAGAAAATGAGCAGCACGTCCGCCGAGGGCGTGAGCCTCATCACCCTCGAGTTCGTCCCCGAAGTCGTCATCGAGGACGTGCTGCAGAAGGTCCGCGACCGGGTGAACCGGGTCAAACCCGACCTCCCCGCCGACGCCGAGGAGCCCGACGTCGCGGAGATCTCCTTCTCCGACCTGCCCATTCTCATCTTGTCCATCGGCGGCCCGGTCGACGAGGAGCAACTCAAGCACCTCGGCGAGGACCTCGAAGACGACATCAAGCAAATCCCCGGCGTGTTGTCGGCTTCGCTGAGCGGTGGGCGCACGCGCCAGATCCGGGTGCAGGTCGATCCGACACGGCTCGATTACTACGGCCTGCAATTCAGCGACGTGCTGTCGGCGGTGTCGGCCGAGAACGTCAACATCCCGGGCGGCAACGTCACCACCGGCAACAGCAACTACCTGCTCCGGGTGCCGGGGGAGTTCAGCGACCCCGCGGAGATCGCCGGGGTGGCCATCAAACGCGTGGGCGACCGGCCGGTCTTCGTCAGCGATGTCGCCACCGTCGTCGATGGCTTCGAAGATCGCGGCACCTACGCCCGGATGAACGGCGCGCCGAGCGTCTCCCTCGCGGTTTCGAAGCGGTCGGGCGCCAACATTCTCGACATCGCCGAAGAGGTGAAGGCGATCGCCGACAAGCACCAAAAGCGTTGGCCCGAGGCGGTGACCTACGCCGTGCAGGGCGACCAGTCGAAGTACGTCAACGACATGGTGCTCGACCTCGAGAACAACATCTTCAGCGCGCTCGTGCTCGTGGTGGGCGTCTTGTTGTTCTTCATGGGCGCGCGCAACAGCCTATTCGTCGCGGTGGCGATCCCGCTGTCGATGCTGCTCGGCTTCGTCGTGATCTACGTGACGGGCATGACCCTCAACATGGTCGTGTTGTTCTCGCTCATCCTCGCGCTCGGCATGCTCGTCGACAACGCGATCGTGCTCGTCGAGAACATCTACCGGCACCACGAGGAGGGGGCCGACCTGAAGACGGCGGCCATCGGCGCGACCCAAGAGGTCGCGGGCGCCGTCATCGCCTCGACCGCAACCACGGTGGCCGCGTTCTTCCCGCTCGTCTTCTGGACCGGGATCATGGGTCAGTTCATGGGCTTTTTGCCCAAGACGGTGATCATCGTGCTCGTCAGCTCGCTGGTGATCGCCCTCGGGGTGTTGCCCGTGCTCACCTCTCGCCTTTTGCGGGTCAAAGGACGCAACCCCGACGGAAGCCGCGTCGGCGGGGCGGCTTCATCCCGCGACGCGGGCGACGAGCCGTACCGGCAGGGGGCGCCCCCATCGTCGTCGGCGCGACCGGTCGACGAGGCTTCGCTGAGCCCGGTGCTCCGGGGCTACACCCGCTTTCTCGCCGCCTCGATTCGTCATCGCTACATCTCTGCGACCCTCGTGTTCGGCTCGTTGGTGGGGACGTTCGTCGCGTACGGGGCGCTGAACCACGGCACCGAGTTTTTCCCCAGCGTGGAGCCCGACCAGGCGTCGATCACCGTCCGCGCGCCCGACGGGACCGACCTCGAGGCGACCGACCGCATCGTTCGCCAGATCGAAGCCATTCTCGCCGAAGAGAAAAACGTCGACACGTTCGTGGCCGAGACGGGCGTCTCGGGCGGCGGTCAGGACCCGATGTCGAGCACCCAGGCGTTGAGCAACGCAGGGCGGGTGACCGTCGACTTTCTCCCCCACGCGACGAAGGCAAAAGACGACGAGACGCCGCGCATCGAGAGCACCGACGTCACCATCGAACGGTTGCGGGGAAAGCTCGCCGCGATCGTCGGGGCCAAGATCACCATCGGGGGCGTCGAGATGGGACCGCCGGTGGGTCCCAAGATCTCGGTCGAGGTCTCGGGGAAGGACTTTCACGCGGTGGGCCACGTGGCGGCGCGCGTCCGGCGTGAGCTCGCCGACATCGAGGGCACGACCGATCTCGAGGACAACTACCGGGTTGGCCGCCCCGAGATGCGTCTCCGGATCGACCGCGGTGCGGCCAAGCGCGTCGGCGCGAGCACCCAGGCAGTGGCCACCACGGTGCGGACGGCGGTCGCCGGCACCGAAGCGAGCAAGCTCCGCGACGGCGAAGACGAGTACGACATCATCGTCGAGGTCGCGCCCCAGTACAAAGACGACCTCCAGGCCGTCTTGAGCATGCGGATCCCGGGTCGCCTCGACACGAGCCCCGACACCTTTCCCGTGCCCCTGTCGGCGGTCGCGAGCTACGAGCTCACCGGCGGATCGGGGTCCATCCGCCACATCGACCAAGACCTCGTGGTCACCGTCACGGGCGACGTCGCCGATGGGTTCAACGAAAACGAGGTACGCCAGCGGGTTCAGCAGTACATCGCCGATAAGGAAATGCCGGCCGGGTTCGGGCTTCGTCTCGGCGGCGCCAACGACGAGCAACAAAGCGCGGTCGACTTCTTGTCGAAGGCCTTCTTGGTCGCGATTTTTCTCATCGCCCTCGTGCTCGTGACCCAATTCAACAGCTTCGCGACCCCCATCATCATTCTCGGGGCCGTGGTGTTGAGCCTCGTCGGGGTCTTGTGGGGCCTCATCATCACCGGGACGCCCTTCGGGGTCATCATGACCGGACTCGGGGTGATCTCCCTCGCCGGGGTCGTGGTCAACAACGCCATCGTGCTGCTCGAATACGTCGAGCAGCTCAAAGAACAGGGGTTGGCGACCCGCGACGCCTTGATCCGCGCGGGGCTCGTGCGCTTTCGACCGGTCATGCTCACCGCCGCGACCACCATTCTCGGGCTCGTGCCGATGGCGGTCGGGGTCTCGTTCGACGTGCGCAACGTCGCGATCGTGGTGGGAAGTCAGAACGCGTTGTGGTGGGGGCCGATGGCGGTCGCCGTCATCTTCGGCCTGCTGTTCGCCACGATTCTCACCTTGGTGATGGTGCCGACGTTTTATTCGATCCTCGACGACTTCCGCGGGTTCCCCCAGCGGGTCCGCGAGCGGCTCGGACGTCGTCGCCCCACCACGCCCGCTCCGGCCGAGCAGAGCCCAGCGGAGTAGGGTCCAGCGGAGTAGGGTCCAGCGGAGTAGGGTCCGGCGGAGTAGCCTCCGGCCGAGCAAAGTCCGGCGGAGTCCAGCGGAGTAGCCTCCGGCGGGTCGCCTCCATCGTCACCAGGGGATGGGCGTTCGCGCGTAGTCGAAGTACCCGCCCGAGTCGTCGGGGCCGAGGCTCGCGATGACCTCCAACAGCTTGTCCGCGCTGTGCCGGGGGGTGAAGAGCTTGCCGGGGCGAACGTTGCGTTGAAACGGCTTCGACAGGTCGGTGTCGACCGTGCCGGGATGGAGCGCGACAACGATCACGTTGCGGGCCCTTCGGCCGAGCTCGATCGAGAGGTTCTTCGTGAACATGTTTTGCGCCGCCTTGGACGCCCGGTAGCCGTACCAACCGCCGAGTCGGTTGTCCCCGACGCTGCCCACCCGGGCCGACAGGTTGGCGAGCACCGCGCGCTCGTCGTGCCGCAAGAGCGGCACCACGTGCTTGGCGACCAGCAGCGGTCCGAGGGCGTTGACGGCGAACGACCGGGTCATGCGCGCGGGCTGCACGTCCTCGAGCTTCTTCTCGGGGCTGAGGTCGCCCTCGTGCAGGACGCCGGCCACGTTGATCACCAAGTGCAGTCGCTCGACCTCGCGGCCGACCGCGGTCACGGCGCTCACGATGCTCTCCTCGTCGGTCACGTCCACGCGGAGCGGGTCCACCCGGGGGAGGTCGATCGAAGCGGCGTCGGGCGTGCGTGACGTCGCGAACACACGGTGGCCGCGCTCGCTCAACAGGGTGGAGAAGGCGCGTCCCAGACCCCGAAGGCCGCCGATCACGAGCGCGTTGGGCATGCCTGCATCTCTGGGGACGCCAGACCCCCTCGTCAATCGTCCGATCGGCGCGTTTCCCGGGCCCGAAATTGGTCGCCACGGGGACACCCTGGACTAAGGGCACACCGAGAGGTTGTCCGCGGCCGCGATGGCGTCGCCGCGTTGCGCCCCGGTCGTCGCGACTCGGGAAACGCAACCTCCATCCACCATCCGTCCCCTTCCCAGGAGGAACCCGCCATGCCTCACGCTTCCGCTCCATCCGCCGCCTCGCGCGCTCTGCGTCGTTGGGCCCTCGTTCCCCTTCTCGCCTTCGCCACCAGCGGGTGCGCGGTCGTCAACCAGGGCGAGGTCGGGCTCAAGCGCGTCTGGGGTCAGATCCAGCCCGAGCCCCTCGAGCCGGGCATGCACGGGATCGAAGTGGTGTCGACCGACGTCATCCGCGTCCCCGTGCGCACGCGCACCAAAACCTTCGACTTCTCGCTCCCCTCCAAGGAGGGCATGAACATTCGCGCCCGCATCACCCTGCTCTACCGCGTGGAGGCGGCAAAGGCCGTGCAGGTGATCTCGACCGTGGGTGAGGAGTACGAAGAGGCGCTGATCGGCCCCGTCTTTCGCTCGCAGGCCGCCGACGTGAGCGCAAACTACCTCGCCAAGGATCTCTACAGCGACGAGCGGCGTGCGATCGAGCAGGAGATCGGCGCCGCGATGCGGACGATTCTCGAGCCGCGCGGGTTCGTGATCGAGCAGGTCCTCATGAAGAGCATCGAGCTGCCGCCGGGGCTCGCCGCCGCGATCGAGCGCAAGCTCCAGGCCGAGCAGCAGGCCGAAGAGATGCGGTTCTTGATCGACCGGGAGAAGCTCGCGGCGCAGCGGAAGCGGATCCGGGCCGAGGGGGAGCGCGACGCGCAGCTCGTGCTCGCAGAGGGGTTGAGCGACCGCGTTTTGCGCTGGCGCAGCATCGAGGCGTTCGACCGCCTCGCCAATTCACCCAACGCGAAGGTCATCGTCACCGACGGCAAGTCGCCGCTGAACCTTCAGGCGGATGCCAATCCGCCGCCGCCTCGGGCGCCCGACGTCTACGAATGATCCCGAGCGGGGGTGCGCGCATCACGACGCGACCGCCGGGGGGAGACGGGGCGCCATGCAGTGGCTCAATTACCACCACCTCTACTACTTTTTCGTCGTGGCCCGGGAGGGCGGTCTGTCGGCCGCGTCGCGAACGCTGCGCGTGTCCCATCCCACGCTGAGCCGCCAGGTCCGTCAGCTCGAGGAGGCGCTCGACGCCCGTCTCCTCGAGCGGCGGGGCCGTACCCTCGAGCTCACCCCGGCCGGGCATCGGGTCTACGCCTACGCGCACGAGATCTTTCATCTCGGCCAAGAGATGCTCCGTGAGACCTCGGGGAAGGAGGCCGCGCCCGGTCGCCGTCGGCTCACGGTGGGGGTGACCGTCGCCATGCCGAAGCTCATCACGCGTCAGCTCCTTCGACCGGCCCTCGAGTGGGAAGAGCCCCTGGAGCTGCGGGTCGTCGAGGAGGGACACGGGGCGTTGATGGAGCGACTCGCCTTGCGGGAGCTCGACCTGTTGTTGGCCGACGCCCCCGTCCCGCCGGGCAGCAAGGTCAACGCCCACCACCACCGGCTTGGCGACTCGGAGCTCAGCTTCTTCGCCGCTCCGGAGTTGCGCGCATCGCTCCGGCCAGACTTTCCCGGTTGCCTCGACGGGGCGCCCCTTCTCGCCCCTTCGTCGGGCACCTCGGTCCGTCGCACCGTCGAGCCGTGGTTGGAGCGGTTGGAACTCCGACCGCGGTGGATCGCCGAGGCGGACGACCTCGCGCTCATCAAGTCCATCGGTCAGGAGGGATACGGGGTGTTCTTTGCCCCGGCGATCATCTCCGCCCACGTCGTCGCGACGTACGGGGTGGTCGAGCTCGGTCGGGTCGAGGAGCTCCGCGAGACGTTTTACGCCATCACGATGCGACGCCAGATCGACGACGAGGTCGTCAACCGCATTCTCCAGCGCGCCGCCGTCGAGTTGCGCCGCATCGCGTGAGCGCGTCGTGCGTGGGGTCGATGCCGCTCTGATGTTCGCTTCCAGTGTCGGTCAAGTCGGTAGACTTGACCGACCCAAATGATGGGGCACCCCCAAGACAATAGAACCGTCTCTGAGGAGCGATGCTCGCCCTCGCCGACCTGTCGGCGAGCATCGCGACACCATCAACGTTTGTGGTCGAGGGTGTAGGGGTGATGCTCGATTACGGCTCGCGGTGGGTCGCCCGACCGATTTCGACGAACAGGCGCGCCTGCATCGAGGGCGATACGGTGTGGCCCACGTCGGGGTAGGCGCGCAACGCGGCGGACCACCCGCGGTCGACGAGCAGGGCCACCGCGCGCTCCGTCGGCGCAAAGAGCACCCGCCGGTCGGCCTCACCGTGAAGGGCCACGATCGGCGGAGCATTCGCCGGGGCGTCGACGATGAGCTCGGACGGCAGAAACCCGCCGAGCGGAAACGCAGCGCCGATCGAGGCGGGGTGCTGGGTGGCGAGGGCAAACGAGAGCATGCCCCCCTGGGAAAAGCCGGTGACGATGGGCTTGCCGCGCGTGGGGTAGCGCGCGACGAGAACCTCCAGCATGGCGGCGACGCGGCCGGCGGCCGCCGCGATCCCCTCGTGCATGCGGGTGCGGTCCCCGAGGTCGAACCAGGAGTACCCCCCGCCGTAGGGCGTCAGACCGAAGGGCGTCACCACGCGAGCCGCGACGGGGAGGGCATCGAGGATCCCGAACCGTTCGGGCCGGTCGCCCAAGCCGTGCATCGCGACCACCAGGGGAAGCCGGGCGTCGGCGGCGGCGCCGGTGGTGGTCCGCACGAGGTAGCGCACGCCGGCCGCCTCTTCGGTCGTGCCCCTCGCGGTCGCGGAGAGGGCATCGGAAGGGACCGAAGCGGGGCGCGGAGGACGCTCGGGGCGCGAGGGGCTGGTGGGCCGTGGGGGCGCGTCGTCGCATGCCCCGACGACGAGCACGAGGAGTGCCGGGAGCAGCCGCGATACGACGACACCACCCCGCATCACGCTCACGCTTTGGCCACGAAGGGGCGGCCGAAGACGAGGTGGTCGTCGGTCGACTGGTCGGGGACGAACGCGTACCGCTCGAGGGCAAAGTCCCGCAGGCCTTTCGGGCGGTCGACGCGCTGCTCGATGATGAACCGGGCCATCAGTCCCCGCGCGTACTTCGCGCAGAAGCTGATGACGTTTGGCTCCTGCCCCTGCTTCCAATCGTGGAACGCACAGGTGACGACCGGGGCGGCGAGGCGCGCCGGACGCACCACCTTGAAGTACTCCTGGCTCGCGAGGTTGACGAGCACCGGGACGTCGTGGCCCTCGAGGGTGGCGTTGAGGCGGTCGGTCACGCGGTCGCCCCAGAACGCGTAGAGGTTGGTGCCCCGTCGCGTTTTGAGGCGGGTCCCCATCTCCAGACGGTGGGGCTGCACGAGGTCGAGCGGCCGCAGCACCCCGAAGAGTCCCGAGAGGATGGCCACGTGGTCCTGCGCCCACACGAGGTCGTCGTCGGCGAGGGTACGGGCGGAAAGACCGCGATACACGTCGCCGTCGAAGGTGAGGGCGGCGGGGAGCGCGTTGTCGGGCGTGAACGGCAGCTCGAAGCTGCGGTAGCGGTCGTAGTTGAGCTTGGCCAGGTCGGCGCTCACCCCCATCAGCGCCCGGATCTTCTTTTGCGTGAGCCCCCGCGCGGTCCGCATGAGGGAGCGCGCGTCGTCCATCAGGGCGGGCGCGGTGGCGGGGGCGGCCGCGTCGATGGGGTCGAGGTTGAGGCTCTTGGCGGGGGAGAGAACAGCGAGCATCGCCCGCGGAGTTTAGGACGAAGGTCGCGCGTTGCCGCCGATTTCAGGGGCCGGCCCGATCAAGTGTGGTGATGTACGCATTGAGCGCCTACGTAGGTTCTGGTACGTGGCGATACGAGGGTACGATTTGCTGGCAGAGGACGAACGACACGGCGGACCGGCGCGGATGCGCGGGCTGAGCTTTTTCCAAGGGTTGGGGCTGGTCCAGCTGGGGCTGGTCGCCGTGGTCGGCGGCTGCGCGAGCCCCGCGGTCGAGCAAGCGTCCCCGGTGGCCGTGGGGGCGAACGAAGATGCGTTGGTGGAGGGGACCCCAGAGGCTGTGGGGACCTTGCGCTTTCTCAACGATGCCTCCACCACGCTCGCCGTACTCGACGACGACGTGCCTCTGAACCGTCGGGCGGCCGAGAATCTCGTCGCCCATCGCAATGGTGCCGACGGCGTTTTTCCCTCCGGCGACGACGATCCCTTCGACGACCTCATCGAGGTCCTCGACGTCGATCAGGTGGGTCCGAAACGGCTCGAACGGATCGCCGCGTACGCCGCTTCGGCGGGTTTCGTCCCCGAAGGGGATGACCTGCTCGGGGTGTACGACGACGTCCCCGTGACCGCCGATGAAGCGGTGGCGATGCTGGTGCTCGTCAATCAAGCGTCGTTGGCGGTCCTCGACGACGAGGTTCCGCTGAACCGTCGCGCCGCCGACAACATCGTCGCGGCGCGGCCACTTACCACCGTGCGGGCGCTCGCGGAGGTCCCCTACGTCGGCCAGTCGGCGCTGACGCGGCTCCGCGACCACGTGCGCGCCGAGCTCGGGGCGTCGTTCGGTCAATCCTGCGGCGCCGACCCGGACTGCGCCACGGGCCTTTTCTGCAACAACATCGTCTTCGACGCGGAGCCGACGGTGGGTCGCTGCGCCGATACGAGCAGCGCGGGGGTGCAGGAGGGCAACGACTGCGAGGAGAGCCGCCCCTGCGCCTCGGGGCTGGTGTGCGCAGGGACGACGATTTACGGCGGCCTCGGGTTCTGTCGGGGCCAGGACGCGATGGCCGTTCGGGAGGTCGTGCTCAACGCGCCGATCGGATCGGGCGCGAGCGTCAGCCACAGCCTCGTCATCGATACCCTTCGCAGTGTGCCCGAAGACGTCGTCATCGCGCTCGACATCGACCATCCTCGCAAGGAAGACCTCGTCGTGACCCTGACGGCGGCGAGCAACACGTCGGCCTCCCTGTGGACGGGCGGCGATCCGAACCCACCCAGCTACATCACCGAGACGTGGGGCATCGAGCGCGACAACACGGTCAACGGCACGTGGACGGTCACCGTGACCGATACGGGCGCCGGGGCGGGCGGGACCTTCGCGGGCTTTACCCTCTGGGTCACCTCCCGCTTCGACTGACGGTCTCGTTTAGACCGCGAGGTGATCCGCCACCAACGTGCGGTCGTCGCTCGGAAGCTCGGCGTCGACTTCGACGTCGGTCATCGACCGGAGTTTTGCCGCCTGGCGTTTCGCGCGCGCCCGCTGCCGGGCGAAGCCCCGCGGGTCGAAGAACTCGTCGATGCGCTCCTCTCCGAGGAGGGCGCCCACGTCGAGCGCCTCGGGCTGCGGCTGGTGGTAGCTGCTGCTCACCCCCGGCCTCTTTCGCCGGAGCTGGACGAGCTGTTGGTCGTCGAGCACCTTGTTCTGGTCGAATCCGAAGTCGACGTTCTTCTGACCGAAGTAGTTGATGCGCCCGAGGTCGTAGAACCGCCGCTCCAGATTGCTCTGCAGCGCCGCCTTCAGACAGCCGAGCATGTACTTTCGCTTGTAGCGGTCTTTGAGCCAGGGATAGCTAAACAAGGCCCGCCTTAGGTAAAAGCGGCCGTAGTTGCGCATGACCGAGTGCAGCACTTCGCTCCGCGTCATCGCATCGGGCTTCATGATCGGGGTGACGAAGTTGTACTTGGCGTAGTCGCGGACCTCGACCCGGTCGGCCAGGTCCTCGAAGAGGTCGCTGAACGGCCACGGGGTGTACATGACCCAATTGGCCATGTCGCACTCCCAGTCCATCGCCCACTTGAACGTGTCTTCGATCGTGTCGGCGGTTTCGTTTTCGAGGCCGATGATGAACTGGGCTTCGGCGACCATGCCCGCTTCGCGAATGAGCCGAATGGCTTTCTTGTTCTCGGCGACGGTCGTCTCTTTGCGAAAGAGCTCCAGGTTGAGCTGCGACGAGGCCTCTGTGCCCAAGGAGATGTGGACGAGCCCCGCTTTGCGGTAGAGCGGCAAGACGTCTTCATCGCGGAGGATGTCGGTGACGCGGGTGTTGATGCCCCATTCGATGCCGAGGTCGCGGTCGATGAGCTCCTGGCACAGCCGAATGAACTTCTGACGATTGATGGTCGGCTCTTCGTCGGCGAGGATGAAGAAGCCGACGCCGTGGTCGCGCACCAGCGTTTCGATCTCGTCGACGAAGGCTTTCGGCGAGCGGCTGCGATAGGTTCGCCAGAACTTCCACTGCGAACAGAACGAGCAGGTGAAGGGGCACCCGCGGGCGAAGTTGGGGATCGCGACCCGGGCTCCGGTCGGGAGGTAGATGTACTGGTCCCAGTCGAGAATGCTCCAATCAGGGCTGAGGTCGTCGAGCTTGCGGATGGGTTCGTGGGCGGGGTTGCTCACGATGAGATCGCCCTCGCGGTAGGCCAGCCCGCGAATGTGCTTGCGGTCCTCGGCGAACGTTCCCGCCGCCACCGCGTGGGCCACGTTGACCATGATTTCCTCGCCCTCGCCGCGAACGATCGCGTCGACCTGAGGGGCTTCGCGCAGCACCTGCTTGAACATGAAGGTCGCGTGCACGCCCCCGAGCAGGGTGACGGCGTGGGGGTGGACCTCGCGCGCGACCCGGAGGCTGTCCTGCGCCTTGTAGATGCTCGGGGTGATCGAGGTGCAGCCGATGATGTCTGGCGCTTCGATCTTGGCGAGGGCCGCGCGGAGCTGGTCGTCGTCGAGATCCGCCGTCATCGCGTCGATGAAGTGAATGTCGTCGTAGCCGGCGGCCCGCAGCGCTCCGGTGAGGTAGGCGACCCACGCGGGGGGCCAGTTGCCGGCGATTTCAGCGCCGCCGGAGTGATAGTTCGGGTGAATGAAGACGATGCGCATGGTCAGTCAGGTCTCGAAGGTGATGGCGAACCGGCAGCGGTCGTCGCCGCACGCTTGGCAGGTGATTTCGCGCACCGAGGCCGAGGGGGCGGCGAGGCGGAGCAAGCCCTCGAAGGCCGCGGCGTAATAGCCGCCGCGCCGACGCGACGCCGGCGGGCCCCCGCGGCACGTCGGGGCGTCGGCGAGGGTGATGGTGTTGCCCCGACCGCGGTAGCGCCCGGCGCCGGCGAAGGTCCACGCGTGGCGGTCGAAGGCACGGAGCAAGAGCGCGACCCCCCATCGGGCCGGCAGCCGCGCGAGGAGGAACCGGAGTGGGGCCGGGATGCGGTGGGCGGCGACGTAGGCCGCGGTGCGCCGACCCCCATCCGCCAGCACCGCCTCTGCCTCGTGGGCGGGCAACGTCGCGCGGACCGCCGCGACCAACCGTACGAACCACGCCTCGGGGACCATGTTCGTCGGCGCCGGCGTCTCGAGCTTCGAGGCGCGCCAAACCCGCGCGCGTCGGCCGGGCACCTGATCTAGGGCCGCGAGCACCTGAATGATGGCGTTGGGGCCGATGTGCGCCTGTGAAGACACACTATTGTGTCAAGCAAGCTTGACGCCAGCGGTGGCGAGCTACGCGAACCCTTGAAAAGCATGGGCTGGGGGTGGGCCCGGAGCGCACGCCGTTCGCGGTCGGGCGCACATGGCGCAGAGGGTGCGCGGCCGCGGGCTCACCGCGGCCGCGCGGGTTCCGCGGCGGGATCTTTACGACCGAGCGAGCGGATCAGAAGGTGGTGCGAAACGCCAAGCCGCCCGGGGTGATCTGCAGGGCGGGACGGGCGGAGGGGGGCGTCACGTCGGGGACGTCGTCATCGTCATCGTCGGTCACGGTCAGATAGATGCTCACGCCGGCCGCGACGACAGAGGCCGCGATGAGGGCGTCGGTCGTGATCGACAGCGCCTGGGCGCGGTTCGCCACGCGGTCGAGGTCGTCTTGCGTTTCGACGAACTCCGCCCGCGCGTTGCGGAGGTCGCGTTGGGCGAACAAGGCCGCGACGCCGGTTCCGATCGCGGCGGCGGTGAGCGCCCCGGTCACGGCCCAGCTCGCCACGACGGAGCCGCTCACGCCGCCGTCTTCCGTGACGATGACCGGCGCGATGGTGGTGGTGGTCGGCTTGTCGATCGGGAGGTCGATGGTGAGGGTCGCGTGCTCCTGGCCCGCGAGGACGACGTACTCGCTGTCGCTCTTGCCGCGGAAGTTCACGCTGACGGTGTGCTCTCCCGCGTCGACCAAGACTTTGGTGAGCGGGATGCTGCCCACCGGCACGCCGTCGACGCGCACTTCGGCTTTGGGGGTGTTGCCGTCGACGCTGAGATACGCAGTGCGGGAGCGAAGGGCCGATAGCTCCATTTCGACCGCCTCGCGCCGCTCCGCGGAGATCCGATCGCCACCTTGGAGCAGGTACCGCCGAAACGACTCGGTGGCGCGCGCGTAGTTGCGGAGCTGCATGTTCACCTGGCCGAGGTTGAACAGGATGCGATAGCTCGGGGCGATGTCATTGGCGCGTTGAAACTCGATCAGCGCAAGCTTGAAGTCTCCGTCGCGGTAGAGCTCGCGCCCACGCTCGTAATGCTCGCGCGCCTCGGCGATCGCGGCCATCTGGGCCGCCGTCTCGTCGGCCGACGCATCTCCCGGCGGGGCGTTGACGACGGGGTCTCCATTCTCGGGGCGCCCGGACGCCGCCGGCGCTTCGTCGTTGCTCGGCGCTGGCGCGTCGCTCGGCGCGGAGCCGTCGCCCCCGTCGTCGTCGCCATTCGCCGTGGCTGGCTTCTCGTCGGGCGGCGGGGGCTTTTCGTTCGCCGGTGCCTCGTCGGCCGGGGGCGATGGCGGGGGTGGCTGCGCGGATGGTGGCGGGGCGGGCGATGGCTGGGCATGACCGAGGGTGGCGGTCAGGAGGAGCCACAGCGCGGTCGCCACGGGGGTCGCGCGCCGTAAGAAGGAGAACATCGAAACCATGGTAGCCTCTGCGCGGAGCGTTTGGATTCAGGTATGAGCGGAGCGGATATGTGGAGCGTCGAGGAGACGACCACGTCGAAGCGCCGGGCGCGGGCCGACCGTGACGACCGGATCTCCGTTCGCGTCATCGCGGAAGACCGGGTGAGCCGTCACGAGCTGCCCCGGCACGGGGAAGTGTGTCTGGGGCGCGGTGCCGACGCGCACATCACCGTCCCGTTGCTCGACGTCTCGAGACGGCACGCCATGATGCGCATCGAGGGCGACACGGTCGAGGTCTGCGACCTCGGCAGCGCCAACGGCACCGAACTCTGCGGGCGCGTCCTCGACGAGGGCGATTGGCAGCCGATGCGCTCGGGCGACTGGTTCACCCTCGGCGACGCCACGGTCGTCATGGTGGCCGAGCCCATGCGGTCGACGCCGGCGCGCAGCGTGGGGCGGGAGGATTACTTCGAGGCGCTCACGGCCCAAATCGATCGCCACCGGCGCACCGGCCACGCCTTTGCGGTGCTGACCCTGCGGTGCGTGACGACCCGCAACTGGGTCGACGTGGTCGAAGCGATGCTCACCCGCCACGAGCACCTCGGCGTGCTCGGAGAGGCGTTGGTCAGCTTGATCCTTCCCAACCACGACGGGGCGGCGGCGCAGGCGCTCGCCGAGGCCATCGACGCCCACCTCCAGCGGATCGGCGCCCACGCGAACGCCACGCTGAAGATATGCCCGCGCGACGGCCAGCGCCCCGACGACCTGGTGCCGAAGCTCCGGCCCGAGCGTCGTACCCGCGCGGCCACCGCGCGTCCGCCGGGCCCGGTCGTGGAGAGCCCGGCGATGGAAGAGCTCTACGCGCTGATCCGTGAAGTCGCCCCCAGCATGACGACCGTCCTGCTCCTCGGCGAGACCGGGGTCGGCAAGGAGGTGCTGGCCAAGTTCGTCCATCAGCACTCCCCGCGGCGGGCGAAAGCGTTTTTGGCCATCAACTGCGCGGCGCTGTCGGAAAACCTCCTCGAAAGCGAGCTCTTCGGCTACGAGCGAGGCGCCTTCACCGGCGCGGTGGCGGCCAAGGCGGGGCTGCTCGAAACGGCCGAGGGGGGCACCGTGTTTCTCGACGAGCTGGGCGAGATGCCGCTGTCGACGCAAGCCAAGCTTCTGCGCGTCCTGGAGGAGCGCAAGGTGTGGCGCCTCGGGAGCCTCAAACCGCTGGTGATCGACGTCCGTATCGTCGCCGCCACCAACCGCGACCTCCAAAAGCGGATCGACGCGGGGCAGTTTCGGGCCGACTTGTTCTACCGCATCAATGGGCTGTCGATCACCATTCCCCCCCTCCGCGAGCGGCGCGAAGAGGTCGCGCCATTGACGCGAACATTCGCGCGCCGGGCCGCCGAAGGTCTGGGACGTACGGCCCCCGAATGGTCGCTCGAGGCCCTCGAGTGCCTGCAGCGGTACGCGTGGCCAGGCAACATTCGCGAGCTCCGCAACGCGGTCGAGCGCGCGGTGCTCTTGTCGCGCGAAGGGCCGGTCGCCCCGCGCCACCTCCCCGACGAGGTGCGCGACGCCATCGCCGCCGACGCGGAAGACGACGAGACCGCCGCATTGGCCCCCTCGCGACCGACGATGGCCACGATAGACGCGATGCCGCCGCCGCCGCCGCCGCTGACCCAACAGAGCACTGAGGAGCCACTGTCGTCGTCGGTGCCCCCCGCGGCGGAAGCGCGGCGAGACAGCGCGGGCGACTTGCAGCGCGAGATGGAGCGGCTCGAGCGGGCGCGCATCGTCGAAGCGCTCGAGGCGTGTCAGGGCAACCAAACCCGCGCCGCCGAGCGCCTCGGCATCACCCGGCGCATGCTCATCAGCCGCCTCGAGCGCTACGACATTCCGCGGCCCCGCGCCGGCCGCCGCAAGAAAAAAGACTGACGACGAGAGGGCGCACGGCGGCGCCACGACACGCGCTGCCATCACGACGCAGGCTGCCGTCACGACGGGGGCATCGCGCGCCGGCGCCGCCGTCGTCGGAGCCACCCGAAGCCCCCGAACAGCATCGCCGCGCCCGGCCACCACGTAGTAGGGCGGGGCAGGGTAGGCTGCGCAGCCACGGAGCAGCCGGCGACGTCGTCTGGGGCGGCCAGCTCGCACTGGCCCTCGGGGTCGCCCTCGGCGAAGCGGCACACTTCTCCGTTGAAGCAGTCGCCGTCGACCTGACACAGCGCCGCACACAAACCGGTCTCGTCGCCTTCGCTCGAGAAGGTGCAGATGCCATTGGCGCAGTTGTCGTCGCGAACGCACGCCTCCCGCTCCGCCACGCTCCCCGGCCGCGGCTCCCCCTCCCGCCACACCGCCTGCCCCGCCGCCGCCATCGCCTCCTCCAACAGTGATGCAAACGCGAAGGCTTGGACGAAAACGCTTAGCTCGGTCGCGCAAAACCCGTTGCTCGAAGGAGGACCCACAAACAACGATGTCACGCCGAGGAGCGCGCCCGACGCGGCAAGGGCCGCCCCGCCACTATCGGACTGACACGTCACCGCCGGGGTGGTGAACTGCCCGGGGCCAAACCCCTCCTCGGAGCTGTTGGGGTCGGCTTGGGCCGGCATGACGCGCTCGACGGGGATGCCGCCTCGCTCATTGCGAGCGATTTGGGCGCCCAGAGCATCGGGATCGGTCCCGCCGTAGCCGACTACGGTGACCATCTCTCCCTCCACCGGGGGCGCGTTGACGCGCACGGGAACGGGCGAAACGTCGAGGTCGCGATCGAGAATTAGAAACGCGATGTCGCCGTCGCAAAGGTGCTCGCCCTCGCCACGAACCACCCGAGTGACCCCCGCGTCGGGGGTGGGGGTGGTGGTGGGATTGGCGGCGAAGTCGCCCACGAACACGTCGATCAGGGAAGAATCGAATATTCCGGTGACGAAACCCGACGCATCATCGAGGGTGCGGGTTTGCCCATTGGCCGCACAGACGAACGGTCCCAACCGGTATTGGGCGATACAGTGAAGGGCCGTCGCCACCACGTTCGGCGCCACCAGCGTGCCGCCGCAAAACCCTGGGGCGGATCCCGGCGACGGCGTAACGGTCACGAGAACGACGGCGTCCCGCGCCAGGGCACTCGGCTGCCCGCCGATGACGAGCGGCTCCGGCCGCGGCTCTTCGCCTGCAATTCCGACGGGACCCTCGATGGCTTGCCCAGGACCATCCAGTGGCGCACCGTCCCCGCCGCCCGGATGACAAGCCAGTCCGCTCGCCATCAGCGATAGTGCGCAGCCGATAGGTAGCGCGGCGCGGGCCGATGCAGTTCCCATTGTTACGACGGCCACCGTAGCGTGGGCGACTGAGCGGAGCGAGTCACGATGCTACTAGAAGTCGCAACCGTCGACGCGTGGCGTGTGCTGGAGTCGACCCGTCGAGCCGACACTCGCCGCGTAGGTGTAAACCGACCAATATGCGCCACTCCAGACCCACTTGGCCATCGTGTATGCGTTCGTACCGTAGACGCCGAGTCCCCAATAATCGCGGTCGAGCTCGTAGCCGTGAGGGTCCGTCAACTCACCCCAGTAGAGACCATTGTGCGCCGTCTCGCAGTACGAAGTATAGGCGCTGCCGGGGTATGCGCTGGACGACGCACTTCGGTGCCAGCCCGCGTAGGGAGACGGAAAGCTCCCGTGCCATCCGAGGGGAAGGGAGTAGGTGGGCGTCGACACGCGGCTGTAGAACGACGTGTAATAAAACGACCCCGGCCCCGGGGGAGGCGGAGGCTGCATCGCAAGACAGGTGCCGCAGGTCGGCGTTCCCGACGAGAACGTCGTCAGAGCCTCGTCGGCCGCGATGTCGTGCACCTCGTCGGTGACCTGGTCCCAAAACACCTGGCCGAGGACCGCACACTGGTGTGGGCTCGTGTGGAACACATCGTCGGCGCTGTCTCGAATCGTCAGCGCATTCCCCGCCGGAGTGGAGGGGTCGACGTTGGGGTCGCTACAGAGGATCACGCCGTTCTGCTGTGCGTCTTGAACGGTACCGAGGTCGCCTGCGTCTTCGATGAGGACGTCCCCTTCATCTAGGCCCTCATCCTCCGTGTCGACCATGCACCCGAGCGGTGCGCAGAGCAGGGTGAGGGTCGCGGCAAGCTTGTAGGTGCGGTTTTTCATGGGTGGGCCTCCGTGTCCCCCAAACGGATGCAGATGACGTGCCGAAGTTCAGAAAAGCCCTCCCACGTCTACTTACATTAATGATTTCATAAATTTAGGCTTATTCTGCGTGTCATGGTGTGGCTGATGAACGGGTTGTACCGGCTTGGTCGTCCCCGTTGTTCCTCGAGGGACAGAATGTACATCAATGTACAACCCGAACCCGACGGCTGAACGACAAGCGGTCAGAAGATGGCACCGGGCGTGCTACGCCGGAAGCATGCGGTGGCGCCGTCTGTTTTGGGTCCTAGCCCTTGGAGGCCTTGCGGGGGGGCATTCCTTCGCATGCTCGCTCGTAGAGGACCTCGAGGCGACGCAGTGCGAGGTCGACGCCGACTGCGGCGCCATACGACAAAGTGAAACAGATCCGGCGACGTACGCCTGCCGCGAGGGGCTCTGCCGCCCCGTGGTGGAACCCGACCCCGTCTGCACGTCCAACACCGACTGCATCGGCCGGCTCGACGACGATGGGCTCGTCATTTCGGCGCCTTACTGCGCCATCGACGCCTCCGCCTCATGTTCGGGGGACCGAGCGACGTGCACGCGGCGATGCCGCTCGCTGACCGACGGCTCCGCCTGCTCCGTGGTCGGCTACGGGAACCCAATAACGGATGATCCCTTGGTCCTCGGGGCGTTTCTTCCCGTTGCTGGACCCTACCGCCCGGCTTCCGCACGACGTTTTCCCGCCGAGGAAGTGGTGGAAAAGGCGGTCGAAGCACTGAACGGGAGCGGGGTCGGCGCCTCGTCCGGGCCCCCGAAGTCGGTGGCGGTGGTCATGTGCCCGCTGTCCGACGGCCAGCTCGTGGAGGAGCAAGCGCTTCGCCTCGTCGAGAACTTCGACGCTCGCGCGCTCATCACCGCGCAAAACGCGTTCGAAATCGTTGAGCTTCAGGGGGCACTCACGTCCAATTCCGCGGTGCAGGTGCCCGTCGTCGCCCTGCACACGAGCCACCCGGCCACTCGCTCCGCGGACCCCGCGGGCCGCCTCTTTCACATGGTCGCTAACGAGGAGACACGTCGGTCGACGTATCGCGAGCTGTTCTCCCTCGCGCTCGAGCGGGTGGTGGCGGACAACGCGGGCACCCTCCCCTCTCCCCTGCGCCTCGTCGGGCTTTTGCGGCAGGACGACCGCGACGCCCAAGAGACCATCGTCGAGCTCGAGCGTTGGTTGGCACAAGACTCCAGATTTGGCGTAAGCATCCGATTTATTGTAGAAAATTCGCCGCTAGAATGGGCTCGGAACGCGTCGGACGACCCCGTACCCCAGGTGGTCGTGAGTCTGCTGGGCGGCCCCGGTACGTCCGTTCTCACCGAGTGGTGCAACGGACGAGGCTGCGATCAAAGGGAGGACGAGGTGCCCATTTGGCTGTTCGACCACGCCATGCGCGCCTCCGACTTCTGGGATGCGACCCGCGCGCCCGCTGCCCTCCGGGGCCGGGTCGTCGGCGTCGAGCACCCGACCAATTTCAGTCTTTACCGGGACTTGGAGCTACAACTGATCGATGGGGCGTTCGGCTATGAGTTCCTGCACGACGCGATCGTGGCTTTGGGTTTGGCCGCGTACCGGGTGAACCAGGACCCTTCCGTCGCCCTCGACGGGGCGAGCCTAACCTCCGCCCTGCTCGCGGTGGGCAATGGAACCGAGGAGGTGGCGATCGTTGATGACGGAACATACACGGTGAGACGAGACCAGTTCGCCGACGCTCGCTCGTTTTTTTCGGGTACTTCCGGGCCTTTGCGGTGGGTGGAGGAGCAAGCGCGCGAGCCGTTGATGGAGGAAGGACAGGCCTCCGACTTGAGGTCGAGCGCGTGGTGCCCTGTTTCCTTCGACTCGGGCGAGGAGCTTCGCGTGCAGGTCGGCGTCGCCATCGACGACGTATCCGAGACGTGTCTCCCTGACCCGGAGTGAACGCGCCCATATGTTCTGGCACCCCGGCTTGAGTGGCTGTGGACAGCTCCCACCGCGGTCAACGATGCCGGCGCTAGCGCGAAGCGCGTCGCCGCCCTCGAAGCGCGAGCCCGAGGAGAAGGATCAACCCTGACCACGCTTCCTTCTGCGCGAGCGATACGCCAGGGGCTGAGCCGGCAAAGCGGCAGGTGCAGCCCGGGGAAACGTCTAGTGGCGGAAGCGGGGGGGCGCCGCAGAGGCGGGGGGGGAGGCCGACGGGAAGGGTCGCGTCCGCGGCGCCGTCGGTGGTGAAGATGGGGGTGCCGTCGTAGCGGACGGCGAGGGTGCGCTCGGGGCGGGTGCGGTCGGCGGCGGCGACGTCGAAGGCGAGGGTGGCGGCGCCGAGCCGGCGGGGGTCGGTCACGAGAAGGCCGTCGCCGGTCGCCTCGAGGCGCGCCGGGTCGACCTCGGCGGCAGGGCGACCGTCGGCGTCGCGGAGGTGGACCACCACCGGGGTCGGGTCGGCCACGCGGAGGTAGCTCCGGGACGCGCGCCAGCCGCTTTGGGCGACGTCCACCCCTCCTCCGCCGCGGGCCGCCGTGTCGTCGATGAGCTCGAGCGCCCGGGCCGCGTCGACCACGCCGGCGCCGGTTTGGCCCGAGGCGGCGTCGCCGACGACGGGGGAGGCGGCGCCGAGGAGCGCGACGCGGAGCGCGGTCTGGGTCAGGGTGGGATCGGCTTCGAAGAGCAGCGCGGCCACCCCCGCCACGAGGGGGGCGGCCATCGAGGTGCCGGCCAGCACGCCGTAATCGTCGTCGACGAGGGCGCAGCTCGAAAACGGAGGGTCACAACGGTTGAAGCGGCCGAAGTCGGAAAAGAGGCTCTCGCTGGGCCGCGCGTCGAAGCCCACCGCACCCACGACGTGGTCGCCCGGGGCGACGAGCTCGGGCTTGAGGGCGCCGCCCGCCCCGGGGCCCCAGGCGCTGTAGATCGGCACATCGCCGGCCGGGGTCGGGGCGAGCAGCGGCGTGCCGAAGCGAGAGGGCCAGTCGGAGCGGTTCACGCTCGCGCCCACCGCGATGAGGCGCGGGTGCACGGCGGGGATGTCGACCGTCGACTCGGCCGTGGGCTGGCGGAACAGCGCGTGGGCGAGCGTGTAGTCGAGGACCGAGTGCGCCCACGCGTCGACGTAGCCCTCGCCGCGGAGCACGAGCTGGATCTCGGTCCCCCACGTCCAGGCGGTGCCCTCGAAGCGCAGCCAGGCGTGGGCGTACGTTTCTTCGAGCCCGGGCCGGGCGGCATCCAGCGTCAGCGTCAGTCCGTCGGGCGTGGTCGCGGTCGCATCGTCGGCCGTCGGGGCGAGCCAGGTGGTTCCGTCGGGGCCCTGCACGCCGATCGTCAGCGGGCGGTCGGCGCGGTGCCGCAACCAAAGGTCGACGGGGGGGTCGTCGACGGTGAGCAGCACCACGGGGCAGTCGATGTCGGGCTGAAGCTCGACGGACGTGTGAATGCCCAACGCGCCGTCGTTTCCGTCGCCCACGAGCGCCCCGTCGTTGCCCGCGGCGACCACGATGCCGCGCCCGGGGGGGTCGCCTTCCAAAAACGCCGCCAAACCGGCGGCGAGGGCGCTGGAGCCGTCGTGGGGACCCCCGTGGTAGCCGCTGCTGAGGTTGATGACGGCGGGGGCGCCGCGGGCTTCGGCGCGGTCGAAGATGAAGCGGGCGCCGTTGAGGACCTGGTCGACGTAGGCCGCGCTCGACTGCATCACCAGCACGAGGTCGGCGTCGGGGGCCACGCCCTCGTAGCGGCGCATCGGGTCGTCGAGGTCGCCGTGGCCCGCGGCGAGGGAGGTGACGTGGGTGCCGTGTCCGATTTGGTCGAGCCACGGCTCGGGCAGGCTGCCCGCGGCGACGAGCGCGTCGATGTCCGCCCCGGCGTAGATCGCGCACGGGGCCGGTCCGTCGCCGGTGCAACCGAAGCGGGCCTCGAGCTCGGGATGAAGGCCAGCCGGGTCGCCGCCGGTGAGCAGCCACGCCACGCGGGAGCTGCCGTCGGCGCGACGGAAGGTGGGGTGGGTCACGTCGAAGCCGGTGTCGATCACCCCGACCACCACCCCCGCCCCGGTGAGCCCGAGGTCGGCCCGCACCGCATCGACGCCGAGCGTGGCGCGGGCCGCATCGAGGCTCGGGCGCAGCGGTACCGAGGGCTCGACGCGCAGCCCCGCCGCCCGCCACGAGGCACGTTGCGCGGCGGTCGCCCACCCCGCCGCGATCCCGGGGGCGACCTCGAACAGTCCGTCGACGGCGGCCGGGTCGGCGGTGCGGTTCAGGTGCACGAGCACCCGCTGGTAGGAGGGAGGCGCGCCGGGGGCGGCGGCGGCCGTCCCGTGAGGGCGGCGTCCGGGCATGGTCGTCGCCGCCAAGCCCGCCAGCAGCAGGAGCCACGCCGCGCGGGCGCGCGGGTCGACGGAAGCGCGGAGGACCATGGCAGGGTGCCGCTTCAAGTTTCGCGCCAGAGGCCGAGGGTTTCGCGCCAGAGGTTCAACGCAGAGGTCCCAACTCCGAGGTTCAATCGTCGAAGCTCAATCGTCGAGGCTCAGTCTTCGCGCCAGGGGTCGCCCTTGTCGAGAGGCCGGGGAGGTTCCCCGGTGGGCTCTGCTTTTGGGGGCGGCCGGGGTGGGGGGGCCACCGTGGGGGCGGGAACCGGAGGAGGCGGCGGCGGC
>JBCCLB010000020.1:0-102871 GCA_039027095.1 Myxococcota bacterium
CCGTGCCGGAAGAGGGCGTGCGGGTCCCGCCAACCCGCCTCGCGCGTCGCCTCCAACCGCCCCGGCGCCGGCGGCGGCGGCGGCGGCGGTTCCACCCGACCGGCGCCCGCCCGACGAGGGTTCGCCCCGCCTCCCCGCCGGAGACGACCCCGCTCCCGGCGACCAGAGCTGGGATCGTGACTCTCCGCTGCTGCCGCCCTGATCGATGCGGCCGCCGTCCTCAAATGCCCTCTCCCCGATTTGTGACGTCTCGATATGAACCTCGTTCCCATGCCGCTCCGTCGTTCCTCCGCTCCGTGTCTGTTCCTGGCGAGCGCGCTCATGGTGGCCCCGCCGGCGTACGGGCAGGCCGCCCCGTCCGCGCAGGCTCGAGCCGACCGGGCCCGCGTGGCCTACGACCTTCAGGACTGGGAAGCGGCGGAAGCTGGGTACCGGGCCGCTTACGCCGCCGATCAGAAGCCCGCCTACCTGTGGGCGCTCGCCCAGACGCAGCGCCTCGCGGGCAAATGCACCGAGGCGATTCGGTCGTACCAGGCGTTCAAGCGAGCACCGGTCAAGCCGAGCCAGGCCAACGCGGCCGAGATGATGATTCTCAAATGCGAGGCCGAGGTCGCCAAGGCGGAGGTTGCGGCGGCCAAGCGCGGCGCGGCCGCCCCCGCGTCCGAAGATGCGTCGTTGGCCCCCGAACCCGACATCTACGCCTCCCTCGGCACGAGCGGGGCGACCCCGACCGTCACGTCGACAGGCCCCGATGCGGGGGCGCCGCACGAAGGGCTTCACGTGGGTTGGTTCATCGGGGGCGCCGCGGTGACCGCCATCCTGGGCGGCGTGACCCTGTGGTCGGGCCTCGACACGCTGAGCGCCCGCGACGACTACGAAGCGGCGCCGACGCAGGCCGGCTTCGAAGATGGGCAGAGCCGGGAGCGGCGCACCAACGGCCTCATCGGGGCGACGGTGGGAGCCGCCGTCATCACCGGGCTCGTCGCGGTGTTCACCGACTGGTCGCCCGGCGGCGACGAGGACGGCGAAAAGCGCGTCGCGCACACCCCGACCTGGTCGGTAGCTCCCGACGTCGTAGGTCGCGGCGCTGTGATCACCGGCACCTTCTGAGCGCCTGAGCTTGCCGCGGAAGGGCGCGTCTCCGAGGCTCGCGGCCATGTCGGAACAACGCCACGTGCTCGTCGCCGGAGGAACCAGCGGCATCAACCTCGGGATCGCCATCGGATTCGCCCGCGACGGCGCCCGGCTCTCGGTCTTCAGCCGCAGCCGAGACAAGGTCGACGCCGCCGTCGCCGCCCTCGATGCAGCTTCGCCGAACGGGACGCCCGGCGCTCACGGGGGCACCGCCGACGTTCGCAAGCCCGAGGAGGTCGAGGCGGTCATCGCCGCGGCCGTGGCCGCTCACGGCCCCATCGACGTCCTCGTCAGCGGCGCGGCGGGGAACTTCCTCGCCCCGGCGGTGGCGATGTCGCCGAACGCCTTCGGCTCGGTGGTCGGGATCGACCTCAACGGAACCTTTCACGTGCTCAAGCTCGCGTTTGACCATCTCCGCAAGCCCGGCGCCTCGATCATCAATGTCTCGGCGCCGCAGGCGTGGGTGCCCATGATGGCGCAGGCCCACGTCTGCGCGGCCAAGGCGGGGGTCGACATGCTCACCAAGACGCTCGCGATGGAGTGGGGCCCCGTCGGGGTCCGCGTCAACTCGCTCGTCCCCGGACCGATCGACGGCACCGAGGGCATGGCGCGGCTGCTCGTCGACCCGGCGAAAAAGGAAGCCCTCGCCAAGACGGTGCCCCTCGGACGCCTGGGACAGGTCGAGGATTGTGCCGACGTGGCGCGCTTTCTCGCCTCCGACGCGGCGCGCTACGTGAGCGGGGTGGTGCTTCCCGTGGACGGCGGGTGGAGCCTCGCGGGCGCGACGCTGGCGATGGGTCAGATGATGGGCGGTTGACGACGGGCGGCGCGCGCCGAGAGGCTCGCGCGCCCTCGCCGACGCGGGCCGGACCACGCGGGGCAAGCGAGCTGGGGGGCCATGCAAGCGCCGGAAACGCGCTATTCCGGGCCGAGTTGGTACTGCGCGGCGAGCCCGACGAACGCCTTCGTCTGGGCGTCGGCCCACGCGCGATCGTGACCGAGGGCTTCGGCGATCCGACGCGCCACCGCCGGGGCCGCCTCGGCCGCCGCCCGCGCATCGAGGAGCAGGGCCCGGGTACGTCGGGCGAGCACGTCGTCGACGGTCTGGGCCATCTCGTGCGCGACGGCCCAGTCGACCTGACCGGCGGTGATCGGAAGTCGTGGATGAATCGGCGTCGCGTCCAGGGCGGCGATGGCGTCCGCGTCGCTGCCGTACACGGCCAGGGGGCCGTCGTGGGATGTGTCCGTGGCGCCGACGACTGCGAGCTCCTTGGTGACGCAGGCGTGCTCGTCGAGGCGCCCCAGGGTGATCGCGTGGTCGACGCAGTCCTCGGCCATGTTGCGGTAGGTCGTCCACTTGCCGCCGGCGATGGTGAGCAATCCCGACGGGGAGATGTGGATCGTATGATCGCGGGACAGGGCGGCGGTGCTGCTCGCGCCGGGCGCCTTGACGAGCGGCCGGATGCCCACGAACACGCTGCGCACGTCCGTGCGGGCGGGCGGCTCGCTGAGGTAGTCGGCGGCGGTCTCGAGGATGAAGGCGATCTCTTCGGGAAGGGCCCTCGGCTCGAGCTCTGGGGTTTCGATCGACGTGTCGGTCGTCCCGACCACCGTCATGCCGTGCCAAGGGATGGCAAACAGCACCCGCCCGTCGCTGGTCCGCGGCACCATGATGGCGCTCTCACCTCCGAGAAAGCGCCCGTCGAGCACGACGTGAACGCCCTGCGAGGGGGCGATCATCGCCTCTGCGGCCGGGTCGTCGAGGCGTCGCACGGCATCGCTGAAGGCACCGGTTGCGTTGACCACGCAACGCGCCGGCACCCTCGCCCGGCGTCCCGTGGCGAGGTCCTCGACGTCGAGGCCATCGACGAAGCCATCGTCGTCCTTGTTGAGACCGACGCAGCGCACGTAATTCATGAGGGCGGCGCCGTGGGCGGTCGCGGTGCGGGCCAGGCTCACCAGCAGCCGCGCGTCGTCGAACTGACCGTCGTAGTAGAGCACGCCCCCGCGGAGGCCTTCGGTGGCGAGGGTGGGAATGCGTCCCAGCGTCTCTTCCCGGCTGAGCACCCGGCTGCGGCCGAAGCCGTACTTGCCGGCTAGCTTGTCGTAGACCTTCATCCCGATCCCGTAAAAGGGGGTCTCCCACCAGTCGTAGTTCGGGACCACGAAGGCGAGGTCGCGCACGAGGTGCGGCGCATTCTGACGGAGGCGACCGCGCTCTCGCAGCGCCTCCATCACCAGCGAGACGTTGCCCTGCTGGAGGTAGCGGACCCCGCCGTGGACGAGCTTGGTGGAGCGGCTGCTGGTGCCCTTCCCAAAGTCCGACTGCTCGACGAGACACACGGAGTAGCCGCGGCTCGCCGCATCGACGGCGACGCCGATCCCCGTCGCGCCGCCACCGATCACGGCCACGTCCCAGGCGGTTCCGTCACCCTCGAAGATCCGTGCGCGCGCGTCGTCCCGCTTCATGCTGCGAGGTGATACCGGGTGACGTTCGCCAGAGCCAGTGCGGTCTGGCGACGCGCGGGGCGCGTCGAGGGGGAGCGAACCCACGGGAACGCATCTAGGCCCGCCAGCTCGCCCGGGCGCACAGGGCGGCGGCGGCGATGAGCGCGGCGGCGCCCACGGGGGCGAGCAAGACTCCGGCCCCCGGATCCCCGCCGTGCACCACGATCCCGCCCGCGAAGAAGCCGCCCGGCAAGAGCACGGTCGCCGCGAGCAAGAGGCGGCTCGCGACCTCGGCCGCGAAGGCGTCGAGGCGGCTCCGGTCGACGGTCGCGGCGAACGCCAAATGAATGAGCGCGACGAGATCGCCGTGAGCGTGGGCGAGGGTCCACATCAGACGACGGGTCTCGACGTCCGCGTCGAGGTAGAAGCCGGCCTTGAACGCATGGAGACCCTCCAGCACCAGGCCGAGCAGCATGAACACCACGAGGGTGGACCAGCCGCACCGGAGGTGGCGACGTACGAGGTACGTCGGAGCGCGTCGTGGGGGCGGCGGCGGCGGGGGTCTCATTCGTTGACGCTCACGTCTCGGTCGTCGCGGTGGGCGCGCACCGCGGCGATGCCGGCATCGTCGAAGGCGCCGCCGACCACGAACACCCGAGGGTCGTCGGGCAAGGCCCGAACTTCGGTCGCGGCTCGGGCGATCACCTCCCGGCGGACCCGCTGGCGCGCGGTTTCCGGGCCCAAGTAGTCCAGTGCGCCGACGTCGGCGTAGCCGGGCAGATCGGCCAGCGCGTGGATCGCCGCGTAGCGGACCGCGGTGTACGGATCGACCAGCAGCTCTGCGAGGATGCGGGCGGCCACGCCGGGCGGGAGCCCACTCGAGCGACGGGTCTCGTCACGTCCGAGCGAAACGGCCACGACCGCCCGTTGGACCGCGTCGCCTCGCAGCGCGAGGTCGAGAAGGGCCGAGCGTCCGCGCGCGGCGTCGGGGACCGGGGTGGGGGTGGGGGTTGCGGCCGCCGACGGCGATCCGCGGCCGAACGGGTCATCCAGCGCGGCGAACGTCTCTTCGCGGGTGAGCTCCAGGTGACACAGCGTGCACGCCGAAGGCCGATTGCCCGCGAGGGAAGCGGCGCGGGGCGCATCGATGCGGTGCGCGCGAATCGCCGTGAGCAGTCCCCACGTGGTCCGCGGCATGTGGCAATCGTAACAACTCGGCCCGCCTGCCTCCGCGGGCGGATGCTGGCGGTGGGCGGGTCCCGGCAGGGGGGCGGCGTGGCATTGGGTACAGACCGCATCGCCCTGCACGGCGCCGGGCCTCAGTTGGTCGGCGGCCGACACCGACGCGTGCATCGAGTGGCAGGTCGTGCAGTCCATCGCGCCCCGGGTGTGGCACGGGGTCACCGCGAGTCCGTTGTAGTCGCGTCCCACCATGCGCACCGTACCGTCATCCCAATAGCCGCCCTCGATGCGCTCGGGGTCGTCGAGGAGGGCGGTCTGCACGTCGTCCGGGAACTGCGACAGGTCGCGCTGCACCACCCAACTCCAGCGCTCCAAGCGGTCGCCGGGCCGAAAGCGGGGGGCCGGGGCGTCGGCGCGGTCTTCGAGGTCTCCGTGGCAGGCGCCGCACACCGCCGCCGACCGCGAGGTCGAGAGTGATGAGGGAACGATGATGTCGTCGGCGTGGGCGCCCCGGCGTCGCTCGGCGCGGGCGCGCGCGCGTCGCCAGGGAGCTCGGTGTCGGGCGATGTGTCGTTCGCCCGGGCCGTGACAGCTCTCGCACGCGATCCCCAGGTCGACCACGCGCGCCCGCCCCGGACCCACGTCGGCGGCGACATACTCCGGATTCACGCTGTGGCAACCATCACAGGCGTCGCTCCAACCTTGCTCGTATTCCTCTGGCTCGGGGTTGGCGATACCCGCCTGGGGGTCGACCTGGTCGCGGGGCGGATCGAGAAACGTGTAGGACTCGTGCACCCACCGTTGGTCCCGGGTGAGCCAGGCGAACGGAAACTGCATCAGGCGGTTCGTCGTTTCGAGACGCTCGACGTGAGCGAGCAGCGCCTCGCGATCGGCGGAATTGAGGGTGCCGAACGGGGTCGGCGGATGTCCTTCCTCGTCGGCGCCGGCGGCAAGGGTCGCCGCGACCTCGCTCGGCGTCGCCTCGGCGCCGCGGATCGGGGGTCCGTGGTCTGCAGGGAACGACGCCCGGACGCCTCGTCCGGTGGCCCCGTGGCAGCGTGCGCACTGGGCGACGAAGAGCTCGGCGCCTCGGGTCGAGGCGGGAGGATCCGCCCAGGGAGCCACGAACCAGTAGAGCTGCTGGTGGTGGGATCCGGTGCTCATCACGACCTCTCGCTCGATGCGGTTCGCCGGGAGCTGCCCCCGGGTGCCCGGACGGGGCATGTCGATGAAGAACCGGCCGTCTCGGCGCCGGAGAACGTAGCGATGACCCGCGTGACGCAGGGTCCCTTCCCACCGTGCGAGCACGGTCGGGGGGGTGACCCGCTGGGTCATCGTCGCGTGAAAGGTGGACGCCCATGAGGCGTGGCTCCCCGGGTGGCAAGAGCGACACGCACGCGACGAGGCGTACCCATCAACCCCGGCCCGATCCCCGGGCGTATGGCCCTCCGCCGCGCCGTGTCCCGGAGGCTCTGCCGTGCGGAGGGCGTCGAGGGCGAGGGCCGCGAAACCGGCGAGGCCGACGGCGAGCGCCATCGCCCTCGGGGCGGCGGGATCCACGCGTCGGGGCACCGGACGCAGAACGAGTCCGACCGTCGCGGCGATGAGCGCGAGCGGCAGCAGGAGCGCGAGGAGGTCGGCCATGGGGCATCCCGGTCAGAACAACCCGATGCCGAGATGGACGGCGGCGACTTCTTCCCACTCGAAGCGCCGCAGAGGAAAGCCGACGTCGAAGGCGATGGGTCCCACCGGCGTCGCAAAACGCGCGCCGGCGCCCGCCGTGTAGCGAAACTGGAGCAGGTCGCTGAGGTCCGCGATCACCTCCGGGTTCAACCACGTGTTGCCGGTGTCGAGGAACAAGCCCGTGGCCACCAGCTCCGTGACGGGGATCCGCATTTCGACCCGCGGATTGAGGTAGACGTTGCCGCCCCGAACGCCGACCGCCGTCAGATCGATTTCCCCGGCGACGACCTGCTCGGCGAGGTCCTGGGGCACCACGGAATCGACCTGAAAACCTCGGATGTTCGACACGCCACCGAGGTAGAAAAGGCGGTCGGGGTACGTCTCGCTTTCGTCGGTCAACTGCAAGTTGTAGCCGCCGGCCACGCTCACCGCGAGGGACCAGCCGCCCGCGCCGAGGGGGACATAACCGGCGACTTGTGCGTTGAAGCGGAGAAATTCGCTCCGAAAGCCCCCTTCGGCATCGTCGCTAGAGAACGACCCTGGCTCGAGCGGAAACGCGCTCACATGCTCGACGCTGGCGTTCAGCAGCGTTCCCCGGGTGGCGGCGAGCGGCTTGTCGCGCCGGTCCCAGTTGGCGCTGATCCGTTGGGCGATGGCGACGCTCCGACCGTCGGGGACCCGGAGCAGGGTGCGGAGGTTCGGATTGTCTTGGATGGCGTCGTTGATGTTCTCGAAGTTGAAGAGCTGGGTGTCGTTCAGCTCGCCGCTCACGCCGAACTGAAGGGTGACGGTGCGCACCGGCCGGTAGTTCAGGGTGGGCAGCAGCGCCTCGCGCGTGAGACCGAAGTCGCGCTGGTTGTCGCGAGCATCGACGGCGTTGATCACGAAATCGACTTGGGCGCCCAATCCGATGTCGGGAAACCGCAGCGAGCCGGTGTTTCGGCGCTCGATGCGATCGGTGAGCGGCAATGCCGTGTAGTTGTCGCGCACGGCTTCGTTGAAGATCAAGAAGTCGGGCAGAAACGCGAACTCCAGGCGCAGGGTGAGCGAGATCGCCTGGCCGGCGATGTTGCGATGGCCGTATTCGGCCCCGAGGCGGATGCCGTCTCCGGTGTAGAAGCCGGCGCTCGGCTCGATGTACTGACTCTTGAGCTCGCTCACCGTGATGATGACCCGCTTGCGCTCGGTGGGGATGTCCGGATCCTCGAGGGCGACGCTCACGCTGGAGAACGTGCCCAGCGTCGCGATTTGCTCTTCGCTCTGGCGCACGAGATTGCGTCGGAAGCGTCGTTCGTCGTCGGTGCAATCGGGCAGTTCGATGCACAGGGCGAGTCGCGACAACACGAGCTCGGGGTCGGTGTTGTACGCGCCGCGAACCTCGTAGGAATCGATCACGACCGGCTTTTGCTCGTTGATGATGAAACGGGCGCGGGCGCGGGTACGGTCGGGAGAGAGATCGACCGCCGTCGTCACGGTCGCGTAGTAGTAGCCTTCGTTTTGGTATGCGCGACGCACCCGAGTCAGGGCAGCGTCGAGTTCGACGTTGGAGAGCGGGGCCCCGAGCTCGAAGTCGGCGGCCGCCTCGAGCTCGGCGCTGCTCAGCACCCGGTTGCCCTCGAACACCAGGTCGTAGAGGCGGCTCCGCGGACCGAGCTGGATCGGGAGGTGAATCCTCGCCTCGGGGGCGCACGTGATCGAGCGGGTCGGGTCGGGGACACACGTGTAGATCTCGTCGAGGGAGGGCTCGGGCACGGGCAGGCCGAGGGGGTCGACCCGACACTGCGCCACCGGCAGGGGCGGAACGGTGAAGGGGCGGCACCGTCCGCCGCGCGCGGCCGGGTCGCATTCGGCGCGAATGACGCTCAGCGGCCCCACGCGAGCGTTGAGGTAACCCTTGCTCGCGAGCAGCTCGGACAAGTGCTGCACGACACGCGCGTACGCGCCCTCGGTGTAGGTCACGTCGGGGCGGAGACGGCGGGCGATCGCGCGCCGACCGCCCCCTTGGCCGATCGCGATGTCGACGGTGCCGCCGTCGACCTCGTGAAAGAGCGGCATGCCGGGGAGGATGTCCTCGAGCACGGCGTCGATCTCTTCGTCCATCTCGTCCGCGGTGAACCCCTCATCGCTCTCGGCGGGCAGACACGGGTAGCTCCGCCCGGCGACCCGCACCGTCGCGCCCTCGACGATCGAGAAGCGCACCTCGCGTACCGCCCCGGCCGCGACCGTGCGCTCCTCCACCGTGATGCGGACATCGAGCAGGCCCCGGTCGCGGTAATGCGCGAGAAGCTTTTCGCGCAGTGCTTCGGGTGACGTGTCGCCGAGGGGGCGGTCGAGGCCGAGGGCGTTTCGGAGGTCGCCTTCGTCCTGCCGACGGTGACCCTGGAAGTACAGGCGATGGAGGGGGCCCGTCTCGAGATAAACGTACAAGAATGCCAAACCATCCCGCCGCAGGACGCGGTGCTTGACGGCGGCCGAAAAGAAGCCGGCGCTCCTCAGGGCGTCGGCCATGTCGTCGTCGGCCTCGGTGAGCGACGCCTCGTCGACCACGTCCCCACGACCGACGCGATAGCGGTTTTTCAGTTCGCCGACCTGCACCGCGAGATCCGGATCGATGACGAAGATCCGGCGCGCCACGCGTTGCCGTGGACCCGGGTCGACCCGGATGTCGACGAGCACCTCGAGCGCGACGTCCGTGGGGTTGGTGGCGACGGCGATGTCGGGCTGGTCGTACCCCTCGTCGCGGTAGAAGTCGCGCATCACGCCGATGGACCGTGCGAGCCCGGGTTCGGTGAGTTCCCGTCCCTCTTCCAGCCCGGCGCGCTGCAGCATGCGTCGCGCGTCGCCGCGCCCCCCGAGGAGGTTCACCCCGGCGATGATCCGACGGGGGAGCACGACCAGGCGGAGGACCGCGCGCGCCCCGGGGGCGGGGCGGGCGTCGACGTAGGCCTGGGCGAACTTGCCGCTGTCGAGCACTTCGCGCAGGGCCCGGCGGGCGAGGCTCGCCGTGAGGCGGTCGCCGACGCGGACGCTCTGCGGGGTCATGGTGTCCGTCCACGTGGTGCCGACGGCAACCACGTCGACGGCAGCCACCGCCCGTCCCGACAGGGCGCGGAGGCGACGCAAGCCCCGCGCGATGTCGGCCCGTGAAATTCCGTCGGCGTCGTCGCGTTCCACGCCCACCGCGTCGGCCGCCTCCCGGGAGGGGTCGCTGTCGCCTCGCCTCTCGCTGGGGCCGACGTCTCCGACGCGCACCTGGGCCTCCGCGGTCGTGGTGACCGTGACCAGCGCGAAGCCGAAGACGAGGAGAGACATTCGCCTCGCGGCGGCCGCGATGGCTCCGGAGCCGCGGTGGTCCTCCCTCATTCGAATTCGAGTCGCCACCTGAGTCCCGCGCCGACGTTACCAAGGATGGAGCTCGAGACGTCGTTCACATTGTCGTAGCCACCCTGGACGGTGACCCCGCTGCGAAAGCGGTACTCGATGCTGGAGCGAATCTCCTGCTCTTCTCCGAGCGAGGTTGCGACGGTGGCTCGGAGGCGGTCGCTGATCCGTTTGCCGAGGGTGATGGTGGGCTCGGGGCGCCCGGTGCGCGACGAGTATTGGCTGCCCACCCTGAACTCGTCGATCAGGGGAACGGTCGAGCGGACCGCTTCATCGAGGCCGATGGCGGCGCTGAGGGCCTCGAGGCCGACGGTCTGGGCGAGGGAGCCCAGCAGGCCGCGGTCGAGCTCGGCGCGCGTCATCCCGATTTGCAGCAGCAACACGATGTCCTCCTGACTCAGCGGGGGGTCGCTCGTGAAGCGAACTTCGGGGGCGTCGGTGTCCCCGAAGGCGTGCATCATGATGCGCCAGCGGCCGCCGACGGTTCCCCCGGCCGCGCCCGCGGCCACGGTGGACGTGTCGTCGGCGGCCGCCGCGTAGCGCCGATAGATCGTGGTTGCGTGAACGTCGAGCCGGGGCGCGATCCGGGTGTCGTTGTCGAAGCTGACCGTCCCGTCGCGGACGGTGAAGTCGTTGCCCTGGAGAAACAAGCGGCTCCCCGGTTGCAGCGTGAGCTCGCCTTGCGCGCCGTAGCGCTGATTCGTCCCCGCGATCCGCAGTCCGGGGCTCTCGACGTCGATCCGCATCTCGAGGAGGTTGTTGGAGACGCGAACCGGTTGGGGCGACACCACCAGCACGTCGAAATCGAAGAGGTCGCCGGCGGGGTCGTAGGTCTCGACCTCGGTCGCCCCTCGGCCGGTGATCGAATCGAGGTCGAGTCGAAACGAAATGGGCCGGGTGTAGCTGAACTGTTTGAGCGTGATCCGACCCGTGATGCTCGGCCGGGGTTCTTCTCCCGATGACGTTGGCCCCGGTGCCGGAAGCCCGATGCGGAGGCGTGCGTCGGCGGTGAGTTCGACGCCGTCCGCGACCGGAACCTTGAGGTCGGTGACGACCAGAACCAGGTCGCCGCCCCGCATGTCGAGACCGTCCAGAGGGACCCGACCACTGAGGGCCAGGCGTCCCGTGTTGCCGCTCCGGGCGCTGGCGCGGCGCACCCTGACTTCGTTGCCCCGCACGTCGAGTTCCAGGTCGACGTCGTCGAGGCCGACCGGGAGCCCGTCGACGCGGATCATGCCGTCCTGAAGTCCGAGGCGGCCCACGAGCCGGGGCGCGTCGACGGTGCCACGGATGTCGAGTCGCGCTTCGACGCGACCGGCGGCCCGCGTCACCGAGGGGAGGTCCACCCCGAGGTTGCCGAGGTCGGACGGAGCGAGCGCGACGGCGAGGTCGAGGTCGGGGGTGCGCGACAGGTGCGCCACCGTGCCCTCCGTCGTGAGTTCGGCGCGGAGGCCCGACGCGAATTGTAGCTCCATCGGGACCACGGGAACCCGAAGGGCATCGCCGCTCAACGAAAGCGGTTCGGTGACCCGGGGGACGCGAAGCGTGGCGCCTCCTCGGGTCATCTCGGCTCCATCCAGACGAATGCGCACCTCGGCGAGACCCGGCTCTTGGAGGGGAAGTTCGTCTACCGTCACCTCGGCGCTCAACCATCCCGTGGGGGCTCGCGACGAAAACGCGACGCCTGGGAGGACGTTGGCGAGGGCTCCGAGGTCCATCCGTTCGACGAGGAGCCGCCCGCTCGCGATCGGCGCCCGCTGCCTGGTGATCTCGAAGTCGTCCACCTCGACTTGTCCTCCGAACAAGCTGCCGGAGAGTCGGAATACACCCTGCGGCGCGTCGGCCGCGTAGACGGCGGGGTCAAAGGGCGGGGGGATGCTCTGGCCGCATGCAGTGCGCCCGAGGGAGCGACGGACGCGGGGCCCGGGTTCGATGTCGAGGCGGAAGCGCGATGCGGGGAGGACGTCGGGACCGATGCGAAGCGGCGAGAGGTCGATGTCGGCCTCGGCCCGAAGTGCGTCGAGTTGACCGGCGACGGCGGCGACGAAGGAGAGCTTCGCTTCCGGGGCCAACCCGCGAGGGCGACGCTGACCGTCGCCGTCGCCGTCGTCGTCGTCGTCGGCGGCGCGCCCCGCGTTCGCGGCGTCGGCGGCGACCTCGCGACCGAGGTCGAAGGCCTCGCGAAAGGCCGTGAGTTCGCGGAGGGGAATGGCCGTACCGATCACGTCCGCCTGGACTTCGGCCCCCGGGCGGAGCGTACCGCGCGCCACGATGGTCCCGCTCCCTTTGCGCAGCACCCCCGAGTGGACGTCGACCACCATGCCCCGGTCGGACGCGGCGGTGTCATCCCAGCGGAAGTCGACATCGACGCGACCCTGGTCGTAGTCGAGGCCAAACAGGTGAAGGTCGCGCACCCCGAGCTTCGCACCGACCTCCAACGATCCGGTGCCACAACGGTCGCGCCGACCGCCGAGAACGTAGCGGGCTCGTGCCCGTCCGCGTACGTACCCGTCGACCTCGCGCCACGAGGGATTGAACGCGGGTGGGGGGCCTCCGGCATCCTCCGCCGCCGCCTCGGGTAGGATGCCGGTCATCGCCAAAAAATCGGGGAGTCGGAGCTTGGCTCCCGGCGCCTCGGTATCGACCTCCGTCTCGAGCAACACGTCGGCATCTGCGTCGTCGAAGGCGAGACGGAACCGCGGCACCAGGATGCGGCTGTCCCCCTTGTCTACGGTGGCGTCGCGGAGTTCGAGGGCCAAGGGGACGAAGCGGAGCGCATCGGAGGTGACGGTGCCCAAGGGGAAGCCCGCAAAGCGGAAGTCGTCGATAGTGACTTTGCCGTTGATGATGGGGTCGTCGTTGGGTCCGAACGCCTCTGCCTCCAGGCGTGCGATCCCCGAAAGGGGGATGTCGACGAGAGGAGAGACGTCCACGAGGTCGACGAAAGAGCCGTCGAAGACCCGGACCGAGAGCCCGTTGTCGTAGCCGAGCGAGACCGTGGTTTGTACGCGCGACCGGCCGGTATCGGCGACGAAGCCATTCAAGACGATGGCGTCGGGCTGGACCCGAAACTCGCCCGCCACCCGGCCCTGGTCGACACGCATGAAGGTCCGCTTGTCGTCCGCCTCCGCTGGCCGGTCGTAGATGGCGAAGGTGTTGGTTTCGACCGTCATGGGACCCGAGAGTTCGAGGGGGTCGAGGGTGCCCCCGAAGGTCTCCACTCGGGTCGACGCGAGATTCCAGCCGACATGGGCACGCGGGTGGGCGGACAGGTCGGCGAGGATCCCCGGGAGGGTCACTCCGGTGCCCTCGAGCTCGCGGGCGGCAAGGGTGATGCCCTCGGCAAACGGGTCGACGGTCACGTCCGCGATGCGAAAGTCACCCTCCGCCCAGCCGACGCGGACATCTCGAAGCGCAACGCGGTCCGCGGCAACGACCAGGTCGCTCTGGAGATATCGGGCGACGATCTTGCTGTCGATGCCGAGGCGGGCGCCCCGGAGCACGCCGCGGGCTTGGGGAAGGCGTTGCTCGGGGTCGAAGCGCAACGCCTCCAGGTCGAGCGCAACCCACCCCGACGTGGGGGCGATGTCGACGAAGCGATGGACCACGGGCACCGGGAGCCGCACCGCGACGCGTCCGTCGACGCTGTCGGGGACGCCGGTCTCTCCGAGGCGGAGCGCAACGCTCTCCAAAGTCACGTCGAGCTTTCGCCAGTCTGCGTCGGACACCTCGCAGGGAGGACGCGTCCCCTCGTTGGGATCGAGGTCGATGGCGCCGTGAATCTCGAGTCGACGGATCAGCACCTGGTCGTCGAGAGAGGCACGGAGCGCGATTCCGCAGAGCGCATCCTCCTCCAGCCGTTCCCAGCGAGGGTCGGCGGGCGAGCGATGCCGATGGTCGACTTCGGTGCGACCGCCGCGCAGCGTGATGTCTACGGCATGGCCGCTCGGCAGCGCGGGGCGTTCGGCCCCTGACCGGCGCAGGTTGACGTCGAGGTCCACCGCCTCGGATCGAACCCGAACGCCTTCCACGGTGACGTCGAAGCGCCCGTCCGTCACGGAGGCCGACGACAACGGGAGGGCGGACGGTTCGTCGTCGACGGGGGCACGGGCCGAGGGGAGGCGGTAGCTGAGGTTTCGCAATTCGCCACCGCGCACCACCGCCCGCAGCTGGGGCTCCACCACTTCGACGGCACCGAGGTCCAGCTTGCCGGCAAGCAACGAGAAGATGCGCGGGCGCGCCGTCACGTGACGCGCCCGGAGAAAGGGCGCCCCCCCATCCGACGCGGGCACCTCGAGGTCGTCGATCGAGAGGACGAGCGGCCATGGCCGCAGCTCGAGACGGTACGTCGCCTCCACGCCGAACTGGCGGGCGACGAGCGCCGCGGTGTGGTCTGCGGCCCATCGCTGGACGGCGTCGACTCGGATCAAGGCCCCGGCCGCCAAGGGGAGCAGCCCGAGCACGGCGAACGCAACGCACGAGAGGCGCGCGACCAGCCCCCCCCAGTCGCGCCGCTGTCGCCATCGCCGCCGCCGCCCGCGGCCACCATCCCGGTCGGGGTCGGCGGCCTGCACGGTTCGGTGCGGCGCCGTCCGGCTCATACCCTCGGCGTAGCACCGAGACACAAGTACGACCAAACCCGGGCACCGCGGCGACGCGTGCGCGACCTGGTGCCGTCTGTCGGGGCCCCGGATTTCGGGGGCCCGAGCGTCGCCGGGCGTCCGGGCTTCCGGGCGTCCGGGTTGCCGGGCTTCCGGGCTTCCGGGCGTCCGGGTTTCCGGGCTTCCGGGCGTCCGGGTGTCCGGGTGTCCGGGTGTCCGGGCTTCCAGGTTTCCGGGTGTCCGGGTGTCCGGGCCTCACCGTCAGTGACGCGCGCCGGACAGCTCGATGGCCACCGTATCGACCGAGGCGGCGGTGGGGGGGCCAAACTTACGTAGCCGAACCGTCACCTGGAGGGCTGGCGTATCGTCGAGAAGACGTTCGATGACCCTGCGGGCGAGCGTCTCCAGCAGCTTGTACGACGTCGTCGTGCCTTCTTCCACCACCAGCGACGCCAGGCGGTCGTAGTCGTAGACGCTCGCTCGTTCGTCGGTTGCCGGGAGGCTGGCCTCGGGAAGGGCCACCTTCAGGTCGACGGCGAAGTCTTGCCAGAGATGGCGCTCTTGCTCCGAGGCCCCATGGCGGGCGCGAAAGCGGATTCCGTCTAGGTGGATGGTGTAGGCCGACACCGCGTAGCGCGTCACGGCGAGACCTCTACCACGAACGGCCGCGAACCCACGGCGAGGAGGTGGCGGCGGCCGTCGGATTGACGGCGAGGCCGTAGCGGGAAAGAATTCCTCATGGCTCTGATCGAGACCGACAAGGACGCTCGCCGGCTGGCCCGCGCCATCGCGAGCGACCTCTCTCTCTACAACGAAGAAAAAATTGTGGAGGGGATCGAAGGGGACAACCTCTTCGACGTCATCTCGGAGGAGATCGAAGAGGGTCGCGCGCACTACAAGAGCCGCGTCGCGCCTCCCCTTTACGAAAAGAACTTCTACGACCGCGCCATCGTCGACATCCTCATCAAGTCGAAAGGCCACATCAAGTCCACCGTGTGGTGAGCAGGGCGGAGCGTACGCTGGCGACACCTGCTGGCGACACCTGCTGGCGACACCTGCTGGCGACACCTGCTGGCGACACCTGCTGGCGGCACCTGCTGAGCCTCTCGGCGGGGTCTTGCTAGGCGCGCCCCGCCCTGCCGCCCGTTCGGATGGGCGACCGCGCGACTTATGGATTACGGGCTGGATCGTGCGGCTTCGCGTAGCTCGGCGAGGGCACGGCGCACGGCGCGCGGCGGGGGGCATGACCAGCGGTGCGCGCGGCCCGTCACGGGATGGGTGAAGCCGAGCACTTCCGCATGAAGCGCCTGGCCAGGGAGCGTGGCGACGATGGGGTGGAGCGGCGCCGAGAGCCCGCGTGGCCCGTACAGCGGATCGCCCAAGATTGGGGTACGGCCGCGCTCGAGCAGATGTACGCGTATCTGGTGGGTGCGCCCCGTCTGGATGGTGCAGCGGACGAGGGTCGCGAGCGCTCCGAACCGTTCGACCACCACGACGTCGGTTTGCGCCCGCTTACGAGCGCGACCTCGCTCGTCCCGATCGGGGAGTAAGCTCGTGAAGCAAAGGCGCCGACGGGGGTGCCGTCCGTGGGTGGTGTCGTAGCGCGCGGCGTGCGCGGTGCCGGCCACCAGGGCGAGGTAACTGCGCTCGATGTCGTGGGTCTGGAACAGCGCCTTCAGACCCTCGCGGGTCGCCGCCGTTTTCGCCACGACGAGGAGGCCGCTCGTATCCTTGTCCAAACGGTGAACAATCCCCGGTCGCAGGTGTCCTTCTCGGTCGCGAGGATCGGCATTGTCGGCATCGAAGCGCCCGAGGGCCAGCAGTCCATTGACGAGGGTGCCGGTCCGATGTCCCCGAGCGGGATGAACGACGCATCCCGCCGGCTTGTCGACGACGAGGAGGTGGGGGTCCTCGAAGACGATGTCGAACCGCACCGACGGATCGGGGAGGGCGTGACTGAGCGGAGGCGGCGCCGGTTCGACGGCGACGACCGCACCCAACGGGAGCTTGGCCCCCTTGTGGAGGCGGACGGGCGTCGGCCCGTCCCGTCGTTGCACGCGACCTCCCTCGCACCATCGATGGACTTCGGCCCGAGTGGTGGGCCGACCCTTCGCCTCCAGCCACGCGACCACGAGTCGGTCCACGCGTACGCCTACCTCGTCGGTGCGGACGGTAAAGTGATGACGTTCCTCGGCACCCATCGCTACCCGTGAACCGAGTTCGTCCCCGAGGGTTCGGCCTTTGGGATTCCGCCGCCGGTCACGAACCGCCGGCGGCCGAAATTCGAGCTCGATCAGAAGTCGTCGTCGTCGATCGACACGAGCGTGCTCAACTCGGGGTTGAGCGAGAGCATCGTGTCGATGTCGTCCAGCCGCATGGACTCCGACAAGTTCAAGAGCCCCGACTGCTCGACGAGGTAGAGGTCGAAGGCGGTGTAGCGAACGTAGGCGTACACGTTGGTCTCGTCGTTGACGAGGCCGAGAATA
Source organism: Myxococcota bacterium (assembly GCA_039027095.1). GTDB lineage: Bacteria > Myxococcota_A > Polyangia > Polyangiales > Polyangiaceae > JAPYTK01. The sequence continues at coordinate 16,916 of JBCCLB010000020.1, forward strand.
GGCAGCTCGCCGTCGCGGCGGGCCTCGCCGAGGTAGAGACAGTTCCAGGGCTCGTCGGGGAGGTTGGGGAGCCTCACGACGCGGTGGCGGACCCGAGAATTCGTCGACCCGTACTCTGTCATCGCCTCGGCCATCTTCTGAATGCTGGTGCGCTTCGGTCGGGGCTCGCGCGGGCGGGTTGGACCCGGGACCCGCCCGAATCGGTGACGGCCCTGCCACCGCGATCCGAAGGAGGCGAACGTGAAGTCGAACTCGAGAAATCGACGCAGCGTGGGAGGCAACTCGACCATGAGCTTTGACTCGAGACGGTCGAGCGTGCTCGCGTCGGCGCCCACGGGGGTCACGTGGGGCTCGATCCGTTCGATGATCCGCTCTACGAGCTCAATCCCTCGCTGTACCTTCATGACTCTCGTTGGTCTCGCGTGTCGGCGGGCCGCAACCTACTCGAGGCCGGCGCGCCTACCTCGTTTTCGCCTTGTTTTCCCGCCGCGCTCATGCTGGCGCCGTGCTGGGGGCGCCGGCTGAACCCGTCACCTCCCTCATGTCTGGCCCCCACTTACATCATTGGCGTCCACTTTGAAACCGGGGTGCGTCGCTCGGAGGATGGCGAGCGCGCCGAAGCCGACGACGACGGCGAACCAAAGCGTAGCGAGCCGGACGAGGAGCATGGCCGCGGTGGCCGCCGTCGGATCGCACCCCCCGAGGTAGGCGAGCTGCTCCTCGAGCAGCTTGTCGGTGACGCCGAGTCCCCCCGGGAGGGGGATCAGTGCCCCGGCCAGGGTGGCCGTCGCGTAGAAAAAGGCGGACAGGGGGAGGCTCGTCGTTTGCCCGAAGCCCCCGAGAATGACCCATAAACCCACGCCTTCGAGGGACCACCCGAGCACGCTGAGCAGGGTGGGCCACACGAGTCGTCGAGGCGAACAGAGCGTCCGCAGCTGCCCCAGTGCGGTGGCGATCCGCGGCTCGAGCCGCGCTCCGACCCGCCCCGCGGGTCCCGGCAGACGCGGCAACATGCCGAGCAGGATGCCCGCCAAGTCCGGCGAGGCGACGAACACGAGCAGCGCGAGCACCACGGCGGAGCCGGCCGCGGCCCACACGAGCCCGCCGTCGAAGCCGAGGCTGCCGAAGGCGATCATGGCGATGACGCCGATGAGGTCGGTCACCCGCTCGGCCACGACGATGGGGGCGGAGCGCTCGATGGGAACGCCTCGGGTCTGATGGAGCACCAAGCTCTTGAAGACCTCGCCTACCTTGCCGGGCGTGACGGTCAGCACGAAGCCAGACAAAAACGTGAGAAAACTCTCGCCCGGAGGGACGCCTTCGATGTCGAGGACCTTCAGGTAATAAGACCACTTGAAGAACCGAAGGATGTAGTTCGCGAACGAAAGCCCGCATGCCGCGGCAAAGGTCCACCAGGCAAAACTCGCAAATTCGCGACCCACCTGCGAGAGGCCTCGAAACAGGACGAGCGCGCCGTAGAGACCAACCGCCGCCAACATCACGACGACGATGCGGCGCACGAGTCGTGCGAGGTCCGGTACGGCCGCCGCGGCGCGGGCGTCGGCACGGGGGGAATCGGGGGGCGTCATGGTCGTGCACGTGGGTCGGGCGCGGGACGTGCGTTCGTGCTCCGTGGCGCGGCCCGGTCAAAGCGCCGCCGTCGCCACCAAAAAAAGACGCCGACCCCCGCGGCCATCGCGAGCGCGGCGGCGGCTACCACCCATGCCGAAACCACCCACGGTCCCCGTGCGAGGCCAGGCGGAGGCCGCTCTTCGATGACGGTGGGGCCGAGGGCCGACGCGGAGGCCCTAGGGACGGCCGTCTGCAACGGCGGACGGGCGGTACGTACCGGCGACGGCGCGCCCGTCCCCTCGAGGGGCGGCGCCTCGACGGTGTCCGGAGACGCTTGCACCGGCTGGCCTTAGCCCACTCGCCGCGATACGCCTAGCCCACCCACCGCGACGAGGGCAGCGGTTGCTGCCCGCGGGGTTTGGCGGAAGAGTCCCCGGCTACGAGGGTGACGTCGATGAAGCGCGCTACGTTTGGGTTTGGGCTTGGGGCCGGTGGGCTCCTTTGGCTGGGCGCGGTCGCGGCGGGGGCTCCCGGTTGCGGGCGTACGCCCCTCGGCCTCGGACCCCGTTCGGACGTCGTCGTCGTCGACGATGACGGGGGCGTGGGCGGAAGTGGTGCCGGCGCGGCGGGGGGAAGCGACGCCGGAGGGGGCGGAGGACAGCAGGGCGGCGGCGACGCCGGTGGTGGGGGCGAAGGACCGGGGTGCGTGGTCGACGCCGACTGCGACGACGCCGACATCTGCACCGTAGACCGTTGCGACGATGGCACGTGTATCACGACGCCTCTGGACGCCGATGCTGATGGCCAGGTCAGTGACGCCTGCGGAGGACCTGATTGCAATGACCTCAATCCGTCCGTGTTCGTCGGCGCATCCGAGCAATGCACCGACGCCGCGGATAACGACTGCAACGGCGTCGCCGACTGTTTCGACCCCGCCTGCGACGGGGCTCCCGTGTGCGGATGCACGCCGGCTCCGGGGGGTGAGGTCTGCCAGAACTCGGTCGACGACGACTGCGATACGACCGTCGATTGCAACGACACCGACTGCATCAATACCCCCGCGTGCGGGTGCCTTGCCGACGAGATAGGGGCGTGTGGCGATGGCTTCGACAACGACTGCGACAACACGTTCGACTGCGACGACACCGACTGCGCCTTCGACGCTCAATGCCAGTGTCAGGCCATCCCTGAGTCGTGTGATAACGGTCTGGACGAAGACTGCGACCTCCTCGTCGACTGTGCCGACCCGGATTGCACGGGGACGACCGCTTGCAGCTGCGTACCGCCGGGGAGCCCTGAGCTCTGTACGGACGCCGTGGACAATGACTGTGATGGCCTCGTCGATTGCGCGGATCCGAGCTGCGCCGTCAGCATGGCCTGCGCCAACTGCACGCCCGAGGTGTGCAACGACGGCGTCGACAACGATTGTGACGGCGTCATCGACTGCGCCGACGGATCTTGCGTCTTCGCTCCCAATTGCGCCCCGGTCCCAGAGCAGTGCAACAATGGTCTCGACGATGACAACGACGGTCTCGTCGACTGCGATGACCCGGACTGCAGCAACAACCCGGTGTGCGTTCTCGCCCAGCAGAACTGCCTCACGGCGCTACCGATTCCCGGCTCGGGCACGTACACCGGCACGACCGAAGGAAACGTCGGAGCCAACATCGGCGCCTGCGGAGGCGGGGCGGGGGAGGCCGTATTCTCTTTCGTCCTCACCGAGCCGAGCTTCGTGGGTCTCGATTCGATCGGGACGAGCTTCGACTCCGTCCTCTACGTGCGTCAGGGCAGTTGTGACCTCGGGGTCGAGATCGGCTGCGACGACGACAGCGCCAACAGCGCCAACGCGGCTCGGCTCGAATTTCCGCTCCTGCTTCCGGGGACGTATTTCATCTTTCTCGACGGATTCACCATCGACCCGAACTTCGGGGCCAACGATGGCCCGTTCGTCTTGAACGTTCAGATCACGCCCAGCCCGTCCGAAGTCTGCGGCGATGGAATCGACAACGACGGCGACATCTACGTCGACTGCGGGGATCCAGATTGCGCGACCGTCGGGTCTTGCCTGAATTGTCAGTCGGGTTCCCCGCCGTCGGCAGAGTTCGGGGTCGCCGCCTGTACGGACGGGATCGACAACGACTGTGACGGGGATGTCGATTGCGCCGACGATGACTGCACCGCAAGCCCTTTTGCGTTGACCGAGTGCTGCAACGGAACCGACCAAAACGACAACAACATCCCGGACGACTTCGCCTGTCGGTGCAACTCGGATGCGGATTGTGCGGGAGGTCAGCTCTGCTACACGAGCACCACGAACACGTGTGGCATCCCGTGTCAGGCGTTCTTCGGCGACGTGTGTCCGGCCGTGGCGCCGGGTTCCGTCTGTAATCTCGCTACGTCGCAGTGTGAGTTTTAGGCCTGGGTGAGCTTTAGGCCCGGTTGAGTTTTGGGCCCGGTGCGCCTCGGTGAGGTTCTGAGGCGCGACCAACTGAGGTTGGGCGAGATCTTAGGCCGGGCGAGTTCTGATGTGGGGTGCGATCAGTACGGGTCGTCAAACTCGAGCCCGGGGCGTTTTGGGGGGGCCGTCGGCGCGACCGGAGGCACGGGGACCGGCGCAGAGCGGGGGGCCGCAGAGCGGGCGGCCGCGGGCGTAGGCGCGGGGGCGGTCGCCGAAGGCCCAGGCGGAGGGGGCGTCGGCTTCATGCCTTGGGCGCTGAGGGCCATAGCCACCTCGCGCTGCATCTCTTCGAGCTTCGCCACGTAGTTGTCGGCGGTGACGCTCTTTTCGACCGTATCGGCAAAGTCGGCGGCGACGGGCGTATCTCGGTCAGGGTAAACGGTCTCTGCGTCGCGCGGCGCCGAAGTGCCGCCCGTGGGTCCTGCTGTCGCCGTGGCCGACGCCATCGCGGCGGCGTCATCGTCCCGATCGGAGCCGCATGAAGCGCAGGCGGTCGCGGCGGTAGCGAGCACGAGGGCCGAGCCCACCGGTCGCCACTTCCGTGGTCTCTTGCTGCCTATCCGCCGCGGGTGCGTGCGACGTAGAGACCCGCGCTTCATGGCGTGGCCTCCGACGCAGGAGAACGACCCTCACCCTCACGCCGGGCCCGCCACCACAGCTCGTGCCGTCGATTTTCGTCGGCCAGAAGAACATCGCAGACGGCGACCCGGTGCGCGTCGTTCTTCGTTGCGGCGACGTAGCGAATCCGTCGCAACGTGGCCACACGTTGGGCGTGGGCCGTGAGCTCGCCCAGAATGACGGCGTCGATCGGACTCCGGCGGAGCCGCCGCGCCAGGCGTTTCTTGAGGGCGCGACGGACGTCGGTACGGTTCTGCTCGCGTCGACGTCGGCGCGCCTCGTAGCGGGCCTTGACCCGCTCCAGCCGCTTCGCCGTGTGTCGATCGTCATCTGCGCCGGCGTCCGACGACGACCCGTCGCCGTGGGCGTGACCGTGGGGATGCCCTTGGTGGTGGTCGTGGGCGTGACCGTGACCGTCATCACCTCCGCCGAGGGCGTTCAACGGGGTCAGGACGAGGAGTCCGGTGATGGCGGCGCCAACGTAGAGCGCGAAGACGAGTTGCGCGAGGGCCGTCCTCGCGGGGCGGGCCCCGTGGTGGCCACGGCGCGGACGGGGCCGCCGCCCCAGCCGAGGTGAGAAGGTAGGTCGTGGCATCACCGGACGCTCTTCTGGATGACGCCGATGATGTCGAGCGGCGTGACCGCTTCCGCGTCGGCGCGGTAGCTCAGAACGAGCCGGTGCCGGAGCGTGGGCACCACCATCGCGCGCACGTCTTCGACGTCGGCCGCAGCCTCCCCCCGGAGGGCCGCTCGTGCCTTGGCGGCTCGAACGAGGGCCTGGCTACCGCGGGGCCCCGCCCCGTAGCGCACGTATTGCGCCACTTCCGCGGGCGTCCCGTCGGAGCCGGGGCGACTCGCCCGGGCGTAGCGAACGGCGAGGTGGACGGCCTCATCGGTCACCGGGATGCGAGGGACGAGCTCGATGATGGCCGCGAGTTGCGCGCGGCTGACCACGGCGTCCACCGTCTGACGGTTCGGCGCGGTCGTGCGGCGAGCCACTTCACGCTCCTGTTCTTCGCTGGGGTAGCTCACCATGATCTCGAGCAGAAAGCGGTCGCGTTGTGCCTCGGGGAGGGGATAGGTGCCCTCTTGCTCGATGGGATTTCGGGTGGCGAAGACTTGGAAGGGGCCGGGGAGGGCGTGCGTCTTGGTCCCCACCGTGACCTGACGCTCTTGCATCGCCTGCAGGAGGGCGGCCTGGGTTTTCGGCGGGGTGCGGTTGATCTCGTCGGCGAGGACCAGATTGTGAAAGATCGGACCGGGCATGAAGCGAAGGCTCCGGGTGCCTTCGTCCTCGTGGAGGACATCGGTCCCCGTGATGTCCGCCGGCAGAAGGTCGGGCGTGAATTGAACCCGGCCGAAGCTCAGATCGAGGGCTCGTGCGAGCGACGACACGAGGAGGGTTTTCGCGAGGCCTGGGACCCCGACGAGAAGCGCGTGGCCGCCCGCGGCGAGGGTCACGAGCATCGCCTCGAGCACCTCGTCTTGTCCCACGACGGCTTTCGCGACCTCGTTCTGGAGCTTCGCCGCCGACTCGGCGGCGAGCGAGAGCAGTTGGGCGTCGGACGTCGGAACGGAGTCGTTCATGGCATGGGCTCGGCGGGCAATTCCACCTCGGTCCTCTCCCTGGTCCCTAGTCGTGGAGACGGTCGATCGCCAGCCGGGTCCGGCGCACCCATCGCCGACCCACGTGCCGGAGGCAGAAGAGGCCCCGTCCCCGCGCGAGGGGGACGAGTTGCGGAATGAACCTGCCCCTGTGTACGTTGCGGCCCCAAGGGGAAAGCCGGCAACGATGGCCATCAGTCGAGCGAAGAGACCGCCTCTCGTCGGGGGCGCAGAATGGGCGGAACCAACGTCGACGTCGCCGCGAGGGCGGCCGTCCTCGCCGCGCCGAAAGCGGGCCAGGCGCGTCGTCATGACGGCCGTCGTCGCCGCGGCCGTCGTTGGTGCGGGGGTCGGTTGCAACAAGACCTTCATCCCCAATACCGACATCGAAGACACGGACGAGAACCGTCGCATCGTCGAGTTCTGTGAGGTCTACCGGCGCGCCGTCGAGCGCAAGGACATCGACAGCCTCATCAACCTCGCGTCCAAGCAATACTACGAAGACGGCGGCAACGTCGATGCCTCCGACGACATCGACTACGCGGGCCTCCGCGACTACCTCGAAAGCAAGTTCGATGAAGCCCGCGGCATCCGATACGAGATCCGCTACCGCCGCGTGGCGACCGACGACCGTTTCATTCTCGTCGACTACACCTACTCGGGCAGCGTGCGACTCCCGTCCTCCGACGGTGAGAAGTGGAACAGCACCGTCGAGGAAAACCGACTCGAACTGGTGGCGGCCGGCGACAGTTTTCACATCGTTCGGGGCATGTGACCGAAGGACGGGCGACGCCGCGGACGTTCAGCCCACCGATCGGAGCGTTCTCGACGGCGCCAGCTCGGGGCCCGCGAGGCGGTCGCCGAACACTTGGCGCTCTTTCGCGGTGGCGAGGGCCCGGAGCGCCGTTCCGTACCCGCGAAGCACCAACGGCCGCGCGGCGAACCGATTGAAGTAGCCGTAGGGCCCCAGGTCTGGCGCGATGTCGATGAACGTCACGTGCGGATATCGCTTGCTCAAGAGCTCTACCCCTCGCCGCTCCTTCTCGGTCAGCAGGGTGCTCATCGATTGGCGCAGGACGCGGTGCATCCCGCGGCGCGCGACGGAACGCGGTGCGTTGACCTCCCGTTGCGGCCGATAAATGTTGGAGATGATGACGACGTCGGCGCCCGCTTCGACCGCGAGGTCGGCGGACAGGGTGCGCGCCACCTCGCCGTCGACGTAGTAGCGACCGTCGATGCAACGCGGACGGAAGACGCCCGGTACGGCACAACTCGCGGCCACGGCCTGGCTGATGGGAACCGATGCGTGGTGGCCGGGGCCGAACACGGCGCGCTCCGCGCTGTCGATGTCGACGGCCGTGATGTAGACCGGGTGATTCAGCTGCCGGAAGTCGTTGATGGGTAGATGGTCGGCGAGGTAGCGCTCGAACCGCCCGAGCGAAAAGACACCCGAGATTAAGTGGCCCGGGTCGGTGAGTTCGGTGCGCGATGGCATCCCCATGAAGGTGGAGAGGTGGAGGCGCGGACCCTGGTGGCGTCGCCGCCAAGGAAGGCGGTACGCATCGAGGATGACGTCGAGCGGGATGTCCTGCCCGTACATGGCGCCGACGATGGCCCCTGCGCTCGTACCCACGAAGATCTCGGGCACCAAACCGAGTTCTTCGCACGCGCGCAGCACCCCGAGGTGCGCGAGTCCTCGTGCGGCCCCCCCGGAAGCGACGAACGCTATTTTCTCCCGGGCCATGGTGGAATCATCGTCCATCGGGGTGGCGCGAGGCAAACCAACCGATGTTCTCGCGCGCTTGGCGTTCAGGGCGGGAATCGCTCGGCGACCTGCACGATCGCGAAGCGGCCCTCGGCCGGTGCGAGCCAGAAGAAGAGTTCGGGGCCGAACGCCCGCGCGCCATCGAGCGTCGGGGCGAGCACTTCGGCACGAAGAACGATCTCGACGGCGCGGCCATCCTTCGGCGCGAGTTCTCGAACCCCGACCGGAAGTCGGTCGCGTTCGCCCGAGCGGAAGGTTTCGAGATCTCCAGCCCGGTAAAGTGGACCCTGGGCGAGACGTGCGTAATCGAACTTGGAAAAGCGCTGTCGCCACTGGCTCAGAACGAGGGGAGCGGGTTCGGATGGGTCTGCCCTCGGGTCGCGGACGACCGCGGTCGACGTCAAGGTGCCCGCGAGACGGTGAACGTCTTCGCGTGCAACGGCGTCGAAGAACGTCGCCACCGTCGCCTCGGCACGGTCGAGGCCCAGCGGTGCACGCAAGGTCCCCACGGGTGCGGTCGAACGCACCCGGGCGACGGGAGGGGGAGGCGCGCCCGCGCGGGTCGGGCTGATGCCATCAGGGCGGCGCGCGGTGCCTTCGTCGGGGGCGGGCAAGCTCCCTTCCGTGGGGAACGAGGCGGACCTCGTCGGGGAAGCACACCCGGCCGCCATGAGGGCCGCGCCGAGCACGAACGCAACCCAACCCCGACGGAAGCGCATGCTTCCCTGGCAGCGCTCTGCGCCCCTGATGGCGACAGCGGCGACTCGAGGGGTCACGCGGTCACTGTGCCACGCCGTCACTATGCCGTTGAAACCAGCGGCGAAGCAACCAGCGGAGCGTCCACGCGCGTCAAGGCGAGCATCGCGCCCGATGCCAGCGGGGTCCATCCTTCGGGCACCCCCGCCTCGCCGAAGTCGGACGCGACCGCGCACAAGCGGCAGGGCTCGAGATCGGGGAGCCGCATGCGGCCCATGCCGCCCCGCCGAAACAACGGCTCGAAGTCCTCACGCCCCGCGAGGGCGCGATACGCCATCGGTGCGCCACGATTCGCCGCCACCACGTAGTCGGGGGTGGCGAGCACGACGTTGATCGGCGCTGAGTCCTTTCCCCCTTCGCCGGCGATGCGGTCGAGCAACGAGAGGCTGGACTTAAGCGCCGGAAACACGTCGTCGACGGCCACCACCGGTCGGTCCAGTTTTCCCGCGTCGTGAAGAAACGACAGGAACAGGTGAAAGATCAGCTCACTATCGGTGTCACCCCTGAGGCTTCGCTGGAGAAAGTCGGGGAGGCTATCGACGAGACGCGGTCGGAGTTCGCCCGCGCTGGCGATGGTGCCCGTTTGGGCGAACACCCATTGGCGGTAGCGGAAGGGGTGGGTGTTGTCGGTGCGTAGTGCCCCGACCGTGGCCCGACGGACGTGGGCGACGATGATGTCACTCCGAACGTCGGCGATGATCTCTCCGAGGTCGAGCCGGGTACGTTCGTCGAGGGGGCGACGCTTGAGGAGGACTTCACCGGCGTGGAAGAACCCGATCCCCCACCCCCACGCGGCGCCCTGCGGCGCGGGCTGATCTACCCGACCGGGCCCCCGCCAATGGGCCGACAGCGCTTCCGCCTCGTACTCGGCAAAGCGCGTGCACAGGTCGGGGCGGTTGGCGATGAGACCGAGGAGTCGGGCCATGGTGGGTGTTTCGCGAGAGCTTCTTCGGCACCGCCAGCTTCGCCCGCGGCACCCCGTGAGGGTTCAGGGAACGGACGTCCGACGCAAGGTCAAAACGGCGCGGGAAGGCTGCCCGCTCAGGGCGCGAGTCGGTTCAACATCCGAGGAAACGGAATGGTCTCGCGAAGGTGGGGCAGACGACACAGCCACGCGACCATGCGCTCGATACCCATCCCGAATCCTCCGTGCGGAAAGGTGCCGAATCGGCGGAGGTCGCGGTACCAACCGAAGGCGTCCCGCGGTAGCCCGTGGTGATCGATCGCCGCATCGAGGACGCCGAGGTCGCTTTCGCGCTGTCCCCCTCCGATGATCTCGCCGTAGCCTTCAGGCGCGATCACATCGACGCCCAGAGCGAGGCGGTCGTCTTCGGGATCCCGGCTCATGTAGAACGCCTTCACCGCCGCCGGGTACCGATGGACCATGACGGGGCGGTCGTACGACTGGCTCAAGAGCGTTTCGTCTTCGCCGCCGAAGTCGCTGCCCCACGTCAGCGGGGGGGCGTCGCTGTCGGCCGGCCGGGCGGCTTGAATCGCCGCCACGGCATCTGTGTAGTGAATCCGGGGGAAGGGTTTGCGGACCGCCTCGAGCGGCGCGAGGTCCCGCTCCAGCGTCTCGAGCTCCCCCCTCCGCGATTCAAGAACGCGCTGCACGACGTGACAGACGAAGTCTTCTGCGAGGTCCATCACCCCGTCGAGGTCGATGAATGCGACCTCCGGCTCGACCATCCAAAACTCGGCCAAGTGGCGTCGCGTTTTCGACTTCTCGGCGCGAAAGGTGGGCCCGAAGCAGTAGACCTTGCCCAGCGCCGCCGCCCCCGCCTCCATGTAGAGCTGGCCCGACTGCGTGAGGTAGGCCGGCTGCCCGTGGTAGTCGGTTCGGAACAGGGTGCTCGTGCCTTCGACCGCGTTCGGCGTGAAAATGGGAGCGTCGACCAGGGTGAAGTCGCGGTCATCGAAGTAGTCGCGGACGGCGCGAACGACGGCGTGGCGTACCCGGAGCACCGCCGTTTGGCGACGACTGCGGAGCCACAGGTGTCGGTGGTCCATGAGAAACTCGACGCCGTGCTCCTTCGGTGAGATGGGGTATGCGTCCGTGGGTGCACCGACGACGGTGAGATCGGACACCTTGATCTCGAAAACGCCCTCGCGTTTGGGGTGCGCGCTCACGCTGCCCGTCACCCGGAGGCTCGTTTCCTGGGCCAACTCCGCCGCGGTCGCGAAGGCCTGCTCGTCGACGTAGCGCTTGCTCATGACGCACGAGACGATCCCGAGTCCGTCCCGGACCTCCAGGAAGTGAAGCTTTCCGCTCGACCTCCGGTTGTAGAGCCAGCCCTGGAGCGTGACCTCCTCGTCGACGTGTTCCGCGAGCTCTGAACTCGCGATGACCCTGGCAGACATGGCGCACGCCGTAGCACGGCGCCCGGGACGTCATGCCCCCTTTTCCCGGCTCGCCATCCGGGCCCCCTTCGTTTGCTCGGCGCTGGCCCTCGGGCCTAAGCTGAGGGGTCGGATGAAAGACCCGAAACGCCCCTTCCAACGCCGTGGGATCCCGCGCCGAGCATGGCTCACGGGGGCATCCCTCGCCCTCCTCGGGACGGGCGCATGCGTGCGGCGAGCCGGCGGGGCGGCCCTCCGCGACTTCGCCACGCGAATTCGACCGGCGCCGAAAGGCCTGTCGCTCGCGCCGCCCGCGCCATCCGGGGTGTACTGGCTCAAGGTGGCGACGGCGCGCATTTCCGCGCGGACCCCCGAAGGCGCCCTGTGGGACGACGTCGGCGGGTGGCCCGACCCTCGGGTCGTGGTCGAGATGGACGGCCGCGCGATCCTCACGGCCGAGGGCCCCGAGAACACGCTCCAGCCAACGTTCGACGACGCCGCGGCGGCCGGAAACTTCGCCCTCGACCGCGAGGCGAAGATGACGGTCGTGGTGTACGACGCCGACCCCTTGCGTGACCGTCAGATCGGGCGCGCCGACTTCAACGCGCCCACCGCCGTCGACGCATCTACGGGGTCGATCGAACTCGACGTGGGCAAGGTGGGCAACCCCGGTCGCGTGACCCTCGCGGTAGAGCCGGCCCACGCGCTTCTCGGCCTCGGTTTCGACTACGAGCTCTACGAGCGGAAGGCGGTCGTGAGTCGCGTACTCCGCCACGGCCCGGCCGACCGAGCGGGTGTCGTCGTGGGCGACGTCCTCTTGGGGGCCCGCGGGGTCCTGTTTCGTGACCTTCAGCCGAAAGCGATCAAGAGCGCCATCAACAGCATTACCGCCGACCCTGTCGACGTGATCGTCGAGCACGAGTCGGGACGAACCGAGAGCTTTGCCATGGCCGAGGGCCCCATCTATGCGCTCTACGACGAGTGGGGGCCCGTTCCCTGACCAAGACGATGGCGAAAGTCCCCCCGTTCGAGCTCAGCTGGGAGGAACGACGGGCGCTGCTCGCCCCACTTCGGGTGGATATGTCCGTGGCGGTCGTGCGCGCAAAGAATCCGTTCAACGTCGGGGCCATCATTCGCGTGGCGCACTCTTTTCTGGTGCGCGATGTGTTCTTGGTGGGCACCGAGCCGTATTACGAGCGCGCCTCGATGGGCATGCAGCACTACGAGAACATCGTGAACTGCCGCGACGAGGATGCTTTTCTGGCGGCCGTCGGAAGTCGGCCCATCCTCGCGGTGGAGCGCGACCACGCCGAGACCAGTCTCTGGCAGGCTGACTTCCCCCCGGACGTGGTGCTGCTCTTCGGGAGCGAGAACGACGGGTTGCCCGCTTCCCTCCTCGACGCGGCGGCGCAGGTCATCGCCATCCCGATGTACGGGGTCAACCACTCGTTTCCGGTGTCGGTGGCCGCCGGGATGGTGCTTTGCGAGTGGGCGCGACGGCGGGACCCCCGCGGCGGCCGTGACACGCGGCGGCCCTACGTCGGTCCTCATCGGCGGCTCGCATGAGCGATGGCGGTCGGTACGTCTTCCAGGCCTTGACGTCGTCGAGGCAGGGCGGAATGGTTTGGTCGTGGTGTGCGGGCAAATCCGGCTCCGCGCCCCCGCGGCGCGCTTCCCATCGCCACCGTACGGCGGCCAGACCGACCGGACGAGCGGACTTCGGTCGTCAAAAGAAGACGCCGGGGCCCGGGGTGGTCTAGACTCCGCGCCGCGTGCTCGACGGAGCGTGAACCATCTCCGAGGGCGAACGTGATCCAACCCAACGACGAAAATTACCTGCGGCTCATGCAGCGCCACCTACACGGATACCGACGAACAGATACGTGGGAAAGCCGTGAAGATCACATGTCGCCGGAGCGGTGCGGTGGTCGTGGTTTCGGCCACCGGCGATGTGCCGACCGCGGGAGGAGAAGGAGGCGCCGTGGCTGAGCTCGGCGACGGTTCGTACACGGTCAGCGTGACCGACAGCGATCAACGCACGATGTCGATGGCCGACGTGGTGCACGCGTACAACGAGGGGACCATCGACGCGGAGACCTTCGTCTGGGCCGACGGCATGGACGACTGGAAGGCGTTGAAAGACGTCGATGCCATCGTCGATGCCCTGCACGAGGCCGCGGCGGCCGACAGTGCGGGGGGAGACGGCGACCTCGGATCCACCGTCGCGATGGCCAACCCCGACGCCGGCTTCGGTACTGCCGGGTCCGCCGCGGATGCCCTCGGGGGCCTCGCGGCCGGCGGGGCCGCGGCGAGCTTCGGGGCGTCCGGAGGCGGCGGGGCGCCAGACTTTGCAAGCACGGTGGCCCTGCCCTCCGGAGGTTTGCCGGCCGACGGTCTGGCTTCGGGCTCGTTGGCCTCGGCCTCCGGCGGTGAGGCTTTTGGTGCGGCCGCTCCCTCTGGACCCACGGGGTCAGCGACGGGCGTATCGGGACCGGGCGCCCCATCTTCCGGCGGCGGCTTCTTCGAAATGGCGGGCTCGAGCGCGAGCCTGAATCCAGGTCCCAGTGGCAGCGGGGCGAGCGGCGGCGGCGCGGACGAAAACTCCGCCATCTTCTCGCTCAGCATGTTGACGCAGCAGGTCGGAAACGAGCCCGAGGCAAGCGCGGCCGCAGCGAGTACGACCGAAGACAGTGGGCTCATCGACTTGAAGGCGCTGGCCGCCGGGGTGGGCGGGCCCGAGCCCTCGGCCCCGGTCGCGACGCCCTCCGCCGACGGCGGCGTCTTTCCGCTGGGCGCCCCGGCTCCGGCCCCGGCGCCGATGGCTCCGGCCGCTGCGGTGGCGACCCCATCGATGACGCCGGACGCACCGCAGCAGGGCGGAAACCGGGGCTTGATCATCGGCCTCGGGGTGGCGGTGGTCGCCCTCGCCGCCGCTTTGATCTTCATCGTCGTCCGCGGCGATGACGATGAAGCGACCGCCGACGGGTCGACGCAAGCCGGTCCGAGCGAGTCTTCGGCTCCGGCCACCACCACGCCGCCCGAGCCGGAGCCGAGTGCGGAGCCCGTGGCGGCCACGGATCCCGCTCCCTCCGCCACGGCCGTCGCATCGGCGACCGCATCGGCCTCGACCGGCAAGGTCGCCGCGAACCCGATCCCGAACCCGAACTACCGGCCCCCGCCTCCAGGGACGACGCCGCCAAAGCCGGTGTCGACGCCGAAGCCCACGCCCAAGCCGACCACCGCCGCCAAAGGGCCCTGTGGCTGCGCGGCCGACGACCTCATGTGCAACATGAGGTGCTCGCGGAAGAAGAAGAAAAAGAAGAAAAAGTAACGCCGCCGCGGGTCCGCCGGTGCGCGAGGGGAGCGCGCCCAAGCCGGTTGTCTCGTACGGCCCCGGGAAGACGCGCGGGTCCGTCAAGGGCGCGCTTCGGCGGCGACGACCTCGGCGATTTGCACGGCGTTGAGGGCCGCCCCCTTGCGTAGGTTGTCGGCGACGACCCAAAGGTGGACGGTACCCGGGACGGCGAGGTCGTCCCGAACGCGACCGACGAATACGGGGTCGGTGCCCGCGGCGAGCAGCGGCTGCGGGTGACCCCCAGGCGTGTAGGGACCGGGGTCGTCGATGGCGACCCCGGGGGCGCCATCGAGCGCATCGCGGACTTGGCGCGCCGAAATGGGCGCTTCGGTTCGCACCCATACCGCCTCGCTGTGCCCCGTGGCGACGGGGACGCGCACACACGTCGGCGACACGCCGAGGTCGGGGCGCCCCAGGATCTTCCGCGACTCGTGGACCAGCTTGAGCTCTTCCTCGGAGTACCCGTCGCGACCCGGCGGCCAGTCCATCACCAGGTTGCCGGCGATGGGGGCCGGAAATACTTGGGCCACCAGCGCTCGTCCCGCGGCGAGGTCCGCGGTCTGACGCGAGAGCTCGGCGAGGGCGGCTTGTCCCTTTCCGCTCGCTGCCTGGTACGTGGTGACCACGATGTGGCGAAGGGGAGAGAGGCGGTCGATGGGGGCCAGGGCGACGACGAGCTGAATGGTGCTGCAATTGGGGTTGGCGATGATGCCCTTGGCCCGGTTTCCGATCGCGTCGGGGTTGACCTCGGGCACCACCAAGGGGACCTCGTCGTCGAGACGCCATGCGCTGCTGTTGTCGATCACCACGGCCCCGCGCGCGGCCGCGGCCGGAGCGAGTTCGCGAGAGACCGAGCCGCCAGCCGAGAAGAGCGCGATGTCGACCCCTTCAAAGGCCTCCGGGGTGGCCTCACGCACCGTGAGGGGGGCCCCGCGAAAGGTCACCTCGGAGCCGGCCGATCGACGCGACGCGAGCGCGAGGACGCGGGCGCAAGGAAAGTCGCGTTCGGCGAGAATGGCGAGCATTTCGCGCCCGACGACCCCGGTGGCGCCGACCACGGCAACGACTGGTGACGAGGAGGTTTCGTTCATGGCGTCCGTGCGTCTCACCATGGGATCGCGGTCCCCGCAAGGGCCGTCGTCGCCTCGACGTTGCGGGCTCGGCTGGCTAGGCTCTTGCGACGAGGCGCATGGGTCGAGCGGGTCAACGCCAAGAGAGACCAGGCGCATGGTCGGGGGGCGGCAGCGGACGGCTCGGCCTCCACCTCCTCCTTACCGTGGCCATCGCGGCGTGCGGCGGGGCCGAGGCCACGTCCCCGCGGTTGGGAGGCGCGCCTCCGCCCGCCGCGGCGTCACCTTCGACCGACGCCCGGGCCGCGACCGCCCAGAAGAAGGGGCCGTCGGGAGACGCCCCGCTGACCCCCTCGTGGCTGATCCCCGAAGTCGAGGACGCCTCCTCGGCGGCCGCCGTCGTCGGCGAGCCGGGCGCACGCCGCCTCCTCGGTGTCCTCCGGGTGCGCGTCAGGCCCGACGGCAGCGTCGAGCGTGCGGCCGAGCTCTTCCCGGCCGGGCGGGTCACCGTCGTCGTGCTGCCGCCCCACTTCGACGACCGCTTCCTCTTCGTTCAGTCCGACGCCGACGATACCGCCCTCTGGATGGCACCGCGGTGGCTCGCTCCTCTGCGACCGCTCGCCGCCGTCGACCTCGGGGTTTCGGAAGTCATCCCCGGGTTCGACCGCCTCTACCTTCGGGCGCGCAGCGGGCGGATCTTCGCCGTCGACCCTGAATCGGGCGACATCATGCCGCGAGGGCCCTTGCCGCGAGCCTCGAAGTGGGGCGCGATGGCGTTCGCCGACGGTTGGCGTGCCGTCGTCGATACCGGTCTCCGAGGTGCGCTGGCCACCTACGACGCCGGCGCGAGCTGGCACCCGGTCCCGCTCCCCGACGGTGCCGTGGTGCGCGCGGCTCGCGTGCGCGACGCCAACCCCGTCGTGTCCACCCCCTCTTCGGGCACGTACGAAGTCGACGCGATGGGCCACGTGCGTCGCCTCGACGAAGGCGCGGGGGGCGGCGGCTCCGATGCCGATGACGCCGCTCCAAACGGCGCCGCTCCGCCCGTCCCGGGCACCATGGACGAACACCCGCTCGGCCGCAGGCCCCTTCGTCGCATCATCGAGCACGGATGGCCGGTGACCTCACGGCAGGCCATCGTGCTCTACGGTGGCGGCTTGACTCGGGTCATGCTTCCCCACGGGCGGGTCATGGCCCATCGCCCCCGGGTCCTTGCTGAACCCGATGCGTCGTGTGCGGGGGTCCCCGTGGGCGACGGGTTCGGGTTCGTCTGCGGCGGCACCGCGACGACCATTTACCGCTACCGCGAGCCCCTGACGCTCGAGCCGGTGGCTCGATTCAATCGGCCCCGAATGGTCCACGCGGGGGGAAATGGCGCGTTCGCGGTTCGTGGTTCGTGTCGCGACGAGGACATCGAGCCCAACCCTGAGCTGCGGACCTACTGCGTCGTGGACCGCGAGGGCAGGACACGCGAGGTTGCGGTGCGGGGTGACCTCGGAGCGGAGCGCGTCGTTCCCCTTCGCGATGGGCGCACCGTCATTCTCACGCCGCCTCGACTCGGCGAACCCGGCCGCGTGGCGACGATCGACGGGGCGTCGATTCGGTCGCAAACCTTGCGCTATGCGAAGGCGGGGGCCGAGGATGCCGTGGTCGTGGCCCGCCGTGGCTTGTGGCTGACGTCGTTTGCGGAGCGTTCGCCCGGCAAACTCCACGGTTGGGTCGAGGCCGGGGGCCCGGTCCTGGGGGTGGAGGTCGACGTCGCCACGGGGACGGTGAGGCTGGGCGAAGTCGTGGACGTAGAGGGACCGACCTTCTTCGGGGGCCACTACGCGCTTTCGCTGAGTGAGTTCGAAAGCGCCAAGGAGAGTGTCGACGGAGGATTCACGTGGCGGGACTTTCAGGTGCCCCGCCTCGCCGAGACGCGCGATGCGGTGGGCGAAGGTCGTGGATGCACGATCGTCGGGTGCATTTTTCCTGGGTGGCTTCGGCTCGGCTGGGGAAAGGCCGCGGCCGCGGAGGACCTGACGGTGGTGGCCGCGCCGCGCACGGTGGCCGTCCCGTCGGTGGTTCGGTCGCGCGCCGTCTTCGATTGCGACCCTGTCGACGACCGATTTCCAGGGCCTGACGCCGCGAACGAGGCCCGCCGCGTCCGCCGCGGCAGGGTCACGGGGAACGATGGCTGGGCGGGCTTACTGGGGGGGGCAGGGCCGCCTCTGGGGCGCGACGACGTCGGGGTGCAGGTCCAGGCGTCAGGTCTCGGCGTGTACGCATGGGGTCCGCGAGGCGCCGACTGGACGACCACGGGCCGCTGGCAGATCCAATTCGAAAACCCCTTCGTCCTCGGCGGCTCGGTGCGTACCGCCGAAACGAGGTCGCCCTGGCCCGACGCCGACGAGGCCGAGTTTGGGCTTGGACGCCCCCGCGGCGGAAGCCGTTTGCGGCGTTGGAGCGCCCTTCTCGACCCCGGGGGAAACCACGGGGTGGCGACGCTGTGCTTCGGCACCGAGTGTCAGCTGTACCGCCTCGGCGCCGGCGATCCCTTGACCCGCCTGCAGACGCCGACGGGGCGTCGCGTATTTCGGAGGCCGAGCGGGGTGGTTCGGGTGGGAGACAGCCTTTACCTCCACGAAGCCCGAGGGGGGGCGCTCGGCCCGCGTATCTGGCGGTCGCGCCAGGGACGATTGGCGCCGTGGGCGGAGCTTCGACCGGGGGTGAACGGCGGAGGGCGAGGCCGCGTGGCGCCCCGACTCGTGCGGCGCGCCTTCGGCGCTCAGCTCGGCGTGCTCGTCGTCGAGCCGGCGGACCCGGCGGACGGCCACACCGTGGGGAGGTGGCTCGTGTTTCCCGTCGATGCGGGCGATCGAACCCTCGCGGCCCCAATCGACCTCGGCCCCGTCGACCTCGCCGGGTCTCCGCCGCGCGCGTGCGCGGACGACGAGGACGGTTGGCTCATCAGGGCCGACGATGTTCCGATCCGGCTCCGCCGCACGGCCGGCTACGTGGCCGGCGCGGACCTGCTGTTGCGGGTATCGGGCGACCGGGCGTGCGCGGTCGCCATGGTGGCCTCCACCCGAAACCCGCTGGTCCGACGTGCGGCGCCCCGACGCCCCCGGGGAACCCCGAGGAACGGGTTGACCGAGGGAGGGTCGGTTCCGCTCATCATTCAGCACGACGGTCGTTACGTGCGCTACCCGTACACGTGCCAGGCCCGGCGACCTCCCTCCCCGTGAACCGGGTTGAGACGACACAGCACCAAGGTGCCACCCGAACCCATCGTACCTCGGTCGGATGGCATCGACGAGGAGCGCATCAGGCGGCTTCGGCGGCCGGCATGACGTCGGCGGTCGACGGGGTGACCTCTGCCGACGATGAGGCGGCGGCCGTGCGGGTGGCGCTGAGGCGAGGCCCGGACGCCGGAGCCGCCTCCCGGGCGGCCGCAGCCTCGATCTCGGCCGGCTTCAGCGGCTTGAGGCTCACGGCGATGAAGTCGACCACGTCCAGCATGTCAGCGGGCGTGAGGTCGCGAGAGACGAGCTCACCGCGAAGTCTCACGGCCATTTGGCGGAGCCGCTCGTACTGGGCCCCGTCGGGCTGGTGGTGAAGCGTCAGGTTGGGGGCGAGCCATTTCGCCTGCTCCCGGAAGGCCTTCAGCGAAACCGCCGGATATCGCTCCGGGTGCACCAGCGCGAGGGGGGTGGTCACCAGGGTCCAGGTTGGCTTGCCGGCCCGACGGAGTGGGGTGAGCACACCGAGCATTCGGTCCTCGAGGGCGCCGTCCCCGTGCAACAACGCGACCCAGGCCGACGCCAAGAGGGCCACGTCCTCGGAACGAACCTCATCCAACAGCCGTGTCGCACGTTTCGGGGTGAGATCGGTCGCGTCGAGCACCTGCGCGATCGCTTGCAGGACCGCCTCCGGCCGCCCTTCGTCGATGGCGGCGGTCAATGCCTCTTCCGACAAGAGCTCCTGGGCTTGCGCCATGGCCGCGTCTCGATGGCGCTTCAGCCGTCTCTTGGCGTCGACACCACGGTGGGCCTTCGCCCATTTTTTCCCCGCAAAACCCTCGGGGAAGCGGACGGAAAATCGGCTTACCTGTTCGTCGAAGGTGAGCAGGGGGGCCCCGTCCTCGGCTTCGCGTCGGCGCCGGGCCACCGTGAGGCCCGCGCGTGCCGACAGCTCGGCGACGAGCCGTGCGTCGTCGTCGGCGGCTAGGTCCACGGGTTCGAGCAGGTGCCCAAAGCTATGGGCGATACGCCTCAGTTTGCCGTCTTCGAATTGCCAGAGCACCACGTCGTCGCGTTGGTCGACGGCGAGGCCAAAGCCCCAGGCGGGACGAGACCGGTGTCGGTGAAGACCGGTCGGAGGGGCGGAGACAGAAGAGACGGTGGTAGGAGGCGTTCGATGGGGCATGGGGTTCCTCGGAGGGTTAACCTCCCGACGACGCAACGTGAGGACGTCGTACGGTCACCACGGCGACCCGCTTCGGGGGCTCGCCATGCGGGGAGGCGTGTTTAGGGGCGTCATCACGCACACGCGGCAGAACGACGCAGAACGTGCGAACCCCGACCCACGAGAGGACTCGCGGTCGGGGTTGGGCCAAGGACACAAGTCGCATATCGACCTCTGCGGTCGTTCGACGTGGTCCCGGGCGGCGACGCTATGGATAACAAGATAGCCACTTTTGCCGATAGGTCAAGTCCTTTGACCTATCCTGCCGTCCGAATCGGTAGATTTGACCGGCGCAAACACTGAGGAACCCCCGAGGCAATAGAACCTGATCTGAGGAGCGATGCTCGCCCTCGCCGGCTTGTCGTCGACGTTTTCTGCGAGCGTCGCGACACCATCAACGGTTGTGGTGGAGGGGGTAACGGCGCGCTGAAGCCGCGATCCTTCTGGCGAGGAATGATGGCGCTCAGTAGCGCTCGTCGACGATTTCTTCACGCATGGTTCGAAAGCGACGGTCGATGTGATCCATGAGTTCGAGCAGCCACGCATCGTTTTGCAAGCCGTCGGGACGGGGACTGTCGGCGTAGAAGGACCCGCGGAAGCACTCCGCTCGCGCGGGGCTGCCGTCGGGGGAGGGCTGTTGCCGACAACGGCCGTCGACGTAGACGAGGATGGGCTTCGGCAGTCGGGTCGCGAAGCTATCGTCGCTGCCGTTCGCGAAGCTGCCGTAGAGGGCGGCGATGGCGGCGAGGTCTTCGGGCGACTGGCCGTAGCCGTGCGTCACGTAGATCACGGGGTACCGTAGGTCCTGGAGGTCGGCGTGCGCGTATCCGGGGGGGATCGACACGGCGACCGGTCCCGTACGACCAAAGCTCGACGTGAAGTCGAAGAAGCAGTTGCCCAGGATTTCGCAGGGGTCGGCGTCGTCGGCAGGGTTGGCGGTGCTCGCCTCGACCAGCGCGCGGGGGGCGCGCTTCCATCGCGACCCAATGAAGTACAGGCCCTGTGCGAGACGACCCAAGACCTCTTCAGCGGTGCCTGCGTGCATGCCACTGCCCGCCGCGACGTCATCGTCCGTCGGGTCGTCGCTGCCGTAGCGGTGCAGCACGACCGGCGCCATGTCGTCGTAGAAGATCCGTCCGAACTCGAGCCCGATGTCCTCGCCCGGATCTCGACCGGGCCCGGGCATCACTTCGTAGTCGGTGTAGATGGCGGTGGGACGCTCCCGCCCGAGAAAGCCCCCGAGGAAGTGTTCGGCCGCGACGTAGAAGTTGAAGAGATCTCGCGTTCCTCCGTCGGCCAGGATGTCGAGGCGAGAGACGGACGCATCGTCGAACGGGGTGGTCACCAGCGACGGCATTTCCCGGACGATGCTGTGGGCATCGGCATCCCAGAAACGTTGTCGCCCGACCGCGACCGTGAAGACCCCATCACCTTCGCCGAAGTCGTACGGGCTGTCTGCCGTGTTCGCCACGCCGTCGAGACCGACGTCACGGAACGGCTCTCCGCCCTGGTAGCGGTGATCGTTTTCGGTCCCCAGGGGATTGAACCGGGGGTCGTAGTCGTCACCCGCCGGGTCCAGGTTGGTCGGTCCGTAACCTGGCTCTTCCGCGCTCGGAATGCCGTCGGTGCCCCAATCGTCCCAGGGCTCGGTCCCGGCTTCGATCACGGGCTCCATCTCGTCGCGACGCCCATTGCCGTTGTAGTCGACAGCGAGGCCCATATCGACGGGGACGACGTCCTGGGCGTCGGGGGCCCAGGTATTGGCGTATGGCGTGAGATCGTCTTGCTGGGGCCCGCCGTCGCAGAAGGTGATGACGGGAAATCGACCGTCGGGGTTGTAGGCGTCGTCGTAGTAGTTCGACAGCACGAGCGTATGGTCACACCGAAGGCGCGGACAGTCGCGAGCGAGCTCACGCATTCGGTCCTCGTCGGGGTCGTCGTAGGGGCTCACCCACAC
Organism: Myxococcota bacterium; assembly: GCA_039027095.1. Lineage (GTDB taxonomy): Bacteria > Myxococcota_A > Polyangia > Polyangiales > Polyangiaceae > JAPYTK01. The sequence goes on from JBCCLB010000020.1 coordinate 38,861, forward strand.
GAGGCACGCGTCGTCGTCGCGGCCTCCGGTGAAGGCGGGATGGGTCGGATCCATGCCCGCGCTCAGATGCAGTGCCGTTGGGTTGTAGCTGAAGGGATTGCCGAAGTTGAGCGCCAGGTCGCGAAAGATGTTGACGTAGTCGCGACGACTGAAGGTTCCCCCATTTCCTTCGCCGGGTTCGTACCACCACGAATTGAAGGTCGATGGGTGCTCGTAGGGGTCGCGCGGGACGGGGAGGCGGGTACACCGGCCCGGGCGGTTGGCGGTCGCCGACAAGCAGACCTCTTCCGAGGGGCACGCGCTGTCATCGGCGCATTCGGCCCGGGTCAACGTGATGTCTTCGAGTTCGGTGCCGGGCGCAATCGAAGGAAACCCACCGATGTGATTCTTCTGCATGTGGTCCAACATGTAGGTCCAATCGATGGGACCTCCCAGCGGGACGACGGCGTCGAAGAGGTGATGGTGGCGGAGGCCGACCTGCGCGGCGCCGGCGCCCCCCATGGACGGGCCGACGATGGCGCGGTAGGTGAGTCGCCGACGTCGGACCCGCGAGCCGGCATCCGGATCCACCACCGCCTGGTAGGTGCCGAGACGGGGGGCGCGGAACGCGAGACGCCACGCACCGTCGACCCGCTCGAGTCGGGGGTCGGTCACGGTAATGATCCGCGGGGTACGAAAGGCCGGGCCCTGGTAGGCGACACGGAGGTGGCGGTCGCGAGCTCGGGCAGGGAGGCGAGCCGGATTGACGGGAACGGAAAAGGGGATGTCGCGCGGGAACACGCGGTCGGCCGGACCGAACGTGACCGCGGGACCAAGGGCCTCGTAGCCGGGCGGCACGGTGGTAGCGCCGCATTCGATGTCGATGTCGAAGGCGGAGACGCGCCACAGAAAGCTCCCCTCGTTGGGCCGGTCGGCGCCCGCGGGCAGCGACGCCGAAGCCGCCGCCAAAGCACCGCCTCCGAACACGGTGCGACCGGCTTCGAGCCGAGCGGCGAGCTGCCCGTCCTCGACGCGGCACGGATCGAGGGCTGCCTCGAGCACGTCGACCTCAATGTCGTACGTCACGGGTTCACCGGCCACCAGCAGGGTCGCGGTGAGGGTGGCGGAGCCCACGTTCCCTCCGACGAGGGTCACCTCCGTGGAGGGTTGACCGTAGCCGAGGGGGGCCGCGGCGGGCGGGGCGACGACGGCTTCGTTCGAGGAGGAGAACGTCATCGACGTCGGCGAGCAGAGGTCGGGCGTGACGACCACGTCGAAGGTCCGCTCTGCCCCCGGGGCCACCGCGACGGGGCCCGCGCGGTGTGCGATCCGCACCCGGTCAGCCAGAGGGGGCGTACACAGCTCTCCGGCCCGAACCTCCCGGCCGGCGGCGGGCGGCCCCGGGTCGACGCCGAGGTCGAGGGCGTCGTCGGTGCATCCGGTGGCGGCGATGGTGACCGCGGTCATCGTCACCGCGATCCGGCCCTTGCGTGCGGCGCGATACATGACCCGTGTTTTACGTCGGATGGGCCTCCCCTGTCGACGCGTCGTCGGGCGCGAAGAAGCCCGCGCCTACCGTTTCGTAGCTCTGAGGGTCGATGAGAATGAAGCGGGCGAGGGGTTCCGCGCGGGTGGCGACCTCGGCCGGAAGGGACGCCGCGAGCTCGATGCGAACCCGTGCCACGTCGTTGGGGCGAAGGACGGGCGCCCCATCGGCCACGGCCGCAAGGGTATCGATGTCGATGCGATGAACGACGGCGCGAAGCCGGCATCGGATCCGCCGCGCCAGGTGTTTGAGGGTCAGGGTGCGGGGGAGGCTGGTCTCGCGGTCACTGAGCCAACTCACCACCGCCGTCGTACGACGCAGTCCCGTCGGGGCGGGGCCGCCCGCGAGGATATCACCTCGGCCGACGTCGACCGGGTCGGCCAGTTGAAGGGTGATGTCGCGGGGGGCCTCGGCGGCGGTGAGGGCACGCCCGAACCGGTCCAGAGACGCCACGGTCGAACGCTGACCGGAAGGCAGCACCGTCACCGCGTCGCCGATGGCAAGGCGACCGCGAAGCAGCTTGCCGGCATAGCGTCGGCCGGCCGCGTCTTCCGCGGGGCGGAGCGGGAGTTGAACGGCGAAGCGCGCGGGAGGAGGGGGCAGCGGGGGCGCGCGAAGGGGAATGCGCTCGAGGTGATCCAGTAACGAGGGTCCCGAAAACCACATCTGTCGCGGCGACCGGCGCACGACCTGGTCTCCCGTCTTGGCGCTGATGGGCCAAACATCGATCTCGCTGCCGACTCCGGGGAGGCGCTCGGCGAGGGCACGGAGGTCCGCCTCGACCCGCCGAAATACCGTTTCATCGTAGTCGACGAGGTCCATCTTGTTGACGCAGAACACGAGCCGCGGGCCCCCGAAATGCGCGGCGAGCAGGGCGTGCCGTCGCGTTTGCTCGACGACCCCGTGGCGGGCGTCCACGAGCAGGACCGCGACGTCGCTCTGACTGAAACCGGTGATCGCATTGCGGGTGTATTCGCGATGTCCGGGGCAGTCGGCGATGACGAACCGACGGGCCGGAGTAGAGAAGTACCGGTAGGCGACGTCGATGGTGATGCCTTGGTCGCGCTCGGCCCGGAGGCCGTCGGTGAGGCGGGCGAGGTCTTCGTGGCGGGCGAGGTCTTCGAGCTGGTCGTCGAAGAGTGCCTTGGTGTCGTACAGCAGACGACCGATGAGCGTGCTCTTGCCGTCGTCCACGCTTCCTGCGGTGGCAAACCGCAGCAGCTCGATGTCGTCGCGTCGCCCCGCGGTGGGGGCCGGGGGCGGCGTCCGCGGGCTCGACATCGCCATGCGTCGTGGCGTGCTCTCGGTGGACTCGGTGGGCGTCGTGGTGGCCATTAGAAATATCCCTCGCGTTTTCGGTCTTCCATGCTGGTCTCGTGCGTTCGGTCGTCGGCGCGGCCCGATCGTTCGCTCGTGCGGGCGACGGCGACTTCGGCGATGACCGACGCGACGTCTTCGGCCTGGCTCGGGAGACACCCGGTGCAGGTCACATCGCCCACCGTTCTCATCCGCACCCGCAACCGGCGGGTCTCCTCACCGGGGCCCGGAACGATGACGGGCGGATGCACGGCCAACCATTGGTCGCCCCGGCGCACGACGCTCCGGTCATGGGCGAAGTAGATGGACGGGAGGGCGAGCCGCTCGCGGGCGATGTATCGCCAGACATCGAGCTCGGTCCAATTCGAGAGGGGAAACACCCGCAGCTGGTCCCCCGCCTGGACCTCGACGTTGTAGAGATCCCACAACTCGGGGCGCTGGCGGCGCGGTTCCCATTGGCCAAAGCCGTCGCGAAACGAGAATACGCGTTCTTTCGCGCGTGCCTTTTCTTCGTCTCGCCGGGCTCCTCCGATCGCCGCTTGCGCACCAAGCGACTCGAGCGCGTCGAGAAGGACGGGGATTTGCGCCCGGTTCCGCGATTCCGTCGTCTCGTGGGGCCGGACCAGTCCCCGTCGCATCGCGTCGTCGACCTCGGCGACGTGGAGCTTCACGGACAATTCCGCCGCGCGCCGGTCCCGAAACGCGATGACCTCCTCGAAGTTGTGTCCCGTGTCGACGTGGAGCAGCGGGAACGGAATGGGGGCGGGCGCGAAGGCCTTTTCGCAAAGACGGAGGATGCACACCGAGTCTTTCCCCCCACTGAACAAGACGACGGCGCGCTCCGTTTCGGCCGCGAGTTCGCGGAGAATGTAGATCGCTTGGGCTTCGAGCGCGTCGAGCGCCGTCCACCGAGTGGAGGTACGGGCCGCATCGTTCATGATGGGCTCCCGGCCGCGGGATGGAGGCGGGGGTGGCGACCGCTCGCCCGCGTCGAAATCGGGGGGGCGACCGCGAACCCCGGGGGGGATGAGGGGGGCCGGTACGCCGTAACCGCCCCTACGATGAACACCGCGGGGGCGCGGATCTCCTTCCGGTGCACCGTGGCCCCGAGGTTCTGCAGGTTGGTGCGGGTGAGGCGTTCGTCCGCATGGGTCGCCCGCTCGACGATCGCCACCGGAGTCTCGGCCGGCCACGCGTGGGCCATTAATTGGTCGGCGATCACCTCCGCTCTCCCCACCCCCATGAGCAGCACGAGCGTCTCGTCGGCGCAGAACGGAGGGGGGGCGACCCAGCGCCCGTCGCGCCCCTGGCCGGTGATGACCGTGAAGCGGTCGGCGACGCCGCGCATCGTCAAAGGGATCCCGGCCGCGACGGGCGCGGCGGTGACACTGGACAACCCGGGCACCACTTCAACGGCGAACCCAGCTGCGGTGAAGGCGTCGACTTCTTCGCTCGCTCTTCCGAACACGAACGGATCCCCGGTCTTCAGACGGACGACGTCGCGCCCGGCGCGGGCGGCGGTCAGGGTCCAGGCTTCGAGCTCCCGCTGCCCCGCCTCGGCCCGCCCGCGAGGCTTTCGGGCCACGCGGATCTCACCCGGGCACACCGCGAGGAGCGCAGGAGGGACGAGACGGTCGGCGATGACGACATCGGCGTTTTGGAGCCGACGCCAAGCCCGCACGGTGAGCAGATCGGGGTCGCCAGGGCCCGCTCCGATGAGGCTGATGCGACCGTGGCGCAACGATGCCGCGCTCATGCCGTCGCTCCTACCCGTCGTCCGAGTTGCACCGTCGCCCCCGCCGGGGGGGCAGGCGGTGCGACCCCGGTCGCCATCTTCGCGATCATTCCGTGGGCTTCCTCGACGAACAGGCCCGCCTCGACGACGAGCCGTCGCAACCGGTCGGGGCCGCGCGCCTTCGGTACGTCGGCCCGTTGCTCCTCGAGGGCGGTGAAGAGATAGCCGGCCACGGAGTCGTAGATCCGGCCCGCATCGACGAAGGTGACCCGGAAGGCGTCTACGACGGCCTCAGAACGCGTCACGTTGATGTCTTGGGTCGTCAGGAGGGCGCGCGCCGCGTGCAACATCGCGGTGACGGCGGCGTCGGCGACGTCTGGTTCCGGGCGGCCTTGCTCGTGCAACGACAACGCGGCTTCGGCCCGTTCGTCGGCCTCCAGCAGCCCGAGCGCCGCGGCGCCCACAGCGACCCCCGCGCACTCTCCTTTTCCGCGCACGATGGCGAACGACTCGTCGGTGCCGACGCGATGGTAAAAAACGGGGTCTTCCGCAGGCGGCGGGACGTTCGTGAGGTCGGCTACGAGGGCCTTGAGGGCCTTGCGCCCGAGGCGACGACTCCAGCTCGTCCAGCTTTCGTCTTCGGCCGCATCGGAGAGGTATTGCCCGATGAGTCGCTCGATGACCCGGCCGACCCAGAGGGCCGGAACGCGCGCGACGGGAAGCGCCGTTCCCCAATCGTCGCCGTGCCGGTGGCCGCCCCCCACGCCGCCGACGTGGAGCATGAAGTGAGGTGCCGTGTGGCCGTCGACCGTGCGCGCCGCCCCGAAGAATCCGATGTCGGCGATGTGGTGCTGCGCACACGAATTGGGGCAACCGCTGATCTTGATCGTCAAGTCTTCGACGCGAGGATCGGCGTCGGCGAGCGCATCGAGCGTGGGTTCGATGAGCCGCGCGATCGCACGAGGCGAGGTGATCCCGAGCTTGCACGTGTCGGCGCCGGGACAGGTCACCGTATCGCCCAACCCCCCGGCTCGCGTCCGACCGAGCCCGGCGGCGACGAGGGCATCGCGGACCGCGTGCAAACGGTCGAGGGACACGTGACGGATGAACAAGCTTTGGTCGACCGCAATCCGCATGGTGTCGCCCACGTGGGTGCGCAGCATCGCGGCCAGCGCGCGCAGCTGGCCCGGATCGAGATCTCCCCGGGGGACCCGGACCCGGACGGCCGCGTAGCCCGTCTGTCGTTGGTGGGTGACGTTGGTGCGAAACCAGGCTGCTTCCTCGGCGTCGCGGGCGATCGGCATTTTCTCGCCCGGGGGATGGATCGGATGGTCGCGGTAGTCGTCGGCGAGGGCGGCCGCGAGCACGTCGTGGCCGAGGTCGGCGCCTTCGCCATCGAGGCGCGCTCGCTCGGCATTCACCTCGGCGCGAAAACGCTCGATCCCCCAGGCCGCGACCAAGAACTTGAGCCGCGCCTTGGCGCGCTTCTTCTTTTCGCCGTGCCGTTGGAACACGCGGAGAACGGCGAGCGCCATCGGCAGGAGTTCGGTGACCGGGATGAATGCGCTGAGCAGTTGCGCTTCGTGCGGCACGGCCCCGAGCCCACCCCCGACGACGACGTGAAAGCCCCGCCGTCCGTCGCGGACGACGGCGGTGGCGCCGTAGTCATGGATCGGATTGACGTTGAAGCGAGGGTCGAAGGTGCCCGCCAGGGCGATCTTGAACTTGCGCCCGAGACTTTGCCCGTCCGGATGGCGCAAGAGAAACCGCGCGAGGGCGAAGCCGTAGGGCGTGATGTCGAAGGCTTCCCCGGGTTCGATGCCCGCCGACTCCGAGGCGACGACGTTTCGAACGACGTTGCCGCACGCCTCGCGGGCGGTCATTTCCGCATCGGCGAGGGCGCGCATCAGGTCCGGGGTTTCGCGCAGCGCGACGAAGTGCACCTGGATGTCCTGCCGGGTGGTGAGATGGGCCACCCCCCCGGCGTAGCGCTCGGTGAGGTCGGCAAAGGCTTCGAGCTGGTCGGGGCCGAGGAGCCCGAGGGGCAGCTTGGAACGGATCATGTGCACGCCGTTCTGGCGCATGCCGTAGATGCCGAAGCGAAGTCGGTACTCGAGAAAGCTTGCCTCGTCGGTATCGCCGCGCTCGAAGCGGGTGATCGCGCCTTCGAGGGCGTCGAGGTCTCGCGCGACGGCGTCGCGTGCACCGGCGATGGAGGCGCGAAGAGGGAACGTGGGCGCGACTTCAGACATGGGATCTCCTTCGGACGAGGCAGACGCCGAGGGAGACCCCGGCGCGTTGGCTCCGGGGTTGGCTTTGCGGTGATGGTGACGAATGGTGGTTCGTCGTCAGCGCACGCGACCCCGGTGCCGTCGACAACAAGGACGACAGCCCACGCAACACGATGCGGGGGCGGCGGTGCCGTTGGTGGCGAAACTCAGAGGGGCGCAGAACGAGGACACGGGAAGCGAGACAGAAAACAAAAACGAAAAACCCGCCGGGTACGGGACCGGGCGGGCTAGCTCAGGAAGCGCGGTGACCGCGTTCACTCCCGACGAGGAAGCCCGCCATCATCGCAACAACACCAGGTCGCGGCGGTCGCCACGGCCGGGGAGGGTTGGAGCACCACGGACATGCCCCTAACCTAGCGACGAGGAGGCGGGACGCGCAAGGACATTCTGGGGAAGGGCGCACCCGCGGTTATCCGGTCGGCCCCGAGGACGCGGGGGTCGCGACCACCACGCCTTCGACCGGAACCACCCCCGATGGCACCGTTCCCCCGCCAACTTCGACCTGGCCGATCCAAGTTCCGGTGAGTCCCGTCAGGGACGCAAAGTCGTCGTAGTCGGCGGCGCCCGACGCCTGCATCAAAATCTCCCCTGGGATCGTGCCGTCGGAGGCCGCGCGCGCGTGCCCCCACATGGTCACGAGTCCGGCGCGGCACCGCGCGGCGATGCAGGTGTCGTCACACGTCGCGTCGCCGGTCAGCGACAGTTCGGCGCAAGCGGTCGCTTCCACGAGCACGTCCACGAAGTCGCTCGCGGTGGCGTTTTGCGTCAGGGCTTCCCGCTCGGCCGCCGTCGCCACGTACCGGGAAGGGGAGAAAAAGACCGAACCTCCGAACTTGGCGACATCTTTTGGGGTCGTTTCCAAGGCGACGGTGTACTCCGCGGGTACGTTGAGCTCAGACGGCGTCACGCCGCCGACGGTCGCGAGCGTGAGTTGGACGAAGCCCGGCGCGTCGACGAGGGCGTCGAGCCGACCCGTGAGGTTCGAGGGGAGTGCCGCGAGCCCCGCGGCGGTGTACGAGCCCAGCGTCGCGCTCAGGTCGATGGTCCGCGCTTGAAAGTGGGCGTCGAGATCGGCCGACCATCCGTTGGTCGCGGCGGTGGCGCCAAACGCGACCGGGTCTGGACTCGCCGCCGTCATGGCGGCGAGCAGCAACGAGGGGCCCGTGGTCGTGTCGCCGAGGACCGCCTCCATCGCTTCTTCGGTCGCCGTGAGGGTCGCCGCCCAGCCCGTCGCTTCCGGCGCGAATTCTAGGTCGACGTCGAGGGCGACCCCCGAGGTATCGAGAGGTTTGTCGATGATGGTCACGGCGACTTCTTCCGTGCCGTTTGCCTCGAGGTCATCGGTGTCGGAGCAACCCCACATGTAGTGCCCCGAACGAACGTAGATCGCGAGGTTGGGACCGACGGGGGCGGTCTCGACCGTGAGCGGCGTGCCGCCGTCGCCCTCGGACAATGCGATGCTGCCCTCGGGGTCGTTCGGGAGACGGTCGGCGAGGGCGTCGCACGTCGTACCGGCGATCATTCCCCCCCGCCAAATGCCCACGGGGCGCTCACCGTCGTAATCCGGGGTCACCACGAGGCGACCGAAACCGCGGTCGCTCACCGCGACGTTGCGGGTGGCACTGGCCCCGCCTTCGATGCGGGCGCGGAGGACGTAGGCGGTCGCTTGCGTCGGCGCCCGCATTCGAACGGTGGCCCGACCGTTCTCGTCGGCGATCGTACGGGTTCGGCTCAACGAGGCGTCCAGCGTCTGTCCGCTGAGGATCCACGAGACCGGGTAGGCTGCGGGCGGGTCGGTCACGACGGTGATGTCGACCTCTTCTCCCGGGGCGATGGCCACCACGCGCTCGTCGGCAAAGGCGATGGTCGCGTCGTCGACGGGACCGTCGAAGGGGAGCGGGCCGGACAAGTCGGCATCGCTTTCGGCACACCCCGTCCCCGCGGCGAGCGCCGCCACGACCCCCAGGAGAGCCGCACCGACGGAGCACGCCCGCCGGTTTAAGAATAAAAGCATGGGCGTAGCGTAGCGCGGCGCGCAAGCTGTGCCCAAGGTTCCTCAGCTCGAGGCGTTCGAGGTCGAGATTTCTGAGCTCGTCGTGCCTGAGCTCGTCGTGCCTGAGCCCGGGCGTTCTGAGCCCGGGCGTTCTGAGGCTGGGCGTTCTGAGGCTGGGCGTTCTGAGGCTGGGCGTTCTGAGCCGGGGGGCTCGGCGTCTGGGTCTTGTGAGCAGAGTGCTTCGAGCTCGTCGAGAAACGGCACGACCGTCGCTTCGCGGAGCCCATCGGGCAAGCGCTCGGCCGCGCGGCGAAGCGCCTCGGTGGCCGCCCTCTTCGCGGACCCGTCATCGTCGGTCATCCCTCGCAAGGTGCGTACGGCGAGGTTGCGGCCCGCCACCCACGAGACCACCGTCACCGTATGGTGCGACCAGGCAAACGCCGGGGTGCGGCGTGCCGCGGTACCGATGTCGGTCAAAGGCGTCGCCGCCAAGAACCCCGACAGGGCCTCGTGATAGCGCGCCTCGGCGACGGGGGTGTCCGCCGCCATGTCGCTCAGGGAAACGGTCTCCTCCCGCACGCGCACGTTGCGCACGTCAGGCCACGCCAAGAGCCGGGGGGGGGGCGTCTGGCCCCGAAAGGTCTCCGAGCCGGTCCACCAGGTCACGTGCCGGTCGACGCGACGCAGCGACAGAACGGTGGAAAACGAAGCGTGTCGCGCGACGGCCTCGCGTAGGGTATCTGGCGGGGGGATGCGATCGATGAGCGCCGAAGTCGCCACGGCGAGGTCGTCGTGGCGACTTCGGGTCCCGAGGCCCGACAGCTCGTGGTTGGTGACCTGCAACAGGTCGTTGAGGGCCGCGAGAAGCGCCCATTCAGCCGGGGAGGGAGGGGGAAGGGTATCGATGGCGACGATGCCTCGCGCCACCCGGAGCCGGGCCGCATCGATGGTCTCTCGGATCTCGTCGTCGACGATGGTGCGCCCCGCCCCGAGCGCGAGCCCGAGCCGCGGGCCCACGGGCCGTTGGGGCACGAGTTCACCGCCCCGCAACAGCGGTGCGAGCACGTGGCGCGCGAGGTCTTCGGCGCGTCGGCCGGTCGGATCCATCAACCACCCTCTTCTTCGGGGCGCGCGGCCGACACGTCGCGAAGCGGGCGAAAGCCCGTCGCGTCGAGACGCACCACGGGCAGCGCCCGCGCGAGGGCTCGATCGATGGCCTCGTACTGCAGACCAGACCACGCTTGGGCGTCGAGCAGTGCCGTTTCGAGGGTGACGAAAGCCGAGCGGGGAACCCCGAGACGCCGGCCATCTCGATGGATGAAAAGAACCTCGTCGGCCGGGCTCCCGAACGCCCGGTGCAGAACCTCCGGGGACACGGCGGGCACCGGTGCGTAGCCGGCGCTGACGTAGATGGCGTCGTGAATCGAACGGAAAAATGCTCCAATGGGGAGGCTCTCGATTCCCTGAGGGCGGCGCAGGAACGCCCCCTCGGCGGTAAACGCGATCTCCGTGGTTTCGAGCGTCCGCCGGCCGAGGCGGTACGCGAGTTGGCGGAGCAGGCCGAGTTCGGCTCGCGGCACGAGCGTCGCGGTGATGTTGCGCCAGGGGTCCGTGTCGGGGGCGAGCCGCAGGGGCACACTCACGGCATCGAGCGCCGCCCCGGTGCCGCCGGGCGAAGGCGCACGCGAGGCCTCGGTGCCCGCCTCCGTCTGCGCGAGGACCACATGGGCGAAGGCGTCGACCGGGCCGAGCGCCGGCATCTTGTCGACCACGAGCGGTTCCCGGCCGCCGCCCCGGATGAGCGCCAACGTCTCGTCGCCGAAAACGGGGCATGCGCGCAGATTGATCGGGTGCTCATAGCCGACCTCGACCGCGGCTCCGTCCCCCTGCGGGAGGTAGAGATCGATGCCCGGAGTCTCGACCATGAGGCGATGCATTCGGGCGGGGAGGTCAGGCACCAAAAACAGGTGACGGCGCTGCGGAGAGGGCTCGAACTCCGACGCGGGAGGCCACTCCGCGATACCGACGGACGCGACCACACGGGAACGCACGAAGTAGTGGATGAGGGCCGCGCCGAGGCCGGCTTCGGCGCACAGCCAGCGGGGACCAGGCGCCGCGACGGTCGCGGGGGCGACCCGAGGCTCCAAGCGCAGGAGGAGGGACCGGAGCGATACGCTCTTTTCGTAGGCGTACTCCTGGGTGAATTGCTGGTGGTAGAGCACGATGGCCGCGTCGGCCGGCGTGATCTCGGCGACGTCGTATCCAAACGGGGCGGCGGCATCGCGGTACTGCACGAAGTGACGGCTGGTTCCCGTGAACGTGTACGCACCGCTGAGTCGCGCGAGCTCGGCCACCCGGTCGAGGCGGTCGCCACCTTCGGCCGAAAAGCTGAGAAGGATCTCCCGCTGGCCGAGCTTGCTCCGCACCACGTCGATGGTGAGGCTGCCCAGGAGGTCGGTGAGCGGCGCCCCCGCCGTGTACAGCGACAAAAATCGGACGAGGCGGTCCAGCGAGGGGAGCAGGACTGCGCCCTTCGCGCCCAGCGCGACGCCTTTGGCGTCGAGGCTGACGCCCGGAGTGCGAAGTCTGGTTTGGTGCAGCGCAACGCGTTCGAGCACGACTTTGCCGCGCGACGCTAGGAAGCCCCCTGAAGGCCGTCAAGCCGGGGGAGCTCCGAGTGGTCTTCGACGGGGGGACGACGTAGGCTCCGCGCGTGACGACAGAAGTCACGGCGCTCGAAAAGTACGAGGTAGAGACCGAAGTCGGCCGGGGCGCGGCGGGCATCGTCTTTCGCGCTCGGAATCGCCTCGACGGGACGCCCGTGGCTTTGAAGGTGATCGCCCAACCCGACGCCGACCCCGAGGCGCGGGCGCGTTTTCTCGATGAAGGTGAGCTTTTGCGTCACGTCGCGCATCCGGCGATCGTTCGCATCCACTCCTTCGGAAACCTCGCCCCCGAGGACGGGGGCGGCGAAGTCGAGCTCGGGGGCTACCGGTTCGACGCCGACGCCCCCTACCTCGCCATGGAGTGGCTCGACGGGGACGATTTGGCCCGCCGGCAACATCGCGCCCCGCTCACCCTGCCGGCGTCGCTTGAATGCGGGCGACAGGTCGCCAGCGCGCTCGGCGCCGCCCACGCCCGAGGAATCGTTCACCGCGATGTCAAGCCGACCAACGTCTTCGTGTTGGAGGGCGATCCCCTCCGGATCAAACTGCTCGACTTCGGGGTCGCCTGCGACACCGACCGCTTCATCGCGGCCCCTGGTCCCATGGTGGGGACGCCGGCCTACATGGCGCCCGAGCAGGCGCGGGGCGACGCCTTGGTCGACCCTCGCTGCGATGTCTACGCGCTTGGCGCGACCCTGTTTGAGCTGGTCACCGGCCGCCCTCCCCATGTGGGACCTTCGCCCATCGCCACGATGGCGAAGGTCGTCTCGACCCCGGCGCAGCGCCTGAGCGAGCTGGTGGTCGACGTCCCCGACGACCTCGACGACCTCGTGGTCGACATGCTCCATCTCGAGTTCAACGCCCGTCCCAGCGCGGTCGAGGTGGAAGCGCGGCTCTCGGAGATCTTGCGTCATGCCGATCTGCCGGCCCTCGCGTCGGCGGCGACGCAGTCCGACTCGGTGCAGTCGAGCGTGAGCCGGCTCGTCACCATGATGGTGGCGCTCGGGGTAGGGCGGGGGCCGGCGCGCGAGGCGTGGTTGCGGCAAGTGCGCGACCGCGGGGCCGAGGCCATGAACCTCGGGCGCGATTCGCTCGTGGTCTACCTGGGGGCGCGACAGGCCCACGGCGGCGAGGCCGAGCTCGGCGTCGAGATCGCGGCCGACCTCGCCGGCGGGGGCGCTCGGGTCGGCATCGCGACGGGCCGAGCGCTCGTCGATCTCGCGCGGCCGGTCGGGGCGGTCGTCGACCAAGCGTCGGCCCTCGCCCGGGCGGCGGCCCCGGGTCACACCCTCGCCGATGCCACGACCGCCGAGCTTGCGCGGTCGCGGTACGAGTTTCTCTCCCAGCCCGCGAGCTCCGGGCTGCGGGTGCGCCCGCGTCCGGTGGCGGGCCGAACGCCCCGCGATGCCACGCCATTCGTCGGTCGGGCGACCGAGCTGGAGAAGCTCTGCCAGGCGTTTGACCGCTGTGTGGACCGTCGCGAGCCGGTGCTCGTGAGTGTGAGCGGGCCTCCGGGCATTGGAAAGAGTCGCCTGGCGCGGGAGTTCATTCGCCAGGTGCGCGCCGAACTTCGGTCGCTCCCGCCGGTGACGGAACCCTCGGCCGGCGTGGGAGGCCGGGGGCAGGGCCAGGGGGCGCACCCAGACGAGGGTGAGGTGTCGGCCGAGGCGTCGGCGCCCGGGGGCATCCGGGTGGTTCAGGCGCGCTGCGAAGCGTACGGCCGTCGCCGGGCTCTGGGGACCGCCGCAGACGCCCTGACCGATCTCCTCGGCATCCCCAAGGGCGCGCAGGGGGAGGACATCCGCCGGGCTCTGGCCCCCTGGGCGCTTCGCTACGACGAGGGCGATCTCCTCGCGCGCCTGCTCGGAGGCGAGCCGCTCAGCGGTCAGGTCGACCCGCAACGGGCCCGCGACGTGCTCTATCTCGCGATGACCGAGTTGGTCCAGCGGGTCGTCGGCGACGAGCCCTGCCTGATGGTGCTCGAAGACCTGCAGTGGTCCGACCCCGAGTCGACGGTGTGGTTCGATCACCTGCTCACTCGAGTCGGGGGCCAGTCGTTGATGGTCCTGGTGCTCGCCCGCCCTTCGTTCTGGCGCGACGCGCCCCCCCGATTCTCGGCTCGAGACCACACTCGTGTCGAGCTCCGGCCGGTGCCGCGGCGCGCCACGATGCGCATCGCGCGCGCGGTGATGGGATGCGACGAAGACGACCCGGCGCTCGAGGTCGTGGCACGGCAGGCCGCGGGCTCGCCGCTCTTTGCCGAGGAGCTCGCGCGGGTGATCGCTCGCGGCCAAACCGTCGCCTCCGTGCCCACGATCGAGGCGGCGATTCAGGTGAGTCTCGACGCGCTCGAACCCCAAGACCGGGAAGCGCTCGTGGCGATGAGCGTCTTTGGCCTCTCGAGCTGGGACCGCGGTTTGGCCGCGCTCGGCGTCGACGCGCCCACCGAGCGGCTCGAGGCCTTGGTGAACGCCGACTTGGTGGTCGAGCAAGCGATCGCTCGCTTCCGAGATACAAGGGAATTTTGGTTCAAACATGCACTGGTGCGCGACGTCGCCTACGCCTCCGCCAGCGAGGCCCTTCGCCTGGAGCTGCACGCGGCGGTGGCCGGATGGCTGGCCGAGGTCGGTGAGGATGCGGCGACGGTGGCGGAACACTACGACCTCGGAGCGGAGCACCAGCTCGCGGCGGACCACTGGGAACGGGCGGCGCGGCGCGCGCTGACGGCGAATGCCCTCGTCGATGCCGTCAAGATGGCCGACCGGGCGCTCACCTTTGCCGTCGACCCTCGGGTCGCGTTCGGACGCGCGACATTGCTCGATGAGATCTACTCGCGTCTCGACGAGCGGTCGGCCGAGCGTTCCGAGGCGATCGCGGCGATGGCGGAACACGCCTTCGACGAGGCGAGTGAAGTGCGTACCGAGGGGGCGCGGGCGCGCTACGACCACGCGAGGTCGGCCGGGGTCGACGTCGCCGACCGATTGCTTGCGACCGCCCGCCGTTCGGCCGCGCTCGGATTGCGCGACGAGCAGGCGCGGGTGCTCGCGACCCTCGCCACCCGATACGCGTATGCGGGCGATCTCGCGCGAGCCGAGGAAGAAGCCACGCGGCTCCTGGAGCTGGCCGAGCGGGGCGTTCCCTCCGCGGCCGTCGACGCGTGGCAAACGCTCGCAGTGGTGCGCCAGACCCGAGGGGAGCTCGCGTCGGCCCTGGACGGTCGCCGGAACGCAGCGCGGGCGGCGCGGGCCGCGGGCCTCAAACAGCGGGAGGCGATGCTCACCATCAATCTCGGCTTTGCGCTGACCACCATCGGGGCGCGGGACGAGGCCCGGCGGGAAATCGAAGCGGGGGTGGGGATGGCAGAAGAAGTCGGGAGCGTGGGCACCCTGAGGCTCGGTCGGATGATCCTGTTGGGGTGGGCCGGTCATTTCGGCGGTCACGAGGGCGAGGACCGCGAGCTCGACGAAGCGCTGCGGGAACCTCGGAGTGCGGCGGACGAAGCCGCGACCGGAGCGTGGATCGTGCGCGACCGCGTCACCCTGGGGGTGTTGTTCTACCGAGGTTGTGAGCTGCTGCTTCGCGACGAGCGCCCCCAGCTCGGGCGGGCTCGCGCCCTGCTCCAAATGTCGACCGAGGCCTACCGTCAAACCGACAATCGCGACGTGCTCCCCGTGGCGCTTGGCTACTGGGCGGAGGCCGAGCGCCGCCTCGGAGCGCTCGAGGTCGCGGTCGAGGTGGCCGCGGAGGCGGCGGAACTCGTCGACGCGGGGGCCCCCTCGCTGTTGAACGAGGCGATCATCTATCTGGCCCTCCACGGCGCGCGGGTCGACATGGGGGATCTCGTGGGGGCGCACCGGGCGGTTCAGCGGGGCATGGGCCCGCTTTTGAGACGGATTCAGGGGCTCCGGGGGACAGAGTACGAACGCGCTTTCCTCGCCCTTCCGCTGAACGCGCAGCTGATTGCGGCCGCCGACGCGCACGCTTGTCTTCCCGACGAACTCGAGCCGCTCATCGACGACTGAACCGCCATGGCGACGGAGCCCGAACACCTACGCGCCGTCGCCGAGACCCGCTTCGGAGACCCTCATCGATGGCTCGGGCGGCATCGCGAGGATGCGACGCTCGTGTTCCGGGTGCTCGCCCCGCATGCCGAGGCGGTTGCGATCCGTTGGGACGGCGTCACGCGGACGGCGGCCCGGCGAGAAGACGTTCCCGAAGTTTTTCAGCTTCGGTGGGAGACGCCGTCGGACGCCGCGCCGGGCGCCTACCTCGTCGTCATCGATGGCGAGGCGACCCGTGACCCGTACGCGTTTTCGCCCACGTTGGGTGCGGTGGACCTCCATCTGATCGGCGAGGGGACGCACCGTGAGCTCGATCGCGTTCTCGGCGCGCACCCTCGGACCCACCAGTCCGTTGCCGGGCTCGCCTTCACGGTGTGGGCCCCGGAAGCCGTCGGCGTTAGCGTCACGGGTGACTTCAACGATTGGCGGACCGACCGCCATCCCATGCGTCGTCTCGACGGTGGCGTCTGGGAGCTCTTCATCCCCGGTCTGGGGGCGGAGGGCACGCGGTACAAGTACGCGATCCGGGTCCGGGACGAAGACCAGATCGTCTACAAGGCCGATCCGTTCTCGCGCGGCATGGAGCTGCGGCCCCACACGGCGTCGGTCGTCGTCACCTCGCGTCACGTGTGGAACGACCACGCCTGGATGGCCCACCGGCGGCGTCCGTCACGAGGGGTGCCCGTCAGCGTGTACGAAGTGCACCTCGGTTCTTGGCGTCACCGCGACGACACGATGTCTGGCGCCCCGTCGTCGTCGGCGTCGTCGTCGCCGCCCTGGCTCGGTTACCGCGCGCTCGCCCACGACCTGGTCGATTACGTCGTCGACCTCGGGTTCACCCATGTCGAGCTCATGCCCATCCTCGAGCATCCCTTCGACGGTTCGTGGGGGTACCAAGTGGGCAGCTACTTCGCCCCGACGCGACGTTACGGCTCGCCCGACGACCTCCGTTACTTCGTCGACCGCTGTCATCAACAGGGGCTCGGCGTGCTCCTCGACTGGGTGCCGGCGCACTTTCCCAAGGATGCATTCGCGCTGGGGCGTTTCGACGGCTCGGCGCTCTACGAGCATCTCGACCCCCGCCAGGGCGAACACCGTCAATGGGGTACCTACGTATTCAATTACGGCCGCGCGCAGGTGACGAACTTTCTCGTCGCCAATGCGCTTTATTGGTTACGTGAATTTCACTTCGACGGCCTTCGCTGCGACGCGGTCGCCTCGATGCTGTATCTCGACTACGGGGCGGACGATCCCGGTCAATGGGTGCCGAATGCTGCGGGGGGACGTGAGAACCTGGAGGCGATCGCGTTTCTCCGTCGGTTGAATGACGAAGTTCATGCCCAATGCCCCGGGGCCTTGGTCATCGCCGAGGAGTCGACGTCTTGGCCGGGGGTGACGCAGTCGACCCGTACTGGGGGCCTCGGTTTCGACCTCAAGTGGAACATGGGTTGGATGCACGACACCTTGCGGTACTTCGGACTCGACCCCATTCACCGCGCCTACCACCATCACCTGGTCACGTTCGGTCTTTGGTACGCCTATCGCGAGCGATTCATGCTTCCCCTGTCACACGACGAGGTCGTGCACCTGAAGGGGGCCTTGCTCGATAAGATGAGCGGTGATGTCTGGCAGCGCTTTGCCAACCTCCGCGCGCTCTACGCCCACATGTGGGCGCATCCGGGGGCAAAGCTCTTGTTCATGGGGGGGGAGTTCGGTCAGTGGCGAGAATGGTGTGAAGCGCGGGCGCTGGACTGGGCCCTCGTCGAGAGCAAAGAGGAGGATGGAGTGTTTCGGCATCGCGGGCTGCAGACGTTGATCCGCGATCTGAATCGGCTCTACCGGGCGCGCCGCTCGCTCCACGCCGCCGACCACGAGCCCCGAGGCTTCCGTTGGATCGACGCCAACGACCACGAGAAGAGCGTCGTCGCGTATCTGCGCTTCGAGCCCCGGCCCGAGACGCCCCGGGGCCGCCCGCCCGAGCCCGACGGCGCGGCGGACCTCGCCCATACCGTCGTCGTCGGAAACTTCACTCCGGTCCCGCGTCACGACCATCGGGTCGGGGTACCCCGTTCGGGGTATTACCGCGAGATCCTCAACACCGACGCGCTCGTCTACGGGGGCTCGGGCCTCGGCAATCTCGGCGGGCGGACGACCGAAGCCATCCCGGCGCATGGCTTCTCACATTCGCTGCGTCTCTCCCTGCCCCCGCTGTCGGTGCTCTATCTTGCGCCTCCCTCCCCGTGAGGGACGCACGGCGGACGACGACACTTGCCCCTCGACCCCCGCCTCTGGGCTCGGTAGCTTCGGCCCGAGGGATGGCGGACCAGCAGCAACGCTACAGGGTGGTCGATCGGTTGGCCTCCGGCGGCATGGCCGAGGTCTTCGTCGCCGAGAGCGCCGGGATCGAGGGCTTCAAGAAGACCGTCGCGATCAAGCGCGTCCTGCCTCATCTCTCCGAGAAGAAGCGCTTCATCGCGATGTTCTTGGACGAGGCGCGGCTCAGCGCGTACCTGTCGCACTCGAACGTCGTTCAGGTCTTCGACATCGGCGTCGGCGACAACACGTACTTCATCGTCATGGAGTTCGTGAAGGGGGCCGACCTCAAGCAGGTGATCAAGCATCAGCGGGAGCAGGGTCGGGTCTTTCCGATCGAGGCGGCGCTCTTCATCTGCGCGAAGATGTGTGAAGGGCTCGCCTACGCCCACGAGCTCAAGGGCGAAGCGGGCGAGGCCCTCCACATCGTGCACCGAGACATCTCTCCGCCGAACGTGCTCATCAGCACCCACGGCGAGGTGAAGATCGTCGACTTCGGGCTCGCGAAGGCCTCGACCCAGCTCGAGAAGAGCGAAGCGGGGATCATCAAGGGTAAGTTCAGCTACCTCTCCCCCGAGGCGGCCCATGGGCACGACGTCGACGCCCGCGCCGACATCTTCGCCGTCGGCATCATGCTGTGGGAAATGCTCGCGGGACGGCGCCTGTTCCAGGGCAAGACCGACTACGAAACGGTCAAGCAGGTGCAGGCGGCCGACATCCCGCCGATCGTCGGGTTGCATCCCGAGGCGGACGACCATCTCGAGAGCATTCTCCGTCGGGCGTTGGCCCGAGAGCGTGAATCCAGGTACGCGTCGGCCCGGGCGCTCGGGTCCGACCTGACCCGCTACCTCTACAAGGTGGGAAAGCCGGTGAGCGCGTTCGACATCGCCGAGCTCGTCCGCGGGGCGATGGTGAATCGGGGGCGGAAGGATGTCGGCGAGGGTCTATCCATCATCGACAAGCTGATTCAGGAGACGCTCTTCCAGTTCACGTCGCTCCAGGACAAGGAGACCGACGCGGTCGGCGGTGACGTTTCGACCGGGTCGGCCCCCCTCGTCGCAGGGGCGGCGGGAGGACTCGACGACTTTGCGGGGTGGGCGGCGGCGAGTCATCCGGGGGCGGCGGGGAGCGACCAGGCGGCGCGACTGCTCCGCAATACCCTCACCGCCGAAGCCTTCGAAGAGGGAAATCTCGCGGCGCTGGAAGGGCCCGATGAGCCTCCGTCGTCGCGCGCGCCCGGGCGAGACGACGCGAGGGCGTCGACCGTCCCCTCGTCCGCGACGTCGGAACGAACGGGTGGGCCCTCGTCGTCGAACCCAGTCGCGAAGACGGCCGCGGAGGGGTCGGAGCCTAGGGTCGAACCAGCGGGCGACGCTCCGGCTGGGGGGTCCACCGCGCTCAAGGCGGTGCTGCTCGTGGTCATCGCGGCGGGGACGGCGGCCGCGGTATGGTTCAGCGGATGGCTGTGAGCCGGCTTGCGTCTGCGCTCACGCGTTGGGATGGGAGAAGAAGGTTCGATGTCGATGCGTAACGTGAGATGGGGCGCGGCCGCGGCTGCCTTGCTGGTGGTCGCCATCGCCGGTCCGGTCGTGGGCCAGACGGGACCGGAGAAGCGGACGGAGCGGCGGGAAAAGCGCAAAGAGAAGCGAGAAGACCGCAAGGAGAAGCGCGCGGAGCGGCGAGAGAATCGTAAAGAGAAGCGGTCGGTGCGGCGCGAGAAGTACGAGGCGTCGCGGGCGAAGTACCGCGAGAAGAGAGCGGAGTACAAGGCGCTGAAGGAAAAGGGGGAAAAGGGCGAACTCTCCGACGAGGAGCAAAAAAAGCTCGCGACGATGAAGAAGCGCCGGGACGAACTCGCCGCGCGTCACGAAAAGCGCAAAGCGAAGCGACAGGAGCGGCGGGCGACCCGGAAAGAGCGGCGGGAAAAGCGAAAGGCCGAGATTTTGGAGAAGTACCCTGATGTCGAGAAGCGTCCTCGACTTCGGCGGGAGATGAACAAGCACGCCCGTCGGATGGCCTTTCTCGAGCAGGCGCGAGAAGTTGCCGAAGCCGAGGAGCGGCCCGAAGCCCTCGCGCGCATCGAGGAGTTGATCGAGCGAGAGAACGCGCGACACGCCGAGCGCACGACGAAGCTCAGTGCGAGCGCCACCGAGGAGGCTTCTCCGTGACGTGGGTGGCTGAGGCAACGTGCCGCCATCGTCGTCGTGGTCTTCGCTTCGTGTCGAAGGTGGCGATGACCGCGATCGTCGTGGCGGGCGCCGGTTGTGGGAACGGGGCGAACGGCGAAGGGACCGCGGGCGATCGCACCGCGTCGACGAACGTGTCGGCCCCTGGAGCCGCCGATGGCTCTGTTCCGGCGTCGCCGTCTACGAGCGCCTCGACCGCGGGGGCAGAGCCCGGAGCGGGTGAAGAGGCGAGCGCCGCCGAGGACGGACCGTTGAAAACCGAGGCTGACTTCGAAGAAGACGCCGAAAAGGCCATTGGTCCCGACTCGCTAGACGCGCAGATCGACAAGCTGGCGGCCGAAATCGAAGCCGACGTGCCCTAGGGTGCCCGCCTGAGGTGCGCCCGCCTGAGGTGCGCCAGCCGTAGGTGCCAGCCGTATGTGCCGGCCGTCGTGTCTCGGCCGTCACGCCTTGGCGCGTGACTTCGCGGGTGAGGCCTTCTTGGTTCCGTGGTCGGCCGCCGCCGCGGCCGCCTTCTTCGTCCGGGGGGCGGGGGCCGCAGCCGCTTCGGCCCCGGCTTGGTCGGTCTCGTCTGAGCCCGCCTCGGCTTCGTCCTGCGCTTCCTCCGCCCCGCCCGGGTCGCTCGAGCCCGGCTGGCTGGCCCCCGGTGCGCTTGCGCGCTCTTCATCGTCGCTGCGGCGCCCTCGTTTCTCCGCCCGGCGGGCCGCCTCGGCTTCTTTCCGTTCTTTTTCCGCTTCGAGTTTGGCTTGCGCGACCGCCTGGAGAATGGACGGCTTCGGCGCCATCATCATCGTCATCGTCCGTCCTTCCATGCTCGGTCGGACTTCGATGTTGGCGACGTCGATGCACTGGTCGCGAATCCACTCGAGTTGCTCACGCGCTTTCTCGGGGTGCGTGATCTCGCGACCGCGAAACCGGCAGGTGAACTTCACCTTGTTGCCCGATTCAATGAAGCGGCGCGCCGCGCGGGCCTTGAAGTCGAGGTCGTGGTCGTCGGTCTTGGGTCGCAGCTTGATCTCTTTGACCTCGACCGTGCTCTGCTTTCGCTTGGTTTCCCGGGCCCGCTTCTTCTCGTCGTACTTGAACTTGCCGTAGTCGAGGATCTTGCAGACCGGAGGGTGCGCCTTCGGATTGATCTCGACGAGGTCGAGGCCCAGCTCCCGCGCCTTTCGCAGGGCGTCTTGGGTGGCCATGAGCCCGAGCATCTCGCCGTTCTGATCGATGACGCGTATCTCGGGAACCCGAATGCGATTGTTGACACGCTTCTGTGGCTCCCGCCTGCGTCCCTTGTCGTAACGACGAAACCCCATACTCAGTCCTGGTTGACTCCTGGTCGGCGTCGCGTACGGCGCCTTTCGTTCCGAGCTCCTCGTGGAGCCTCGACTTGGTGATGATACGCGGTCTCGGGCACCGACCGGGCCCAATTCGGATCCGCCTGCCCCCGGCCGTCTCCCACCGCAGGTTTGCCCCACGCGATGGATCGGCCTCGCCCGGAGGATTGGGCCCGTGGGCGCGACCGAACCAGCCGGGAATGTCGAGGCGGCTTTGATGCTCGCACGCGTCCCGTCGAGCCGTCGACGGGGTCTGAAGCGCCGCCTGTGCACGAGGCGGGTATGGCCGACGTGCTGCGCATCAGCACGTAGTAGGCGCGGGCAGGATTGAACTGCCGACCCCTACCGTGTCAAGGTAGTGCTCTCCCACTGAGCTACGCGCCTGCTTCATCCAAGGGGAGGCCGTGTATCAACGCCCATGGATGGTGTCAAACAGTTCGGGCGGGGTTCGAGGTGCGCGTCACCGGTGCTACACGAGCGCCAGACGCGGGAGACCCGACGGCCATGCGCAGGGCAGACAAGGCAAAGCGTATCGGAGTGCTCCTCGAAGAGCTCTACCCCGAGCCCCCCGTCCCCTTGGACCACCGAGATGCGTTTACGCTGCTCGTAGCGGTCCTGCTGAGCGCGCAGACGACGGACGCCCGAGTGAACCTCGTGACGCCGGGGCTGTTCGCCGCCGCGGCGAGCCCTGAGGCGATGGCCGCCTTGGACGTGGAGACGATTCTGGGACACATCAGAACGTGCGGCCTCGCACCCACCAAGGCGAAGAACATTCGGCGCTTGGCGCAGCAGCTGGTCGAGGTGCACGGCGGCCGCGTCCCCGCCAATTTCGAGGCGCTGGAAGCCCTGCCGGGGGTAGGGCACAAGACGGCGAGTGTGGTGATGGCGCAAGCGTTCGGGGTTCCGGCGTTCCCCGTCGACACGCACATCCACCGCTTGGCGGCGCGGTGGGGGCTCTCCAACGGAACCACGGTCGAGCGTACGGAGCGGGATCTGAAGAGCGTCTTTCCCCGCGCCACCTGGAACCGCCGTCACCTTCAAATCATCTTCTTCGGTCGCGAGCACTGTCCCGCCCGCAGTCACGACCTCGCCGCGTGCCCCATCTGTGGTTGGGCCGCCACGAAGAAGCGGATCGCGAGCGAGGGTCGCCGCCGGAGCCGGCCCCGGTGAGGCCCCGCGTCGACCGACCGTCACACTCCCGCGCTCGACGGGCGTTGTCGCCCAGAGGGGCCAGTCAGCCCTCGGGAGGGCGGCCCGGTCCCCTTGCGAACCCGGGGGATAACGATTATCCAACCGGGCCGTCATCCGACGAACGTCGTACCCGTGCAGAGGAATCGAGACCTTGCCGACGCTGATGCTTCAGCCCTCGCGCGCCCAGCCGGGTGACGCCCCGCCGCCGCCCCCTCCCGCCGCCGCCGCGGAAGCCTCCCCCGGAGGAGCGCCCGCGGGCCAAGCGCCGCCCGCCGGGGGGCCATTCGGCGGGGCGGGGCTGATGATTTTGCTCCCGTTGGTGATGTTCGGGCTCATCTTCTTCATGAACCGCTCGGACAAGAAGCGTCGTCAACAAATCGAGTCGGGCCTCAAGAAGGGCGACCGGGTGGTGACGCGAGCAGGGTTCATCGGAAAGCTCGTCGAGGTCCAGGAAGCCAACGTGCGGGTCGAAATCGCCCCGGGCGTCAACGTGACCATGATCAAGAGTGCCGTCGAAGGCCTCGTCGACCCCGACGCCAGCGGCAAGGCCTCCGCGAAGGCGGCAGGAGGAAAGCAGCCCTCGCCCGCGAAATCGACGGGAGGGAAGAAAGGCCGGGCCGGCAAGGGTGACGGCGGCGGCGACACCAAAGGCGACGACGAGAAGAAAGCATCGTGATTTACGACATCTTCGCCATTTCCCTCGGTCTCGCTGCGCTGGCGTCGTTCGCCGGCGCCTGGTTGCGACGAGGACAGCGCGTCACCTTCCTGTGGGCGGGCTTCTCCGCCCTCGTTGGCGCCGGCGCCGCCTATTACCGGAGCTTCTGGCCCGTGCCGGTGTTCACGCTCATGACGATGTGGGCGCTGTTTGGGACGCTACGCACGATGAACAACGCGTGGCGCCTCAAGGTGGGGTTTTCGCTCGCGCTGGCCATCGCGGCGGCCATGTCGCTGTTTCCCACGGTGCACGACGAGATCTTGTGCTCGACCAAGCGTGACGTCGTGCCCACCACGTGTCCGCTCGAGCTCGCCGAGCTCGACGCCGAGGTCCGCGCCGAATGGGAGACGGCGGCGGAAGCGGGCGACCGCGGTTTCGGCAACTGGCTCCTCGCCAACCTCTCGTTCCGAATGGTCCGAGGTCTCGACCTCAAGGGCGGATTGCGGCTGGTGTACACGGTCGACGTCGACGAGGCGATTCGCGACAAGCGCGACCGGTACTACGACGACCTTCGGGGCGAGCTGACCAAAGCGTACGGCTTCGCGGCGGGAGACCAACCGACCCTCGAAGAGCTCCAACGGCTCGCCGACAAGGTGACGCTGAGCAAGCCTCGTGACCGCGCGGACACCATCATCGCGACCTTCGTGGATCCGGCCGATAGCGCCGCGCGCATCGACGCGACGCTCCTTACGACGTTTTTTCGCAACGAGCTCACCGCGATCCGCGACTCCGACGGGAAGACGGTGACCCTGCGCATCAAGAATGCGGTCGAGTCGGGAATCCGGGAAAAGGCGGTCGCGCAGGCGAAGGAGACCATCCTCAATCGGATCGACTCCAAGGGCGTCAAAGAGGCGGCGGTGAGCCCTCGCGACGAAGACATCATCGTCGAGATCCCTGGCAACGACGAACGCGCCTTCCAGGAGATCCGCGACATCATCAGTCAGACGGCGCGCCTCGAATTCAAGATGCTCGACGACGACGTCGACTTCTTCGAGCCCTACGTCACCGCGGAGGCGGTACCCGAAGGCCTGACGTTCGACATCGAGAATGCGCCCACCGGGGTGAACCCGACGACGGGCCGCGCCAACAGCAATCCGGTTTACTTCGCCCAACTCAAGGCGCTCAAGGGAGAACGCCTCGAAGACACCCTGAATCGGCTCAAAGCCTGGGCGCAGACGCTCCCGGTCGACGAAGACCACGAAATCGGGTTCGGGCCTCGCTACGAGTTCGACGACGAGAGCGAAGCCACGGTTCAGGTCGGGTGGCGCACCTACTACCTCAAAAGCAAGGCAGAGCTCACCGGTGACATGGTGCGCGATGCGCAATCGGGGACCGACCAGTCCGACACCGGGGGCTACGGACAGTGGTTCGTCACGATGGACCTCGACCGGGTCGGCACACGGATCTTCGGCGACGTGACCGAGGCCAACGTGAAGCGCCGCTTCGCGATCATTCTCGACGGCAAGGTGCAAAGCGCCCCCGAGATTCGCGAGAAAATCGGAGGAGGCACCGCGCGCATCAGCATGGGCGCCGGGGGTCCCGAGCAGCAATTCCAAGAAGCGCAAGCGCTCGAGTTGGTCCTACGTTCGGGTGCTCTTCCGGCTCCGATCTCACCCAGCAACGAACAGAGGATCGGCGCTTCCCTGGGTGAAGACGCCATCGACAGCGGACTTGAAGCGGCCGGGATCGGTGGCCTGTTGGTCCTCGCGCTGATGATGTTGAGTTACCGGCGCGCGGGGCTCATCGCCAACTTCGCCGTGTTTTTCAACCTCGTCTTGCAATTGACGGTGTTGAGCATGTTCAGCGCGTCGATGACGCTGCCGGGAATCGCCGGGCTCGCGCTGACGGTCGGGATGGCGGTCGACGCCAATGTCCTCATCAACGAGCGAATCCGCGAAGAGTTGCGTGCCGGCAAGCTCGCCCGGGCGGCGGTGACGACCGGATACGACAAGGCGTTCAGCGCCATTTTGGATGGCAATGCGACGACGCTCATCTCGGGCTTGATCCTGGCTCAGTACGGGACCGGGCCGATCAAGGGTTTCGCGGTGACCCTCATCGTGGGCATGGTCTGCAACCTCTTCACCGGAGTGGTGGTGACCCGCCTCTTCTTCGAGTTCTGGGTCCGGGGCCGGCGCGACACGAAGCTCGGCATCGCCTGAGCGCGCGGTTTCTCGCCGGTCTGTCCCGACGCGCTGCCTTTCCCCTCCCCTCGCCGCCCCGTTTCACTCCCGCCGCTTTCGGAACTTTCCCCCTTCGGACCCATGGCCAAGATCAAAACGCCCCCTCGCGACTTCGATTTCATGGGGCTGCGCCGGTACTTCATCGGGCTCAGCGCCGTGTTGGCCGTCCTCAGCATCGTCGGCTTCTTCTATCCGGGCCCCCGATTCGGCACGGACTTCAGGGGCGGGACGGAGCTGGAAGTCGCCTTTCAGCGGGACATCTCTCCGGCGGACATTCGAGCTGCGGTCGTCGAAAGCGGCTTCTCCAGCCCCGACGTGGTGGCGGTCGACAGCGACGACCATCCCAACCAGTACCTGATCCGCGTCAAGGAAGTGACCGCACTGACCGACGCGCAAAAAGAAGGCATCCGAAAGGCCCTGTGTCTCGTTCCGGAGGACCAGGGCGCCGATGCCGCGGGGGGGCCCGCCGACGGCGCGGCGAAGGCGGCGTTCGATGAAGCTGCGTGCCCGCCCGAGCGACGCACGACCGAGGTGAAGTTCAGTCCCGGCGGCGACAAGGTGGCCGCGCGGTTTCAGCAAGACGTCTGTGGCGAGGCCACCCCCGAGGTGAAGTGCCCTCCGCGGTCCGACATCGCCCAGCAGCTCGTCGATGCGGTGGAGGGCGTCGAGCTTCGCCCGGGCGCGAACAATCCCGTGGTGCAGAACCAGCGCGACCACCGCGTCGAGTTCTTCTTCAAGAGCAAGGGCGACCAGCTCATGGACAACATGCGGGAACGGCTCGGGACCGACGTGGTTCCGGAGCGGGCCCTACGGGTCGAATGGATCGGGGCGAAGGCGTCGGGCGACCTCCGCGATGCCGCGATCAAGAGCATCACGATCGCGATCGTGTTCATCATGCTCTACATCGCGTTCCGCTTCGACATGCGGTTCGCGCCCGGAGCGATCGCGGCGCTCATCCACGACGTGTTCTTGGCCGTCGGCGCGATGGTCTTGTTTCAGCGCGAGTTCACCCTGTCGAGCGTCGCCGCCATTCTGACGATCGTGGGCTACTCGATCAACGACACCGTCGTCGTCTACGACCGCATCCGGGAGAATCTGGGCAAGTACCGGAAGATGACCTTTCCCAAGATCATCAACCGGTCGATTACAGAGATGCTCGGCCGGACGATCCGGACCTCGGGTCTGACCGGGGTCGCGATGTTTCCTTTTCTGTTCTTCGGGTCGGGCGTCATTCGTGACTTCGCGTTTACGCTTCTCGTAGGCGTCATCGTCGGGACGTACTCGTCGATCTACGTGGCCGCGCCGCTGACCGAGATCATCGATCGCAAGGTGTTCGGCACGGCGGTCAAGAAAAAGCGTCGCATCAAGCGTCGGAAGAAGGGCGCCGCGGCGGTCGCCGCCTCGGTGTGATGGCGGCGTCGCGGTCGTGACCGCCGGAGCGGACGAGCCGGGGCCGGCGGGTCCCGAGGCGGTAGCGCTCGCCGCGGCGCGGGAGATGACCGTCACCGCGGCCGACGTTCTCGTTCGGCGGGGGCTCGCGGGCCGGCGCGAGGACGACGAAACGACCGACGACGATGCCGGGGCGGTAGCGACGACGCCAGACCTCGACGAATGGCTTTCGCCGCGGCTCGCGCACCTCACGCCACCGGATGGCATGGCCGACTTGGAGGCCGCGATCGATCGCATCGCCCGCGGCATTCGCAATCGAGAGCGGATCACGGTGTTCGGCGACTACGACGCGGATGGGATCACCTCGGCGGCGATGCTCACCGAGACCCTCACGCGCTTGGGAGCCGACACGGCGACGGTGATCGCGAGTCGTTTCGCCGGCGGCTACGGTTTCAGTGAACCCGCGCTACAACGCGTGCGCGCGACGGGAGCGAGCCTGCTCGTCACGTGTGACTGTGGCTCGTCGGACCACGAGCGTTTGGCGGCGGCGGCGAAGGCGGGGATCGACGTGGTCGTGATCGACCACCATCTCGTGCCCCCCGAACCCCTACCGGCCATCGCCTTCCTCAACCCGCACCGGCCCGACTGTCAGTTTCCGTTCAAGGGGCTCGCGAGCTGCGGTCTCATCGTGTTTGTCGCCGCGGCGCTTCGCCGCGCGTTGGGGGCGAAACTCGACGTTCGTCGTTCGCTCGACTTGGCCGCGGTGGGCACGATCGCGGACGTGGCGCCGTTGACGGGGGACAACCGCATCCTGGTCCGGGCAGGGCTCAAGCGTCTGGGCCGTCCCGGGAGCCGCCCTGGTCTCGAGGCCCTCGTGCGCGGGGCGTTCCGAGGGCGGCTGCGGCCGCTCTCCGCCGAGGATGTCGCGTATCAGATCGCGCCTCGAATCAACGCCCCCGGTCGGCTCGGAGACCCGACGCCCGCGCTGGAGTTGTTGCTCTCGCGGGACCCGGCCGAAGCGGTGGCCCTCGCAGATCGCATCGAGCGCGTCACCACCGATCGTCGGGCCTTACAGCGCAAAATGGTGGCCGAGGCGGTGCTGGAGATCGGAGACCGTGGCTACGCCCGCGATCCGGCCATCGTGCTGGCGCGGGATGATTGGCACCCCGGTATCGTCGGGATCGTCGCCGGCCACATCGCCGACCGGTACGACAAGCCGACGGTCGTGATCGCCCTCGAAGGGCCAGCGGGGAGGGGAAGTGCGCGGGGCCCCGATGGGTTCCGCCTTTACGACGCGCTGTCGGCTTCGGCGTCGGCCCTGCTCGGCTTCGGAGGCCATCAGGCCGCCGCCGGGATCGAAGTCGCCTCCGAGCGCGTCCCCCAGTTTCGCGAGGCCTTCATCGCCGCCAGCCGGTCTCAACGGGAGACGCAGCCCCCCCGGCCGCCTCGTCATGCGCCGGAAGTACGTCTCGATCCCCGGGACGAAGTCATGTCGGTACTGGCCGACCTGGAACGACTCGAGCCGTGCGGCGAGGGAAACCCCCCGCCCAAGGTGCTGTTCGAAGGGCTGGCCGTGGTGGGGCGACGGGCGATCCGAGAGCACCTCAAGTTGGAGGTGGTGTTGGGCACGATGACCGTCGGCGCGTTCGGACCCGACATGGCCGACCGGCTCGCGACGTTACCCTCTCGCGTCAGCATCGTCGGCCATCTAAGGCGTGACCACTACCGCGGCGGCGAGCAGCCAGAGCTGTTGATCACCGCGTTGATTTAGGTCCGGGGTTCCGGGCTACGGGTTTCCGGGTCTCGGCTCAGGCGTTGAGGAGGGTCTCCACGTCCTCGAAGTCGGGCACGTTTCCCTCGATGAAGTCGGTGACGCGGGGGTCGGGGGCGCGACGGAGTGCGTCCGGGGTGCCGGAGAAGATGATGCGCTCGGAGTGCACCATCGCCATGCGATCTCCGATCGCGAACGCACTTCCCATGTCGTGGGTCACGGCGATCGACGTGACGTCGAGGTTGGCTTTGAGGTTGTTGATGAGACGGTTGATGCGCTCGACGTTGATCGGGTCGAGCCCCGTGGTCGGCTCGTCGTAAAGAATGACCTCGGGTTGGAGCGCGATCGCGCGGGCCAAACCGACGCGCTTCTTCATGCCGCCGGAGAGGTCGTTCGGGCGCATGTCCTCGATGCCGGGAAGATCCACTGACGACAGAGCCCAGTCGACCCGCTCGGCGATTTGCGTGGCCGTCATGGACTCGCGAAAGTGCTCGTGGAGGGCGTACGCGACGTTTTCCCCAACAGAAATGCTGTCGAAGAGTGCGGCCCCCTGGAAGAGCATCGCGATGTTCTGGCGGAGCGCCCGCAGTCGGTCCTCGCCCATCGTGGTGACCTCTTCGCCGTGGTAGGTGATCGACCCGGCGTCGGGCTCGAGGAGGCGAATGAGCATCTTGAGCATCACGCTCTTACCGACGCCCGAGCCGCCCATGATGACCAGGGTTTCCCCCTTGTAGACGTCGAGGTCGAGCCCCCGGTAGATCACTTTGGGCCCGAAGGCTTTCTCGATGCCTCGAAAGCGGATGAAGGGCGCCACGCCCGAGGTGTACCTAGGTCGGTGGCGTTGCGCTACCGCGTGCGCCTCGGCCCCCGGGTAGAGCGCCGAGAGGTGTGGCGCGACCGCGAGGCTCATGCGAGGCTGTCGCTTCGGGGAGGGTCACCCGGGGACGACGGACATGGCGAAGGTAGGCAAGAGTGATCTCCTGGTCGGCGCGTTCGTGCTGTTGGGTCTCCTTCTGGCCGCCCTGGTCATCTTTCTCATCGGCGACGAGCGTCGGGTCTTCGACCGTTCGCGCGCGTACCACGCCGCCTTCGACGACGTCGAAGGTCTCAAGCCGGGGGCCCCGATCCGCATGGGCGGGGTCAGAATCGGTCAGGTCGAGGGGGTGGGCTACAGCGAAGATGCCGGGGACGGGAAGGTCCACGTGCATCTCGACATCGTCGCCGACGCGGCGGACCGTCTTCGCGCCGACAGCACGGTGAGCATCGAGAACAAGGGGCTCTTGGGCGACAAGATGGTGGTCGTGACCCAGGGGACCGAGGGGGACGTCGTCGCCCCCGGGTCACATCTTCCCACCAAGAAGAGCCCGGGCATGTTCGCCCGCATCGACGACATGGCGGCCGAGGCCGAGAGTACGCTTCAGGACGTCAGCAAACTCGCGGAGGCGCTCGGCGACGAAAAGCTCCACGAGGACATCCAAGGGACGGCCGACTCGGTCAACAAGATGATGAAGGAACTCACCGAGGGCGAGGGGTATCCCCAACGGCTGCTGACGTCGCGTCAGGAAGCCGATCGCATCTCGGGTTTGGTCGACAATCTCGACACCACGAGCCGAGAGCTCTCCGCGACCCTCCGCGAGGTGCGACTCGCGGTTCGCCAAGTGCGCACCGGTCCTGGCTTCGCCCACGACATGCTCTACGGCGAGGGGGCGAAAAAAGAAGTTGCGCAGATCGGCGCCGCCGCGGATGAGGTCGCGCTCACCCTTCGCGGGGTGCGGGAGGGGAACGGCTTCGCGCACGACGTTCTTTTCGGGGGCACCGGGGGGACGACCGACGCCGTCAAGAACGTGACCGACCTCACCGCCGACCTTCGGGACATCGTCCGCGACGTCAAACGGGGTAAGGGCACGGTCGGGGCGCTCCTGATGGATCCGTCGGTTTACGACGACCTCAAACGGGTCTTGGGCAACGTCGAGCGCAACAACGTGCTGCGGGCCCTCGTGCGCTATTCGATATCGAAAGACGAGGAGAAGCGCCCTGCCGTCGAGGTGTCCTCCGCGGAGAAGTGATGGGGTTTTGGCCGCCCACCGATCCGGGTAGCGTCGCGCCATGGGATTCACCAGGCTTGCCGCTCCGCGGGTCGTGGCTTCGCTCGAGGCCTCCGTGGTGGCCTTCGCATCGTTGGGGAAAGCGCGGCGCGTCGCCGCGTTGACGACCGACCCGGTTCACCTCCACGTCATGCCGCTCACGGGGAGCGGGTCGGCGAAGACGACGGTGGTCGCGCTCGACGAGGCCCGGGGCCTCGCGCTGCTCAATCCGGACGTGGCCGTGGTGTTGACCGACGACGCGCTCTGGTCGCTGCGCGACATCCGCCATCAGGTACGCGTCGAGGTCGTGGCCCGCGACGTGCGCGCGCTGTGTGCCCATCCTGCCGGCGGCCACGCCCTCGCGTTCGGATGGGACGGTCGTGGGATCGAGCTCACGGCCGGCGGCGACGGCGTCGATGCGCGCGATTTCGTCACGCGGGGCGACATCCGGTCGGCCGTCCTCTCCGGTGACCATGCCCTCGTGGCGATGGCGGGCGCCGGGGGCGGTGAGGGACCTGCGTTTCGTTGCCACCCCGGAACGACCCCCGAGTCGGGCGCCGTCGGGCGGGCGGACCTTCCCCTCGCCGCCGCGGGCTGCGACCGGCTTCGGGGCGGACCAGCGCTCGCCGTGCTGGCGTCGCCAGGCGCGACCGAGGTCGTCCTCGTCTCTGGGGGCGCGATGGCGGCGCCGTCCGTGGGCACCGTTGACCTCGGGCACGAAGTGGTCGACGTGGGCGTGGTCGAGACCACCTTGTTCACCCTGGGCGCCGACGGGCGGGTTCGCATGTTCGATGGCATCACGCCGGACGCGACGGGTGCGGCGACGCCGACGGCTGAGGTCGCGCTCGGTCTGAGGGGACGTCCCACCGCCTTTCACGCCACCAGCGCCGGCGGCGCGCGCCTCTGGGGAGGCAGCGACCAGGGCGAAGTCGTCTGCGTCGCGGCGGCCAAGGGCACCCTTTGATGCTCCGCCTTTGATGCTCCGCCTTTGATGCTCCGCCTTTGATGCTCAGCCTTTGATGCTCAGCCTTTCCGCTCAGCGGAGTGCATCGCGGATCGACGCGGCGGTGACGATACGAAGGCCACGCAAGAGCCGAGACGCCGACAGGGTGACGTGGAGTCCGAGGGCCCCCGGAAGCGGGAACGTGGTCGGCTCGCGGATCGGCGCCTCGAGCGACAGCAGCGAGCCCAAGTCCGCCGTCGTGACATCGTCCCATGCACGGGCCAACAGCGCCGCGGCCCGGTCCGGGTTCTCCTGGTAGTCGCCGAGGACGAGCAAGGTGATGTCGATGGCGTCCGGCGCACGGGGCATGGCGCGGAGCCCGACCCCCGTGCTCACCGAGAGAAGGCCGCGTAGTCCCCCCGCGACGTCGCCGTCGAACGGACCGGGCCAAAAGGCCCGCCCCGGCGCCCCGTCGAAGGCGCGCGCGAGAGAGGCCAACGCCGGGTCTTCCCGGGCGCGCGGAATGTCGGTGAGTTCGCCGAGGCTGTACCGTACGGCGATGCGCGCGGGCCCCGTTCGTCGTTCGCCGCCGAATTGAAATACCGCCACGTCGGGGCCGATGGTCGCGAGCCCCCGACGCTCGTTGCCGACCCGGCCGAATACGGAGACGCGTTGGTGCCCGGCCACGCGGCGCACGGGTCGGTGCGTCAGTCGCTCGCGAAACCGCGCTTCCACCACCCTGGGGTCGCGGGCGTGACGGACCAGATATGCGACCGCTTGCTGCGGGTAGCCGGCGAGGGCGACTTCGCCCGTGGTGCGGAGGTCGATGCCGGTTGCGCGCGTCAACGCATCGAGACCCCGGTCGCTCGCAATCGCCCGTAGGTCATCTCGCATCCAATCGAGCCCCCACCAGATCGCCGGGGCCCCTCCGACGAGCCAGCGGAGGCCGGCGGCGGTCATCAGGTCCTCGAGGGCGACGATGCGAACATCTGGGAGGGGCGGCGGCGGCGGTGGCGGCGCGGCGGCCGGAGGAGCGACGCCACAGGCCGAACCGCCCGCGAGCCCAAGCGCGCCGCTGAGCAGCAGCGGTCGGCGTCGGCGACCCCGCGAACGCGACGCCATCAACGAACCGTCAGGTAGCGAAACCGCTTTTTCTTGCTTCCGAGGCGGACGAGAACCCGTTGACCTCGGACGAGGTGGGTTTTCTCGTCCTGGACGCGCGCCCCGTCGAGGTACACCCCGCCCTGTTTGAGGAGTCGGAACGCTTCCCCCGTGGAGGCGGTCAAGCCGGCGAGCCTGAGCGCTTTGGCCAGACCGAGCCGGCCGCCTTCGGCGTCGGCATCGAGGGTCGTCTCCTCGACGTCGTCAGGGACCCCGCCCGCTGACACCCGACGGCGGCGCGCCAAGGCCTCGTCGAAGGCGGTCTCGTCGTGAAACCGCACCACCACCTCCCGCGCAAACGCCTCCTTCGCCGCCACGATACCCTCTGGCGACCCGGTCGTTTCCTCCCGGACGGCGTCGATCTCCGCCGCGGACCGGTGAGAGAGCAGCTCCATGTAGTGCCAGAGGACCTGGTCATCGACCAACATCAGCTTCTGCAACATCTCGAAGGGTGGCTCATCGATGCCGATGTAATTGTCGTTGCTCTTCGACATCTTCTGCCCGGTGACGTCACCATCGACCACTCGGGCGTCGGTGCCGACCAGCAGCGGCATGGTCATCACCACTTGCGGGGGCGTTTCGTAACGGGGCATCAGGTCCCGCCCCACCATGAGGTTGAAGAGCTGGTCGGTGCCGCCCACTTCGACGTCGCAGGCCAACGTCACGGAGTCGTAGCCTTGCAGTAGAGGGTAGAGGAACTCGTGAATGTGAATTGGACGACCATCGGCGTACCGTCGGGCGAAGTCGTCACGCTCCAGCATGCGGGCCACGGTGTATTTCGCCCCGAGGGAAACGATGTCCGGCGCGCCCAGCGCTCCGAGCCACTCGGAGTTGAATCGAACCGACGTCTCCGCCCGGTCGAGGATCTTGAAGGCTTGGTGGGTGTAGGTCGCCGCCGCGGCTTGAACCTCCTCCGCCGTGAGTCGGGGGCGGGCTTCATTCTTTCCGGTGGGGTCACCCACCATGGCGGTGAAGTCGCCTACGAGAAACACGACCTCGTGGCCCCACGCCTGAAACTGGCGAAGCTTCTCCATCACCACGGTGTGACCGAGGTGGAGATCGGGTCGGGTGGGATCGAACCCCGCCTTGACCCGGAGGCGCTTCTTGGCACGGAGGAGCCGCTCGAGGTCCTCGCGCTGATGCAGATCCACCACGCCGCGGGTGAGGGCGGTGAGCTGCTCTTCGAGCGACCCCGCCGCCTCCGCTGGACCACCACCCATGACCGCTGCTCGCTCGCTCGCCCGCGCGCTCAGACGTCTTTTCCACTTCCGCTCGTGATGGGGTAGCTGCGGCTGTTGTTGACGATTTCGCGCAGCTCCTTGCCTACCTTGAAAAAAGGCAGCCGCTTGGCCGGGACCGGCACCGCGTGCCCGGTTCGCGGGTTCCGCCCGATGTAGGCCTTGTAGGGGCGAACGGTGAAGCTTCCGAAGCCACGGATTTCGATGCCCTCGCCTCGCTGCAGCGACTCGGTCATCGCGTCGAAGACGCAGTTGACGACCAACTCAGCCCGCGCCTTCGTGATTTCACCGCGGGCGGTAATCGCTTCGATGAGCTCGCTCTTCGTCATGTCCAGCCTCCTCCGACGTCCGCCAGTCGCCGCGACATTGGCTTCTAAAGCGAGTTAAGTCAACGATTTACCCCGTCGGGGGGCCCAGAGGCGCGCCCGGGCGGGGGCCGCGTTGCCGAGCGAGGGTGAGGGCTGTCCGTCGGCCCGGCGCTCGATTATGACGAAGCTGCATATGCGGTGGTTCGTCGAAATCGCACCGGGAGGAGAAGGAAGCTCCCCGGTGACAAAATATTGCCTCGATGCGCCTCATTGGCAGCCGGCCCTCCAGGAGGCCCGACGGCTCGACGACGAGGACGACGCCCTGAGCGGCCTGGCCGTGACGTTTCTCGACGAAGGCTGCCGGGCCATCGACGCTGCATCGCGAAAAACCTACACCGTCGTACGGGCGCCCGACGAAGCGCCGATCGATACCTCGGGGGTATCGGTGGCGGCCCGGACGGACGACCCTTCGGCAAGCCGGAAGGCTTCAGGCGCGCCGCGACCCTCGAAGCGCCGAGGGAAGGCAAAACGGAAAAAGGGTCGGTCGCGCGCCTCGATTCGGTCTCAAGAGACCCTCATTCAGGGGTCAGCGGGAACGCTCGAAGCCGCAGCCGGGAAGAAGGGCAACCGCCCCCCCCGAACCAAGACGCAGATCGGCATCGGGGCGTTGGGGGCGGAAGAGATCGAGGCGGCGACCCGCGAGGGCCAGCGCGTAGAGGCGGCGCGCGCGGCCGAGGACGACGGTCCTCGTCGTCGGAGTGCGTCGCCAGCCGGACCGAGCGCGGGGACGACCCCGGCGGCCGCTGATCTTCCCCCTTTCGAGATCGTGCATGAGCGCGTCTTGGCCCCGACGGAGGAACGGCCCTTCGGCTACGCGGAGACGAGCCTGGCCGTTGTCCTGCCCGTTCCGCTGGCGGCGCTGGATGCGCTCGCGCGCCAAGCATTGCGGAAGGCGAGGACCCGGATCGGGGACGACGTCACGTCGCGCGGGGTCGAAGTCGCGATTTACGACCACACCTTCGACGAGCGCCCGCGGCGGCCTCCCCTCGTGCTGGGTTCGCTTTTCGATTGGCGCGACGAGACGGCCCAGGTGGTATTTTTTCCGTACGCCGAGGGGTCTGCTTCGTCCGTCGACGAGGCCACTCGGGCTCTTGGCGGCGACACGCTGTCCCCCGAGAACAAGCCCGCCCCGGTCGCGCGAAACGACGAAGGGCAC
The DNA here is from genome assembly GCA_039027095.1 of Myxococcota bacterium. GTDB lineage: Bacteria > Myxococcota_A > Polyangia > Polyangiales > Polyangiaceae > JAPYTK01. The sequence goes on from JBCCLB010000020.1 coordinate 74,475, forward strand.
GTGAGGTCGCACGAGGACCAGTCTGCGGCCGAGGCAGAACGCAAGGCCGACGAAGCGAAGGCGGCGGCCGAGGCGAAGCGCAAGGCCGACGAGGCGAAGGCGGCGGCCGAGGCGAAGCGCAAGGCCGACGAGGCGAAGGCGGCGGCCGAGGCGAAGCGCAAGGCCGACGAGGCGAAGGCGACGGCCGAGGCGAAGCGCAAGGCCGAGAAGGAGAAGAAGTCGGCCGAGGAGGCGAAGCGCAAGGCCGACGAAGAGAAGGCGGCGGCGGCCGAGGCGAAGCGCAAGGCCGACGAAGAGAAGGCGGCGGCGGCCGAGGAGGCAAAGCGCAAGGCCGAGGAGGAGAAGAAGTCGGCCGAGGAGGCGAAGCGCAAGGCCGAAGCGGAGGCGAAGAAGGCGGCCGACGAGGCCAAGCGCAACGCCGAGGAGGCGAGAACGTCAGCCAAGACGAAGCGCAAGGCCGAAGAGGCGAAGAAGTCGGCCGAGGAGGCGAAACGCAAGGCCGAAGCGAAAAGACAGGCCGCCGCGGCGTCCGCCGAAGAGGCCGCGCACAATGCGCGGGAAGATGCGCGCGAAGCCGAGGAGGCGGCCAAGTCGGAGGCGCTCTCGCGGGCGGCCGCGGACGCGGTTCAAGCTCGAGCGGACGCGGGAAAAGGGGGCGCCACCCCGTCCCGAAAGGGAAAGCGGGGGCGCTCGCGTCGCTCGATCGCCGCCCGCAGACGCGAGGGTGAAGGGGGGGCGGACGCACCTCGGTCGCGCGAGACCGACGGGGCATCATCCCCGGCGCCGGCATCGTCGTCGTCGTCGTCGTCGGGCCCTCCGGGGGCGGGCCGTACCGCGACGTCGCGCCGGACGACCACGTCTCGACGGGCCAGCCGTCGCCCCACGCTTGCGTCGTCACGGGCGTCGGGCGCTGCCCCCGCAGCGGATGACGCCCTTCTGTCCCGCAGCGAGCGAGACGAACGGCTCGAAGCGGCCCGCGATCGGGCGAGCATCATTCCGCCGCCCCCATCCATGCGGGGAACGCGGGTCAAGGGCGAAGATTTGTTGACCGACGTCTTCGAAGCCGTGAGCGAGCTCTTTTTTCTCGCGGACGCGCTGGAGGGGGCGGACTTCGTCCTCCGGCTCGCCCTCGAAAAGCTCCCCAGCGAAGCGGGTTTGATCTCGTTGTTCGACATCGACAAGCGTCACTTCGTGGTGGTGCGCCAAACCGGCGGGGAGCACAGCGCCCTGCTCCATCGGCTCGCCGAGACCCATCCCGTGGCGCGGCGCGCGATGCGCGCGCCCGGAGCAGTGGTGGTGTCGTCGACGGCCGATGAGCCGGACATGGTCGACGACCGCTGGGCGGCGACGGGCGTTACGCCCGCGAGCCTCCTCATCGTGCCCGTACACAAGTCGGGGCGCTACCTGGGCCTCATCGAGCTGGCCAATCCGTACGACGGGAAGGCGTTCCGCGGTTCGGACGCCAACGCGTTGACGTACATGGGCGAGCAATTCGCGGACTTTCTCGACGAACGCGGGTTGCTGATCGATCCGGACGCCGTGCTCGCCAGTGCGGAAGCCATGCAGTCCGCCGGCCGCGCGCGGAAGTGACGGTCGTCCGGGGGCGGCCATGTTCGAGAGACGTCGCGATCCCGCCAAGCTCCGCGAGCGTCTGCTGTACTTTTTTTTGGTCCCCGCCATCGGGCTGGCGGTCCTTCTTCTCGGGGCGGCGGCGCTCCGGACGACTTTGCAGATCGAAAAGGCACGCCAGCAGACGGTGTTCGATGCCACCTGGGCGCTCGCGACCGAACGGGTCAAGCGACTCGATGAAATGATCATCGACCAGGACAATGCCGTCGATGCCGCCGTCGATGTCGACGCCTTGCGAACGGTGGCCGACCGCTGGTTGCTCACGGCGGGGCGCGAGACGCCGACGGTACGCGCGGTGCTGGTTCTCGATGCGGACAGTGGTGACCTCGAAGTCCGCGCCTTCGTCTCTCGTCGCCCCGGGCCCGAGGACGATGGCTTTCGCCGATTGCTGATCCACCGGCTCGCGGCTGAGATGGAACTCGACCCGGCCCAACAGCCAGAACAGCTGCGCCATCTCCATCGGGACGTGGAAGGCCAGAGCTATCTTCTGAGTTACTGGCAGCGCCGGCTCGCCGGCCGTCGATACCTCGTGGTGGCATGGCACTACGTCGATAAGCTCGTCGCAGAGGTGATGCCTCAGATCTATCGTGACCTCGACGGATCCAGTCGCATGAACGTGGTCGACAGTCAGGGGCGGATCGTGTTCGGGCAGCCACTGCAGACGGCGAGCTTGGCGGTCAACGTGAACTTCCCTACGACGCTTTACAACTGGCGGGTGAACGTGGCGCTCACCAGCGCCGAGGGCCTCGAGCAACGTGCCATCCGGCAACGTTACGTTCAGCTGGGGGTGGTGGGCCTCGCGATGCTCATCGCCATCGTGGGGGTCGTGATCGTGGTGCGGGCCAGCGTCTCGGAGCGTCGGCTGGCGGCCTTGAAGAGTGACTTCGTCGCCAACGTCTCCCACGAGCTGAAGACCCCGCTCTCGTCGGTGCGGATGTTCGGCGAGATGCTGCTCACGCAACGGGTGCCCAACGACGACAAGCGACGCGAATACCTGGAGATCATCGTTGGGGAGAGCGAACGTCTCACCAGCCTCATCGATAACGTGCTCGACTTCGCCAAAGTCGAACGCGGCATCACGACGTACACCTTTGCCGAAGGGGACGTGGCGGAGGTGGTCCGCCAAGCGGTGGAGTCCCAGCGCTATCGGGCCGGTCGCGCCGGGGTCGAGCTCCGCGTGTCTGCGCCCGTGGGGCCGACGCGGGGACGCTTCGACAGCCGGGCCATCGAACTCGCGGTGGTCAACCTCATCGACAACGCGTTCAAGTACGCGGCCGATACGCCCTTCATCGACGTTGCGGTGGATGGCCGTCGCGAGCGGGACGTCGACATCGTCGTCTCCGACCTGGGTCCGGGGATCGCGGCCGAGGACGCCACGAGGATTTTCGAGCGGTTCGAACGAGGTCGCGGGGGTGTGGTGTCGGGGGTGCGCGGCAGTGGCATCGGGCTGGCGCTCGTTCGCCACATCGCGCGTGCCCACGGAGGGACGGTCACCGTCGAGAGCCCATGGACCGAAGACGGCGGCGGCGGGGCCCGCGGCGGCGGCGGGGCACGCTTTCGGGTACGCCTCGCCCGGGAAGCGCGTCCGAGCGCCTGACGGACCATGGTCGTCTTGGCCTCCGCCGCCCGAAGGACCGGCCTTACACCCTCGACCGGTGTCGCGATGCTCGCCGACAACGTCGACTACAAGCCGACGACAAGCCGGCGAGGGCGAGCATCGCTCCTCAGGGCCGGTTCTATTGTCTTGGGGGTGCCCGACTTTTTGGGCCGGTCAAATCTACAGATTTGACCGGCACGATAGCCTCACTCGATGTCGGTGAGGTCGTCGCCGAGAAGGTCGTCGCCCTCGTCGGTCGGGTTCTCGCGCGGCGGAGGCGGGGTTCGAGGGGGAGGAAGGGCTGATTCCCCGTCGTCGTCGTCGGGCCGGGGCGAGGCGGGGGCGTCGTCGTCGGAGGGGGAGGCAGCGGCGCGGCCGGGGCGGTTGTCGTCGTCGTCGTCGTCGCGGGGGCCAGACCCGGGAGATACGACGGCCTCGCCGTCGCCTCCGGCTCCCCGGGCCTCGTCGTCGGAGGAGGCGGGCGACGTAACGATCGCAGCGGGCGGGAGAGGGGGGGGCGGGGGCGCGATCCCGTCGAGGCGTTCGTCGAGGGTGCGCTTCTGGGCCAAAAACGCCGACCTCGCTCCGACCGGGAGCAGACGCAGCGCGTCCAGCTTCAGGTCGAGCGGATTGAAGTATTTGCCGTTCCGCTTCGCTTCGAAGTGGAGATGGGGGCCGGTCGAACGACCCGTCGAGCCGACGTAGCCGATGAGCTGACGGGTCGCGACGGGGTCGCCGAGCGACAATCCCTTGGCGAACCTCAGAAGGTGGGCGTAGCCCGTTTGCACGCCCCCCGGGTGGTCGATGCGGATGAGATTTCCGTAACCTCCGGCGCGTCCGAGAAAGGCGACCTTTCCTCGGTTGGCGGAGTACACCGGGGTTCCCGAGGGGGCGCCGTAGTCGGTCCCGTTGTGGGGACGCACGACCTTCAGAATCGGGTGCATGCGCTTGGGATTGAAGTGGGACGTGACCGGAGCCCCGGGAACGGGGGTACGCCAGCCGGCGTTGGTCGGTCGGCGCCCCTCCTCATCCACGTATCCCTGGTAGTCGTCGCCCTCGAACCAGTAGGCGCGGAGGGGAGGTTCGTCCTCACCGGGAGGGAGGTACGCAATGGCGAGAATGTGGTCGTAGGCGAAGAAAGCGCCGAGGCGGGTTTTTTCGACCACGGCGACCTTGACGATCCCGCCCTCTTCGAAGGCCTCGGTCGACGTACGGCCGTTGAACGCGCGGTTGATCTCACGCGTCAGCCCCTCTTCGAGACCACGCTCGCGGTAGCTGCGGGAGAAATCGTCACCGATGCGGAAGGCGACTTCGTACTCTTCGCGCCCGACCTTGAAGTCGATCTTGCCTGCCTCGAGAAGGCCCTGGTCGTTGGTGCGCGCCTGGTACACTTCAATGCCGCTGACCTCGTATTCGAAGGCGACGACACGCCGGCTTTGACGGTCGATGGCGACCGTGAACACGTCCTTTGGCCCCGTGCGGTCGAAGTCGCGTACGCCTTCGAACGCCTTGAGGATCCGGTAAACCTCGGCCTTTTCTACCCCCTTCTCCTGCAGGACCGTGACGAACGCCTTGCGCTCCATGCGGCCCGAGACGAGCCGGTGCTCGTCTTTGAGCGCCGTGATGCGCCACGGCGCGGCCATGAGGTCGCGGCGGCGCACGATGGGTCCTCGCCCGCCCGCTTCACGGGCCTCAGGGTCGGCGGACGGGGCGGCCGCCGACGCGTCGATGTCGGCCCCGGGCGACGGCGCGAGCCGCCGGCCGGTGACGGGAAAAACCTGGATCAGAAGGGCCACGATCGACGCGACCGTGGCCATACCGAAGAGTCCCCCGAACACCGCCGTCATGCGGGGCGAGATCCCGGGAGGAGGACCTCCCCCCCCCGGACGTCCAGGGCCAACCCCGTCGAGCCCCGCGGAGGGCGGGCGGGGGGGGGCGCCCGATCCGTGGCTGGCGTCGGCCCCCATCGTCGTCGTCGACGGTGCACCCGAAGGAGAGATGGCCGGGGAAGAGAGGGTTGAGGCGGGGGCCGTCGGCCGGAGCGTGCCACCGGTGCGCGTGAGACGCTCGGTGATGGGCGCGCGACTGGATCGCGGGCTCAGGTGGAGGCGTCGAAGGCTGACGAGATCGTCGTCGTCAAAGGGATCCCCGCCGCCCTTCCTCGCGTCGAGGGCCGCCACGTCGACCGTGCGGGAAGGCGACGACCCCGGCGGCGCGTCATCGCGTGTCGCGGCGGGGTTGGACGACGTGCCTTCGACCCGCGCGGCGTCGAGGGGGGCGAGATGATCCGACAGTCGATCGTCGATGCCGTACGGGTCGTGGTCTTCGACCGGGTCATGGTCGCTGTCGGCTCTTGACACCATCGCCTTGAACGGCTCAGCGCTAGCAGTCGCGCCCCAAAGCGGCAAATCGTCATCGAGCGCCGCGGAGGGGAACGGACCCGCGGCCAGGGGGCGAGATGTCGCTCATCCAGGCGTCCCGTTTCGAGTAGGGTCCCGCCCCCATGACCGTGGCGAAATTGGATGCGGATGCCTGCCGTCTGACGATCGACCCGTCGGCGATCGCCGGCGACACCACCGCCGACGTCACGCCCCTGCAGGGGATCGGCGCGCAGACCCGGGCGCTGAAGGCGTTGGATTTCGGACTCGACATCACGCAGCCCCGGTTTCACGTGGTCGCCGTGGGCGCCCCGGGCTCGGGACGAACCTTCAGCGCGCGCTCCCTGGCGAAGAACCTGGCCCAACGCCGGCCAACGCCAGACGACTTGCTGCTGTTGCCCAACCCGAGTCAGCCCACGGAGCCGACGGTGATCAGCCTTCCGGCGGGGGAAGGGCGTCCGTTCGTGGAGGCGATGAAGGAACTTCACGAGAGCTTGGTCGACGGGTTGCGCCGCGTGCCCGAGGGCGAGCGCTTCAAGCAGGCGCGAGGACGGGTCGAGCGGAGGGCTGCCGCCGAAGAGTCCGAGCTCACAGCAGCGCTGCGCGAAATCGGCGAAGACCTGGGCCTGAACGTCGAGCGTGGCGACGATGAAGTGCACGTCGCCGCCGTCGACGGGGACGAGCCGGACGAGGCATCCGTGCGGGCCATTACGGTGGCGGTCGAGGAGTTCGAAGAACAGCTGGTCGAACTCGGAGAACGCGTCGAGCGCGAGCTCAGGCAAGAGGTCGAGCGATTGATGCTCGAGGCCGTTCGCACGGCGTTCGAACCGGTGATCGCCGACTTCGAAGGGAGCGAGCGCATCGGGAAATTCCTCGAAGACGTGCACGCGCTCGTCAACCGCGAGATTCGCGGCCTGGTCGACGAGCACGAGGAGTCGGGCTCGTTGAACGCCGGCATCGTGGTCCCCACCCTCCTGACGGAGCACGTGCCCAACAGCGGGGCACCCGTGGTCGAAGTCGCCTACCCCACGGTGTCGGCGCTGTTCGGCCGAAGCCACGTGCCCCCGGACTCGGGGTTTCCCCCCGAACCGGGCTTTGCGGTTCCCGGTGCGCTGCACAAGGCGAACGGCGGATACCTGATCATCCCCGCGCGGACGCTGCTGAAAAACGGGGTCTACGAGCAGCTCAAGGCGTGTCTGCTCTCGGGACGCTTCATCCCGCCGGAGCACGATTCGACCTACTTCCGGGGCACGGTGGAAGAGCTCCTGTTCCCGCAAATCCCGATCGACGTGAAGGTGGTGCTGGTGGCGAGCCCCGCGCTCTACCAGGAGCTGCACGAGGCCGACCCCGAGTTTTCGCAACTCTTCAAGGTGCAGGCTCGGTTTGCCCATACGTTTCAGTTGGAGGAAGCGCTGCAGACCTATCCCGCGTTTCTCGCGGGCTTTCTCGCGGCTCGCGGTCTTCCTCCGCTCACCGCGGCGGCGGTGGCCGAACTCATCCACTACGGATGCCGGCTGGTCGAGAGTCGCACCAAGGCGACGGCGCAACTCGGGCTCATCGCCGAGGTGGCGAGCGAAGCGGCCTACCTCGGCCGCCGCGCCGGCGGCGGCGACGTCATCGATGACGCCATGGTGCGGCGTGCCTTGGAGGCCAAGCAGTGGCGGTCGCGGTTTTTCCAGGACGAGGTTCAGCGGCTCTTGAGCGATGGGACCATCCGCATCGAGGTCGACGGCGCCAAGGTCGGGCAGGTCAATGCGATCAGTGTGCTGAGCGACGGACCGACCACGTTCGGCAAGCCCTGCCGCGTGACCGCGGTGACGTATCCGGGGTCGGAGGGACCGGTCAACATCGCGCGAGAAGTGGAGATGAGCGGTCCCATCCACGCCAAGGGCGTGCTCATCCTGAAGGGTTTTTTGGCCGCTCGATTCGCTCAGCGTGCCCCGCTGTGTTTCGGCGCCTCGCTGGTCTTCGAGCAGACCTACGATGCCATCGACGGCGACAGTGCGTCGACCACGGAGCTTTACGCCCTACTCTCATCGCTCTCGGGGGTGCCCATCGAGCAGCGCTTCGCCGTGACCGGGAGCGTCGACCAGCATGGGTTCGTGCAGCCGGTCGGGGGGCTGAACGAAAAGATCGAGTCGTTTTTCGACGTGTGCTCGGCGCTCGGTCTCACCGGAGACCAAGGCGTGCTCATTCCTGCGCGCAACCTCGACGCGCTGGTGCTCCGCGCGGATGTGGCCGAGGCGGTCGCCCGCGGGCACTTTCACATCTACGCCATCGAGAGCGTGGAGGAAGGGATCGAGTTGCTGACGGGGCGCCCGGCGGGCGTGCGCGACGAAGGTGGCCGTTACCCCGACCACACCGTCTACGGCGCCGTCCAGTCACGTCTCGACCGCTTTCGCACCGCGCTCAAGGGCTGAGGCGCGGGGCCCTTGACGCCTTCGGTCGCGTCAAGCACACGGTCCGCCCATGCCCGCGAGCTACTTCGACGTCGACGGAACGCTCGTGTCCACCAACCTCATCCCGCCGACGCTCTACTACCTCCTGAATCAGCCGACGCCCCTGCACACCGCGCGGGAGTTGGGCCGGGCCCTCATGAAGGCGCCTACGATGGCGTGGGCGGAGCTGCGCGACCGCCGCTTGTTCAACGAAACCCTCTATTCGGTCTTCCAGGGCATGAGCGAAGACCGTCTCGTCACCCTCGCGGATGATGTCTTCGAGCGCGTGGTCCGCCCTCATATCTACGCCGGGGCCAAGGACCTGATTCGAACCTCGGTCGACAACGGTCACGACGTCATCCTGGTGTCCGGTTCGCTCGACGTCGTCATCGAGCACGTGGCGCGTCATCTGGGGGCGACGGGCTTCATCGCCAACCGGCTCGAGATTCACAACCGTCGGTGCACGGGTAAGCTGCTCCGTCCGGTCGTGGCGGGGCCCAACAAGGCCATCCTCGTCCGCGACCATGCCCGGGTCGCGGGTCATGACCTCGACGCCTGCTTCGCCTACTCCGACAGCTATTCCGATGTCCCCATGCTGTCGATCGTGCGCTACCCAGTGGCGGTCAATCCCGACCGACGTCTCACCCAGCTCGCTAAAGCCTACAGTTGGCCCATCATCTCGTTGGATCGCGCGGCCTGATGGCGCAGCGGTGATGCGTGCGTTTCCGTCGTCGTCGTCTTCTGTAGCCCTCTGTCTGCCCCGAAGAATCATTCCCCGAGGAACATGAGCCATCCCTGCTTGGTCACCATCGACAGCCGCAGCGCCCCGCGGACCCTTTTCTCCGGCGATCGACTCGTCGACGTCGACCTCCCCACGGGGACCCGGGTGCTCTACACCAAGCCCCCGATGAAGCCGCTTCGCGATGTCGATGCGGCCATTCGCTACGCCATCAACCACCCCGAGAATTCGGAGCCGCTCTACGGGCTGCTGCGCCCGGGGATGAAGGTCACCATCGCGATCGACGACATCTCGCTGCCGCTCCCGCCGATGCGACGCCCCGACGTGAGGGAGCGCGTGCTGACCATCGTGCTCGACCTGCTGACCGACCACGGCGTGGATGACGTCGAGATGATCATCGCGACCAGCGTTCACCGCCGCATGAAAGCCTTCGAGGTTCGGCACATGGTCGGCGACCGCATCTTCGACAAGTATTGGCCCGACCGCCTCTACAACCACGATGCGGAGGATGCGGAGCAGATGGTCCTCATCGGCACGACGGAGGTAGGCGAGGAGGTCGAGCTGAATCGCCGCGCCGTCGAGAGCGACCTCGTCATCTATGTGAACCTGAACCTCGTGCCCATGGACGGCGGGCACAAGTCGGTGTCGGTCGGCCTCTGCGGCTACCGGAGTCTGCGGGCGCATCACAACCCGAAGGTGATGCGCAACTGTCACTCGTACATGAATCCGGAGACGAGCGAGCTCAACACGAGCGTGACGCGGATGGGGCGACTCACGAACGAAAAACTCAAGGTGTTCACGATCGAGACGGCGATCAACAACAACATGTTCGACCGCCCGCTATCGTTCCTCGCCAAGCCCGAGGACGACCTCAGCGCCACCGAGCGGGTCGCGCTCCGGACGCTGAAGGCCACGCTGGAGCGGGTCCCGCAACCGGCCCGGCAGGCGATTTTTCAACGCGTCCCATCGCCCTATGGCGTCATCGCCGTCCACGCAGGCGAGACGGAGGCCGTCCACGCCAAGATCCTCGCCAAGAACTTCGAGCAATACTGCGTGCCGGTGCAGGGGCAGGCCGACATCCTGGTCAGTGGCATCCCGTACATCAGCCCCTACAACGTGAATTCCTTTCTCAACCCGCTGCTCGTGCAGTGCATGGCCGACGGCTACCTCTTCAATCTCTACCGAGGGCTGCCGATGGTGAAAAAGGGGGGGACGATGATCATTCTCCATCCGTGCACCGACCAGTTCGACAACGAGCATCACGCCCCGTACATCGAGTTCGTGCACCGCCTGCTTCCCATCACACGGGACGCGATGCAGCTTCACCAAGAGTTCGAACCCCAGTTCGCCAAGAATCCGGCCTACCTGGAGATGTTTCGAACGGGCCACGCCTATCACCCGACCCATCCGTTCTTCATGTGGTACTGGGGCGAGGCGGGGCGCCAACACTTGGGCCGCATGATCGTGGTCGGCGCCGACAACGAGTACATCCCCAAACTCATGGGATGGGAGACGGCGCAGACGATGGATGAGGCGCTCCGCATGGCGGGCTCGACCGCCCCTCCCGACCCGGACATTCTCGCGCTCCACATGCCGCCGATCGGAATGGCCGAAGTCAGCGCCCCCGCGGGGCGGCCGCCGGCATCGTCGCGACGCTGGTGAACGACGAATCGACCGTCTGAACCTCCCCGCTGAACCTCCCCGCTGAACCTCTCCCCGCGGGCGAGAACGCCCACCCCGGTCCGGGTAGCCTTTGGTGGCGACGGCGACGTGTATTACCGTAGCCTCTAGCCATGCGTCGTACTGCCGTCTCGCTGCATCGGAGCTCGGGCTCCGCGCTCGTCATGACCGCCGCCGCCCTCGCCGTCGGGGTGATGGTGTCGACCTTCGCCCCCTCGGAGGCGCACGCGCAGGACGTGTCTCCCACCGGAAAGGGCATTACCGGAGGCGCGTTGCTCGGCTCGGAGGTCGCGCTCATCACGGTCGGAGCCATCGGGGTGAAGACGTGGTGGCCCTACGTCGTGTTCGGCGCGGTGGGCGCAGGCGGCGGCGCCGTCGGGGGATACTTCGTGGAACAAGTCGACGAGGCGGAGCCGTCCCTCTACATGCTCGCGGGTGGATTGGCGCTGGTGGTGCCGACGGTGGTCGTGGTGCTCAATGCGACCGCCTACGACCCGGAGTCGGACTTGGAGGGCGACGACGACGCGATCCCCCCGGGTGAAGAACCGGGGCTCGAAGGCGGCGTGGACGTCGAGATCGGTTGGGCTGACCCCGCCGCGGGCCGCGCTTCGTCATCGCCCCCGGCGTTGTTCGACGTCGACGCCACCGGTGCTCGGACCCGGTACGGCGTCGGTCTCCCGGTGGTGCACGCGCTGCCTCGATTCAGCGCGCGCGAAATCGCGACCTTCGGCGTCCAGCAGCAGACCGAAGTCCGGGTACCGCTGGTCCGCGGTCGATTCTGACCCGCGAGCCGTCCGTCGTCGCGACACATCGTCATCGTGGATCGTCACGAGTGCTCGGCGATGGTGCGCGCCATAGGTGATCCATGCTTGGGGCTGCGGGCGAGGTAGGCGCATCGTGTGCGGCCGCTTCACGCTCACGGTCGACGCCCTCGGCCCGCTCCAAGTCGAGCTCGACGCGCAGTTGGTGCGCGCGACGCAAGCGCCGCCTCATCGGCGCCGCTTCAACGTCGCCCCGGGGGATTGGCACTGGATCCTTCGCCCGGCGCGCGATGACCGGAAGCTCGTAGCGCCGCGGGAAATCGTTGAAGCACGCTGGGGACTCGTCAACCACTGGTCACGCGACGAACGACAGGGCTTTCGCCAAATCAACGCGCGCGCCGAGACGGTTGCGACGCGACCCGCGTTTCGCAGCGCCTTTGCCCGCCGTCGCTGTGTGGTCCTCACCGATGGCTTCTACGAGTGGCGGGGTCCACGCACCAAGCGCATGCCGGTGCGCTTTCACGCGCCCGACGGAGGACTTCTCCTGCTGGCGGGCCTCTACGAGAGCTACACGCCCCACGATGAGCGCTCTTCCGGAGGGGGGACGCCTCCCGTCGCGGCCTCGCCGGCGGCGCCTTCATTGGCGAAGGCGGAGGATCCGTCTTCCGGCGCGGAGATGCCCTCCCGGACGAGGACCTTCACCATCATCACCACCGAGGCCAATGCGCTCGTTCGCCCGCTCCACGACCGCATGCCGGTGATCATCGAGCCGCGCGACCTCGATGGTTGGCTCGACGGAGCACCGGCCGCCGCGGGGTCGCTTCTCGCGCCGTCGTCGCCGACACGTTTGCGCGGGACGCCGGCGTCTCCGCGGTTGAATCGAGCGGGGGTCGACGACCCCTCGGTTCTCGAAGCTCCCCCGGAAGAGCCGGTCCTTCCCCTTGTTGAGGTGGATGGTTTCGATTAGTCCCAACGGAGGCCGATGGACGACGACGACAAGCCGCGCTTGCCGCCCAAGAAGGACGTCGCCTTGGCGCTGCTTCAGGGGACCAGCCTCTATGTGCACCTCGATCCACGCCGACCGTCGGTGTTGGTTCCCAAACACTTCCTCGAGCAACCGCAGCTGGTGCTTCAACTGGGGCTCAACATGGCGGTGCGGATCCCTGACCTCGAGGTCGACGACGACGGCATCACCTGCACGCTTTCGTTCAACCGCACGCCCTTCTGGTGTCGTTTGCCCTGGAGCGCCGTGTTCGCGCTCGTGGGCGAAGACGGTCGGGGGATGGTTTGGCCCAACGACGTCCCGCGCGAACTCGCCGCCCAGGCGCGTCGCCCGTCGCTGAAGGTGGTCTCCTCTTCGTCCTCCTCATCGAAGAAGAAGGACAAGCCGCGCGCCGCGGTCGACGCCGAGCGCGCCGGCGACGCCCCGCCGACGGAGGATGCGGGGGCCACGGCGCGGGCGAAGCCGAGGCTCTCCGCCGTTCCCTCGGTGAGCATCGCTTCGACCAAAATCCCTTCGGCGGGGGACCCTTCGGCTGGCGCCTCGTCCCCAGACGCCTCGTCCCGAGAGCGTGACGACGAGAATGACGCCTCCGTCGAACCCGCAGATGCCGAGGGCGAGGCCCGAGACGTGGTCCTCGCGACTGCGCTCCGGGAGCTGCCGCGGGGAAGGGGGGACGACGACCCCAAGTCGCTCCCCGATGGGACGGAGGACGACGACGACGACGACGACGACGACGACGGCGGCGATGGACCGGGCGACAAGAAAAAGCTCCCCCCCTATTTGCGCGTCGTGAAGTAGTCGCGGCGGTGCCCCGAACCGAACGGACCGAGATGTCGCAGGAAGCCGCCCGGCGGCGGCGGTCGTAGCTGCCGTTAGTCGTAGGTCTTGAAGGAGCCGCGCTGGTAGCGCGCCCAGTAGTCCTCGAGACGCTCGCGGAGATGAGGCGCGAGGAGGGTGCAGCCGATGATGTTGGGGAAGGCCATCGACAGGATCATGATGTCCGAAAAGGCGAGCACGTCGCCGAGCTGGTTGGTGGCGCCCACGACGACGAAGGCGACGAAGATGAGGCGAAAGACGAACACCGACCGAAGTCCCGCCCCGTTGAAGTGGTCGAGGAGGTAAATCCACCCGCGCTCGCCGTAGTAGCACCACGACACTTGGGTCGAGTACGCGAACAGGGCGATGGAGATGCTCAGGACCTCGGGGAACCAACTGATCACCGATTCGAACGCGCCCGCCGTCACCGAGGCGCCCTGGAGGTTCTGTGCGTTGACGACGTCGGGGGCGTTCCACTGGCCGGTTACGATGACCACCATCGCGGTCATGAAGCACACGACGATGGTGTCGATGAAAGGCTCCAGCATGGCGACCATGCCTTCGCGCACCGGCTCGTCGGTTTTGGCGGCCGCGTGCGCGATGGACGCGCTGCCGAGTCCGGCTTCGTTGGAAAAGGCCGCGCGTTGCACACCCTGCACGAGCACCCCCAACAGCCCGCCGTAGAAGGCGTTTTCGGTGAAGGCCATCTCGAACATGAGGGCGATGGCGGCGGGCAGCTTGGCTGCGTTGACCACGATGACGAACATCGAAGCCCCGACGTAGAGCGCCACCATGAACGGGACGATGCGCGAGGTGGCCGCCCCGATGCGCTTGATCCCCCCGAAGATGACGGCGCCTACGAAGATCGCCATCACGATGCCGATCGCCCAGGCGGCGGTGGGATCGGGGACCGTGTTGCCCGCCGCATCCTGCACCGTCATGCCGAAGCTCGTGGTGAGCGCTTCCACCGTCTGGTTGGCCTGGAACATGTTGCCCCCACCGAAGGCGCCGCCCATGACCATGACGGCGTAGATGAGCGCGAGTGCCTTGCCGAACTTGGCCGCCGGTCCTCCCATCCGTCGCAACCCGAGGTCGAGGTAGTACATGGGCCCGCCAGAGATGGAGCCGTCCTCGTTCTTTTTTCGGTAGAGGTTGGCGAGGGTGCAGCTCTGGAACTTCAGGCTCATGCCGAAGACGGCGACGATCATCATCCACACCACGGCGCCCGGTCCCCCGCGGACGATGGCGACCGCGACGCCCGCGATGTTGCCGAGCCCGACGGTGGCCGACAGCGCGCTCGTCAGCGCGCGAAAGTGGCTGATCTCTCCGTCGTCGTCGGGGTTGTCGTAGCGACCCCGGACGATGTCGATCGCGTGCTTGAACGCGCGGAGGTTGATGAAGCGGTAAAAGACCGTGAAGAACATCGCCCCGAGGGCGAGCACCATCACGAGAAACGGGAATCCAACGGTTTTCTGCACGGGGACCCCGGCCTCGTCCCGAACCACCGCCCCTTCCCGGTCGACCTCGTCCATCGTGACGCTTCCGCCGAGCACATCGAAGAAGAGGGCCGTCTCCATCGCGTGATTGAACGCCGCCAAGGCGTTGCGCTCTGGCTTCGTCGGCGGCGCGGCGTCGGGCGGCGGTGGCGCCATCTCGTCGGGGCGGGGGGCGGTCGCGCCCCGCGAGGTCGGCAACCCCCCGGGGGCAGCCGGTTCGGGGGCTTGCGCCCGAGCCGATGGCAAGCCGCCGAACCATCCCCGGTCGGCCTCGATGGGCGCCGCGAGCGTGATGAACGTCGCGAGGAGCAGAATCAGACACCGGAGCGGCGACCGCGGACTCATGCCCGGTCGTACCTGGGCCCCAAGGGGCGGTCCACCGCGACGACGGCGCTTGCCGCCCGCCAAGGCTCATGCTTGTTCCGGACACGGCTGGCCGGGGCGGGACGGCCGCTTAGGATTCGATGAGCCACGGTTTTCTCTCCGTCGTGCCGGCGCTGGTCGCGGTCGGGCTCGCGGTGGTCTCCAGAAACGTGGTCGTGTCGCTGGGGGCGGCGGTGGTGGTCGCGGGCCTCATCGCGACGAGGTCCCTCGGCGAGGGGCTTCTGCATGCGCTCGACACGACCGTGGTCGGGGCCATGGCGGACGTCGACCACGCGCGCACCATCCTCTTCACCGTGCTCATCGGGGGCATGGTCGGGGTGGTGGGCCGCAGCGGGGCCACCCGTGCCGTGGTCGAGCGGTTGGCGCGGCGAGCGCGCTCGCCCCGGTCCGTGATGGTGCTGTCGTGGGTCAGCGGATTGGTGGTATTTTTCGACGATTACGCCAACTGCATGATCGTGGGCAGCGCGATGGGCCCCCTCTACGACGAGCAGCGCCTGAGTCGGCAA
Source organism: Myxococcota bacterium (assembly GCA_039027095.1). Lineage (GTDB taxonomy): Bacteria > Myxococcota_A > Polyangia > Polyangiales > Polyangiaceae > JAPYTK01. Next base: position 89,902 of record JBCCLB010000020.1, read on the forward strand.
AAGCTCGCCTACATCGTCGACAGCACCGCCGCGCCGGTTGCGTCCTTGGCCTTGGTGAGCACCTGGGTGGGTTTCGAGGTGAGCGTGATCTCCGATGGGTTGGAGGCCGCCGGGCGAGACGTCGACGCCTACGCCTTTTTTCTCCAGGGCTGGCCCTATCGCTTCTACCCGATCCTCGCGCTGGGGCTCGTCGGTTGGGTGGCGACGTCGGGACGCGACATCGGACCGATGCGGATCGCCGGCACGCACGCGACGGCGGCCGCTCCGCACCGAGACGAGGCCACCAAGGAGGAGGGCGGAGCGCCGTGGTGGGCCGCCGTGCTCCCCGTGGGCCTGCTCGTCGGGGTGACGCTGGTCGAGCTCTACCGGACCGGTACCAAGGGGACGCAAGGGGACGCTCCGCTCTACGAAATCCTGGGCGCCGCCGACGGCTATGCCGCCATCGTGCACGGATCCGCGGTCGCGTTGATCGCCGCGTTCGCCGCCGCCGTCGCCAGTCGCGGCGCCACCTTCGAGGCCTGCTTCGAGGCGATGCTACGCGGGATGAAGCTCATGGTGGAAGCCGTCATCATTCTCGTCCTCGCGTGGAGCGTCAGCGCCGCGATGAAGGAACTCGGGGCGCCGCAGTATCTCGTCGGGGTCATGGCCGGCGCCCTCCCGGCGGTGGCGTTGCCGACGGTCGTCTTCGTCGTCGGGGCCGCGATCTCGTTCGCGGTGGGCTCCTCCTACACGACGATGGGGATCATGATGCCGATCGTGATTCCTCTCGCCTATCAGCTCGCGCCCGCCGGAGGGGGCGACCTGGTGCCGCTCGCGGCTTCGGGAAGCGTGCTCGCCGGCGCATGCTTCGGCGACCATTGTTCACCGATTTCCGACACGACCGTGCTCTCGAGCATCGGCAGTGGCGCCGATTTGCTCGCGCACGTCAAAACCCAACTCCCGTACGCGCTGTTGGCCGGCGGTGTCGCCATCTCGTGCGGAACGGTGCCGGCGGGGTTCGGGGTCAATCCGTGGTTGTGCATCGCGGTCGGGCTGCTCGTGCTTGGCGCCGTGGTCCACCGATTCGGCGCGCGCGCAACGCCGTCGTCGCTCAGCGCGGCGGCCGTCAACCCCGCCGACGGGCGCGATGGCCATGCTCGCGACGAACCCCCGCCGCCGTCCGTCGACGCCGGCTGAGCGCACCGACCAGACCCAAGGCCAGCAGGGCCCATCCGGTCTCGCCCGAGTCATCATCTTCCCGGTCGGGGCCGCCGCCCGCGACGAAGCAGCCACATCCGCTCGAGACATCGGGGGAAAACGGCGTGACGTCGTCGTCGTCGTCGGCGCCGTTGCCGCCGCTTCCGCCGTCGTCATCCTCCAACGTGCAGGTGGGGCTGCAGCCATCTCCGGCGTCGACGTTTCCGTCGTCGCATTCCTCGCCTGCCTCGAGCGCTGCGTTGCCGCAGATCGGAGGTGCTGCCCGCTCGAAGGCGACGACGCAGAAGTCGTCGATGGTCCATCCGCCGGTCTCGAAGCCGGGGTCGGTGTCGAGTTCGAAGCGAATCTGCACCGTGTCGTCTCGGACGGCGTCGGAAAGATCCACATCGTGAAAGCGCCACTCGCGGTCGGTGTGGTTGACCGACGTGGCGGCGTCGGGCTGCCCGGGGGAGCCGAAGTTCTCCCACACCACCTCGTCGTTGGCGTAGATCCGCGAGCGGTCGTAGGCACCGTCCTCGACGTTCAGCCAGCGGCGGTATTGCAGCCGAACGTTGTCGTAGCCTTGGGTGTCGATGACTGGGCTGAGGCTGAAGTTGACCTTGTCGGCTTGGTAGCGCCCGTTGAAGGGCTGGCCGTCGATGACCCCGCCCAAGTCGTTGCCCCACACGAACTGGCCGCTGTACGCCTCGCTCGGATCCCCGCTGCCACTGGCGCCGGCGGGTGCCCCCCACTGCCAGTCGTCGGCGCCGTCCGTCGGCTCCCCGGCCGAGAGGCCGTGGGTCCACCCTTCGGCCTCGGGATCGGTCTCGAAGTCGGTGCAATAGAGCTCGACGACCTCGCCCGCGAAGAGCTGGTACTGGTCGTCGGCGGGGTTGTCGGGAAAGACCTGCGTTCCCTGCGCGGTCGTCTCCAGGCGAACTTGGTAGCGGACGACGGTCCCCGGCTCTTGCTCCGGGATGAAGCCCTCGTACTGGTTTGGCTGCGCGGGGAGTTCCGCCATCGGGACGGAACTCAACGTCGCGTTGGGCAATTCCGGGCGCCATTGAATCGTCGCGCCTTCGGTGCTGTCGCTGGCACACTGTTCGAAGAGCCCCTCGATGCTGAGCCGAATCCGGTAGCCCTCGGCCGACGTTTGTCCCGAGAGTTCTTGGTCGACCGCGACGTTGAAGTCGCGCAGTCCGTGCGCCCCGAAGGCGGCAGAGATCTCGCAGACGTTCGGCGTTCCGTTGGCGAGGTTGCCGTCGTCGTCGTCGGCCGCGAGGGTCTCCGTGTACATCGACGGAATGTCGTCGGCGTTGCGCAGCGCTTGGGCGAAGAGCTCGGCCGACGTAGCGACACCGGCCGTCTCCCCGAGCTTGTCGACCAGCAACTGGCGAAGGTCCCAAAGGGTTCCTCCGATGATCAGTCCGTCCTGGTGAACGGCGCCCACCAAGTCGTCGGGCCAGCGGGCTTCGCCGTTGGCCGGGTTGATCTCGCGCAGCGGTTGGTTCGAGTAGAAAAAGCCTCGCCCCATCCCTGAGTCGCCTGTGATGAGGGCCGCGTAGAAGTCGCTCGCGCCTTCGCTGAGCGCGCCCTCGAACGCGCCGGAGCCGATCTGTACCGACTCGCGGTGAAAGCCGTGTCCGAACTCGTGGTAGACGACGTCCGCGAGTCGGCCGGTGTTGTTGCACTGGCCGTTGGCCAAGTAGAAGTTGATCGACTGACCATCGTAAAAGGCATTGCACGCGTCGTTGATGTTGACGTTGACCGGCAATTGCTGCGCCACCCAGCCCAAGTCGGGGGCCCAGACTTCCGCGAAGTCCTTGGCGATGTTCGTGTGGATGTAGGTGGTGAGCTGGGCGTCGCCCTGCTCGTCGTCGCTCAGGTCCCACCGGGCCGTTCCGCCGTCGCTCAACGACAGGGTCGTGGTTGCGTCGGGGCCGGTCTGATTGTTGACGTTGACCCGGCTGCCGACGGTGGTCGCGAGCACGCTTACGGAGTTGGGACCAAACGTGAGGACCCCATCGCGGGAGGCGCTTTGGTTGATGCCGTCGACCTGGACATCGGCCTCGGAGGCGGGCGCGTCGTAGCGTTGGGCGCCCGGTCGGCGAACCGGTACGTCGTACAGCAACGTGCCGGTGGCAAACCGTAGGGTTTGTTCTCGCGCCACCGGCGCGCCCGAGGCCACATCGACGTAAACGTCCCAGCGGCTCACCGGAGCCCTCGTCGCCACCTCGGTACGCATGACCACGCGGTAGCGGGGGCGCCCCCCCGGCGCGACGAGCGGCAGGATGAAGGGGCCTTCGAACCCGCGAACGACCCCGATCGTGTTCAGCTCGCGCTCGATCCACGCGCGCGCTTCCGCTTGGGTGGCTTCACGGTCTACCGACGAGGCGGGGACCTTAGCGACGACGAACGGCAGCGCGGTGCTCGCCATGGTGAAGAGGCGGTCGACTTTGAAGCGGAAGCTCACCTGACCCCCGAGGACACGGAGGCCACCGTGGTACTGATGAAACGCCACCACCCGCAGGCCGCGCTCGGTGCGGTTGCTCACGAGCTTGAAGTCGCCAGGCGCGGCCCCCGGGGCGAGAAGGTCGAGATGGGCCGCCAGCATCGCCTCGGAAAAGGCGCGGGCGGCGTCGGCGCTGCGAACGGTCTGGGGGGCATCGATCCCCTGGCCCCACACGCGATGGGCGACTCCGGTCTCGGCGTCCCAATGCGCGATCCACGACGTTTGTGGATAGGCGGCCCGGAAGCGTCGCCAGGCCCCCGCGGCGCGTCGGGGTGGCGTGCGCGCCGTCGTGCGCTGCGCGCGTAGCGTGGTCGTGGCGCCCACCAGGCCGGCGTCGTGGCCGTGCAGACCGGGTTCGGCCTGAACGGCGGAAGCCGACCCGCTCATGCCCGCGGCGAAACAGGCAGCGAGGACGGCGGCGGTGATGTGAGACCCTCGGACCATGACGCCGGGTTGTAGCAACCCGCGCGTCTCGGTCAATGGTCTGAAATATTGGATAAAACGCGGTTGCGTGACCCTGCCGCAGGGCCAGGCGACGCCAACGCGCATCGGTACGTCCGGTGACGGTGCAACTCTGGGGCTACAGTGCGACCCGTTCGCGACGCGGCCCAGGCGGGCGCGGTGCTATAGGCCTGCGCATGGGTAGGGTGCCGACGCGTCACCGCGAGCTCGTCGAGGCGATCGATGCGGTGGTCGACAGCTACGACGGAACGAAGGAAATCGACAGCCTCGAGAGTGCCGCGATGCCCAACCGACGGGCCGTCGTCGAGGCATTCAAGCATCTTCAGGCCGCGCTGTTCGTCGGCTTTTACGCATCGCGCCCGCTCAGTGCGGGCAACCTGCGGCTGGTCTTGGCCGAGCACCTGCATCCGGCCTACGAGTTGCTGGTCGAGCAAATCGATCGGGCCGCGACCTACGAAGCCCGCCGCGGTCGCCCCCCCGAAGGCTACGGCGAAGGTTGGAGCGAAGCGGCCGTGTTGACGCTCTATCGCCGGATCCCGCAAATGCGGCGCTGTCTCGCCGCCGATGTGACCGCCGCGTACCGCGGCGACCCCGCGGCCGGCAGCGTGGAGGAGGTGGTGTTCAGCTATCCGTCGACGGAGGCCATTACGGCGCATCGGGTGGCGAAGGTCCTCTACGACCTCGGCGTCCCGCTGGTGCCTCGTATCGTGGCGGAGTACGCGCACTTCGAGACGGGCATCGACATTCATCCGGGGGCGACGATCGGGAGTGACTTTTTCGTCGACCACGGCACGGCGACGGTCATCGGAGAAACGGCGCGGATCGGCGACCGGGTGAAAATCTACCACGGGGTGACGCTCGGGGCGTTGAGCGCGGAGCGAGGGCGCCGAGAGGCGGCGGCGGGCCGGCCCCGCCACCCCAAGATCGAAGACGATGTCACCATCTACAGCGGGGCGACCATTCTCGGGGGCGACACGGTCATCGGCGCGGGGTCCGTCATCGGAGGCAACGTCTGGCTGACCCGGTCGGTCGCCCCGGGAAGCAAAATCTTCGGCGGACGGCGCAGCGGAAGCGATGAGGTCGGCGATGCGACCGCCAACCATGACGTCGCTGTCGTCATCGGTGGGTCTTCTCGTGGTCGTTCCGGGCGAGAAGCGCGCTAGAACCGGGCCCCAAAAGACCCCGTACGCCCGCGTGGTGCCATCGCCGGCTCGGACCGCGTGCCCATGGCGCGAACCCTGCATGAGCAACCCTGCAGGAGCTGAGTTCGGTTCGTGATGAGGATGACGACGGCAGGGGCAAGGATGAGGACCTCGCTACTTCTTAGCCTGTGGCTGGCCGCAGGTCCGGTCGGGTGTGACGGCGGCTTCGGGGGGATCTCCGAACCGCCGGAAGGGTCGGCGGGGGAGCTGGGCGAAGGGCGGTTTCGTTACGGCTGCGCGGCGGCGGGCGATCCGGCCTGCAATCAAACCGACGCGCTCGACCCAGACCGCGTGGCGGGGGTGTTCGGGTTCGACCAGGAGGTGCCGCTGTCGGTCGCGGTGGGGGCGCGCTTTGGGTTGTCGTTCGCCCGCGACGACGGAGGGTTCAACGACGTCGTCGGCGCGGGCGACGTCGTGCGTGAGCAGGGAGGCTTCACCATCCTCGCCCCGAGCATTCAAGGTTTTCTCGCCGCGTCGACCCGCGAAGATCAAATCGTCGACTTCACCCACGTGGAGGCAAAGCGTACGTCCCGCATCGAAGTCTGGTCGGCGCGACGGCGCCTCACCGAAGATCCTTTGCCCCTCGGTTTGGGGGTCGTCAGGGTGGTCGCTGCCCTTCCGGTCGACGGACTGGATGTCCCCCTCGCCGGAGGTGCGCCCTTCACGTGGACCACGACCGACCCCGCCGTGGTGGCCATCGTGCCGCGCGACAAGGAGGATGCGGAAGAGGGGGATCCATTCGACGCCGACGAAGAGAGTCCCTTCGATGACGAGATGGAGCTGCACGGGCTTGCGGAGGGGGAGGCGTCGGTCACCGTCGCGCGGGACGACGTGAGCGCCGAGATCCGCATCATCGTGACCGGGGCTGACGATGAGGAGGGCGACCGATGACGGCCATCGCCCGCCGAGCGCGCTCGTTCCTCGGCCTGCTGGGCTTATGCGCCATCCTGCCGGGATGCTCGACCGAATACGGTCTCGAGTACAGGTTGCTCACCGACCCGCCCCAGAGCGTGCGTTTGGCCGAAGACGGCATCGAAATCCCAGAGGGCATCGTGGTCGCCGCCCGCGTCGTCGGGCTCGAGAACGGAGACCGAGTCAACGACGATCTCGATTTCTTTCGCGCCCGCACCGGGGTCTTGGGGGTCGCGCCCGTCGAGGGTGAAGGCCGTGAGTTCGTCTTTTGGGGGATCGAGGCGGGGCAGACCGAGCTCGCGGTGACCTTCGACGGCACGCGCGTGTTGGAGATCCCCGTCGATGTGACCCCGGCGCGTTTCGACGCCCCGGAGTGAGGTCTCGTCGCGCGCGCGGCCGGTGTACGGTGCGGGCGTGGTGGACGAACCTCCGAGACCGAAGTCACCCGGGCGGCGGGCGTCGCGTCGGGATTGCGTGAGGGGAGGAGCGCTCGCGCTGGCCGCGGTGGCCGCTTCGGGGAGCTCTGCGGCGGGATGTCTTCGCCGCCAAACGCGCTTGCGATTGGCGGCGGGTACGGCCGGGAGCGCGGTGCATCGGCTTGGGGTTGCGTTGGCGGAAACGTTTAACGCCCACGTTGACGGAATCGACGTCGAAGTCGTCGAGGGCGCCGGCGCGCGCGACAGCCTCTCGACGGTCATCGCGGGCGATGCCGATCTCGCGCTCGCCTACAGCGACACCGACGGAGATGGCGACATTCGGACGCTGGTGCCGCTGTACGAACTCTACCTCTATATGATCGTCCATGTCCGACGGGACGACTCGGGTGCGGTCGTGGCCCGCGATGGGGTACCGTCTCTGGCGGGATTGCGGGTGGGGATCGGTCCTCCGGCGAGCGGTACCGACTTGGTGGCCCGCCGCCTCATGAGCCACTACGGGTTCACCGACGACAACCCGCGCGGCCCCCAACTCATCAACGACAGCTACCGGAACACGACAGAGCGTTTCCTCTCCGAGGAGCTCGACGCGGTGTTCATTCTCGGATCGATCGAGTCGAAGGCCGTCGAACGCATGCTCGCGGCGGGGGACGCCGCGCTGTTGAGCCTGGACGACCCCGAGCGGGTGGCCCCGGCGATGGACGGAATCCGTAGCAAACACCCGTTCGTCGTCAGTCATGTCATTCCCAAGCACTTGTTCGGCAATCATCCCAGTGAACCCACCGGAGTCATCGGCGTTCATGCTCTTCTCGTCGCGCGCGCGGACGTCGAGGACACCGTGGCCCGCGCGCTCACCGAAGCGGTGTTCCTCCACAAGGTGGAGCTTGGGCAGAAGGTTCGTCGTCTGCGAGAGCTCGATGAACGTTTCGATGTCTATCAGTTGCGCTACCCGCTTCATCCGGGAGCCTCCCAGTACTATCGCCGCGATGTACCCCCGGAGTTCCTCGAGTGGGCGGACACGATCAGTCTCGGGATCACCCTCGCGATCATGGGATACTCCGGGGTCCAGGCGCTCGCGGCGCGCCGGCGGCGCAAGAGCAAGGGCGTTCTCGATGAACTCTACGCCGACTTCCAGGCGGTCGTGCACAACTACGACGAGGAGCACGAGACGCCGCCCGACGAGATGACCCGCGAGGAGCTCGTCGACATTCGGGAGCGATTGATGAGCCTTCGTCGGCGGTCGTTTCGCGCGCTCACCGTCGGCGAGCTCGAAGCCAACGAGGCGTTCGTGGTGTTCAACGACTACCTCCGCTGGGAGCTCCAGGAGATCGAGCGGGTCATCCGCGATCGTCGGGGCGCCACGGGAGGGGGAGAGGAACGTCGTCGGTGAGATCGACGCCGACGAGGAACGCGCCTCCGTGAGCGGCGGCGACCCGGGGGCGCTCGTGACGGGGAGCATTTTCGGCTTCGGGGTGGGGGAGGCTTGCGCGCTCGGGGCCGCGGCCGTGTGGTCCACGAGCATCGTCTTGTTTCGCCGTTCGGAGGCGTTGTCGGCGCAGGGGATCAATCTCTTCAAGAACGTCAGTGCATCGCTGTTGTTGCTCGCGACGATGCCCGTTCTCCACCTGAGCTTCGCGGGGTCGCGGTCGGGGGGAGACTGGCTTCGCCTCGTCGTCAGCGGGGTGCTCGGGATCGCGATCGCCGACACGATGATCTTCTCAGCGCTTCGTCGGCTGGGGGCGGCGCGCCTGGCCGTCGTAGAAACCGCCTACACGCCCACCATCGTGGGCCTGAGCGTGCTGTTCCTCGACGAGTCGGTGGGACCGGGCTTTCTCGTCGGTGGCCTGCTCGTCGTCGCGGGGGTGCTGTTCGCCCAGGAGCGCGGCGCCGTGCGAGGCGGCGGGGGAGGTTCCGGCCCCGATGCGAAAGGGGTGATGCTCGGGTTGGGGGGGATGGTGGCGATGGCCGTCGGGGTGGTCCTGGCCAAGCCCGTCCTGGCGTCGGGCCACCTCGTCGAAGTCACGTTGGTTCGCCTTCTCGCCGGGGTCTCGGGGCAGGCCGTTTGGATGGCGCTCGTGCCGTCGGAGCGATCGGCCCTCGAGGCCCTGAAGCCGAATCGCACCTGGTGGACGCTAGCCCCCGCCTCGTTCCTCGGCGCGTACGTGGCGATGTTGTTGTGGCTCGGGGGCTTCAAGTGGACGGGGGCGTCCACCGCCTCGGTGCTCAATCAGATGTCGACGGTGTTCACGATCGCGCTGGCGCGGGTATGGCTTGGAGAACCCGTGACCCGGGCCCGCCTCATGGGCGCCGCCATGGCCGTAGTGGGGGCGATCCTCGTGATCATCACGTGACGACGATCAAGCAAGCTTCGTCATCCTTCGGGGCAAATGCTCTCGAGCCCCATCAGACTCGCTTTGCACGTCACGGCCATGTCGGCGAGCTGTTCGGCATCGCCCGCGGCCGCGGCGCGCTCTTTCTCGAAGGCGGCGTAGGCACTCTCCATCACCGCCCGCGACGCCTCGGGAAGCTTGGGGGCACAGGCGGTGTAGCGGGCGCGATACGTTCGACACACCTCAGGGAGGCCGTCTCCGCCACCGTTCGAAGGGGGGGCCGAGGCCGAGGGCGCGGCGGTCGCGGCTCCGTCATCCGACGGTGATGCCGAGCCTGAGGGCGCCTCCCCGTCGCGCGTGGGTGGGTCATCCTTTTGTTCGCCGCACGCGACGAACGAGGCGATCGTGATGGTCGCGGAGAAGAAGAGAGAGGAGAAGCGTCGAGACATCGAACCGTCGAGGGAGCGCAGGCGCTGGCGCTGGGATGATCAGGGAGTGGATGCAGTCGGCGTAGAGAACCGACGAAGGTCCCAGATGACCTCGTGCGGTGCCTCGCCCGGGCCGCGGTCGTAACATGCGACGACGGTCGCGACGCGCACGAAGTCAGACCAGAGCACTGAGGGCGCCGCGTCGATGGTAAAGGTGTCGACGCGCGGGCGCGCGGCGCGAAGGTACGCTGAGAGCTGCGCCGCCCCGAGTCGGACGCCGGCGGGGTTGCCGCGCTCGAGGAACAGCGTCGCACGTGCATCGGGGGCCACACGGACGTCGGCGAGCCGGACGCGCGGGGCCCCACGCGCACGACGTACCCGGCGATGCCCGACCACGGCGACGTCGACGTCGGCATCGCGGTCCGTCGACGGCGGACGGGGCGCCGGAGCACGCCCCGCATAGCGCGTCAAAGGGACCAGCCACCGACCATCGACGGGCAGTTCGACGCGCCGTAGGCTGGGATCGATATCTCTCACCGCCGACGCCACCGCGTGAAACGAAACGCCACCGGGAACGACGAGGGCGGCCGCCGGGGCGGTTCGTCCCCGGGGGCCGCTCGGGCGGTAGCGCCCCCCTTCATCGAAGACGACGCGGGGCGTCCCATCGTCGAGTGTTTTCCACCCGCAGACGGAACGTCCCGGCGTCGCCATCACGAGGCGATCCGCTGCCGCTGACGGCTCAACGACTGCGGCACCGCAGCCCCCCGCAAGGACGACGACGAGGCCAAGTCCAAGCCAAGACCGAGGGGTGCCCCGCCGAGACCTACGCTCGGAGGACCGCGCGGGATGAGCCGAGCCCCTCGGAGGCCCGGCGTTCGAGGGCAGAGCGCTAGAAGGTACGATGCTAGAACGCCCAGCGCCCACAGACGGAGCGCCCGGAGGCACAGCGCCCAAAGACCGTGCGCCCAAAGACCGTGCGCCCGAAGACAGTGCGCCCGAAGACAGTGCGCCCGAAGACAGTGCGCCCGAAGACAGAGCGCTCATTCGGGTCGCGCGCTCCCTCAATAGGTCAGGACGATGGCCACGACCGCGATGACGGCTCCGATGGCGACGGCGATCCAGAGCGAGCGGTTCTGTGCGGCGTCGTCCTGACCGCCCGCGGCAAGCGCTGCCAACTCTTCTTCCGACGTTTGGAGGCCCGGCATGGCCGCCCCCTTGGGCGGAGACCCCGAGATCAGCGGTCGCGCGGCGGCCGGTGCTTTCAGAGGAGGTTCGGGCGCAGCCGGGGCGGTGGCGGATGGGCTCGCCTGCTCCGCCGAGCCTTTGGGCGCCGACATGTCCCGTTCGACCGCAGGGGGCGGCGACGACGACGACGTCGGCGTGAGCGGCGGCAACCCCACCACCTCCTCGCCGTTTGCCGTTGGCGACTTCGCGGAGCGCTCCGGCGGTGGCCAGGACGCACTCCGCCGCGAGCCACCGAGGGCATCGTCGTCGAGCGCGGCGAGGAGCCGGTCTGGATCTGGAGGTGCGTCGTCGCCCGCCGACGACAGGGGGCGGGGAACTTCATCATCGCGCTCCCAACTGCGTCGCGGTCGAGATGGTCGCGACGCGGGCCGCGCGCGTGCCGCAGGCAAAGGAACGGCGCCAGGGCGAGACGGGAGGGCGCGGGCGGCGGGGGCAGAACGGCGTGCGGCCGGAACCGAACCGCGAGCGGCGGGGGCAGAACGACGGGCGGCGGGGGCAGCGCGGCGACCCGTGGGAGCGGAAGCGCGAGCAGAGGGGTCGGAACCTCTGGCGGCAGGCCGTGGCCCTGGTTGGGTAGGGCCGGGGGACGGTCGTTGCGGGGTCGTAGCGGGTTCCACCGAAGAGGGTGGGACGGGCGACGCCGCCGGTGGCGTCGCGGTGGGGGCACTCGGAGTCGCGGGGGGAAACTCGGACGTCTCGTCGTCGACTTCGTCGCCGACCGCGTTCATCCCCCCTCGCGGCGCCACGACCTGGCGCGCCTCGGGTGCACTGGGCGAAGGCGCGAAGGGCGCGCCTGGAGGTACCGCCGGTGCGATACCGCCGGCCGGCGTCGGCGCGGGGCGGGTGGGGCCCGGCGCCGGGATGGCGGGGCTCGCGCCTGGCGTGCGCGGTCCCCGGGGCACGACGCCGCCGCCCGGAGGGGGCTTGGTGAAGGGGCGGCGACCGGCGCCCGGGGGCGGCGGAGGAGCAGGCATGGGCCGTCGCCCGGCCTGGGGTGGCGCGGCGAGCCGCCCGGCGGCCTGTGCCTCCGCGACCTTTTGCTCGATCTCCTCGCGGCTGAAGGAACGTGTCTCGTCTTCGTCCGGATCGAAGACTTCCGCTTCCATGCGGGCCAGCTCGTTCCAGACGCCCGGCTTTTCTTCGTTGCTCACGTCTTTTCCTCGCCGACGATGTGCTTGCGGGATCCCGACGGCTTGTGGCGCCAAGACTATCAGGGATGCGACGCGCCGGCCCGGGCGAACCCGGGCCTATCCCGCATGGCTGTCCCGCCCATCTGTCGAGGCGACGACCCAACCGATACCCGGTCGCGCGTCGCCGATTTCAGATGGCTCGGGCGTTCAAACGCGTCCGCGGGCGCGGAGACTGGCCGACTTCGCCGTCTGCATGTCGCCCGCGTAGCGCGTGAAGCGCCGTTCACCTGCTCGCTGAATGGTCCCGCGGCGAGCGAGGCGCTTGAGCGCGGCGGACGCGCGCGCCTTGTCGACCCGCACGGCGTTGGCGACATCGCCCGCGCTCATGCCCTCCCCGTCGAGAACGACTTCGGCGACCGCATCGTCGAGCGCCCTCGGGTCGGAATGCACCCCGCCCCCCATACGGAGCGCGGGCGCCGACGCGGCAAATGAAAAGTCGCCGCTGTTTCCACCGACGAGTTGCGCCCTGACCAGGTCGAGGATGACCTCGTCTGGGGCCGAACGAACCATGTCAACGAGCTTCTTGCTAAATGCATCCATGTAGTACTTCACTCTCTGCCGTGCCCAAACCGCCAGGGTGGAAGGTCATTTGGGTTTTTCTGCCTCCTGGGGCCGTGGACGGCCGCTTTGGCTCCGTTCAGGGCTGGATCAGATCCGTCCCCTTCTGGTGACACACAGGTGTTCAGTAGCCGCGGGGACTATGCCTCAAACAAGACCCCTTCGCCAGTAAGGTAATCTTTTCTCGACGAAAAAAAGAACTGAGACCATTCGCGGGATCACGCGCACAACGAGGCGGGGTCGATTCGGTACCGCGGCGCAGCGGCATCAATCGAGTCGCCATCGACCCGTCGTCGTCATCGATGCGTCGTCGTCGACGTCATGCTCGGGGCGCGCCGGGCGTCAGGGGTGGACGGGTCGTCGACGCCAAACGCCGTTCTCGTCGCGGTCGTACTGGTGGCGACGGTGCGGCGTCTCCTTGAGCTCGAGGTGGTCCACGGAATGGACGTGAACGAGGAGGACCGCGAACGAAGCGGGCGGGGGCGACGACGACGGCGGGGGCGACGACGACGGCGGGGGCG
>JBCCLB010000021.1:0-102140 GCA_039027095.1 Myxococcota bacterium
CGGCCGCGTCGACTTTCCCGGGGGCACCCCGTCGACCGTGGGTCTCATGGGGATCACGACCCTCGACGAGATCGATGCGTTTGCGATCTCGCCCGACGCCACGCAGTTCGCCATCGCGCTGTTCGCCGACGGCAATCCCGTTTCGATTCTCGTCTACGACATCGACGCGACGAGCGCCCCCATCACCGTCGCCACCGCCGGGGCCGCGAACTTCGACGTACGCGAGCTCGCGTGGTCCCCCGACGGGAGTCGGATCGCGTTCGTCGGCGACTGGGACCTGAATGGCGCAGACCGCGTGTACGTGGCGAACGCCGACGGCACCAGCGCCTCTCCGACCCTGGTCAGCCAGAACCCGAGCGACGCGGCGCGAGACGCGGTGGGCGTCGTGTGGGTCGACAACACCACCGTCGCCTACCGTGCGGACCTCGTCGACGATGGGGAAGACAATGTTTACTCGAGCGACATCACCCTTTCGCCTCCGGTTCCCGTCCCGCTCATCCCCGAGGCGTTGACGGCGGACGGGTCCGAAGCGCGCGACACCCCCCAGGTCGATGCGAGCGGGAAGGTCTACTTTCGCAGCACGCACCTCGGGGGTGCGTTTCTCCTCTTCCGCGCCGACCCCGACGGGCAAAACCTCGAGCAGGTCGCGGCGATGGCCGCCCTGACCAATGGCAACGGGCCGGCGCAGGTCGGGGCGTTCCGGCTCACGCCAGACGGCATGGGGATCGCCTTCGGCGCCGACGCGCCCACGGCGGACCTCTACCAGGTGTACGTCGCCAGCGACGTCGACCTCGCTGCCTCGACCGTGAGAACCAACGTACAAACCGCCGCGGTGGCGGCCGAACTCCGTGGTCCCCTCGGCGACGACGCGCTCGAATGGGCTCCCGACGGGTCTGCGCTCTGCGTGGTCACGGATTGGCAGGTCAACGGGGTCGGGGCCGACAACGACAACGCGGCGTTCATCGTGCCCACGTCGGGCACGGCCGGAGGCATCCGCATCGTGACCGCCGCTCTGGCCAGCAACAACCAGGACGTCAACGAGTGTCGCTTTTCCGGCGATGGCGCGCGGGTGTTTCTCCGGGGCGACCTCATCGACAACAACGATACCGAGGTCTTCACGACGGCCGACCTGGTCACCGCCGACCAGGCCCCCGCAGGTCTTCTCCTCCAGAACGTCGCCGTCGGGGGCGATGTGCGGGACCTCGTCGCGCGGCCGTAACCGCTTTGCCCGGTGCGCCCGGGGGCGAACCGCACGGACGCTCCGGGCGCTGCCCTTCCCCCCGGGTAGACACGGCCCTTGGGATTCCCCTATATCCGGCTCATGCGCCACCGTCGCCTCGCCAGGTGGGCCGTCCGCGCGGTGGACCTCGACCGGAGGCTGTCGTGGCGTCTGGGGCGGGCCGTGTACATGCTCGCGCGGCGGGACGTGGCCAATCAACCCGCGCGCAACGGCGAGTACCTCCTCCAGCGTGAAATGTTGCGGATCGCGCGACGACGGCACGAAGCGGCGGTGTTTTTCGACGTGGGGGCCAATGTCGGTGAATGGACACGAACCCTCATGGGCCGGGTCGAATCTTCAGATGAGCTGACGGTTCACTGTTTCGAGCCCTTCCCCGGGACCTTCGAGACCCTCTCGGCCAATCTCGAGGCCCAGGTTTCTCGGGGCCGGGTGGTCTGCCGGTCGATGGCATTGTCTTCCGAAGACGGTGAGGCGCGCATGACCGGGGACACGGACATCGGGACGTCCGCGCTTACGGCGATGGACGATGACGATGCGGTACCGGTCGTGAAACGACGGGTCGACAGCTATTGCGCCGAGCAGCGCATCGATCGGGTCCACATGATCAAGGTCGATACCGAGGGTCACGACTACGACGTCTTGTGCGGTACGGCGGGGCTTCTCGAACGGGGCGCGGTCGGTTTGGTTCAATTCGAATACAACCATCGATGGGTCTACACGCGCCACTTCCTCCGAGATGTGTTCCTCCTCGCCGAAGACATCGACTACGGGTTGGGTAAAGTTACGCCACGCGGGGTGGAGCTGTACGCCTCTTGGCATCCCGAGCTCGAGCGCTTTTTCGAGGGGAACTACGCCCTGATACGGCGCGATCTCGTCGACGAGCTTCCGACGTGGCGCGCCCGCGCAGACGGTAGCAACACCTTCGCCTGAACGAGAAGCTCATCCCCGATTCAGCTACGAAAGCGGTCGAAGGGCTTCAGATCAAACCCGGCGGTGGCGCGGGCCACGTGGTCGCGGGCAGCGGTCAGATCCGCCGGCTCGAGGTTGGCGTAGGGGTCGCCGCGCCGGAGGCGGGCCTCGACGTCGGGCAACCGGTGGAGGTCGGGCGGGGTGGTCGCGAGCTCGTCCCAGGTCAGGGGGGCCACGAAAGGCGCCCCGGGTCGCGGTCGTAGCGACCACGGGCACGCGACGGTCTGTCCGTGTCGGTTGCGCAACCAATCGATGAAGACACGACCGCGACGGTTCTTTTTGCGAAACTCCGTGGTGAGCCGCTCGGGGTGACGTCGGGCGAGGAGCTCGGCGACGCGGCGACAGAAGAGGCCGATGGCGACGAGGTCGAGCTCGGGGCGCACGGGGAACAGCACGTGGTACCCCTGCGAACCGGTGGCGCACACGGCACTGGCGAGGCCGAGCTCCTGCAAGAGCGTACGGACGTCGCGGGCCGCCGTCC
This sequence comes from Myxococcota bacterium, assembly GCA_039027095.1. Classification (GTDB taxonomy): domain Bacteria; phylum Myxococcota_A; class Polyangia; order Polyangiales; family Polyangiaceae; genus JAPYTK01. The sequence continues at coordinate 2,691 of JBCCLB010000021.1, forward strand.
GTGCGGCGGCGGGGTCGCCGCGAGGGGGGTCGAGGTCGAACACGATGTGATCGGGGCGGTCGAGCGCGCGGGCCCGGGTGGTCCAAATGTGAAAGGTCACCGTGCCCTGATTGGCGAGGTAGCGAAGCCCCATGGCGTCGTGAACGACGGGGTAGATGGTTTCACGCTCCTGGTGGACGACGGGGACGCGTTCGATGAACGAGGGAAAGTGTTTCGCCGCGTTCTTTTGCATGAAGCCCTTGGCGCCAATCCCGCGGGGAAACCGCTGCAAGGTGAGCGGACGACCCATGAGGTGGGGCATCATCAGCGGCGCCGCGCGCTCGTAGTACGCGACCACGTCGGCTTTGGAGAAGCCGGCGTCAGGAAAGACGATGCGGTCGGGGTTCGAGATCTCCACGGCGTAGGCCCCGATGCCCATGCTCCTCAGCCCACGGCCTCGCGGCAAGTGAGGTCGGTCACCGCGGGGCCCGTGTTACGGCCTCGACATGGTGGATGCAGAGCGTTTGGGTCCGGGTCGTCCTTCCCGCTGGCTCGAGCGGTTCGTGCGCGAGCGGCTCCGGCCGGCGGTGGAGCTCTTGTATCGGCCGTGCCTCGAAGGGGCAGAACATCTTCCCCCGGCGGGAACGCCGTTTCTGCTCGTGGCGAACCACTCGGCCGGCATGGCGGTGGCGGAGTGCTTGAGCTTTGCGGTCCTCTACGCCACCGAGGTCGGTGCGGCCGACCGCCCGCTCGCGGGATTCACCCATGAGATCGGATTCCGGTTTCCTCCCCTCGCGTGGCTTTGGCGAGAGGTCGGCGCCATTCCGTCCACCTACGAGGCGGCGGCGGCGGCGCTCGCGGCTCGCGTTCCGATTTTGGTGTTTCCCGGAGGCGACCACGAGTCGCTGCGCCCGTTGTGGCAAGCCTCGCGCGTCGACTTTGCCGGCCGCCGCGGCTTTCTCCGCATCGCCCGCGAGGCGGGGGTGCCCATCGTGCCGATGGGCATCGTCGGCAGCCACGTCACCGCCCCCATGCTCTTCCGCTCGCGCGCGCTGGCGCGGTGGCTCGTCATTCCCCGGCTCATGGGGCTCAACCGGTGGGGGGTGAGTCTTCTCGGCGTGCTCGGAGCGGTGGGGTTGGCTCGCGCGCGAGGGCCGCGATGGCTGCGCCTCGGTCTCGGTTGGGTCTGGGTCGCGACGCCGCTCTGCCTCCTGCCGATCTTCCCCTCGAAGATCCGTTTTCGCATCGGATCCCCGTTGTCGCCCGAGGTGCTGTTTCGCGATGGCGACCCCGAACTCGACGGTGCCTACGCGCTCGTCGAGGGCGCGGTTCAGGACCTCGTCGACGCCCTTCGCCGCCGCCCGTGAGGGCCGCAGGAGACCCCGCCGGGGCGCGGGCCCCGACCGCTCGCATCACCCGCTCGCATCACGCCGCTCGCATCACGCCGCTCGCATCACGCCGCTCCCATCACCCTGCTCCCATTACCGGGGGATGGGAGGGACGACGACGTCGTTGATGCTCTGCACACTGGCGCCGGCGGGGTACGCGTAGGAGACGAAGGTCGAGGGAAACAGCGAGGCGAACGAACCCCACCCCCAAACGGTGACGCCAAACGGTGCGTCGCTCGTGATCTCGTGCCGCCCATTCGAGCAACCGTTGACGCTGTCGAAGTTGCCGGTGACCATGTCGACCCGGGTGAACTCTACGTCGCCGACCGGCTGCCATCCGGTGAGGACGCCGGCGCAGTCGAGGGTCACGTCGGCGAAATTCCCGGTGGCGGGGGCACGGCGTCGCACCACGACGAGGCTCGTCTCGGGGTACGTGGGGTCGGTGAAGAACACGTACCCGTCGAGGTATTGGTCGATGGGCACGACGTTCACCCACTCCGGGTCGCCTTCGGAGGAGAAACCTTGTCCTCCGGTCATGTACTGGCCGAGGTAGAAGGGGTGGTCGCCGTCCTGGCTCGCGACGACGAAGGGGCCGGCGGCGTCGAACTCGGCGACCTGCCCCAGGTTGAGCGTCGCGGGCGCCCCGGGCGGCGGGGCGGGGCTCCATGTGAGTTGGGTCCCGTCGACCGCCCCCACGAGCCGCCACGGCGGCTCTTCTTCGCTCGGCGCCGCCGAACGATTGCGATAGCGCACGCCCGCGTACCGGCTGCCGAGCGCACGTACGGGAGGGATCTGCTGGTGGGCGGAATCGCAAGCCGTCGCGTTGGCGGGCACGTTGAGGCAGCTCGCGGCCCCCCACACGCCCACGGGCTTGTCCGATTGGATGGGGCTCCCGGTGAGCTCTTGATTCTGGGACAACTGCAGGTATTGGCCGGCGTTCAGGGTGTACGTGGCCGCCACGTTGGCTGGAGAGCCAGCGACTCCGGCCCCCCCGACGATGGCCACCCCCGGGAGAATCGTCACTTGGGTGGCGTCTTCGCGGGCCAATACGTTGAGCGACGGCTGGGCGGGGATGACGACTTGGCTCTTTTCGTACGCGTTGACGGCGATGTAGTTGGTGTCCCACGCGCTGGTGGGAAGAAGGAGAGACGCGGACGTCGCCGCGCTCGGTCCTCCGCCGTAGGGGAGGATCGTGTAACCGACGACCGGCCGGTCGGTCACGATGTTGAATGCGTCGCCAATTCCGGTGCCCAGCACGCCGTACGGGGCGTTGATGGCGGCGGGCACCGGGCAGCTCGGGACGGCGGCCGGCTGGGGGCTTTGGTGGGCGAGAAAGAGAATGGCCACCTCTCCGACGGGGAGGCCGACGGCGGGGTCGTACGGTCCGTAGGTGATCGACTGCCCTTGGCCCTGCGGGATGCGGATGAAGCTCGTGTCCGTGAGCTCGGCGCCCTGGTACGAAACCGATAAGCGCACCGGGGCGTCCCACGTGTTGGCGATGTAGGCCGCGAAACACGCACCGTTGCCTTCGGGAATGAGATCCGGCTTCACCGCCCAGTAGTCGCAGCCGGTGCTGCTCTGGGCTGCATCCGCCGCCGCACAAGGGTCGTCGGAGCACGACCCGTTGAGGCACGCGGTGTCGGTGGCACACGTCTGCAAGACGGCATTGTTGCAGTCGAGGATCGACTTGAGGTCGGCGCTGCACGAAGTGGGGCACGCGCCGCCGCTCCCCACCCCCACCGTAACGACCCCGACCCCCGAGGGGTTGGCCCCACCTTCGCCCCCGCTCGTGCCGGTCGGAGACGCCGCTCCGGCGCCCCCCGCCCCGGCCGCGCCGTCGTCCTCGTCACCCCCCGCGCTGCAGCCCATCCCGAGGCCCGTGAGACTCACGGCCGCGGCAATTCCCAGTCGAACCCATCGCAGTCGAACCCATCGCACGTCAAGCATGAGACAACGATACGCCACGGCGTCCGTCCCCGCTCAAATTTGGAATCCCGCCGCTGGTCCCGCGTGGGATCCCCTCACCCGGGACGGACTTTTGCGATCCGCTCGCGTACCTCCTGCAGGGTCTGCAGCAGGGCACGGCTCTCTTCGTGGGATTGGGCCGTCCGCGTCACGAGCGGCACCAGCGTGTGTTCGATCAGATACATCTGCTGCTTCAGCAAGAGCTGCACCTCGTGGGGGGTCGTGGTCTGAACTTCGACCTTGGGTCGCCCCAGCGCCTCCAGGGCGGCTTCGATCCGCAGGAGGTAGGGCTTCATCCACTTCTCGGCCCCGGCCAGGCGCTCGGCGCGCCCTACGCGAGGGTTGTCGTCGAGGTCGGCGTAACGATCGCCATCGGGTCGGGGAATCGGCCGTTTCGCCTCGGCTTCCTTCTCTTCCGCCCGTCGCCGCTGTGCGGCCGCGGCGTGGCGGGCTTGCTCCGACGCGTAGTGTTGGGCCTCGGTGTCGCGTCGCGCGGCCTCGATCGCGCCCCGCTCGGCGAGGAGATCGAGTTCCTTCGTCGCGACCTCGCGCCGCTGCGCCTCCGCCTCGGCCATCAGCGTCAGCGCCTGCCCCAGGGCCTCGGCGATTCCCGCCACGCCGGTACCCACCGCGTCCACCTTGGCGTCGAGACCTCGATTCGTGCCCTCCGCGAGGGTGGCATTGACCCCTTCGACCTCTTTGACGAGGGCGCTTACCGCGCGGTCGATCGCGGCGTCGAGGCCTTTGTTCGTCCCGTCTGCGATGACGTCACGGATCCCGGTCAGGTCGGCCGACAAGCCCGATAACGTGCCGGTGAGGCGGGCGACCGGGTCGTCGGCGCGGCCCCCCATGCGGAGGTGACGTACGTACTCTTCCTTGAGCTCTTTCCAGCGCGTGGCGTCGGCCTCGGTGAGCCGGCCCCGCATCTCGGCCAGCTTGAGAAGGTTCTGCTCGGCCCCGGTGGTGAGGGTCTGCGATTCGCCGCGGTAGTGGTCGTCGACCAGCGCTTCGACTTCTTCGGTGGTCATCGCAGAGACGATTTTTTCCGCGAGTCGATTCATGTTGCGGTAGCTGCCCTGGAGCTTGAAGGGGGGCTCCGTGCGAAAGCGGTCGTCCTGGGCCGCGCTCGCGATGTATTGCTGATTGACGAGCAGCAGCGTCTTCTGCGCCGTTTCCATGTGACGCAACACCGCCACGATCTCCTCGACTTCGGCCCCGGAGTACCCGTGCTCGAGGTCGGTCGTGGCGACCTCTTCGCCCTGCGCCTTGTCGATGAGCTTGTAGACGTCGGCCTGCGAACGGGTGCTCAGCGGCTGGAGGACGGGATTGCTGGTGAGGGCGTTCTCGATGTAGCTCAGCGCGAACGCTTCGTCGCGACCCTCGAGAATGTCGCCCAGGTTGTAGGTGTCGGCCCGGTTGGCCAGCATGTCGGGAATGGTGAATTTGTCCCCCGACTCCGTGTACGGGTTGCCGGCCATCACGACGCAGAACTTTCGTCCTCGCATGTCGTAGGTTCGGGTCCGACCGCGCCATACGCCTTCGATCCGCCGCTGCGCGTCGCACAGACTGATGAATTTCTGGAGCAGCTCGGGATGGGTGTGCTGAATGTCGTCGAGGTACAACATCACGTTGTTCCCCATCTCGAAGGCGAGGTTGATCTTCTCGACTTCCTGGCGGGCCGTGGCGTTGGGCGCCTCGCTCGGGTCGAGCGAGACGACGCTGTGACCGAGGCTCGGCCCGTTGACCTTGACGAACACCAGACCCAATCGATTGGCGATGTACTCCATCAGCGTCGTCTTGCCGTAGCCGGGGGGACTGATCAGCAGCAACAGCCCCATGAGGTCGGTTCGCTTGCCTTCGCCCGCGGCGCCGATCTGCTTGGCGAGGTTGTCGCCGATGAGCGGCAAATACACGTCATTGATGAGCTTGTTGCGCACGAAGGCGCTCATCACCTTGGGGGTGAACTCCTCGAGCCGCAGAGCCTGGCGCTCGGCGTCGAGCACCGAATGGCGCTGCTCGCGGTAGGCCCGGTAGGCGGGGACTTCGTGGAGGCGAAAGTGATCGAGGCGTGCGCTCAGCTCGTCGATACGCAACCGCATCTTCCCGTCCTCGATGCGCAGGTGCTGACCGAGAAGGCCCGTGGCCTCGGCGTCGACGACCGCCGCCGAAGTGCGTCGCTCGACCTTCCGGTCGCAGAGCATGGCCGCGACTTCGAGGCTGAGATGGCGCTGGGGATGGAGCTCCGGATGATGGTCGAGGTAGGCCTCGACCCAGGCCCGGGCGAGGCCGAAGCGCTCGCGGAGGCGATCTTCGAGGGCGCGAAAGTCGGTGTCGAACGCCATCCGGTCTCCGTGGAGGTCGACGTAGCGGAGCAGGTCGTCGCGCAGGCGCTCGGCGGTCGCGGTCGTGACGAAGCGTAGATCCGCTTCGAGCAACTCCTCGACGAGATACTCGGCGGTGACGGGGGCGACGTCGACGAACACCTCCTCGAAGTCCATCGCCACGACGAAGGCCTCCACCGCCACTTGGAGTTCGAGCGCGAGATCCCGCAGGGCCCCCAACGGACCGTCGAAGCTCTGCCGGAGCCGACCGAGATTGCGCGCGCGAAGCGCCCACCGACCCAACGCCGCGTCCGCGTCCACATCGGGCTGGGTCTCATACCATCCCCAAAACAACGCCCCGAGGGCGCGCGCCGGCGGGGCGTACCGCAGCAGCCCCGCCGCTTCGCGGAGCGCGAGCATCTTGTCGAGAATGGCCGCCGCGTCGGCATCGTGGAGGCCGCGGTCGTACCCCTCGTCGTATCGGTTTTGCGCGTACCTCCGGGTGACCTCGACCAGCGTGCCCTCACGGCTCCGTTCGCGCAATTGCCCGAGCGTGAGGCCGTCGCGGCCGTGCTCGGCGTCGTCGAGGATGCAGGCGGCGAGGTACTCCCCCCGGTACACCTCGTCGTTCTCGCTGACGAGCGACTGCGACCAAAAGCGACGGGTCGCCTGAAAACCCTCGTCGAGGATGCCGGCGTAATAGTCGGTGCCGTTGAGATGAATCATCATCTCCCCGTCGCGGGGCACCATCGCGAGCTCGAGCGCCTGCGTGTTGACGTTGAACCGGTGGCGGCCGAGCTTGATGATGCCCTCGCCCTCCACGAACAACTCTTGCTTGTCGCGGAGGCCCCGAAGGGCGTCCTGACGGGCGCTCGCGAGTTGGGCGAGAAAAGCGTCGGCCTTGACGGAATCGCCGAGCGTGACGAGTTGCTCGCACAGCGACCGTGCCTTCATCACCATGCCGTCGGAGGCGAAGTACGCGTTCAGCTCGTCTTGCTCCCCCATCTGCCGCGACCGGCGGCCCACCCCCTCGAGAATGCGCCCCACCGCCGACGCGATGTTTTGAATGCGGCGCTGACGCTCGTCGTTGAGCTGCTGCTTACGGGCCGAGAAGGCGTCGTAGATCTCTTCGCGCTTTTGGGCGAGGTCGCCGAGGAACTCGTCGAACTCGGAGAAGCGACCCTCGAGTTCTTCGAGCTGGACCATCAGCCGGCCGAGCTGGTCGTCGCACTTTTCGGGGGTGTCGGCGACGGCGAGGGCGCTCGATACACTTTGGCCGAGCAGCGCGAATTGGGCGCCGAATTCGGCTTTACCCTCCTCGCTCATCAGCTCTTTGCGCCGGCCTTCGATGGTTGCGCGCACGCGGTTGAGCTGGCCGAAGACCTCGCCGATCCCCTCGAGGATGTGGGTGCGCTGGGTCGCATCCTCGATCTCGAGATTGGCCACGACCTCGCTCAACAGATCGAGCCCTTCGGCGGTCTCGTCGACCTTTTCCTTGAGCGGCACCACATCGGCGACCTTGGCGACTTCGTCGAGCCGCCCGAGGGTGGATTCGATGTCCTGGGTCAAGGGGGCGAACGCGGCGTCCTGGAGGAGGAACCGCACGCAGGCCTGGCTCACTTCGTCGAAGCGCTCGACGGTGCGGTCTTCGAGCTCGCGGAGGGCGGTGAGGTCCATGTACCGCATGTCGCGCAGCGTAATGATCTTGCCCCGGAGGCCCCGCAGGGAGGTCAAGGCCCCGAGAAACGGCTCGACCCGTTTGAAGTGCTCGGGCCGAAGATCTCGGGTGAGCGCGACGAACTCATCGCCGATGGCGACCCGGGCCGCCCGCGCCTGCTGCTTGAACTGCACGACCTTCTCGAATTCGTCGATGATGAGGTCGGCGGTGCCGCGGATCTCGCGGAGCACGCTCTCGAGGTCGCCCGCTTCGTCGTGGCCGAGCCAATAGTAGCCATCGAGACACCGGGCCGTGGTCGCGACGAGATCTTCGAAGATCTGACGGGTGGGCTCGGCGTTGCGGATGAGGCGGGCCACGCTGAACGCGTCGCTGATCCCGCGTACGAGCTCGGCGTTGCCCACGTTGGCGAGGTACGACCCGTCGGTGGGGGCGGCGGCGGCAAACGCGGCAGAAGTGAACGGCGTCTGCCACACCTGCATCGGGTGCACGCGGGTCGGCTCGTCGCTCGCGGCGCGAAAAACCACCATCCGGCCATCGTCGAACATGCAGTAGCCGTGGCAATGAATGGGGGTCTGAACCTCTTTTCGAATGAGGTTGTAGGGAAACAAGACGTAATGGCCGTCCGCCCGCCGGTGATACAGGTAGAGGACGTCCTCGCCGTTGGGGCTCGAGACCTTACGTTTGAATTCGAGGCCATCGACGCGCTCGGATTCGAAGACCTTGTGGTCGCCGCTCTCGAGGTAGTAGCCGCCGGGGAAGATGATGCCATGGTCCTCGGGCAGCTCCTGGCAGGCGAGTCCAATCGCGTCGATCCGAGTTCCCGTCTCGGTTTTGGTGTTGAAGACGATGTACCGGGTCGTGGCCTCGCGGAAGGGGGTCACGGCCAGGAGAACCAGCGGCCCCACGACCGCGTACTTCAGGCCGAGGTCGATCAGGACCTGGTTCTCGTCTTCGAGGTCTTCGCGGTAGACCTCTCGCCCCGTGTCGGTGTTGTCCTCGACGCGCAGCGACAAGCGCCCGCCCACGTTGCTGACGAACACCTTGTTTTCGAGGTTGATGTGTTGGCCCTCGACGGTGGCCTCCGGCCCCGGCTCCGTCCATTCGAATTCGTGGGACGGAGGGTAGGTGTAGTCGCGGTCGCCCCGATCGTCTTCGTAGGCGAGGCGCCCGGAGGGCTCGATACGCCAGCGGAAGGCTTTGATGTCGGTATGGTTGCTCCCGACCTGAAACACGCCGAGGAGCTTGGTCTCGCGCTTGACGAGCTGGAGCAGGCGCGCCTCGCGCGTGTACTTGTAGAGGCTCTCGAAGTTCTTGATGAACGAGGCATCCTGGAGGAAGCCGTGGGCCGCGCTGAGACCGACGTCGCTGCAGTCGAAGGTTCCATCGTCGCGGGGCTCGAATTTGTGGAGGGCGAAGACGTCGCTGACCTTGGTTTCGCTTTTGAGCCCGATGAAGACGTTGTAGCCGAGAAGCAACAGGCCCCCGACCTGCACGATGTCGCGGGGGACGCAGTTGTTTTCGGTGCGAATGCGCTCGGTGGCGATCACCGATAGTTCGGTCCCCCCGAAGGTTTCTTTGCGCTTCTCGTTGAGCGCCTCCGCCTTGGTCTGGAGGCGCTTTCCTTGCTCGACGAGCCGGGCGCGGATGACCTCGTAGTTGCCCGCTTCGAGCGCGTCGTCGCCGCCCGCCGGGGTCGTCGCCTCCGGGGAGGACGCGGGCGTACTGGTGGTGGGGTCCGTCTCCGCCATGGGCCGATGGGCTGTTGCTGGGTGGGCGACGACGAGGGCTCAGTCGAGTTTGTCGATGCCGAGGTCGCGCGCGGTGTCCATGAGGCGTTGAATCTTGCCGCGCTGTTCTTCGCTGTCGGTGCGCGTCAGCAGCTTACCCAGCACGGCGGAGATCGTGAGGTCGCGCACCGACGAGGTGTCCATGCCCCCGAGCATGCCGCCCAGGTCTTCGATGAGGTTGGCGTCTCCGGAGAGATGATCCTTGAGGACCTGTTGGAGCGCACTCGAGTTGTCGATGGTGCCGTCGATCGATTGCCCGACACTCACCGCCTTCACGAACCGGTCGAAGAATTCACCGTCGCCACCCACGATGTTGATCTTGGCGTCGTCGAAGGCCTTGCTGAGGATGTTCGCCTGTTGCTCGGCGATCTTGATGCGGGCATCGAGCTCTTCGAGCGCGATCTCTTTGCTGAGGTCGAGCTTGAGCCGGAATTCCTCGTGCACGCGACTGGCCTCGTCGAGTTCGCGCATCGCTTCTGCCTTTTCCTTGAGGCCGATCGCCTCGGCTTGCATGCGCTTCTGAATGGCCGTCGCCTCCGCTTCTTTCCCGGCGGCCTCGGCGAGGAGCAGCTCTTTGGTCCCGACCGCCTCGGCGACGCCCTTCTTTTCGATGGCGGCCGCCTCGGCTTCTTGCACCTGCATCTCGGCCAGGCCCTTCTGTCGGATCCCCTCGGCGGCGGCGAGTTCCTTCTCTTTGATGATCTGGGCTTCGGTCAACCCCTCGCGCTCGGTCACCGCGACTTGGGCTTCCCGTACGCGCACCTGCGCCAGACCCTGCTTTTCCACCGCCGCGGCGTCGGCTTCCTTGACCTTGACGCTGGCCAGGCCGGGCGCGGCCGTCTCGGCCTGGACGCCCTCGGCCAGCCGCATCTTGGCGCGGGCGTCGCGGTCGGCCGCCTCGAGCTCGGCGTCCGCCATGACGAGACGCTGCCGCGCTTGGTACTTGGCGACCTCCTCTTGGGCCTCGGCCTTTTTGATCTCCTTGACCAAGACTTCTTGGGCTTCCGCCTCCGCGGTGATGATCGTGACGTCTTTCTGGCGCTTCGCTTCGGCGTTGGCCCGGAGGTCCTTGATGGCTTCCTCCTCTTCGGCGACGGTTTTCTCGACGGAGATGCGTTCGCGAATGACGTCGGCGATCTTCTTCTTGCGGGCTTCGACCTCTTCTTCGCGCTCGATGTCGCGGACCTGAACTTCCTTCTTGCGTCCGATGTCTTCGACGTCGCGGGCTTTGGCGACGCGTACCTCTTCGACCGCGAGTTCGCGCAGGCGCGCCTGCTCGGCCACCATGACCGCCCGCTGCCGGTTTTGCTCGGCGATCTCCGCTTCTTCTTGGGCTTTTTCGTGGGTCTTCTTGGTCTTGAGTTGTTCCTCGATCTTGACCCGCTGCGCCTCGTTCTGCTCGCGGGACTGGGCGATGGTGATTTCCTTCTGCTTCTTGGCCTCCGCGTCGGCGCGCTCTTGCTCGTAGCGGAAGATCGCTTCGTCGCTGGCGAGGTTCTGCTTCCCGATCGCCATGCGCTCTTCCTGCTTGAGTTCGTTGGTCGAAATGTTTCGCTTGGTCGTGATGTCCGTGATCTTTCGAATGCCGTCCGCGTCGAGGATGTTCTGTGGGTCGAGCATCTCGAGCGGGGTCTGCTCGAGGAAGTCGATGGCGGCATCCTCGAGGACGTAGCCATTGAGGTCCTTGCCGATGCCGCTGATGATCTCGTCGCGGAACTGCTCACGCTGCGTATAGAGATCTTCGAACATCAAGCGCTTCCCGACGCCTTTCAGCGCCTCGGAGAACTTCGCGGTGAAGAGCTCTTCGAGGGTGCCCTGGTCGGAGGCACGAGCGCAGCCGATCGATTGGGCGACCTGGACGACGTCTTCTTTCGTGGGGCGGACGCGTACGAAAAACGTGACCTTGATGTCGGCCCGGATGTTGTCCTTGCAGATCAACCCTTCCTTGCCGCGGCGGTCGATCTCGATCGTCTTGACCGAGATGTCCATGATCTCGGAGCGGTGGACGATCGGCAGCACGACGCCGCCGGAGAAGGTCACCTCGGGCTGGCGCTGAAGCTTGTTGATGATGAGGGCCTTGCCCTGGTCCACCTTGCGGTAAAACCGAGTGATCATCACGAGGATGCCGACGACAAGGAGGAGGACGATGCCTCCGACGATCAGCGCGAACAACGGTCCTTCGGACATGCGTGGGTTTCTCCTGGCGGCGTTATGACGGCGATTCTTCGCTCATCAGTGAATCGTAGGCTTCGACGACGTAGGCCTCGCGTTCGGCGTCGTAATCGATGATGAGGGCGCGATCGCCCCGTTTGAGGGTGGAGACGTCGATACGGACGGGCACCACCAAGTGGCTGCCCTCATCCATGAGGTCGGCCTGGCCGAACCCGTCGTCCACGCGGCCGGTACGCACCTGGACCACGGCCCCGACGTAGTCACGGCGTCCTTTGGCCGAGACTGGCTTGAAGATGGGCTCGAGGGGCTTCGTCGCAAGCGACGTGAGCGGTAGCGACAGCGCGAAAGCGGCCACGAGCACCGCGCTGCCAAAGGCCCAGACGGGAAGCAACGCGCCCACGAGCGGGCCGAGGTAGGCCATCGCCAGGTAACTGAAGATGAACCCGAAGAGGGCGATGAAACTGAAGGTGACGGTGATGGGAGCACGTCGAAGCTTGAGGGCATGCAGCAAGCCGGCCGCGCCGTCGGCCCCGTCGATGGCGTCCAGGGCGTCGGCATCGAGGGCCCCGTCCACGCCGTCGAGGGCCCCGTCCACACCGTCGAGGGCCCCGTCGACACCGTCGAGGGCCCCGTCGGCGCCTTCGAACAAGCCGTCGGCATCGAACATGTCGATGTCGAGGGCGCCGACGATGACGAAGACCCAGTAGACGAGCGCGAGGCCCAGCAAGACGGTGAAGACCACCGTCGGGAACGACACCAAAGCCGCGAGAAGACCGGCCACGTCAGTCTCCCCCATCCATCGTCAGTACCTGGGCCATCCCCCTGCCGCGACCGGTCGTAGGCGCAGTGAGAACGGGCAGCAAGAGCGCGGCGGACCGGCTCCGCTCGCAAAAGGCGAGCGCCGCTGAAGGGTACGGGGGCATGGCGGGAGGCGAGGATGGCAGAAACTTGATCGGAGTGGCGACCGTGGCCAGAGGCAAGACCCAAATTTTCGTCACCCTGGGTTTGCGACCCAGCGGATTTGCGACCCAGTGGGTTTTCGTCGCTGGGTTTACCTCGTTGGGTTTGCTAGGTGGGGGCGATGGCGGAGGATGCAGGGGCGATTCTGCGTCGGGCGCCGATCTTTGCCGGCCTCGATGACGGTCAGATCGAGACGCTGGCGCGCCTCACGGTACGTCGCCGCTACGCTGCGCGCGACATCGTCATCGAGAAGGGGGATGAGGCGCTCTACCTTTTCGTCATCGTGTCGGGACGTCTCAAAGCCATCACCCCCGCGGCGTCTGGCCGCCACGCTACGTTCAACGTCATGGGGGCGGGTGAGCTCTTCGGCGAGGTTGCGCTCCTGGACGAACAGCCTCGCTCGGCCACCATCACCGCCCTCGAGGCGTGCGAGGTCCTGACCATTGGCCGGGCCGAGTTTCTCCACTTTCTCGAGCGCTCCCCTCGCGCCGCGTTGGCGTTGCTCCGCGTGCTCGCCGGTCGCTTGCGTCGGCTGAGCGAAAAGGTCGCCGACACGGCCAACCTCGAGGTCGGCGGCCGACTCGCCAAACAACTGCTGCGCCTCGCCGAACGCTACGGAAAACGGGAGCTGGACGGGGTGCGCATCGACCTCAAGCTCTCGCAGCAGGAACTCGGGGACATGGTCGGGGCCACGCGCGAGAGCGTGAACAAGCAGTTGCGTGAGTGGACCGATGCGGGGATCGTGCACCGCCGGGGGGGTCATCTGGTGTTGTGCGCCCCGGAGACGTTGGCGGCCGCCGCCGACCCCTGACCAGGGCGCGTCCCGCCGCCGCCTTGGTCACGGCGGAAGGGAGCCCATGGCGGGCAGGGAGTCGAATCCGCGCCGGCCCCGCAGGTAGTTGAGGACGAGCTGATTCAGGAGCATCACCCCGTTGCCGCCGAGGACGGCGAACGGGAGGGACGTCGGCCACGTGGCGGCGACGAGAAAGGCCGCGGCAAACCCCGCGGCGCTCACCGCGCCCCAAGGGTCCATGAGGGTGGCCATGCCGCTCGTGAAGAGCGCACAGACGAAGAGGTATCCCGTGATGATGGTCGTCATCGGCAGGCCGAGCTGGGCGGCGCCGACGAGCCATACGCTCAGCAGGAGGAGGCCGCTCACCACCACGGCGATGCTCGTGCGGTTGATGCGGTTCTCGTAGAGCTGCGGCGCCCCGAGACGCGTGAGGCCGAGGCCGAGGCCAAGCACCCCCAGACAAAACCCGACCAGCGGCCACACCGTCGACGGCGGTGAAAACGCGACCGTGCCCCAAAAACCGATCCAGAAGACGAGGAAGACCCCGCCGAAGAGGCCGCGCGCTCGGTGTCCCAGTTCTCGATCCGCGTCGCGCACGAGCCGTTCGAGCTTCTCGGCGCGGGCGGAAGCTTGCCGCATGGCGGCGCGGAGACGTTCCCGGAGGGAGGCCGGCAGGCTTTCGCTCGTCGACGCGAGCCGCCGCGCGAGGCGAAGGTCGTCGCTTTCGAGGGCATGTTCCACCCGGAGGGCTTGGGTCGCGCTCCGACCCCGCTGCGCTTGGTCGCATTCCGGCCACTCTTCGAGGGCCGCGCGGTAGGCGAGATCGGCCGCGAGCGAGTGCGACTCGAACGCGGTGGCATCGTGGCGTAGCCGTTCGGCCCGAGCTCGCTCGCGATCGCCACGTGATGCGAGGCGGCGCGCGGCGCGATGGGTCAAGAACGCCGCCACTTCTCGGCGAAACGACTCCGGCGTCGGCGTCCGACGGGCGGGGAGGGGATCGAGGGCGCGCCGGATGATCCCGCTGAGTTCGGCGGGAACGTGATCGGGGACCTCGGGCGGACCGTCTGCGCACTCGAGGGCCCGGTCGACGAGGGTTCGCCCCGCGTGGGGAGGGCGGCCCGTCACGAGGCGGTACAGGGTGGCGCCGAGCAGGTAGGTGTCGGTCCAAGGGCCGAGGGCGCCCCCGTGGTGCCCGACCTGCTCGGGGGCCATGTATCCGTTCGTCCCCGAGGGCTCTGTCTGCTCCTGGGACGGCGGCTCGTCGAGGTCGAGCGCGATGCCCCAATCGAGGAGGTAGATCTCCCCGAAGGCACCGATCATCACGTTGCTGGGTTTGACGTCGCGGTGGATCACGCGGCGAGAGTGGGCGAACGACAGCGCGCGAGCCACGGCCATGAGGACCTCGAGGTTCCACGCGAGGACGTCCTCCGCGCCGAACTGCCCTTGGATGCGCTGGGGATCTGCGAGCAACGCCGACCACGTGTCGCCCTCGATCCGCTTGAGAACCACCTGGGGAAGCCCGTCGGGGCCGGTGATGATGTCGTGAACCGGGACGATGTTGGGGTGCTCGAGGCGGCCCGTAATGCGCGCCTCGCGGAGGAGCCGGTCGATCGCTTCGGGCTCGGGCGCGGCGGCGCCCAGCCGTTTCAGCGCGACGGCCCGGTCGAGCTTTTCCTGACGGCCCAGATAGACCTTGGCCATGCCCCCCTCGCCGAGGAGCACTTCTTCCGCGGGGTCGTCGGTGGGGCCGGAACGCGACCTCGTGTGGGACGCGGCGGAAGGAGGGATGCGAGAGGACACGCGCACGACCCGGCGGGTGACCTCGTTCGACCCGTCGGCGCTCGACCCTTCCTTCGGCGCCCAGCTTCCCACACCACGAGTCTACACGCTGGGCGTCATCGCGGAGCCTGATTTGGCGCGGGAGACAAAGCGAAGACGCCGCCCGGCGGGGGCGGCGCCTTTTCTTCACGGTAGAGTCCTTTACGGTAGCGCGATAAGGGAGCTCACTCGCCGCCTTCCATGGCGTCGTCGCCACCTTCCATGGCGTCGTCGCCACCTTCCATGGCGTCCTCACCACCCTCCATGGCGTCATCAGCGCCGTCCATGGCGTCGTCGGCACCGTCCATGGCGTCGTCGGCGCCGTCCATGGCTTCGTCCGTGGCGTCGCCGGCCATGTCGTCGGCGGATTCAGCCTTTGCCTTGCTGCCACCGCATGCGGTCGCACCAAAGGCCAGGAGGGAAGCGAGCAAAAGAAGAGTCTTCATCGTCATCGTACCTTGTCGTTCTTCGGTTTTTGGGGCGGACTGGCCCACGCGGCCTCCACCCGATGGTTTCAAGACGCGTTCGGCGGTCATCTCGGCTCACCGAAGCGACCCGACTTGTACTCGAAGATCTCCTTTTCCGGCAGAAATCGGCGACATGTCAGTCCGAAGCTGACACGGCGACGGCGATTTGCGAGCGTCCCCCCGTGACTGTGGCCACGCCCTCCTCTCCGTCCTCCCCCCTCCCGGGACCATCTGCGCCCGGCCCGTCCGACGACGTCCCGTGCGTCCCCGCCCCTGCCCCCGCCCGCGGCCACGTCGCCCCGGGCTACGAGCACGTCGCCCGATGCTTCGCCGCATCGTTGCGTCGCGGGGAAGAGGTCGGCGCCGGATTCTGCGCCTACGTGCAAGGTCGGCTCGTCGTCGACCTGTGGGGTGGTGTCGCCGATCGCGACACGGGCCGCCCCTGGCGGCGAGACACACGGGTGGTCGTGTTTTCGGTGACCAAAGGGCTCGCCGCGATGGCCTTTCACCTCCTCGCCGACCGCGGTGACCTCGACTGGGATGCCCCGGTCGCGTCCTACTGGCCCGGATTCGGCGCCGCGGGCAAAGCGTCGGTCACCGTACGGTGTTTGCTCAACCATCGGGCCGGCCTCGCCGCGCTCGACGCGCCCCTCACGATGGACGACGTGATCGATCCGGCTCGCGCTTCGGTCGTCGTCGACGCGCTGGAGCGTCAGACCCCGGCGTGGTCGCCCGGCGAGGACCAAGCGTACCACGCCATCACGTGGGGACTCTATGCGGGTGAGCTCTTTCGCCGCGTCGCGGGGGAGTCGCTGGGCGGTTTTCTGCGGCGAGAGATCTTTGCTCCGCTCGGCTCCGATGCGCATCTGGGGACCCCGGCCGACCTCGACCCTCTCCACGCCACCCTCTACGCGCCGAGCACACCCCGCCGGGTCGCGAACATGTTCAGCACCACGGTGCTCGCGCCCCGGTCGCCCGAGGCGGGGATCGCCCGCAACGTCGTGTCGCCGGATTCCATGGCGCGGCGGGTGTTCTCGAACCCTCCCACCGGTCGGCGCGGGGTGTTGGCCTACGACGACGTCGCGGTTCGCCGGGCCGAGCTTCCGTGGGCATCCGCGACGTCGAGTGCGCATGGACTTGCCCGTGCGTACTTGCCGTTTGCGCTCGGGGGGGAAGTCGATGGTCGCCGTTACTTTTCGGCCGCGTCGGTCGCGCCGCTCGCGACCCGCCAGTCTTGGTCCTGGTGCGACGGCGTCCTTCACAAGCCCGTGGGCTGGTCTCAGGGGTTTCTCAAGGACGAACGTCACTTGTTTTGCCCGCAGCCTGCCTCGTTTGGCCACGCCGGAATGGGCGGCTCGCTCGGCTGGTGCGATCCCGTGGCGGGCGTCGCCTTCGGTTACCTGATGAACGGTATGGACTGGCGGGTTCGATCGCCTCGCGCTCTCGCCCTCGGCCGGGCGCTCTACGAGTGCGCACCTCTGCGGTGAGGCGGCCGCACGGGCCGACCGCCTTGCCGCCTCACCCACGCTTCAGCTCGGCGGGGCGATCTGCTCGAGCAGACGGTCGACGACCGTGGGGTCGGCGAGGGTCGAGAGGTCGCCCAGCTGGTGCGCCTCGCCCGCGATGATCTTGCGCAACACGCGGCGCATGATCTTTCCGCTTCGCGTCTTGGGCAGCGCTTCCACGGCGACGACGGACTCGGGCGTCGCGATGGCGCCGATCACGTGGCGGACCTGCTCCTTGAGCGCCCCCGACACGTCGTTCGCCTTGAGCTCGGAGGCCTCGGTGAGCACCACGAAGGCGTGAATGCCCTGACCCTTGATGTCGTGAGGCTTGGGCACGACCGCGGCTTCAGCGACCGCATCGTGGGCGACCAGCGCGCTTTCGATTTCGGCGGTCCCGATGCGGTGGCCGGAGACGTTGATGACGTCGTCCACCCGACCCGTGATCCAGTAGTAGCCGTCCTCGTCTCGCCGGCACCCGTCGCCGGTGAAGTAGAGCCCCGGAAAGGCGGTGAAGTACGTGTTGAGGAACCGCTGGTGGTTGCCCCAAATCGTGCGCGCTTGGCTCGGCCAGCTCCCCTCGATGCAAAGCAGTCCCGTCACGTCGTTGCCCTCGATCCGGCGGCCGGAGGCATCGACGAGGACGGGCTTGACCCCGAAGAAGGGGAGGGTCGCGCTCCCGGGCTTGAGCGGCGTAGCGCCGGGCAGGGGCGAGATGAGCACGCCGCCCGTCTCCGTCTGCCACCACGTGTCGACCACCGGGCAACGCTGATCGCCGACGACGTCGTGGTACCACTTCCACACCTCCGGATTGATCGGCTCGCCCACCGTCCCGAGGACCCGGAGACTCGTGCGCGCCCCTCGTCTCACCGGTTCGTCGCCCTCCCGCATCAGGGCCCGAAGGGCGGTCGGGGACGTGTAAAACAGCGTCGCCCCGATGTCGTCGACGGTCGTCCAATACCGCGCCGGGTCGGGGAAGAGCGGGGTCGACTCGAACAAAACCGTCGTGACGCCGTTACAGAGCGGACCGTAGACGATGTAGCTGTGGCCCGTGATCCAGCCGACGTCGGCGGCGCAGAAGTGCACGTCGTCGTCGCGGGCGTCGAAGATGTAGCGGTGGGTCAGCGACGTGTAGAGGAGGTACCCGGCCGTCGTGTGCACCAGCCCCTTGGGTTTGCCGGTCGAGCCGGAGGTGTAGAGGATGAACAGCGGATCCTCCGCCGCCATCCACTCCGCCGGGCACGCGGCGCGCTGCTGCGCCATCGCTTCGTCGAGCCATTGGTCGCGCCCGCCCTTCATGGCGACGTCCTGGTCGGTTCTGCGCGCCACCAGGACGTGCTCCACCAGGGCGACGCCATCGAGGGCGTCGTCCACGATGCGCTTGAGCTCGATCGTCTTGCTTCCGCGGAGCCCGACGTTGGCGGTGAAGAGCACCTTCGCTTCGGCGTCGACGATGCGATCCCGCAATGCTTCGGCGGAAAAACCGGCGAACACCACCGAGTGAATGGCTCCGATGCGCGCGCACGCGAGCATCGCGTACGCGACCTCGGGGATCATCGGCATGTAAATGCACACCCGATCTCCTTTGCGTACGCCCAGAGAGCGCAGCACGTTGGCCACCCGGCCCACGTTGCGCTTCAGCTCGCCGAAGGTGATGTGCTCGTACGCTCCGGGCTCGTTTTTCGCCCAGATGATGGCGGTCTTGTCGGGGTTTGCGGCCGCGTGGCGGTCGACGCAATTGACCGCGGCGTTGAGGCGACCGCCGCTGAACCAAGTGTGTTCGCCGGAGACCGACATGTCGCACGTCGAAGCGGGCGGATGGTTCCAGCTCAGGGACTGCGCTTGCTCTTTCCAGAACGCTTCCGGCGTTTCCACGCTGCGTTGGTAGAGCGCCTTGTATTCGTCGAGGTCGCGGATGCGAGCTTTTGCGCTGAAGTCGTTTTTCGTTGGGATCATGGTCCTCGTGTCCACCCGTCCAGTGTTCGTCACGCCCCGGCGCGAACCGGCCCCCGATCACCGCGCGGGTCGGCCATCGCCCGAGACACCCAGCACCGTACACCGACGCGAGCGCCGATGGGACGTCACATGAAGGTCACTTCATGTCGTGACGCCGTGCGTTATTCGGGGATGGTCATGACGCGTCGGGTCATTCGTGACATCGACGACCGCGCAGGGCATTCTCCCACGGTCTATCGATGATGGTCGACCCATGACGCGATGCAAGACGCTCCTCTGCGGTCTGACCCTCGCGAGCCTATGGGGACCGGTCGTGGCCTGTGGCGCGGGGGGCCGCCGTACCGCCCCTTCCTCGACGTCGCCCGTCGCCGCCTCCTCGTCGTCGGCCCCTTCTGCTCCCTCGGGAGTGGCTCCGTTCACCGACTTGATCCGCCCCCTCGGCGACGTCCCGGCCGCCGTGGCGGATGCGTTGACCACGGCGGGGCACGCGTGCGCCGCGTCCGAGACCGAGCGGGCGGTCAAGATCTGTGATGCGGGGCGCCCGGGACGCGCCACGTTCGCGGTCGTTTACGACACCGAAATGGTCTACTTCACGAGTCATTACCGGCGCCGCGAGACGTTCCCGTGCGCCGACGTCGTGCCGCTGCTCAACCAATTGAACGTCGCGGTCGACGGGCTCAAGCTGGTCTGTGTCGACGACCGGGTGACCTTCGTGACCTCGTTCATCGTCCCCGACAATGGCATCAGCCCGGGGTCGGTGGCGGCCCACGCTCGGCGTTTCCAGGGGCAAATCCAAGTCCTTCTCCGCGAGGGCGGGCTGGCCCGCATGTTGGAATGAGCCCGGAAGGTGAAATGAGTTCGGAAGGGGCATGAGTCGGAAAGGTGGAATGAGTCCGGAAGGTGGAACTCAGCGCGGAGGTCGGAATGAGCGAAGCGGTTGGAATGCTCTTGGGTGAGCGCGGCCGCGACTTCTCGCTTGTCGCCTTCGCCCAGCCGTCGGACGGCTCCCCGCATGACGCGCCACCTCCTCAGTTTGCGCGACCTCTCGGTCGCTGAAGTCGCCCGCCTCCTCGAGCTCGCCGCCGACGTGAAAGCCAACCCCAGCGCGTACGCGAGCGCGCTCTCGGGCCAGGCGGTGGCCATGATCTTCGCCAAGCCATCCACCCGCACCCGGATCTCCTTCGAGGTCGGCACCCGACAGCTGGGGGCCCACCCGCTCTTTCTCCCGGCGGGCGGGGCGACCGGGCTTCAGCTCAATCGCGGCGAGTCCAATCACGACACGGCCAAGGTGATGAGCCGCTACGTCGACGCCATCGTGATCCGGACCTTTGCCCAGGCGCAGGTCGAAGCGCTCGCTGAGCACGGGAGCGTGCCCGTCGTCAACGCGCTGACCGATGCCTACCACCCGTGTCAGGCGCTCGCCGACATGCTCACGATGCGCGAGCATTTCGGGACGACGGAGGGGAAAACGTTGGTGTACGTCGGGCCCGGCAACAACGTGACCGCCTCGCTCATGCTGGCGGGACCCCGAGGGGGCTTCGACGTGGTGTGCGCCTGCCCCGAAGATCTTCCGCCTCCGGCGGACGCTCTGGCGGCCGCGCGAGAAGACGCGGCAAAGGCGGGTACCCGGGTGACGGTCGAGCCCGACCCGAGCCGGGCCGTGGCCGACGCGAGTGTGATCTACACCGATACATGGGTATCGATGGGTCAAGAAGACGAGGCGAAGGCACTCATCGCCCGTCTCGAGCCCTACCGGGTCACGCCCGAGCTGATGGCCCACGCGCGGGAGGACGCGATCTTCATGCATTGCCTGCCCGCGCACCGGGGCGAGGAGGTGGCGGCCGAAGTCATCGACGGAGATCGGTCGGTGGTCTTCGACGAGGCCGAAAATCGACTCCACGCGCAGAAGGCGCTGCTGCTCTTGCTCATGGGAGGAGCGGCTTGGACCAAGTGACGTCGGCGATCGACCTCGTCTCGTTGGACCTAAAGCCGCGCTTTACGCGCATCCTCGAGACCTGTGTCCCCTTCGTCATCACCTATCCCGCCAATCATGGCGCGTTGGATCTCGCCCCGTTCGGAATTTCGGTCGCCCCGCGACATCGCTTCACCGCGACCCGGCTCGACAGTCGCGACGCGGTCGACGGCCTTCACCACCTGGATGCGTTGACCTTTGGGGATCAGGACATGCTCATGCCGCGGTGGGTCCTGTTCGACTGTGGTGAGTTCCCCGGTCTCGTGTTCGGCTTTGGGCGCCAGGCCCGGGACCTGCCCGACTACGTTCGCCAGGCGTACCGGGTCGAGGACCGCGACGACGCATTCGTACCGCTGTCGATGTGGGTGGCCATCCGCAATGCCGAGGACCGGGCGTGGTTCGGGCACAACCTATCCAGCGCCAACATACTGTTGCGAGAGGCGGATGCCCTGCCGGGATTGGCGCTGCTCACGAAAGTGTTGGGGGTCAAGGCGACGCGCTGCGCGAAACAGTACGGGGCGACCCAGTGGGCGAGCGCCAGCATCGGGTTGCACCTCCAACTCGGGGACATGGCGCTGCTCAGCGCCTACACGCCGGCGCACACCCACCCCGAGACGCTGGCTTACCGCATCGACGTCGAGGACGAGCGTCTCGTCGCGGGCCTCACCCGCGCGGGCGCGCCCGCGTCGCCCCCCGCAACGCGCGTGATCGACGGGACCGACGGCGACGCCATTCGCGCCCTCCACGCCGAGCTAGAGGCCGGCGCGCGATGGACGATGGTCGCCGCCGAACGGCGGGGGGCCGCGCACCACCGGCTGCATCTTCGCTCTGGCTAGCGCGCACCATCGCGGGTCGGCTCCGCGACCGGCTCGCCGCGGCCCTCTATGGCGCCCTCCCGTCACCATGCTGCCCGCCCCCCCTCGTTTCGTGAAGGCAGCCCTCGGGTGGAGGTCGGCCGGCCGATGGTGGCGTGGCCCAGCGGCGCTCACGATGTGGTGGGCGTGCTCGGTCGGCGTGCCGGCGGCCGCCCAAGAGCCGACACCGTCGTCTTCATCCACGGTCGCCGCGGAGCCCCCTGAAGACGTCTCCGCCCCGATCATCGATGTCACGGTGGAAGAGGAGCGGGAGGCGCCAGGAGAGACCCAGCTCACCCGAGAGGAGACGCGCCGCCTCCCGGGTGCCCTCGGCGACCCGTTTCGCGCGGTGGGGGCGCTGCCGGGGGTGACGCCGACCGTCAGTGGGTTGCCGTTCTTTTACGTTCGCGGCGCGCCCCCCGGCAACGTGGGTTACTTCCTCGATGGCGTCCGCGTTCCCTACCTGTTCCACGCCCTCGGGGGGCCAGCGGTGATTCATCCGCGGCTGATCGAAGAGGTATCGCTTTATCAAGGTGGCTATCCGGCCGCCTACGGTCGCAACGCCGGAGGTGTTCTCACCGGGTCGCTCGTGGCGCCGTCGGGGACCTGGCGCGGGGAAGGAAGCCTTCGTTTGATCGACGCGGGGGTCTTCGTCGAGGGTACCTTCGACGAGGGCCGGGGCTCCGCGACGGTCGCAGGACGTTACTCGTATACCGGCGCCATCTTCTCTGCGATATCGCCAGACCTCACGCTCGACTACCGCGACGCTCAGGCACGGGTGACCTACGATCTCACGCCCGACGATCGAATCTCGATATTCGCCTTTGGCGCCTACGATTTTTTTGCGACCGAAACGGAGTCGTCTCAAACCCGTCCCGTCTTCGCTACGGAATTTTACCGCGTCGACACGCGCTACGACCGTTGGCAGCTCGACGGAGGTCGGCTGCGCGTGGCGGTAACGACCGGGTTCGACCGTACCGTCACCGCGGACGCGCGCGACGCGCGCACCTTCATGGTCGCCACCCGCATGCGCCTGCGTCAGCCCCTCCGGGATACCCTGAGACTCGACGTCGGCCTCGAAGTGCAGCGCGATGATTACACGATCACCCCGACCGCATTTCGTGATCCCGACGACCTGGTCGCGACGGGATTCGACGATCTTTTTCGCGACCGACAGGACGGGGCGGGCTCTGCGTGGGCTGGTCTCGAGTGGACGCCGTCGCCAAGGATCCTCGTGCAGCCGGGCGTCCGGATCGACGGCTTCCTCCAGGGCGCCACGTCGAGCAGCCCGACGGTGGGGGTGGTGACGGTCGACCCCCGCCTCGCCGTCTCCGTTCGCATCCACGATCGGGTCCGCCTGCTGCACGCTTTCGGCACCGCCCATCAGGCGCCCTCCTACCTCGTCGCCGTGCCCGGCTTGATCCCGTCCGCTCTGGAAGGAGGGCCGCAGCGCGCGCTCCAGTCGTCGGCGGGGGTGGAGCTGAAGCTGCCGGCCGCGACGTGGCTGACGGTCAACGTCTTCAACAATGTGTTCCTCGGTCTCACCGACGGTGCAGATACGGACGACCCACTCGCCCTGCCGACCGAGCTCCCGCGCAGTCTGGGGAGCGCACGCGGGCTCGAGGTCTACCTCCGCCGCTCTCTTTCGCGCCGCCTGGGAGGGTTTCTCTCGTACACCCTCTCGCGGTCCACGCGGGCTCGAGGGCGCCGTCGCTCGGTCGCCAGTTTCGACCGTCCCCACGTCCTCGCCGCGGCCTTCAGCTACGATTTGGGTGGCGGCTGGGTCGCGGGCAGTCGCTTCAACGTGCAGAGTGGGACCCCCAACGCCCTGAGGACGTTCTTCGCGGAGGGAGAGAACGTGGTCCGGGATCGCCCCTTCTACCGCCTCGACGCCCGGGCCGAGAAGCGCTGGACGGTGGCGGAACGCGGCTTCATCTCTCTGGTCTTGGAAGTCGTGAACGCCACGTTCAACCGTCAGGTCGTCGACGGCGAACTCTTGCCCCCGGTGGTGCTGCCCAGCCTGGGCGTCGAGGGAGGATGGTGAATGAAGGTGCCGAAGGGCATCCTCATCGTGCTCGGCCCCGGGCTGAGCCCGGCGGGAGGGTGTCTTCCCGACGATGCCCGCGAGCCTCCGGCCGAGGTTTTGGTCACCGTCGAGCCCTCGCCGGCGACGCGGACGGGGTTTTCCACCTCGACGGGATGGGACGTCATCTTCGACCGGGTCCTCCTCAACATCGGTCGGGTCGGGTTCGTCGATCGTGACGACTGCGCCTCGTACTCCGTCACGCAGTACGACTGGCTCATGGATCTGACGCGGGCGGACGTCGAAAAGGTCGGGCTCGTCCACGCGCTCGGTGACTGCCGGCTGAGGTTCGACGTACCCGCCGTCATTCCCGACGCGGTTCGCATCGGCGTCGGCGCCGACGTGACCGACCGCGAGCTCATGTCATTCGAGAACAGCGTGCGGGTCATCGGCCGCGCGGTACAGGACGAGCAGGAGGTCACCTTCTCGATCGCGCTGCCGTACTTCGGCCTGGGCCCATGCTTCGAAGACTTTACCTTGTCCGCCATCGCCTCTTCGGAACTCGTGTCGGAGCAATCCTACACGTTGCCGCTGTTGGCCAGTCCCGAGGCGCTGTTCGCTCCGCTCGCCACCCCGGGGTCGTCGGGGTTCGACTTTGGCCAGGCCGACGTCGATGGCGGTGGGTTCGTCGACACGTTCGAATGGATCAACGCCTTCGTGGGAGATGTGGTCTTCGGGGTCGAGGTCAATGGATTCCAGTACTCGCAGCTCGGCAACTTCGTGCGCCTGCGCGATGGCGGTCCGTGTCCGCTGACCAACGACGAAGACCGGGATCAGGCCCCCTTCTGAGGGGCCGGGGGACACGCGGTCAACCGCGGCTCGGCCGCGGGCCTCGTCCCTTGGTGCGGCGGGGCCGGTCGCGGTAGCGACTCCACGCGTAGGCGGCGCCGATGAGCCCGAAAAATACCCCGGAGACGATGAGGTTGCGGAGGACGTCACCGTCTCCGGCGTCGGCGAACGGAGTGGGTCGCGCGTCGGGACCGATGCGCCGCAACAGGGTCTTCACCTCGTCGATGGGCACCCCGAAGCCGATGTTGGCGCCGCCCGTCAAGATCCCCACCGCCACCGCCACCACGTCCCCCTCCCGGGTCATGATCGGCGAGCCACTCGAGCCGGGAGAGATCGCGGCGGTGATTTGAATCGCCCACGCCCCGGTCGCTCGGCGGTCACCGGGAGCCGCCTTCTCGCCGTCGCGGGCCAGTCCCTCCCCACGGAGCGCCGACACGATACCCACGGAGAGCGTGCCCGCGAGTCCGCGGGGGCTGCCGATGACGACCACCTCGTCCCCCTGGCGTAGGGCGCTGCTGTCTCCCAGCCGAAGCGGCGCCGGACCGGAAACCCCCGGGGGGAGGGCGAGGATGGCGAGGTCGCGATCGGCGTCGGTCGCGAGGGTCCCCGCGAGGTCGACGACCTCGCCGTCGGTGAGCTTGGCCCGGACCCCCGCCGCGTCGGCCACGACGTGGTCGTTGGTGACGATGCGGTCGGGGCTCACGAAAAAACCGGTGCCGGACCCGGTGACGTCGCCCGCCGCGTCGACCACCTCCAGGTGGACCACCGAGGGCTTCGTCTGCTCGGCGAGCTCGGGGAGTTCGAGCGCCGACGCCGCCCCCACGGCGAGCATGATGGCCACGAAGGGGGCGACGAGGCACGACCATGAACGCATGACGGGTGGTGTATCACCCCCTGGGGCCCGTCGAGGAGTGCGACCTCGATTCACCGCCCTCCGACGCGGCCGGGATCCATCGGGGCAGCCAGTCGGGGGCCGGGTCCTGCGTCAGTCGACGCAAGCCGGTCCCATCGGCCCGGGCCATGTAAACGTCGGGGTTGCCTCCGCGATTGGACGAAAATGCGATCCAAAGCCCGTCGGGAGACCAGCTCGGCTGTTCGTCGATGACGTCGCCGACACTCTGGTACCTCACCGCTCCGTCTGCGACCCGCACCACGTGCAGGTGGGCCCGTCGCCCGGGCCGGCGCTCGATGAAGGCGACGTGCGACCCGTCCGGCGACCATCGCACGTCCTGCTCGGCCATCGCGTCGTCGGCGCCGCCCCCCGCCCGGAGGGGGCGAGGCTTGCCGCCATCCGCCGCCATGAGGAACACCCGGGGGATACCTCCACCCTGCCGTACCGAGAGAAACGCGATGTGCGTCCCGTCCGGGGACCACCGCGGGCCAGTGTCGGCCCCGCGCGACCAGGTCAGTCGTTGGGGCTCGGTGCCTCCCCCGGGCGTGATGTCGAGACGAAACAACTCCGCGTCGCGGTCGGCGCTCGATACGTAGACCACCCGCGTGCCCCGACCGTGGGGCTCGAACGCGCCGTGCTCCGTCACGGTGAGACGGCGCGGCTCCGCGGCGGTGTCGGTGAGCAAATGGGCGGTGTCAGCGAGCAAGTAGAGGTCGCGAAAGCTCCGGTACGATGCCTCGACCACAACGCCGGCGTCGACCCAGGTCGGGTTGCGGACGTGGCGACTGCGCGGACCGAGGTCGTTGAGCGTCGCTCCCTCGAGCCGACTGACCCACTCGGGACCGTGTTCGCCGGCGCTCTGTACGAAGAGCGGAAAGCGCCCCGGTTCGGCCGGGTACACGTCGTCGTCCGAACGCGCGATGAGGGCGGGTTGGTGCGGCGGCGAGGTCGACACGGCAAAGGTCGATCGAGGGGTGACCCGCTCGCTCACAAAGAGGATCTGCCCGGTGGGAGGAGGGGCCGCCGGGGGGGCGGCGGTCGCGGTCGCCATCGCAGCGGACCTCGCGGCGGTCGAAGACGGTTGCCCCGTGGCCCGGGGCTCGCTCTTCGACGAGCAAGCCGTCAGGGCGAGGGCCAGTGCCGGGAGGGCCACTTCGGGGAGGGCCACGGCGGCGCGGCCCCGGCCCTCATGGGACTTCGCGGAATCGGACCGCATCGGCGACCACCACGTAGCCCGATGTCGTCCACCGCGACAAGGCCGCTTCGGCCCAACCGGCACTCATGTTGTACGTGCCGAGGCTCACCCACTTGCCGCCGTTCTGCTGCTGGTTGACCTTCACGACGTCGAGCTGGGACCCGTCGCCGTCGAAGATGATCCAGGGAGCGTTCGGCGAACGGTCACCGGCGGAGGGCCACCACGCCATCACTTCGATCTTTTTCGGGGCATTGAGAAAGACACGGAAGCGAGCGAGGTCGGATGACGATCCGGTCGAGCGCCACCAGTAGCCGGTGTTGTAGAAACCGGCGACGTTGTTGCTCGAGTTCCAACTGCCCCCGACCAGGATCTCCGCGCCCGACCCGTTGGCGCCCGGGTTGGAGTCGACCACGACGTCGAATCCTCCCGGTTGCGGATCGGGACCCGGGCCGGGGTCGGGGTCGGGACCCGGGCCGGGACCAGGATTGCCGCCCCCGCCGCCGTTGCACGCGGCGTCGATCTTCGAGAGGTAGGTGGCCCAGGGCCAGTTGGGGCCCGGGTCGACGCGGTTGTACGGCTGCAATTGCCCGTGGCCGACGATGTGAAAGCTGTCGATCGGGATGTTCTGGTCTTTGGTGATGTCGCAGACGAGGTCGGCGGAGGCGTCGATCAGTCCGGTGTTCCAAGACGACTGGCTCGCCTTGCCCGCGTGCTCGATACCGATGGTGAAGTTGTTGCTACTCGTGTTCTCCAAACTGCACTTGGTGCCACTGTTTCGCGAACACTTGTAGGAGGCCCCGATGTGCCACGCTTTGCGGTTCTCACGTACGAGCTGGGTGATCTCACTTCCCGTGCTGTTGACGACGTAATGGGCGCTGACCCCGCTTTGCGAGTTACGCAGCCAATTCCAACATCCGCTGTAGGATCCTTCGCAGGTGTGAATGATGACCATCTGCGGGTTGCCCTTGCTTCCGCTGGGCCGCGCGCTGTTGTTCGGGGAGGGCCGCCACTTCGCCGGCGCGTAGTCGGGGCCCCCGTTGTCGACCTGGTTGAACGCGATGAAACTCGGAATGACGTCGGGCCGCGCTTCGATCTGCAAGACCTCGGTGGCCTGGCCGTATTGGATCGCGTCGTACACCTCGGCGTGCACGTAGTGCGCTTGACCCTGCTCACTCTCGATGAGGCTGTAGGCCGCAGCCACTTCGGCCCAGCTCCCCAGCTCCTCGCGCTTCGTTTCGAAGTCGTCGCCGTAGGCCGAGAGCACCGCGGCCCCCGCCCGGATGTTCGGCTCGAGTTCATAACGGACCTCGTCGACCTCGAAACCCGCGAGGCGCGCGCCTTCTTCGACCTGGTCGCCCCGCAGACCCATGATCCCGTACGAGATTAGCTGCCCTTCGAACTCGATCGCACCGGTCGCCATCTGCCAGCCCGATTCGGCCCACGCGACCGCCTTGAGGAGGGCGACGGGCACGTCGAAGTCGCTCGCGGCGGCGGAAAAAATCGTCTCCAGGTCCGCGTCCTCGGGGCTCAGCTCGCCGGGGGGAACGAGCCCGTCGTCGCTCGGTGCGCCCTCACCGTCGGCGAGATCGAATTCGTCGGTGGCCGCACATCCGGCGAGGAGAAAAGCGGTGAGGGAGAATGCAATGGTGCGTCGCAGGTTCATGGGGTGCGTCTTTCCGGAGCGCGGCCAACCTAGGCGGCAGAAAGGCGCAAAAACGCATGAAACTCCCTAAAAGCATTGGCTTGTGTAGGTTGCTGTCGACACACGTGGTGGCAGGTCGTGTTCGGTACCTCAATGGTGCCATCCGAACGCATGGTTTGTTCATACGGTGTTTCGGATGACCTTTCCGATACTTCGCCCAGCGCCGGATGAAGGAGTCATTCGGGTCATGGAATCAATGGTGCGAGCCATTGCGACTTCTGCCTACAGCGGGGCGCAGGTGGTCAATCCTCCCACGCAGCTTTGCGGCGAGGCTGTAAATCAGCGGGGGTTCAGGTCGACGCCGTCGGAAAAGCTCGGTCCGAGGTTGCGCCGGTAGCGGTTCAGGTCGGCGCGGGCACGGTCGAGTCGGTCGTCGCCGGCGAGGGCGAAGCACCGCACGCGCCGCGAGAGAAAGTCGTCGTGCCACGGCACCCAGGGTTCGAGCGGCTCGTGGGCGGCGACGCACCCGGCGGGATCGTGCGCCCGCATGGCGAGTTCGATGAGGAGGTCTTCGCGAAAGTAGCGATGGCTGCTCACGGCGAAGTCGACGGCGAGGGTCTCGCGCATCTCGGGAATCGTGTCGGGATGGATCTCCGCGACCGCCGTCACGAGGGCCAGAGCTCGGTACAGCAAGGTGGGGTCCACCCAAGGGTCGTCGCGATGGGCGACCAGCACCGGCGCCAGCGCGCGCCACGCGGCCCGAGGACGACGGAGCGCCCACTGGAGTCGCGCCTCGATGAGGCCCGCCTCGAGAGGAAGCGAGGGGGTGAGGGCCTCGATGAGCGGTGCGGCGTCCTCGCGCCGACCTTCCACCGCGAACGCGTCGGCCATCACCATGAGCTCGGTCGGCGTGGTGGGGGTGGCGGACTGCGCCTGCCACGCTCGGATCACGGCGGGGTAGTCCTCGTCGCGCCACGCGCGATGCGCCGCGCGCCGGTGGCCCACCGCCGATGGTTCCCGCAGGTGCGCGGGCGCGACCGGCGTCAATCCCTCCGCCATCGCCATCGAAATGAACCCGTCGGCGCGGAGGGCATCGTCGTAGTCGCCGCCGGCCGGATCGAGCGGGGGGTGCGCGCCTCCGAGGCGATCGGCGAGGGTGAGCACATCGTGAACGCCAAACCGCTGCGGGCGACCGAGGGCGCGGGCGATGGAGTATTCGAGTTGGTTGCGGTCGTCGGTGTTGATCCCGTCGGGACCTTCGGCGGCGGCGATGGCCCTCGCGAGCTCGGGGCGGGCCACGTAGCGCGCGATGACGTCCTCGGGACGGGTGGCGCGCCAAACGCGGAGCAAGGCCTCGCGAAACGGCGGCTGCCGCATGCGAGCGCGGAGACGGTCGACGTGAAGCGGGGCCGCTCGCTTCCGGTTCAGCAGCACCAAGTCGCTCGACTTGGTGCGCCACGTTTCCACCGAAGGGAAGCGCGACGCGAGCGTGGCGTAGACGATGCGCACGCTCTTCGCGTCGATCTCGTAGGTCTGCAGCCACTGGATGAACACGCCGTCGTCCTCGAGCCGGCCGTTCACGGCGCGATAGAACGCGTCGGTAAAGAGCGATGCGATGCCCGCGCGGTAGGGGTTCGACGGCTCGGAGAAGATTAGGTCGTACCGCGCGGACGAGGTGAGGAGCAGCTCGCGCGCGTCGCCGACGATCACCCTGACCTTCGGGTTGTCGAGCACGTGTCGGTTCACGGGGGCGCAATGGCGCGCGACATCGAGGATGGTCGGTTCGAGTTCGATCACGTCGACCCTCTCGATTTCGGGCATCGCCGCGAGCCACCCGGCCGTGCTCCCGGTTCCGAGGCCGATCACCAGCGCCCGCCGGGGCGGTCGAGGTTGCAAGAGCGCACCCAGCAAACCGCCCATGACCTGCGTCCCGCCATCGAGCACCGCCGAGCCGTCGCTCTTGCCATTCACCAGAAACGCGGTGTCGTTGAGGGTGTAGAGGCCCACGGTGCTCTCCCGCCCGTCGGCTTCCCAAGTGATCCCACGCCTTCGGTCGTGCATCTCGCGGCGCTGTTGGTTGGGCGTCGTGCCTTCCAAGTAGTCGCCCGCCCGCCCCGCGCCGATGGGCGAGTGTCGCCACACCGCCGTGGGCCCCAAGGGCAAGAACAGCAGCGGAACGGGCGCGAGCATCGCGAGGCCGACCGCGGGACGGCGTCGTCGGTGGCGGCGCCCCGCGAACCCCAGCGCCGCGAGCCCCAACCCGACGAGGAGGAGGACGCAAAAGCGCCAGGTCCCCAGCGCGCCGAGCGAGGGTAGGAGGACGAACCCGCCGAGCAGCGCGCCCGCCATCGTTCCCACCGTGTTGCTGGCGTAGGCCCACCCGACGTGACGCCCGAGGCGAGCGCGTCCGCGCCCGAGCAACCCCACGACGACGGGAAACTGAAACCCGGAGACGAACGCGGCCGGAAACACGACGAGCCCGGTCACGACCGCCCACCCGGCGAACAGCCCGGTCCCTCCCCAGACCCGCAGCTCGCGGAGGACCAGCGCCAACAGCGCGACCCGGTCGCCAAGCGCGTAGGGTATCGCCAGAAAGACCGCCTCCAGGCCGCACGTGGCCGCGAAGAGCGCGAGGGTCGGGGTGGGTCGCCGCCATGCGTAGCCGAGGCCTCCGGTCGCGATTCCCGCCAGGGCCATCGCGAGAATGAGCCCGAACGAGTAGGAGCTGCCCCCGAGCAATGGCGCCAACATTCGATACCAGGTGAGCTCCATCGCAAAGAAGGCGAAGCCCACTCCGGCCGCCCCCACCAGCACGAGGCCGACCGGCGGCGGTGGCGCCGCTGGGCCCGCGACGTCGGCGTCGGCGTCGGCGTCGGGGTCGGGGTCGGGCTGCGGGTGCGGATCCGCCTCCGCGCCGACGACGTCCGCGGGGCGGGTGGTGACGTTTCGCGCGAGCAGTATGGCCCCTACCGCCACCGCGAGGTTCACGGCGCACGCGAGGTAGAGCGTGGCGCGCACCCCCAAGGCCTCCAACAGCACGAGCGTCGCCGCGAGGGCCCCCACCACGGCGCCGACCGCGTTCGCCCCGTAGAGCCGCGCCGTCTCGGCCCGCGTCGCATCATCGTTCTTCGTCACCGCCCGCGCCGCCGCCGGCAGCGTCCCTCCCATCAGGACCGTCGCCGGCCCCATCACCACCGCGGCGAGCAGGACCCGCACCGCCGCGCTCGGGACCGGGCCCAGGGCCGAGGCGCCTCCCGCGGCGATGTAGGCGGCACGGGTCATCTCCAACAGCCACGGACTGAGCAGCGCTGCCACCGCGATGCCCGCCTCCAGCCCGGCGTAGCGTCGCAGCGGCTGCGAGGTCGCCTCCGCTCGCCGTCCGAACCACGCCGCCCCGAGCCCGAGACCCCCCATGAACACCGCGAGAACGACCGCGGTGGCGCTGGTCGACGCCCCAAAGACGTACCGAAAAGCTCGAAACCAGACGACCTGATAGGCCAACCCGCAGAACCCCGATGCCCCCACCAACAGCGCGACGGTGTTTCGATTCAAGGCGTCATCCCGGCGGGTGGCGGCGCTGGACGGGGCCGACTAGCGTGCCTCCCTATGGCACAAGGAGCGTTCGAGAACGTCAATCGCTACTTCGACGAAGCGGCGACGCAACTCGGATTGAGCGACGCGGAATCGCGTTATCTGCGCACCCCCGCGCGGGAGCTCAAGGTCGAGTGCAACATCCGCATGGACGACGGCTCGGTGGGGACGTTCGTCGGCTTTCGGGTCCAGCACGACAACTCGCGTGGGCCCTACAAGGGTGGCTTGCGCTTTCATCCCACCGTGGATCTCGACCACACCCGCGCCCTCGCGTCGCTGATGACGTGGAAGACGGCGGTGGTCGACGTGCCCTACGGCGGCGCGAAGGGCGGGATTCAGGTCGACCCCCGGGCGCTGTCCAAGGTCGAGCTCGAGCGGCTCACCCGAAAGTTCACGCAGGCGATCCAGGAAATGATCGGCGACAAGACCGACATCCCGGCCCCCGACGTGAACACCGGGGGGCAAGAGATGGCGTGGATCATGGACGAGTACGCCAAGTTTCACGGCTTTCGGCCCGGCGTGGTGACCGGCAAACCCGTCGAACTGTTCGGCTCCGAGGGGCGGTCCGAGGCGACGGGGCGCGGGGTGGTGATCGCGATCGAGGAGTACCTCGCGAGCAAGGGGAGGAACCTCGAAGGGGCGACGTTCGTCATTCAGGGCTTCGGCAACGTGGGCGGGCACGCGGCGCGCATCATCCACGAACAGGGGGGCAAGGTCGTCGCGGTCGGCGACCACACGTGCTCGTTGCACGACGCCGACGGACTCGACGTGCCGGCCGCCCTCGCCCACGTGGGAGAGCACCGGGTTCTCGAGGGGTTCGAGGCCCCGGCGATCCCCAACGGCGAGCTGCTGCAGGTGTCGTGCGACGTCCTCATTCCCGCCGCCCTCGGCGACGTCATTCACGAAGGCAACGCGGGCGAGCTCCAGACCCAGCTCGTCGTCGAGGCGGCGAATGGCCCGACCACGCCAGAGGCGGATGCCATCCTGGAACAGCGCGGGATCGACGTGATCCCCGACATCTACGCGAACGCCGGGGGCGTCACCGTGAGCTATTTCGAGTGGGCCCAGAACATCCAGCAGTTCCCCTGGCCCTACGAGCGGGTGAAGCGTGAGCTGGAGCAAAAGATGCGTAAAGCCTTTGCCACCCTCGCCGAGGCGCAAACGAAGCATGGTGGCTCGCTCCGGAAGGCCGCGTTCATCGTCGCCATCGAGCGCGTTCGCGACGCCGCCGAACTCCGAGGGTTCTGAGCCGTCGGCGCGCTCCGTTCGCCATCGCACGCGTCGTTCGGAGGCGTTGTGGTTCCGAGCGGTCGTGGTAGCGTCCGCCGCGTCATGAACCTCCGACCTGGAATTTGGGCCCTCTCGGGAATCGTCATCGCCGCGGCCACGCTCGGGTGTGAAGGCCGCAACCCAAGCGCGGTCTCGCGCCCCGCGCCCGAGACGGCTGCGCCGAAGGCAGCGACCACCGCGACCACGACGGCTTCGGCGATGACCTCCGCGTCGGCAAAGCCCATGGCCGCGCCCGAAGAAAAAGAGGCCGCGCTGAAGTTTCGCATTCCCCTCGACGGGGCCAAGGTCTTCCAGGCCTTCGACGTGCGCATCACGTTGCCCGACGGCCTCGATCTGAAAGCCGCCGCAAAAGGGGGACAAGACGGCAAGGTCGTCGTGCTGCCGCTCGAAAAGGCGCTGGAGGCGGGGGCGGAGGTACCCGAAGGCGTGACGCCGGTCGAGATCCCGCGCGAGGGCGAGCCCGTGGCCCGGGTCACCCTCGACGAGCCGGGCGAGCAAAAGCTCACGGTTCAGATTCTCGACGGCGAAGGAAAAGGGTTTCGCCCCGAGTTGGCCAAGACGGTCACCGTCACGGTGGTCGAAACGCCCCCCAAACTCGAGGTCGCTTGGCTGGAGCCCAAGGACGGGGCCACGGTGAAGAGCCCCGTGAAGATGAAGTTCGGGGTCACCGGCATGGAGATCGTCGAGGCGGGCAAAGACCTCAAGAACCGAACCGTCGGCCATCACCACGTGCTCATCAACGAGGACTCTTACCCCATGGGCGAGGTCATCCCGGCCGACGACACGCACAAGCACTTCGGCAAGGGACAGACCGAAGCCGAGCTGGAGCTTCCCAAGGGCAAGCACACCCTCGCCCTTCAATTCGCCGACGGGACGCACACGTCGTACGGCAAGCCCATGGCGGCCACGATCACCGTCACCGTCGAATAGAGGGGGGCCGAATCGCGTGGGGGGGATCGCGTGGGCGGCGCGGGTTCGTGACGGCTTGACCGCGGCGCGGGCGCTCGCCAGCGAGGCGGAGCCCAAGGCCTGGGCGGCGCGCGCCAACGTCGAGATCGTGCCTCGGGTGGTTCTCGCAGACGAGGCCCCGTCGTTTCTCGACTGGGCGCGCACCGACCCGTGGTGGGCGCTCGTCATCGCCGAGTGCGCGACGCTCGTGTGTGCCAAGCCGCCCGAGGCGGCCGCCTTCATCCTCGTCGAGGGGTGGCGCCAGCAGCTCGTCGACGAGGGCCGACTTCCCGACGACGACACGTGATCGTCACGCCGCGAACGACCACCCGGATCAGAGCTGATCCAGGATGGGCGATCCAATGCCGCCGGCGATGTAGGCAAAGATGCGCCCTTCCGGCGCGGATAGGGCATGTCCGGTCGCGCGCCCGGATGGTGGTCTAGGCATTGCATGATGGCCGGTTGAGGACACCTTGGGCACCACCAGACTACTTACCCACCTCTCGGCTGCCGCGTTGTGGCTGGGGACCACCGCGGGCTGCACCGTCTCGCCCGACGCGAACGACCGCTTCGACCCGCCCGACACGCCGGGGGGCAGCGCGTGGAACACCGACCCGAACGTCTCCTGCACCACCAACGAGGAGTGCGGCGACGGCGAGACGTGCGAGGACGGCATCTGCCAGATGAAGCGGTGTGGTGAGCCCTTCGAGTCCGTCGCGCCGATGGGGGACAACTACTACTTCGGCACCGATGGCGAGTACGCGGTCATCAGCGACAACGCCTTCATCGATGCCTTCGAGCCGACGTCGTCGAGCTACATCAATTCTTGGGACCTGCAGGGCGAAGGGGTGCAGGTGGTCGACGTCGCGGGAGGCAACCTCACCGGGAGCCGACCCCATGCCGTGGCGGCCGCGGTCGCGTTTTCGTCGACGGTTCTGATTCGCACCCCCGAGGGCATGCAGGAGTTCGACGTGGGCATTTGGCCCCGCGCCATCGCCGTCGGCGACGTCGACTTCGACGGCGTGGACGAGCTCGTCGCGTTCGCCGAAGACGGTTCGATCTCCGCCTGCGACGTCGATGAAGGCACCTGCCTCATCGCGCAGATCACGGCTGACCTCGGCAAAGACGTGGCCATCGCCGACATCGACGGCGACGGCTACGAAGAGCCCATCTTCTTGGTCGACCAAGGGGACAACAGCGACGTGGTCGTGTGGAACCTCGACGCCGACGAGACCGGCCAGGAGGACTCGTTCGGGTGGGGGTTCAACTTCCCCGTCGTCGCCCTCGGCGCCGGCAATCTCAACGGCGAGGTGGGCGGGGCGCAAATCGTCGCGCTCGAAGACGGCGGTTGGTGGGGTTGGACCAGCGACAAGGTTCATGTGTTCGACCCCGCCACCGAGTCCTTCGTCACGACCGAGGTCGACGGGCGCACGGAGGACGTCGCCGTGGGCGACCGCGACTCGGACGACCAGGACGAGATCGCCGTCCTGCGCCAAGCGAAGTCGGTCGCGCTCTACCGCATGGACAACGGGGCCCTGTCGCTGACCAACGAGACCGCCATCACGGTGGGACAAGATCCACAGCGCATCAGCTTTCTCGACTGGAACGGCGACTCCGCCTCGGGGCGCCTCGTCGAGGGCCCGGAGCTCGTGGCGGGCGACGCGGTGCCCGTTGCGGCGCTCATGTTTCCGCCCTATCCCAAGGACCTGGCCACGGGAGCGCTGAGCGCGAACATCACCCTGGGCAACATGGACTCGGTGGACGAGGAGTACTCCGACACGCTCTCCCTATCCGTCGGGATGGGGCTCTCCTTCGGGGTCGAGGCGGGCCCGTTCAAGGCAAAGGTGAGCGGGTACTTCAACCGCGACGTGAGCGTGACCCAGTCGTTCCGCACCCGCCGCACCATCGGCGCGCGCTACTGGGTGCTGGCCCAGCCTCAGCTCCAGGGCCTGGAATACGCCCCGGTCATCATGTCGTGTGGCTGTTACCACCGGTACCGCTACCAGACCGAAGATCCGAGCAACCTCATCGGAGGGACCGGGCAGGTCGTCGACATCTTCATCCCCGTGGGCGGGCAGACGCAGCTCTGGTCGAGTCAGCGCTACAACGCGATGGCGGCGGCGACGGGGACCCTCCCCCTCATCGAGGTCCCGATCACCGTCGGCGACCCGTCGAGCTACCCCGCCACCCAGCAGACGCTGGACGGTCAGCCCATTGCTCCCGACGACATGGTCTTTACCGACGTTCCCTCCTACCAGGTCAGCGACGTCGGCTTCGTGAACTACTGGCTCGTGCGCGGCGAGACGGAGACCAACGCCGTGGCGGAGACGATCGACTTCGGCACCAAGGCGAGCTTCGGCCTCTTCGGCAACGGCATCGACGTCTCGAGCCAGATCGGACAGACCGCCGGCTACTCCCTCAGCGTCGGCAACACGCAGATTTTCGCCGGTGGCATTCCCCCGGTCCCCGACAACCCGGACACTCCGGAAGACGAGTTCCTTCTCAACCGGTACTCGTTCTCGCCTTTCGTCTATCGCCAGCGCTACACCGACGCGCAGGGGGACGAAGCGGCCTACTACGTGATGAACTTCACGGTCGCCCAACAACAGTGAGTCCTGCTCCGGGGAGGCGCATGCCGCCCGCCGCGGATATCGGGCTCGCACTCTGCGTCGGGTCGGGGCAAGGTCATCGGACCGTGAAGTCACTTGTTGCAGCCGCCCTCCTGGTGACGGTGCTGGCGGTTCCCGGGTGCACGGGGACGCCGGCCCCCGGCGAGCTCGGTACCCCGCGCTACGCGGGCCTGGTGCCGGAAGCCACCCCGCTCCCCATGGCGCCGCCGATTCACGATCGGGACGGCAATGCCTACGTCGGCTACGGCGACATCGACACCCTCCAGGTCGAGACCTTCGTCGGTCATCAGGGTCGAGGCTGGACGGGCGGCTGCGCGATCACCTCGGCGAACCAACCCGGTCTCATCCCCCCCGCGGGCCTGCACGGGTGGGTGGGGCGCGGGCAGAGTCGCGCTTGGTATTGGGCGGGTACGGCATTGGTGCGCATGACCGGGACGACCGGGGACTGTCGACGCATTTTCGAAACCGACCCCAGCTCCGATGCGAGCCTGAACTTTCTCGCGGTGCTGCCGAGCGTGCGCATCACCCCTTCTTTGACCTCGTTGGTGGCCCTCATCTTTTCGCCCACGGATCCGCTCCCATTTTTGGCCCTCATCGACCTCCAGGCCGAGCGCTACATCGCGCTGGAGGAGTTCGAGCCGTCGGGGGCCACCAACGTCGAAGTTCTGGGGGTGGGCGCGGATTCCGAACTTCAAGAGGGCGTGATGATCGTGCGCTACAACCTCGGGGAGCAGATCCGCACCGACGCTCGTTTCTACGACTTCGACGCCCAGCTTTTGGCGTCCGTCCGCCTGACCGGCCTCGAGCAGACCCGCCCCTACGGACTTCGCGGGTACCTGCACGCCGACGACAACGGTCTCTGGGCGGGCATCGATTACGGGACGAACAGCGATGGGGAGCCGGTCAGCCCGCCTTTGGTGTTGGTGCTCGACAAGTCGGGAGCGGAGTTGCGAGCGCCCAACGTCGACGTCCCCGTCGGGATTCACAAGTGGGACGGCAACCTCTACCTCGTGGGCGAGCACCGGGGTGAACCCGCCTATGCCGCGATCGACGACGAAGGGCGGCTCGAACGCCCTGAGCCCTGGGAAGCTTCGCTCGCCTTCGCCGAGAACCTCGGGCGTACCCTCGACGTGCTCGACGATCGCAACCTGCCCAGCCGAGAGGTCGAATGGGACAATCCGCGGACGGCGATGGGCCGATTCCCGTTCCTCTCCGAGCATCGATTGGATCCGTACGCCGACGGCACGTCGGCCTGGCTCGTCGCGGGACCTTTCTTCGATAGCAACCAACCGCAGACGGCCGTCGCCTACGTTCCTGCCGGTGTCGCCTACGACGACTGAGTCTTTCGATGCTGCGTACCCATGGGCTCGGCGTGGTCGTCGCATTGGCCTTTTTGACGTCGGCCGCGTTCGCCCAGCCCGGTGACCCGCGGGACGACGACGATGACGGCGCCGAAGTCGGCGACGACGACGATGACGGCGACGAAGATCGCGGCGCATCGTCGGACGATGACGACGGTGACGTAGACGACGACGACGAAGCTGGGGCCGGTTCCGGAGGGAGTGGGCCGCGCGATGGCGCTCCCAACGAGGACGATGACGACAAGACGCCGCGTGCCGCCTCGGCCGGCGTCGATTCCGACGAGGAGAGCGCGTCGGAAGTCGATGCCTGGGGCCGCGTCCCCGTCGGCACCTCGGGCGACGGCGAACCTCCATCAGGACGCGTCCGTCCCGCCGAGTCGGTGTCGCGGGTCACCGCCGACCGCGCCACCGGCGATGATGAAGAGGTCGATGGCGATACGTTTCTCGGCACCCCTCCCTGGGTCAAGGTCGGCGGCTACCTCAACGCCGGCTTCGGGTTCACCCTGGTCCCGCAGGCGCTTCCCCGCGACGAGATCACGTTTGGCTTCTTCGGGCGGGCCGGTCTGGTCGTCGACGCGCGGCCCTACGAGATGTGGCGCGGCAAGCTCAACATCATCTTCGACGCGGAGGCCCTCCGCACCCTCACCGATGCGGACCTCGTCGATACCAACGGGGATGGTTCCCTCGATCGCATCTTTTTGACCCGGGCCCAGATCCCCGGAAACATCATTCAGGACGCCTGGGTCGCCTTCGAGCCTACCGATTGGTTCTACGTGCGCGCGGGCGGGATGCGCATTCCCTTCACGCTCCAGCAGCAGAGCTCGAATACCGCCACGCTCTTCCCCAACCGTTCGCGACCGAACGAGCAGTTCTTGAGTGGCGCGGACTTCGGGGCGCAGACGGGGGTCGATGCCTTCGACGGAATTCTCCTCGCTTCGGCGGGGGTGTTCGCCGGCACGAGCTTGGGGCTCAACGTCGGAGAGGGCACCGGGCCCGTGAACACGACGGGCCGGGGGGTGGTCTTCAGTGGAAGGGTCGACGTCAATCCATTTGGCGACTTTCCGTTGGGTGAGGGCGGGCCGTTCCGCCGTGACTTTCGTCTCGGGGTCGGCGTCGGCACGCTCGTACGGCCATTGACCCTGTTCGACGTCAACACGGGAACGGAGCCGCGGTCGCTCGGCGACCTCCGGCTCGCCGCGTCGATCCGCATGGCGTGGCAGGGGGTTTATCTCTCGGTGGAGTACTTTCGCCGCCAGCAGACGGACAGCATCTCGTTTCGCCCCGAATCCGCCGAAGGCGGATACGCCCAGGCGGGCTACTTCTTCCCGCTCACCGACGCGGTCGGTCTCGAGCCGATCGCCCGGGTTGGATTCGTCGACGAGGACCAGACCTTCGACCCCCGGCTCATCGGCTACCTTGCCGGGGGCTTGAACCTCTACCCGGTCACCGACGTGGGCAAGGGCGACGGGGTCCGCCTCACCGTCCAGTACCTCGGCCAGCGCCGCTTCACCGAGGTCGAGGAAGCCCACGCCGTCCAGGCGGCCCTCCGCTTCAAATTCTAACTGCCGGTCAATCGGTAGATTGGTCGAGGGTGTCGTTCCTCCGGCGGCGCAAGGGGCCGAGGCGCGACCCTACGGTGGACGTGGTAGGGGGCTCGGGATGGCGAAGGAACTCGACCACATCCTGATCAAGGGCGCGCGGGAGCACAACCTGCGCGGGGTCGACGTGAAGATCCCGAAAAAGAAGCTCGTGGTGCTCACGGGGGTGTCGGGGTCGGGGAAGTCGTCGTTGGCGTTCGATACGCTCTACGCGGAAGGGCAGCGTCGTTACGTGGAGTCGTTGTCGGCGTACGCGCGGCAGTTCCTCGACCGGCTCGACAAGCCCAAGTTCGACACGATCCGTGGCCTGTCCCCAACGATCAGCATCGAGCAGAAGACGGCGAGCAACAACCCACGGTCGACGGTGGGAACCATTACCGAGATCGCCGATTACCTCCGCGTCCTTTACGCCCGGGTGGGGCGGCAGCACTGCCCGCAATGCGGGCAGCCGGTGTCGGGACAGACGGCCCAGCAAATCGCCCACGAGCTGCTGGAGCGGAAAGGGGAGCGGGTGGTGTTGCTCGCACCCTTGCTCGTCAATCGTAAGGGCGAGCATCGTGAGCTGCTCGAGTCGGCCCGGCAAGCGGGCTACGTGCGCCTGCGGGTCGACGGAGAGGTTGTCCGCACCGAGGGCCTCGAGGCGCTCGACAAGCGCCGCAAGCACCACGTCGAGGCGGTGATCGATCGCGTCGAACTCGTGCCCAGCGAGCTCTCCCGGCTCACCGAGAGCGTCGAGTCCGCGCTGGAGGTCGGCGAGGGGATCCTGATCGCCGGCTTCGAGGACGGCGATCAGATGTTCAGCGAGGAGATGGCCTGTACCCGGTGCAAGCTCTCGTTCCCCGCGCTCACCCCGCAGGGGTTTTCGTTCAATTCGCCCCAGGGCATGTGCGCGTCGTGCAATGGGCTCGGCACCCGCATGAGCATCGACCCGCAGCTCGTCGTCCCGGACCCGTCGCGCACGATCGACGGCGGGGCGCTCGCGCCCTGGGGCGAAGGGGTCAGCGGCAAACTCGGCTGGGAGCACGGCTTTCGGGGCCAGGTGCTGGCCCAATTGAAGGTACCCTTCGATCGACCGTGGAAGGGGTTGCCCAAAAAGAAGCGCGAGCAGGTGCTCCACGGCACCGGCGACCGCACCTTCAGCGTCGACTGGAAGACGAAGAGTGGGACGGGCAAGTTCGAGGTTCGGTGGGAAGGGCTCATCCCGCGGCTGATGCGGCGCTTTCGCGATACCACCAGCGAGCGGGCCAAAAAGTGGTACGGCCAATTCATGGGCGACGCGGCCTGCGCCGATTGCGGCGGGCAGCGATTGCGCGCCGAGAGCGCCGCGGTGCGCGTGGGCGGGCGCACCATCGTCGAGGTCTCGGCCATGACGGTCACTGACGCCCGTGCGTTCTTCGGCGACCTCGAACTCGAAGGGGCGGCGGCGACGATCGCCACCGAAGTCCTGAAAGAGATCCGCAGCCGCCTGGAGTTTCTGTTGTCGGTGGGTCTCGGGTACCTGTCTCTCGACCGCGCGGGGCGGACGTTGTCGGGGGGCGAATCACAGCGCATTCGGCTCGCGAGCCAGGTCGGGAGCGACCTCACCGGAGTGATCTACATTCTCGACGAGCCGTCGATCGGTCTCCACCAGCGCGACAATCGGCGGTTGCTGGCGACGTTGGAGCGGATGCGCGACATCGGCAACACGGTGGTGGTGGTCGAACACGACGAAGAGACGATCGAGGCGGCCGACCACGTGATCGACTTCGGCCCGGGGGCAGGGGTGCGAGGGGGACGGGTCGTCTTCGCGGGGACGCCAGCGCGACTGCGCACGTCGCGCAAGTCGCTTACCGGAGCCTACGTATCGGGGCGACGCGAGATCCCGCGCCGCGACGAGCGCCGCCCGCCGTCGGGCCACCTGACGGTACGAGGGGCGCGGGAGAACAACTTACGCGACCTCGACGTCACGTTTCCCCTCGGGGTCTTCGTGGCGGTGACCGGGGTGAGCGGCGCGGGGAAGTCCACCCTGGTCAACGACATCCTCTTTCCGGTCCTCCAGCGCGATCTTCACGACGGGCAACGGCGGGCGGGTCGGCACGACTGCGTCGAGGGCATCGAGCAGCTCGACAAGGTGATCGCCATCGATCAGAAGCCCATCGGCCGGACCCCCCGAAGCAACCCGGCGACCTACGTCAAGGTCTTCGATACCATTCGCGAGTTTTACGCCCAGCTGCCGGAGGCGCGGGCCAAGGGATACCAGCGGGGCCGATTCTCCTTCAACGTGAAGGGCGGTCGTTGCGAATCGTGTCAGGGCGACGGGACGCGGAAGATCGAGATGCACTTCTTGTCGGACGTCTACGTCCGGTGCGATGCGTGTCACGGCAAGCGCTTCAACGAGGCGACCCTCGCGGTGCGCTACAAGGGCAAGAGCATCAGCGACGTCCTCGACATGACGGTGGCGGAGGCGCTCGACCTCTTCTCCGCCCACCCGCAGATCGCGCGCCCGTTGCGTCTGCTCGAGCGGGTGGGCGTCGACTACATGCCGGTGGGGCAGCCCTCCCCGCAACTCTCCGGCGGTGAAGCGCAGCGGATCAAGCTCGCCCGCGAGTTGAGGCGCAAGGGGACCGGGCGCACGATGTACATCCTCGACGAGCCGACCACGGGCCTGCACTTCGACGACATCCGCAAGCTGCTCGAGGTGCTTCACGAGCTCGTCGACGCGGGCAACACCGTCCTCGTCATCGAGCACAACCTCGACGTGATCAAGACGGCCGACCACCTCCTCGATCTCGGCCCGGAAGGGGGGCCGGAAGGGGGGCAGCTGCTCGCGAGCGGCACCCCCGAAGCGGTGGCCAAGGTTCGCGCGTCGCACACCGGGCGATTTCTCCGCGCCGCGCTCGCGCGCTGATCCGCCGTCGGCCGGGGCGGGGAGCGGCGCGAAAGATGACAGTCGGGCTGTAGTCGCTAAACTCCGACCCATGACTCGATGGATCCCCGTCATGGCCGCGGCGTTGCTCGCGTGCTCCTCCGCCACGGAGGGCGAGCCCAAGCAGGCCTCGTCCTCCGCTGCCGACACCAAGGTCGCCACGTCGACCGATGCCGCCCCGGCGGCCGACGCCACCAAGCAGTGCAGCATGGTGGTGGCGGTCACGGGCATGTCGTGAAGCGTCAACTGCCCCCCGCGCGTGTCGCGGGCCATCGCTTCCGTCGAAGGTGTTTCCAACGTCGAGGTCAGCTTTGCTGACAAGCAAGCCGTGGTGACGAGCACCCGGTGCGACGAAGGCATCGACGCCGACATCTCTTCCTCTCTCGACAAGGCCGGCTACGGCGGAAAGGTCGTCGAGCGCAAACCGCCATCGTCGTAGGTAAGGATGGCTCACCCGTGCGCGTCTTCACCGATCGGCGCATGACGCAACACGCTCCGGGCGCGGGACATCCCGACCGCCCGGAGCGCCTCGAAGCCGCCCTCGCTGGCCTCGCGCAGGCCCTGGGCGACGGTCAGGTCGCCCCGACGACGCCCGAAGCCGCTCCCGAGTCGGCGCTGCGCCTCGTTCACGACGCAGCCCACGTGGACCTCGTCGAGCGCGCGCGGGGCAAGGCGGGACAATTCGACGCCGACACCCCCGTCTCCGTCGACAGCGTCCCCGCGGCCTACCTCGCGGCGGGGGCGGCCTTGGGTGCCCTCGACGCGGTGGCGCCCACCGAAGACGACGTCGCTTGGGCCGTCGTGCGTCCCCCCGGCCACCACGCGGAGGCGCACGTCCCGATGGGCTTCTGTCTCTTCAACAACGCGGCGGTGGCCGCCGGCCACGCGGCATCGCTTGGACGGCGGGTGGCGGTGGTCGACATCGACGTGCACCACGGCAACGGCACCCAGCACATGTTCGAGGCCCGGGATGACGTGCTGTTCGTCAGCCTCCACCAGCATCCCTTCTACCCGGGCACCGGGTTGCCCGACGAGCGCGGCACCGGACGCGGCGTTGGGTTTACCGTCAACGTCGCGCTCCCGCGGGGCTGTGGCGATGCCGACTACGACGCCGCCTTCGACACGGTGGTGGTGCCGGTGCTGGAGCGCTTCGCCCCGGAGATCTTGATCGTGAGCGCAGGCTTCGACG
The DNA here is from genome assembly GCA_039027095.1 of Myxococcota bacterium. Classification (GTDB taxonomy): domain Bacteria; phylum Myxococcota_A; class Polyangia; order Polyangiales; family Polyangiaceae; genus JAPYTK01. Next base: position 46,416 of record JBCCLB010000021.1, read on the forward strand.
CCCACCGAGACGACCCGCTCGGAGGCATGGCGGTCTCGGCGGACGGATACGCCACGATGGCCGCGCGCATGCGGGAGCTTCGGCGACCCACCGTACTCGTCCTCGAGGGCGGCTACGACCTTTCGGCGCTGACCGAGAGCGTGGCCGCGACCGCGCGCGCCTGGACGGGTCATCTTCCGCGACCGGCATCGCGTCCGGCGCGCCCGCCCTCGCCCCCGCCATCCGTGTCGGACGGTGCCGCCGAGGCGATCGCGGCGACCCAGCGGGTTCATGGGCGACACTGGGGTCTCTGACGCTGGGGTCTCTGACGCTGGGGTCTCTGACGCTGGGGTCTCTGACGCTGGGGGTCACCGACGCGCGGGCGAAGGACGTTGCGCAGGATGGGGCGGAAAAGTAGAACCCGCCCGTGACGGTTTGCGTGAAGGAAGGCAGGACGAAGACGACCCGGCGCGGCTGGTTGCGGCTCGCGGGGACCGGGGTCGCGCTGAACCTCCTCCCGACCGGCCTGCTGTCGCCTCTCGCGGGCGCATTCGCCGTCGGCTGCGGCCCGGGACCGGTGCCCCCCTCTGCGCCGAGCCCCAAGCTGGGGCAGTCGCTCCCCAAGTTTCGCCGTGACACGATGGACGGGCGCAAGGTCGAGGTCGGTCGCCCCGGAACGGGCGTCACGGTGGTGAAATTCTTCGCGAAGTACTGCAAACCCTGCAAGAAGACGCTGCCCGAGGCGCAGGCGCTCTCCGAGGCGTACCCCGACGTGGCGTTCGTCGGCGTCGCCGAGGATGAGTACCGCAAAGACGTCGACGAGATGATCGCGACCTATCGACTCACCTTCCCCGTCGTCCACGACCGCGGCAACGTGCTCGCCGGGAGGTTTCGGGTCACGCAGCTCCCCGCCACCTTCGTGGCGGACGACACGGGGACGATCCGCTGGGTCAGCATCGAGTCGACCCACGGAGGCGGCCTCGAAGCCGCCATCGACTGGGTCCGAGCCGGGGCCCCGTCCCAGGGCTAACCCGACGCTGAACCTTGGTTGGGCGCGGTCAGGCGTTGTCGCCCGAGGGGGAAGACGCCGGACCGTCGGCGTCGCGGTTGCGCGCTTCGTAGGCCTCGAGCCACTTCTTCATCCGCCGCGCCTTCTTGCCGGAGACGCGGCTGCGTGCCTGCTTCTCCTCGAGCTTGGCCTTGAGGGTGCGGTGTTTGCGAGTCGGTCGGTGCGCCATGGGCCGCGAAAGATGCCCCATCGGCCCCGGCCGGGGCAAGACAAACCGGAGGCGAGCCAGCGACGTCGCGGAACCGGTACGTGGCGAGGCCACGAGCACCCGGCGATCGCCGATGAACGTTCGTCGACTAGCGCCGCGCCCGCACCGGGGCCGCGAACCGCCGTAGGTCCTCGGGATCGTTGCTCCGAGGCGTTGGCGTCCAATTTGCGGAGGAGGTGAGGACTTCGCCACGGGGCGGAGTGGGAGATGAACGAGAGATGAAGCATCGATCCACCGTACGGGTATCGTTGACCCTGGGCCTCTTGGGCGCCGCATTCGCGATCGAGGGATGCGCACAGGAGCGCGAACCGATCAACCGCGTCCAAGCCAATGCGATGGCCAAGTCCTTCTTCGTCGGCGCCGCCATCAACGACCCGGCCGACGACCCCGAGTTTCTCTGGCGCAGCTACGTGGTCGATGGATCCATGTCGCAGACCCTCGTGACGGTGGGCACGGGGAGCGAGGTCGACCGGATTCGATGGGAAGTCACCGAGGAGATGCTGATCGGCCGCAAGTCGTATCAGCTCGTTCGCGGCGCCGACGACCGGGGCCTGCCCGAGCGCTACCCCGACGGGACCATCGTCGCCGCGTACCCCATCGTGAGCCACTTCGACATTCGGCGAGAATACAACCCGTCCACCGGCGAAGAGCTCAACGTGCTCGTCGAGAACACGAGCGACCGCCCTTGGTACGAGCGCGAGTACTTTCGTGTCGATTGGTCGGAGAATCGGGTCGAAAACCCGCTTTTTCTGCGGACCTTTCTCGGGCGGATGTTCGGCGAGTTGGAGGTGACGTCGGTCGTTATCAGCAACACCGATCCCAGCGACCACAATCGCCCTCACTTCGAACCCGAGGAGGGGTACTTCGACGTCACCTCCAAGTTTACCGTGGCGCCGGCGCAGAGCGGTTTCATTCCCGGGCTCCCGACGTGTGTGGTGGCGGGATTGTTCACCGGGTCGTCCACCTACGATTGCAACGACCAGGAAGCCTACGTTCGGTCCTCTTTTCTGCGGATCGACGAAGCGCCCGACTTCGAGCCCCTCGAGATGAGCCGCGCGACCGGGGACGTCGTGGGAAACCCCGCCCAGATCAACGGTAGCCTTCTCGCCGGGTATTCGAACACCGTCGAGCAGGGCTGGGACCCGGGCTACGGCTTCACCGATGCGCTCTACAAGCGCTTCGCCCACGTCCACAACACCTGGGCCGCGGTGCACCAGGACCACGCCTGTGCGTCGAACGAGGATCTCGACGGGGACGGTACGGCCGACCAGTGCCAGAACGCCGTCACCGGATACAGCGGGGCGGCGGGCGCCCAGTGTGACGTGCACACCGAGGCCTGCACCATTCCGTATCGAGACCGCCAGATTCGCCCCATCGCCTACCACGTAAACGAGGCGATGCCGGACGACCTCCAAGACCCGGTCGACGACGCCGGGGCGCCGACGGCCCTCGGCCCCAGTGAGGAAGTCATGGCTGGCTGGGACCAACTGATGCGCAATGCCGTCGCCTACGCCCGCGAAGTCGAATGTCGACGCACCGGGGGCGACCGAGACGCGTGCCACGCCGAGTTTTTCGAGGCGGAGAAAGAGATGCTCGTCTACGGCGGCTGGCTGGTCGACGTCCCGAGGGACCCGACCCCGGTGCTCACGCTCTGTCACAACCCCGTGCGGGGCTACGACCACGAAGTGTGTGGGCCCGAGGGGATGAAGGCCCGACTCGGCGACATCCGCCGCAACATCATGGGGTATTGGCCCCACGCCTCGCGGGCGCCCTACGGGGGGATCGGCAATTGGGGTGCCGACCCCCTCACCGGGCAGATCTTCGGGGCGGCGGCGATGACGATGGGCCGGTCGGCCACCATGGCGGCGGCGTTTCAGCGCGACGTGATCATGGTCGCGCTCGGCGAGATGAGCATCGAGGACATCACGGCGGGGGTGCCGGCGCAGAACTACGTGCGCGAGTTGATGGCCGGAGAAGAACCGACGCCCCTCACGATGGCCGACATCGAAGCCCGCACCCACGCGGTGGACGCCGAGCACGCCCGGCTCCACGTGGGGCCGGTCCCGGCGGGCGCCGGATCCATGAGCCAGGCGGTGGCCGACATGGTCGCGCGCGAACAGCAGACGACGGCGGATCCCGCCTGGCTTCAGGCCGGTCAGCAGGCTTTCGAAGCCGTCGCCTCGCCGCTTCGCGACAGCCACCACGAGGCGCAGCTCGTCGACCAGCTCTGGATGACGAGCGCGGCCGGCTTCGACCCCGCCCTCAACCCTGACGGCTCCGCCCTCGATGCGGCGTCGCCCCTGCGGGGCATGGACCCGGGCGCGATGCGGCTCGGCGCGCAGCGCATCCACCAGATGATGCACGCCCAGGGCCTGTGTTTCGGTCACGACGAGGCGCCCATCGGGGGGAGCGCCCAGCTCGCGGGGATGGCGCGCTACTTCGACGCGAAGTACCCGGCCGAGGAGTACGACACGATCGATCGGGGAAAGCTCATCTACCGCGACCTTTGGATCGAATCGTACAAGGGGATCGCAGCCCACGAAGTGGGTCATTCGCTGGGGCTCCTCCACAACTTCGCCTCGTCGTGGGACGCCGCGAACTACCACCCCGGGTACTGGCAGCTCCGCACCCAGGAAGGGGCCAGCGTCGCGTCGTGCGAGGGTCAGCCCCGGGCGCCCGGCGAGGACGACACCTGCATGGGGCCCCGCTACCTCGACCCGGAGACGGAGGACGAGCGCGGTCTCGGGCCGGAGGCGCGCCCGGCGATCAGCTACTACGGCAGCACGTCGGTGATGGAGTACGCCCTCGAGCGCTTCGGGGAAACGGTGGGGCTCGGGCAATACGACGCGCACGCCATGAAGGCACTGTACGGCCGCGTCCTCGAGACCTACGAGGAAGCGGAGCGAGGTGGGCTGACCCCCGAGGAAGCCGAGGCGCACGCGCCGCGACTGAGCTCCCAGCTCGGGTCGGACACCCGCGTGACGCGAGAGGACGGCCCCTTCGCCGGCCAGGAATTCCCCAAGCCCACCCATTACACCGAACTCGCGCGGATCTTGCGGCTCTACGACGCCCAACGGTGCCGCGACGCCACCGACGAAGAGCGGGCCCGCGCGGGGTGGCGGCTCGTGCACGGAAAGGTCTGCGCCCCGCCTCCGCGGGACCACGCGGCGTGGGCTGACTTTCAGCAGGCGGGCCCCGTCTTTTCGGGCTGGTCCGATTCCGTCGCTCCGTTCGTGCGGACCCGAGACGGCGTCGGCACCGGCGCGGGCAAGGTGCGGTGGGCCTACCGGTACGGCGCGACCTTCAACTCGTATTTTCACACCCAAGCCGGCGACGCGGGAGCCGACGAGTACGAGGTCACCAAGAACGCGGTCGACGCCTTCGAGGGGCGCTACCCCTGGACCTACTTTCGCCGGCAGAACCGGGAGTACGTGTACACCGGGCTCCCGATGCGGGCGTCGGGAGCACACTTCGAGCAATTGCGGGCCTATCACTGGCAAGCGGCCAATCGAAACGCCTTTTACCGCTCGTTCGGGGAGCCGACGTGGGACGTGATCCGAAGCTCTGACGACTGGCACCGACCGCTCCTCATGGCGGAGACGGAGATGTTCAATGCGCTCGCCCGCTACATCCTCATGCCGCAACCGGGAGCGTACGCGCCGCAGTTCGGGTTCCAGGTCGACGCATCCCGTCCGATTTGCGACGTCGCGGGCAACGGGCAGATGCCGCAGTTCTCGGTCGACGCGGTCGACGGGCGGTTCATCGACCAACAGTTCAACAGCGACCCCGACGGGGGTGGTTCCTGGAATTACCTCCAATGGATGATTCACGCCGGCTTCGGCGCCGAGAAGACCCTCGCGGCGATGGCGCTGGCCGACGGACGCGCCGTCCTCTCGACCATCAGTCGCGAGAACTACCTCGACGGACGTAACGTCAACATCAACTTTCGGAGCGACATGCCCCTCGCTGTCGACCGCCTGTTGGGCGGCATTCTCGCCGAGGATTGGGAGAGCGTGGCGCCCTTCACCATGGATCGCGTGGAAGCCGCTCGGGTCGAGCTCACGCCGCTGCACCTCACCGACGAGATGCCGGCGCGCCCCGCGTCCGCGTCTCTGCTCTTTCCCAACGTGGGGTACAAGCAGCAGCTCGGGGCGCTCATCTTCTCGCACGTGTACAGCCGGATGGGGGGGGATCTCACCCTCGCCAACAAGCTCCGGGTGTGGATCGACGGACAGCTCGGCGAGGTCGACGTCCCCGAAGCGCAGCAGGTGCGGTTTTATGACCCCACCAGCGGTTACACCTACGTCGCGCGTCGCTACGGTGACGATGTCATCGATGGGCGCACGGTCGACCGCGGCATCGCCTCCCGTATGGTGGCGCACGCCAACGAGCTGGCCGCGGCCGCCTACGCGGTCGAGGAAGTCGACGGGGAGCTGGTCTTCGACGCCTTCGGTCGACCGGTCCTGAGCCTCGACGACGCGGGGCATCCGTTGGTCGTCGACGCCGACCGCGAAGCCGAGCTTCGCCGCTACGTCGGGTTGATGGACGCGGCCCGGCAGATCGCCGCCGTCGTGGGCTACGGCCCGCTCTAGGCCGCATCAGGGGGGCGTCGCGGCGGCGACGAAAAAAGGGCGCCGGTTTCGGTCACATTCCGAGCCGGCGCGGCGACCGTGCTCCCATGATGATGCGGTCGTTGTTCTTTTCGTTGGGGTTGGCTTCCCTCGCGACGGTGGCCACGACGACCGTGGCGGCAGGGTCGGGCTGGGCCGAGCTTTACCCCGAGGTGGCGGCCCGCGTCGCGTCGGGGGCGCCGGTGGTGATTCACGTGACGGTGCCCCTCTGCCACCACGAGCAGATCGACTGTGGTTCGCGGGCGGCCGGGGACCCGGGGCGGCCCGAAACGAACCTGTACTGGGGCGCGATCTTCGGGGCGAAGAGAATGTTCGCCCGATCTCGCTCGGGGTGGTCCGCCCTCGCATCGACCCGAGAGGTCCCGGGGGTCCTCGAGCGGGCCGTCTACCGCCGCTACGTCGACGGTGCGTCGTGGGGAAGGGACGACGAGGAGGTCGAGGTCCTGGTGGTGCTCGACGCGATCCACGGGGACGCGATCGACGACGCGGTGGCGGGTTTTTTTCGCCGGGCCACTCGCGGCGGAACCATCGTGATCGATGACGGCGCGCGCCGCCGTACGCTGGCCCTGTCGGCCGCGGGCTACGCGGGACACAACCGGCTCATGGACGGGCTCGCGCTGCCCGAGGTCAAGCGGGCCCATCCAAAAGCGGTGGCCTCGTTCGTGCTCGCCTGTTTTTCGGATTCGTACTTCTCGGACGCGCTGCGGCGTGCCGGGAGTTCACCGGTGGTCATGACGCGCAGCCTCATGGCGCCCGAAGGCTACGTCGTCGACGCGGTGGCCAAGGGACTCGGTCGCAACGAGGGAGCGGCCACGGTTCGCGCTCGCGCCGTTCACGCCTACGCGCGGTGGCAGCGAATTGCGGTGCGGGTGGCCGAGCGCGTCTTCGCCCGGGTGCGCTCGCGACGACGGGGTGACTGACAAAGGCGGGCGGGCACGCAAAGTAACTTCGAGAGCGTTTTTGACTACGCCCTCGATGAGCGATGCCGCGACGCGACGACCTGCCCCCCGAGCCGAAGAGCGGCGCGATCACGCCGCCGGAGCGGTACGCCAACCGCCGAGCCTTCCTGAAACAGGCGGGCTTGTTCGCCGGGGTCGGGGCGGCGTGGGGCGGTGGTTTGATCGCGCTCTCGGGCCGGGGCGCGGCCGATCCCCCGCCGGCGCCGGCGCCCATCCCGTCGGGCGATGCCGGGGATGCGTGGCAGCGCATCGCCCGGCCGGGTGACTACGACACCGACGAGGCCCGGACGTCGTTCGAAGACGTCACGACCTACAACAACTACTACGAGCTCGGCACCACCAAGTCGGCGCCCGCCGAGAACGCGCACACGCTGAAGCCGAGGCCGTGGACGGTGAAGATCGGCGGCGAGGTAGCGAAGTCCCGCACCGTCGACGTCGACGAGCTCATTCGCCGCTTCGGCTTGGAAGAGCGGGTGTACCGCATGCGCTGCGTCGAGGCGTGGTCGATGGTGATCCCCTGGGTCGGGTTTCCGTTGCGGGCGCTGGTGGCGTGGGCCCAGCCGACCTCGCGGGCAAAGTTCGTGATGATGAAGACCTTGCTCGACCCGGAGCAGCTCCCCGGACAAGGGCGTCCGGTGCTCGACTGGCCCTACACCGAGGGATTGCGGATCGACGAGGCGACCAACCCCCTCACGTTGATGGCGGTGGGCCTCTACGGGGCGCCGCTCCTCGGGCAAAACGGGGCGCCCCTCCGTCTCGTCGTGCCGTGGAAGTACGGCTTCAAGGGGGTGAAGTCGATCACGCAGATCTGGTTCACCGAGTCGATGCCGCGCACCACCTGGCGCGTCGCGAATGCGCGCGAATACGGCTTCTACGCCAACGTGAACCCCGAGGTGAGTCACCCGCGGTGGAGCCAAGCGACCGAGCGGCGCATCGGGTCGGTAGGGCGGATCCCTACCGAGAAATTCAATGGCTACGGCGAATGGGTGGCCGACATGTACCGCGGCATGGACCTCACGAGGTACTACTGATGGCGGCGACGGTTCCGGTGGCGCGACGCCGGCCGCTGCGACCCTTGGCGTGGCTTCAACCCGCGATCGTCGTGGGCTCTCTGGCGCCCTTCGCCGTGATCCTCGCGCGCGGCCTCACCGGCGGGCTCGGCGCCAACCCGATCGCCACCGCGATGAACCAGCTGGGGCTCTTGGCGTTGATCTTTCTCGTCGCCTCGCTCGCCTGCAGCCCGCTCCGGGTGCTGTTTCGGTGGCGATGGCCGATCAAGATTCGGCGCACCCTCGGACTGATGGGGTTCTTCGCCGCCTGCGTGCACTTCGGGGTGTGGCTCGTGCTCGACCAGGGTCTCGCCTTGCAGGCCATTGCGGAAGACATCCTCGGGCGCCCGTTCATCCTGGTCGGGTTTCTCGCCCTGTTGCTGTTGCTGCCGCTGGCGCAGACCTCGTCGCAAAAGGCCATGCGGCGCCTGGGCTACCCCGCGTGGAAGCGACTTCACCGCCTGGCCTACGTCGCGGCGGGGCTGGGGGTGGTCCACTACTTCCTGCGGGTCAAAGCCGACGTGTCGGAGCCGCTCGTGTACGGCGCGGTGTTGCTCGTCCTCTTTGCCGTGCGGGCCTACGACTTTCGCCGGCAGCGATCACGTCGCCGCGCCGCCGCCCTCCGCGGCTGAGCCGTTCGCGGTGGCGCCGCGCTTCGTCGAGCGCCCCCCGTCCGTCGTGGAGGCCCGGGGTCGATCGACCGTATCGTCGTCGGTCCATAACTCGAGGGCGTGCTTTGAGAGGTCGTGATAGCGGATGTCGGCAACGGTACCGACACGGCGTTCGATGACGGGGCGGGCGAGGCGAGAATCAGGGTCGGTCAACGTAGGGGTGACCTTGAGACATACTCCGTCGCCCTCCCCAATCGCCTGGAGCGCGTTCGAGGGAGGCTTCATGGCGCGTAGCGCGCGTCCGAGCCGGGCGGCGCCTACCCATAGCGGGGCGGGCGATGGACTCCGACGGGCAAACGGGTCGCGCCTCCGCGCGTCGCCTTGCCCGGGCGTCGAGAAGTACAGCACGCACGCGTTTCGTTCACGGTCGACCACGACGCTCTCGGCCACCCAGACTTCGGCGCACCACGCCCGCGCCGCGCGGCACGTAAAAGAAATCCCCGCCACCATCGCGCGGTCGGTGGCCAACCCTCGCCATGGCTCGAACACGTCGTCGCGCCCCGGCATGTCCGCCAAACGATGAATCGTTCCGACGAACCACGACGGGCCCGCCGGGACGGGCAGGCTCGGCTCGGTACGTACCTCCGCCGACCGGCGAAAGGGTCCCCCTGGCTCCCGAGGCGCCGATGGGCGCACGGGGAGCCATTCTGGCGGTCGGGGCACCCACCGGCGTCGCTCGACGAAGTCGACGAGATACGCGCAAGAGGCGAAAAACACCCCCGCCGCGGCGTACCTGAGCACGAGCCGACCGACGGGTGCTCCGGGCGAACTCAAACCCCATAACATCGCCGCGGCCACGGCCATGAGGACGGCGAGAAACCAACCGACGATCGGGAGCGACGACGACGCTACGGTGTGCCACGCGCCGACCCCCATGTTTGAACGACGACCCGCGCCGTTCCGGTTCAATAACTCTTCGCCCACACCACCCGCTGCGGGCTCGGCTCGCCGGTGAAGATGCACTTGCCCTCCCCCGACGCCTCCTCGGGTACCTCTTCTCGCGGCGGCACACACCGGATCGTCACGCCCAGCTCCTTCTGCACCTTTTTCGCCACCGCTTCATCGCCGTTCCAGTGCGCCCACGCAAAGCCCCCGTGGATCTCCGGCTGCTCCGCGTTCTTGGGCGTGAACCACTTTTCGAATTTGTCGCGTCCATTGACGACCCGCGTCTTCGCGTCGCGGTACGCCTTGGCCTTGGTCAGCATCCCGTCCTGAATCTCTTGCAGCAGGGACGCGATCCCCGCGACGAACGCCGCGCGCGGGACCCCCGATTTCTCCTTTACCGGCTTGTCCCGCCGCCCCACGAAGACGCTGTCGGCCGCCATGTCACGCGGCCCCACCTCGACCCGCAGCGGACACCCGCGTTTGATCCACTGCCACTGTTTCTCGCCCCCCCGTAAATCCCGTCGATCGATCTCCACCTCGACCGGCCGCCCGTCATAGCTCTGCCCCCGTAGATCCGCCGCCAGCCGTTCGCAGTACGCCATCACGGCCCCCGGGTCGTCTGCCTTGAACGTGATCGGCATGATCACCACGTGGGTAGGGGCCAGCCGCGGCGGCATCACCATCCCGTCGTCATCCCCGTGGGTCATGATCAGCCCCCCGATCAATCGCGTCGAGACCCCCCAACTCGTCGTCCACGCGTGGTGCCGCTGCCCGTCCTCCCCGAGGTACATGATGTCCTGCGCCTTCGCGAAGTTCTGGCCCAGGAAGTGCGACGTTCCCGCCTGCAGGGCTTTTCCGTCCTGCATCATCGCCTCGATCGTGTAGGTCTCCAACGCCCCGGGAAAACGCTCCCCCGCCGTCTTGGCGCCCTTCAGCACCGGCATCCCCATGTAGTTCTCGGCGAAGTCCGCATACACGTCGTGCATCCTGCGCGTCTCTTCGATCGCCTCTGCCTCCGACGCGTGCGCCGTATGCCCTTCCTGCCACAGGAACTCGGCCGTCCTCAGAAACATCCGCGTCCGAAGCTCCCACCGCATCACGTTCGCCCACTGATTGATCAAAATGGGCAGGTCGCGATACGACGACACCCACTTCGCGTACGTCGCCCCGATGATCGTCTCGCTCGTCGGCCGGATCACCAACGGCTCCTCCAGTTCTCCCGCCGGCCTGAGCCCGCCCTTCCCGTCGTCTTCCAGCCGGTGGTGGGTCACCACGGCACACTCCTTGGCAAACCCCTCGACGTGCTCCGCCTCTTTCTCGAGGTAGCTCTTCGGGATCAGCAACGGGAAGTAGGCGTTGCGGTGCCCCGTCGCCTTGAACATCCCGTCCAGGACCCGCTGCATGTTCTCCCACACCGCGTAGCCCCACGGCTTGATGACCATGCACCCCCGCACGTCCGACGGCTCCGCCATGTCCGCCGCCCGCACCACCCGCTGGTACCACTCCGGATAGTTCTCCTCGCGGGTGGGAACGATCGCTGTCTTGGGTTTCGCCATAGGGCGCCGAGTATGGCAGATCCACTCGGGCACCGCCCCAGCAAGCGTGAAGGCCGGCGGCCCACCCGAAGAACCGCGGTCGGCGTGCTCGCCGAACGTCGCACCGGGAACGGGGGCTCGGCGGCGGGCGCGGGGCGACGCCCCTTCCTGCGGCGGGGGTCGGCGGACCTGAATTAAGCGGGATTAAGCGTGATGGCCGGGGTTCGAACCTAGGTTGGGGCCGTTGCGACGAGCGCAGCGTGGCCGCGTGGCGCCGCCCACCTGGCCCTCAACCACAGACCTCATCCGAAGGACGATCCCATGACCGCAAACCATCACCCCACCGAAATCCCGCCGCGCCGTTCGCCGTGGACGACACGAGGGGTCCCCCTGGCTTCGCTGTTGCTGTTGGCCGGCGCGTGCACGGGGGCGGCAGACGACGTCGACCCGAATGTCGCGACGGCACAGGACAGCATCACCGCCGCCGACCTCAACCCCGTGGTCGTGACGTCGGGCACCTGCATCTCGAACGGCTTCCGTCCCATCACCACCGCGTCAGCCTGTGCGCAGGCCCAAGCGACCGTCCTGCCCGGGGCCACGAACGCGAGCGCGACCGGGGGCGCCGAACCGGGCTGCCACCTCCGCACGGATGGAACTGCGACCGCGTTCCCACTGAGCCTCGAGTTTGGTGAAGGCACCCCGCAGGAGATCAATGCTCAGGCCTGCAGCCACGACGCGCCCTGCGTTTGCCACGACGAGAACACCAGCACCTCGGTCTGCGACGGTGACGCGTTCCGTCCTGACCCGAACAAATACTACACGATCCGCAGCGCCAACGGTCGCTACCTGAGGACGGTGTCTGAAACCCACGATCCCGGCACCGTGCTGTTGTCGCATGCCGTGGGTGATTCTGAGCAGCCCTACCAACAGCCGGGTCGCGCCACGGTCTACGACGTGACCACCCCGGACAGCGACGCCCGCCTTCATTGGCGATTCGACCGTACCCTCGACGGCCTGGCCGTCATCAACCGCAAGACGGGACGTGCCCTGACCTCGGCCCCCATGCCGTCTGGCCATCACCACCTCACGACCGGCACCGTCTTGAGAACGGTCAAGGAACGAAACGATACGAGCGCCTCTTGTCGGGGCGCGCAGGTCTTTCTCGATTCGCTGGCGCCCGTCGATACGGGCGGGCTCTACACCCCCCACAACGCCATGCATCGGATCTCGCTTCCCCTCGTGTTCACCGCGCCGCAGAGCCCCGGGTTCGAAACCTTGCAGTCGGGCTGTGTGAAGAAGAGCCGAAGCTGTACGAGCCTGTTCGGCAGCGAGTACGTGCAAACGGGCCGCAACACCTGCGGCGCGTTCGGGCACCTGCACCGGCTCCGGTGCACAAAGGACCTGGAGGTCCCCATCAGCATGCACGTACCTCAAGGCTGGTACATCGAAGAGGTCACACAATATGCCCGGGCCGTCGACATCGATCCCGCCCCCGTGATCATCGATCCGCTTACCTCTCCGTCTTCGATGGCCTCGTCGCTCGCCACGTTTGGTGCGAGTAGTTTCAGCAACATCGGGGGCGCGGGGGTGGCCGTTCTCACCGAGGCGTCCGGGATTGCCGCCCACAGCTCTCCTCTCTACGGCGCTCTGTTCTCGGTGGGCGTCAACGCCGCGTTTGATCTCCTTCCGGGGTTTGGCCTCGACACGTTCGAGCAACCCGATCCGGTCGATGAGCTGGCCCAGCAGGTGTCGGCCACCTTGGAGCAGCTCAAAATAGACCTGACGGCCCAAACCGAGGTCCTGATCGCCAACGGCCTGGCGCAGGAGAGCGCGCGGGAGCTCAACATCCGCATGAACGTCCGCCGTCGCGACTTTTACACCCAATACCCGGGGCTGAAGACATCGCGATTGGCGCTGGACGATCAAGGTGAAACGCGCGCGCTGCGTACCGACCTCCTGGAGGATGTGGACGACCTTCAGGGCGACATCGAGGTCGCCTTTCCCACGCTCGGCACCTCCCCCAGCGAACTCGACGTGCGTCGCGCCCACTTCGCGATCGATTTCGCCAAGCTCGCTTCGATGGACGCGTTGATCATGCTCTCGGAGGCGATCTTGATCGATGCGATCGCCAACCCAACGCTGAGCTGTGAGGACATCATCGAGGAACGCGCGCTACCCTTCTGGGCCGATTTCTACGCCGACAAGCTCACGTCCGCCGTCGACGGTTTGGTCGCGTACGGGCGCGCCGCCCAATCCAATCGGGTCAGCCTGGATAGGAATGAATTCGAGTTCGACGCGAGGAATTTCTCGTATCCTATCCAGTCGCAACTCGACTTCTTCGACGCGATCGTGCCCGACATCGAGGCCAAGTGCCAACGCCTCCGCGATCCGAATGACGCCTTTCGTGGGCACTTCGTCGCCAACACGCCCGTGGATGACGTTCCCGATGTCGCGCCCTGCCACGGCGACGTCGACGGCATCGACACCGACGGCTCCGGCACTTGTGACGGCGCGCTCGGCAGGCTCGCCGGGCCTTGGACCGCAAGCGTCACCGCCGGCACCGAGATGGAGATCGAGGGCCCGATCCTCGGCGACATCGACGGCGACGGCGATCTCGATGTGGTGACCCGCCATCTCGGCCGGCGCCGGGCGGTCTCATGGCGCAACACGGGGGGTACGCTGACGGAATACATTGCTGTGGCCACCGGTTGCCGGCCTTCCGCTCACGACCTGGTCGATCTCGATGGCGACGGCGACTTGGAGATCCTCGCCGGTGGCACCGGCGGTTCATCGACCCGGCAGCTCATTTTTTCCGAAAACATCGGGGCGTCATTTGCCGGCCGCGAAATCATCGAAACCATCGAGGCCCAAAGCCTGCTCGCCATGCACGTCGATGGTGACGACCAGCCGGATGTGGTCGCCTTCGACAAGGGAAGCAGGGAGCTTCTTCTCTACCTCAACGCCACCGACGACGACGGCATCGCTTTCGGCGCCGCCATCACCATCGACACGTCGGTGCCGCTCGATCCGGGTCTGGCGACGATCGATGTGGACGCGGACGGCGATCGCGATCTCGTGGTGTCCGGTGGCGGAAGGCTCATCGTCTACGTCAACGAGGAGGGCAGCTTCGCGCCGCCTTTGGAGGTCGACACGGTGGAGGCGGGCGACGCGATCGCCGCGGTCTACACGGCAGACTTGGACCAGGACGGTGACGAAGACATCATCACGGTGCTCAGCGACGCCGTCGTTTGGTACGAAAACCGCAGCAATGGCGACTTTCGCGGGCCGCGAACCCTCGCCCGAGGCAACATTTCGCCCGGCCTCGCGCTGGGCGACGTCGATGGCGACGGCGATACCGATGTGGTGCTCCGAAATCTCAACAACGACGCGGTCGTGTGGGTGGAGAATGGGCGCCACGGCCTCGTCGTGCGCGACTCCATCGGCGTCGCGCAGGGCGCCCTCGCGGTGGGGGACCTCGACGGGGACGGCGACGGCGACGTCGTCGCGGCGGACCCGAGTACCAACGGCCTCCGTACGCTCATGAATCCGCTGTTCTGACCGCATTGAAGTCCGGCTCGGGAGGGGGCGGTGGTCGTGCCCCCGCCTCCCGGGCCGGATGCCCGCCGGCCCTGACCCCGTGAATTCCCTGGAAAGGGTGATGGGCGGCTGGCCCCCTCGTGTTACGCCAGCGAGCGATGGTGGTGGCGCCGAGCCTCATCGTGGTGGTCGTCCTCGTGGCGATGGTGGCGCTGTTCGTCAGCGATCGCGTGCCGCTCGATCTGGTGGCGCTCATGGCGATGTGCGCCCTCTTGGGCACGGGCGTACTCACCACGGGGGAGGCGTTGGCCGGCTTCGCCAACCCGATCGTATCGATGATCGCGGGACTTTTCGTGGTCGGGGCGGGATTGCAGCGGGCGGGGGTGACGGCTTGGCTCGGCGCCCAGCTCGCCCGCGTCGGGGGGCGCTCCGAGCGGCGGCTGGCGGTCACCATCATGACCGTGAGTGCCCTCGCGTCGAGCTTCATGAGCTCCACGGGTACGGTCGCGATCCTCATGCCGGTGGTGGTGAGCTTGGCCCGCAAGCGCGGCCTTGCCCCGGGGCGACTCCTCATGCCGCTCGCCTTCGCGTCGCTGCTCGGGGGCATGCTCACCCTCATCGGGACCCCACCCAACATCGTGGTCAGCGACGAGTTGAGACGGCACGGGGGCCAAGGGTTTTCATTCTTCAGCTTCACCGCCCCCGGGTTGGTTTTGGCCGTGGTGGGGATCGCGTTTCTCGCGTTCGTCGCCGGTCGCTGGCTCCCGCGTGGTCAGGAGGCGACCGACGACGAAGCGCCCGGGAGCGTCACCCAGGGGGAGCTCTCGGGGACCTACGGCATCCTCGACCGCATTGGCGCCTTCTCCCTCCCGCCGGACAGCGCGCTCGTGGGGCAATCGCTCGCGGAGGCCGATCTCCGCGCCCGCTACGGGGTCACCGTGCTCGCCGTGCGCCGCGATGCGCGCACGGAACAGGGAAGACCCCTGCGCATCCTCCCCACCCTGCGGTTCGAGGCCCACGACCGGGTGGTGTTGCTCGCCCCCGACGCGACCACGCTCGCGCGCTTCGTCCGGGAGGCGGGTGGTGAGGGGCGGGACGAGCCCAAGACGCTCGTCTTGCCTCCCGAAGAGACGATGGCGGAGGTCGTCATCCCCCGGCGGTCGCGCTTCGCCGGAAAAACGGTGCGCGACATCGCCTTTCGTACTCGGTACCGCAGCACCGTGCTGGCGGTGCAGCGCGGGGGGCAAAACCGCGAAGGGGCGGTGGGGGAGATGGTCCTCGAAGCCGGCGACACCCTGCTCGTGAAGGGCGCGCGCAAGAGCGTCGAGCTGCTCCGAAACACGCCCCGCGACTTCGTGGTGCTGCTGGAAAGTCGGACCGAAGACACCACGCTCGACGTGCGACGGGCTGCCGGTCCGCTCCTCGCCATGCTGGGCATGCTGATCCTCATGACGTTTCGGGTGGTCCCCAACGTGCTCGCGGTCCTGCTCGCGGCGGTGGCCATGGTCGCATCGAAGACCCTGACCACCGTCGAGGCCTACCGTCGCATCAATTGGGAGAGCGTCGTGTTGGTCGCCGCCGTCCTCCCGATGGCCACGGCGCTCGACAAGACGGGCCTCCTCGACCAGGTCGTCGAGGGGCTGGTCGGTGGTCTCGGGGCGGCAGAGCCGCGGGTGATCCTCGCCACCCTCTTCGTGCTGACGTCGGTGGCGAGCCAGGTGATTTCCAACACCGCGACCACCGTCTTGGTGGCGCCCGTCGCCTATGGCTTGGCCCTCAATCTGTCGTTGGCGCCCGAGCCGTTTCTCATGACGGTGGCCCTTGCCGCGTCGACGGCCTTCGCGACCCCGATCGCGTCGCCGGTCAACATGCTCGTGCTCAATGCCGGAGGTTATCGCTTCGCCGACTTCATGCGCGTCGGCATCCCGCTGCAATTGGTCCTCTTTGCCGTCACGCTCGTCATCGTACCGTTGATGTTTCCGTTCTGAAGCCAGCGGATGGCGACGTTACTTCCCCGTCGCATCGGAAGATCGCGTCGGGACGGTGTGGCGGCGGAGGTCAGCTCTAAAGTGGCCCCACCCACGGATGCTGGGTCTACGTAGATAGCTCACTCTGTCACGCACGTGTTCCAAAAGAAAGATTTGGTGATCTCCGCCCGCTTCTCAAGCCGACGAGGGCGATCTTGGTCCTTGGTGAGGCCGGGCAAGACCAACTCGATATATCGATCGTAGGGAGTCCCCAGACTGTCCAGCGAGTGGGGACGAGCACCGCCGAGCTCGGCGCAACCCCTGGACGTGGCTTCTCCCCACGTGTGCGAAGAGGACGTAAGCACCTGCCCCTGCTGCGCCGGACCCAAGACCTAGGTCGAGGTGGCCACCGAGCCGGACGCCATCGGCCGCGCCATGGCCGACCACGGGCTCGCACCCCGCCCCTTCAACCAAGTCTGGGTCGCTTCGCGAGGGTTCAAGCGGCCGTCGCTTCTATGACATCACGACGTGGGGAGGACTCTTGCTAGCTTGCCCTCGCCCACGTTCGCGCGGCGCTCAAGTTCAGCCTCGAAACGCGCGCGGGAGGCCTCCCAATCGGCCTCGAGCTCCTCCCACGTGGCGTAGGGCAAGCCCGGGATCCGCGGGGTGTCCACCCGCCAGCCCCGATGGCGGTCGTAGGCCTCCCACACGATGATCCGGTGCGCGAGGCCCTGTGGGTGGCCGCCGTCGCCCTGCCAGCTCCGCGCCCACGCGATGGGGTCCTTCAGCAGCGGCCAGCCGTTGGCGGCGAGGGCGACCGCGAGGGTCGTATCGGCGTCCCAAGACCAGGGCTCGACGCGCGGATCGGCGCGACCGACGACGTCGAATACAGTCAGGCGCTCCCCATCCCGCGCGGCCCTCACGACCACCACCGGCTCGCCGTCGACCTCCAACGCGAGGGTCGCCTTGCCCTCGCCGATGGCGATCGTAGGCGAAGGCGTCCCCGCATCGCGATAGAGATCGAGCTCTCGCTTCCACATGCGGACCCAAAAACCATTGCGGAGGTAGAAGCGCAGGGCGGAGCGCCAGGACCAATGGGTTTCGAGCCGAAGCCTGAGTCCTCGCTCCCCGAGCGAGGCGGTGAGCGCATCGAGGAGCGCTCGCGCGTAGCGATGGCCTCGGTGTTCGGGGAGCACGTAGAGGCTCGACAGGTGGACCCCTCGGTCGTCGGCCCAATGGGGCGCCAACGCCACCGTGCCCACCCGCTCACCGCGGACGACGAGCCAGAAGTCGCACTCCCCGCCGCGCGCCTTGAGGGAGGGGATGTCGCCCTCCGACGCTTGCACGCTCCACGCCTCGCGGCGCGCCTCGTCGATGGCGAAGGGATGCGCCTCGTCGCCGAGACGAAGCTCGGCGAGGCTCGCGAGCTCGCAGTCCAACCACCGCCGCCGCTCCGACACGTCGGCGCCGAGGAGCTCGATCAACCCCTCCTCGACGAGCGCCTCCACGACCGCCGCGAACCGATCCGTCGCCGCAGCATCTCTCCTCGACCCCATGCCGCAGCATAGCGGCGTTCGACGAGCCGCGTCGAGGTGGACCATGTGCGCCCCAGAGGAAATCGTCGCGCCGCGGAACCACCTGGCCGAACTGCGACGGTCATTGTACTTGGGGTCGGTCTTCGCGCCTCCCAAGTTGGCGCCGAACCAGGTGGCCGCGCGGGCGAGGTTCATGTTTCGCAGGTCGGCGCCGCGCAGGTCGGCGCCCTCGAAGACGGTGTCGAAGATCGCAGCACTCGTGAGTCGAGCGTAGCGCATGTCGGCGGATGAGAAATCGGCCTCGTCGAGGGTGGCCTTCACCAAGTTGGCGCTCACGGCGCGAAAGTCGACCTTCGCCACCTCGAGCCGAGTACCGGACTCGCCCAGAGAGCGGAGCCATCGCCGATGCATTTGGACGGCCTCGAGAAGGTCGGCAGCGGCTTCATTCATCCCGAGCAGGCGGACCACACCGCTTTGCTCGCCGGGTCGGCGCCGGCCGCCACCACGGAATCTGTGAGCTTCGGCTACTTACGTCCTCCCCCGCTCGACCTGCGTGCATGAAATCGGGCGGTTGGTGCGTGGACCGCCGACGGCACGGCGGTTGCCATTGCGAGGTCACACACCCCCACCCGGGCCGCAGCCGCCCAACCTGGTCGCAGGGCTGGTCGCCCTCGCGCACGGCGGGGCCACCGATGCCGCGTTGATGGTGGGCGCCGGCGCCGTGGTTCAGGCGGTGGAGGGTAATGTGCTCCATCCGATGATTCTCGGTCGACAGCTCAAACTTCCCGGGACGGTCGTGCTGTTCGTGGTAACGACCGGCGCCACCCTCGCCGGAGTGGCGGGAGCGTTTTTCGCCATTCCCCTGACCGCGGTGGCGTACCGGGTCATTCTCATCGCGCGCGACGACGCGGCGGCCCCCCGGAACCCCAAGAAGTCGAGCAAGTCCTCGTAGTTCCCGTGGTGGGAGTTCCAGTTGTGGAACTTTCGGAGCTGGAATTTTTGGCCGTGAGGCCTCCGAGGCCCATCTCGCGCGCTTGGGCGCGTCCTCGTTCATAGGCTTGGATCGAGCGAAAGAATGGTGGGCGCGCGTCCTTCGACGACGTCGAGGAGAAATCGACGTCGCTGGGCCACGGCCTCCGCGCCCGATTGTGCGCAGAAGTGCCCGTCGGTCACGCCGTCGGCCGCACACGACGGGGCCGCCGTCAGGCCATTTACGCTCGCCGGCACGAATTGGTAGAAGCCGCGGGTGGTGTTGCCCCCCGGGCCGTTTCCCGGAGCTGCATCCAGGTGGCCCGTGTCGCGATACACGGTGCCGACGTGGCGCAGGCCGAGCGCGGCGGCACTCGCGCCGAGGCTCACCGGGGGCAGAAAGCTGTCGGCGAGACCCTCCACGAGAAGCACGTTCTGCCCCTCGACGGGGGCGTCGGTACGCGTGGCCTCGAGCAGCCATTCCTGCTCGTCGAAGCCAAGCTGAAGCAAGCTGATGCCCGTGACGATGTCGCGACGGGTTGCGCTCGGGATGAGCGCCTGGACGACCGGCACCAATTCGGTGCCGAGAGGCGAGGTGAAGGCCTGCCATACGAGGCGCGCCGACTGATGCCCGCCCCCCACCGCGAGCGCGGCGCCTTGGATCTCGGGCGCGTGAGGGAGAAGGCCGACGCCGCGGATGGCACCGAAGCTCCGGCCTACGTAGGTGAGGGGCCGGTTGAGATCGAGGTCGGGCGCGCCGTCTGCGGGCGCGACGTCGAGCGTGTCGAGCTCGGGGAGAAGACGAAGAAACGCCAGTTGCTCGGCCAGCGGAAGCGCGGCTTCGGTCTCGGGGATGCGTCCCGTCTCGAGGACTCGCTGAAGCAGGCTCAGGACGGAATCCTGTCCCGGCGATTCCCGGTTGTTGATGTCGGTGAACCCAATGACGGCGAAGCCCGCCTCGGCCGCCCATTGCACGGCTTCGTCGATGACCCCGGTCTCCGCGTTTCCCGGTGAGCCGTGTTGAAACATGAGAAGGGGGGCTGGGGCCCCGGGCTTGGGGAGCGCGAGGGTAAAACCCACCGTCTCCGTGCCCGCGATGCGCGGTTGGCCCAGGTCGTCGCGGGCGACCCGATCGTCTTCCCGAAACGACGGGAAGGTCCATTGGCCCGTGACCAATGCGCCGAGGGGCGAGCTGTCGGTGAAGCCGAGCTGCACGTCGTCGACCGTCCATTCCGGGGGTGGTGACGCGCGCAGCTGCTCCGCGAAAACGCGGCCATCGGGCGGGCGTTCATCGAAGCGCCGCACCGTACGAAACAGGGCGAGAGCGACGTCCTCGCGCCCGAGGGCGAGGCTCCCGGAGGAAAAGATACCGTCCAGATCGGCTTGCAACGTCGCCACGGGCGCCTCGGGCGAGGCGGCCGGGTCGAGAGCACGCGCCATGAAATCCGAAGGACCGAGGAAACGCCCGTCCGCGAGGCGGAGCGCGCGGGTGAGAATGAGCGCGTACCGTCCTCCGGGCGCGAGCGCCGTGGCGGGGAAACCGTAGAGCGCGGGGGCATCTGGGTCGTCGTCGACCCAAATGTCGACCGGAAGGGGGTCGTCGAGGCGGTCGAGATCGAGCAACAACAGCGGCGACGTCGGCCGGCGCGAGGCGCGAGGATCTGCCGGCAACGAGCTCTGGTCGATGGGCCCGGGCAGCGGGATCACAAAGGGTTGGACGGGGCTCCACCCGGCCGGACCGTCGGCGCCGGCGATGATGCTATCGAACAAGGGGCGAATGTCGTCGGCGGCGATGTAATCGGGGGCGCGCAGGCTCCCATCGCGGAGCAAGAGGTCGTCGGGAAAGGGCGCCAGCGCCCCTGGCGTTCGTCGTTCGTACGGGATGGCGACCGTGGTCTCGGGCGCCGCCGCCGGCGCCGACGCGTCGGAGCTGCAGGCGCTGAGCGCCATGGCGAGCACGATAGAGGGGGCGCGGGCGCTCTCGACGAAAAGCCAACGGTGGCCCACGGACGATGTCATGGCAGATGGTTCGCCAGCGGTGACCGATTCGGATTTGCAGCGCGCAACCCGTGCCCCTCACGGGGGTCACCGCGAGGGTGAGCGTCAACCCTCCCGAGAAGCATGGGGCCACCCTGAGGCATCATCGCTTGCGACGAACATGCGCCCGACCCGCGTTGGCCGTTCTCGAAGCGTACCGGTGCGCGCTCGGTGGCGACCTCAAGCTAGGTCGTGGGCCCCAGACACCGAGGGCCGACGGACACATCCTTGTCGCTCCTACCGCGGGGACACCCAACCCCCGGGCTCGGGATGCAGGTCGACCGCGGTCGAGCCGTCTTTCTAGGCACGCTTGAACCGGTGCCTCACCGTGCCGCCATCGCGCAGCTTTGGCAATCCTCAAAAGAGAGCGGGCGAAAACACGCGTCATTTCTTGGATGCCGGGGGTAGGCGCCATAAACGGACTTTTCGGCTTCCCGCTCGAGTTGGCGTAATCGGAGATGATGCGAAGAACGCGCCGAACGAGCCGCAGCGACAGCCATGGTACGCTATGACCGCATGACGACACCCCCCAAGTCACCGTTCTATGTCGGGCCCCCTTTTCATCGCGCCGCGGTCGACTCGATGCGACGCCATGTCGCCTTCGACGTCGAAGAAGGGGTGCATGTTCTGGATTGCAGCCATCCCGACAAGCCGCCACTGCGCATAGACCACGGCGGTGTGCCCATTGCCGTCGCTTCGGATGGACGACAGCTGGCGTTACTGAACGAAGAAGAGGAGACCATCACCATCATTGGGCCGACCACAGCCGTCTCCTTCGCCGTGCCAGAGGAGCTCGATGGCGCAGAGATGCGAGGAGCGTTTGCAAGGGGCGCAGACTGGTTGTGGCTTCGCCTTGAAGAGGGGTCGGATACGCTGTGGCTCGTCGATGGCAAGAGTGGTGCGGTGTTGGCGAGTACCGAGGTGGAGAGCCTCGGGTACGAAACCCGGCTGCTTGCCCACCCAAGCCGGCCGCTCGTGATCGTCGAATCAACGCAACCTCCAGACTTCGGTGCGCTCATGTTCGTCGAGGCAGCCCGCGGCGGTGAGATCAATGTCGTAGACCGCCTTGACGACTTTGAGGTTTTCGTCGAGCCGCTATGCCTAGGGACGGGCGGAGACGCGCTCTTTATCGCGACGGAGTGGGACTTGTATCGCTACTCGTTGGATGCGAAGCGGTTTGAGCGAGAAGTCAACGCGAATGAGCTGTTTGACGAAGAGGGAGCGTTCTTCACCCGAGGCGGAGGAGGCGATGATTTGGTGAGCCTCTTGTGGACCGACGGCGAGGGACGATCGCGAGGCTGCTTCTTTTCCGAAGACCTCGAGCTTCAGCCAGCTCTTGCGATTGACTTCGAGGAGCAGCCCTACGGCATGGTCTTGTACTCCGGCGGGGTTGCTGCGGCTCCGTTCATGGAGACGACCCGTTGGTATCGCGTCAACGGCTGACCGTCTGCGTTCCGGGCGGCCACGCGGCGCACCGAAAGAAGCGCGGGGCACCGCCCCCTCGTGGGCGCACCATGATAGACGAGAGCGGGCGACGGCCCGTCCCGCCCACGGTGCGAACGCCCTTCACATTCCGTAGTGTCGGCGTGTCGATACAAATTGGCACGTAGCAGCAGCGCGATGTTCGGGGTGCACGGGGGCTATGCGCTGGTGCGTTACTTCGGCAATCCAGGTCCAGAGCTGCGCATTGAGACCTTCGAGGGAATGTGGTCGACCCGATGCAGCTTCATGCCGAACTCGAGTTGGGGCTCGGGGGCAAGTACCCTCTTCGGCGCAAGCATTGGGCATGGCCCGATGCCGGCCGCTACTTCGACGGGATCATCCGGTGGCCCGCGCCGTGATGCGTCGCTGACTTCGGCGTCACAAGAGAAGAGCCGGCTCCGCGAGGGATGGAGCCGGCTCAGTCCATTCGATGTGGACCGGCTAAGCCGATCGACGTCGGCGACGCCGCACCATGGCGACGCCGAGGACGAGGAGCGTGGCCGCTCCCGTCGGGTGGGTGCCACCCCGACCGTTGGGGACGCGGCAGCCGCAGCCACCATCGTCATCCGAATCGTTGTCATTCCCGTCGCCCCCGCCCGAACCGTCGCTACCGCCGGCACCGGTGGTGGTGGTCGTGGCCGTGACGTTGGTCGTCGCCGCGGGGGTACCGCCACCCGCGCCGCCGCTTCCCCCGTCGGGGTCAAAGGCGGTGCCGGACACGGTGATGACGTAGGTGCCCTCGTCTGTGTCGTCGGAGCCCACCTCGACGTCGAAGCCGAAGGCGCCCTCGGCGGTGGCAGAGAAGCTCACGTCGAAGGTCGTCGTCATTCCCGCCGGGACGACCGCCGCGGGCGGCGTCGTGATCTGGGCTGCCACGTTATTGTCGTTGACGATGGCGACGCCCGAGACGTTGAGGTCGACGAAGCCGAGGTTTTCGATGGTGTAGGTCAGGCTTTCGGCGTCTCCGAGGAAGGAGGCTCCGAGATGAAGGCCGCGAATGCGCACGATGACCTGCGTGTTACCGGCCTGAAACGGCGTGAGGTCGATGGCGGGCGTCTTGATCCATGCATCGCCCTGGTCGCCGACCACGGCGGGGATCACGTCGAGCTGGAGGACGGCCCCCGTCGCATCCAGCACGTCTACGTGCAGCTCGCCGATGTCTTCGCCGAAGAGGTGGTACCAAAACTCCACCGTGGGCACGGTGAGCGTGTCGATGTCGAGGACAGGGCTGAGAAGGTTCGTCTCGTAGGTTTGCGTGGAGCAGGGAGACGAAGTTTCGAGGTAGAGGTACTTCCCCGTCGCGGTGCCGGACGTGTGGTCGGCGGGGGGGCCTGTGGGACTCGACGCGGTGCCGCCCGTGTCGGCCAGCCAGTCGCGGTTGTTGGCCTGGTTGATCGGGGCCCGGGTTTCGTCGACGTTGACGAAGCCCGAAGCGCTCAGCACGCGAGGTGCTCGCACAGGTCGCGCCGCATGTCGGTTCGGACTCGAAGTCCTCGAAAAACGGGCCAACCGCCCATGCGTTGGCCGTCATCGCGAGGCTACCGAGCAGCGCGACCGCGAACGCCGGCCATCGTTTGCCGGCAGGGGCCAACAGAACGAGGGAACAGGCGGCGAGGAAGGAGCGGCTTGGGTTCATGCCGAGGCCACATGCTTTTATTCCGTACCAAAACGGGAGCCGCCGGAATCACACGATTTCGCGCATGAGGTGTCGCCTTCGCCGGTCGATGTGGTCGCTTCGCCGGACGCTGCCACGGGTCGGGGACCGCCTCGGCCCCGTCACGAGGCCACCGCTCGTGACCGTCGGGCGAGAGGATCAGCTTGGCCGGGCCGCGACGAGCCCCGGCAGCGCCGTCGCGGCGATGGCGAGGAAGAGCACCCACTGCGGTAGCGCGTGCCAGGGCCGCGGGCGCTTCCATAACCCCAGGACCACGCTCCACGCCGTGAAGCCCACCGCCAGCGACGTGACGAGCCAGGCGACGTCGCGGCCCTCCGGCACCCATGCCGCGTATCCGTAGCCCGCGGCCATGCCGAACAGCGTCATCGAGACGAGGTGCCAACAGTAGTAGTGGGTCATGCGCGCCACCCACGCCACGTCCGAGCCGAGCAGCGGAGGTACGCATTGCCGCCCACCGAGCACGACGTGGACGAGGAAGGTCGCTGCGCTGAGCACGGCGGCGGCGAGCAAGAACCCATTCATCGGCGCGTCTTTAAGCAGAGGTGGGGGGAGGTTGTCTAGCCGGTCAGCTCCGGCCCGGGTGCAGCTTCGCCGTACCCATCCGCCCCGGCCGCGTCGCGTGCGCAGCTTTGCGGGCGTCGCGTCCACGCGCTTTCGATGAACCCTCGGCGGTGGTTCACGGACCATGCCAAGGCGGATCGTTCGCCAGCGGTGACTGATTCGGAACGGTCCGCCGAGGACGCGGTCGCTAGGGGGTCACGTCGCGGCGACGCGTGAGGGGGCGACGGTGATGATGCGATGGACTTCGAGGGGGCGTTCCAGGATTGGGTTGTGGCCCGCTCCGGCGACGGTGACGACCTGGGCCCGCGGGGAGAGGGCGGCGGCGCGGTGGGCGATGGCGACGTACTTTTCGTCGCGGGCGCCGGCGACGTAGACGACGGGCATGGTGAGGCGGGGCAGCGCGGGCCAGAGGTTGGGCATGTGGCCCTGGCCGAGGGTGCGCATTGCCCACGCGAGGCCGGTGGGATCGTGGTCTCGGCGCCATGCGCGTTGTCGTTGTCTCACGCGGGGGGGGAGGTCGGTCTGGCCGGCGAAGACGGGGAGCTGCTCCCAGCGGTCGGCCCACGCGGGGAGATCGGCTTCGATTTGGCGCGCCTGCGCTTCGTCCCAATCTCGGCGGGCCCGGCGTTGCGCGTCGTCAGGGATGCCCGGGGTTCCGCCGATGAGCACCAGTCGCGCGACCCGCTGGGGCGCCGCGAGCGCGATGGCGAGGGCGAGTCGTGCCCCGAGCGAATAGCCGACGAGATGGGGCCCCACCACGTGCGCCGCCAGCGCGGCGACCACGTCGTGCCAGTCGCCGGCGACGATCGGCGCGCCCCCGTGACCGGGAAGAAGCGGCGCCGCCGCGGCCGCCGAGGAGGGGAAGATGCCGTCCCAGAGTTCAGGCGAGCCGGCAAACCCGTGGAGAGCGAACCAAGGCCGCGGCCCGGGGTCGTCTTCTCCCCCGTCAGATGCAGACGCCAATGCCGTCTACGCCCGCGCGGTCGACGCAGGTTTGGCCCTGCGGGCAGCCGCCCTGGCCGGGGGGACTGGTCGAGCCGTCGGTGAAACACAGGTAGCGGCAGATGCTGCCGTCGCAGTTGAGGTTTTCCGCGCAGTCGTTGGCGAAGTTGCAGCTCGAACCGACCGGATTGTTGGCGGCGGGGTCGACGCAGATCGCGTTGCCCAAGGCAAAACGAACGACGCAGATTTGATTGTCGTCGCAATCGCTACCGAGAGGCGTGCACACGTCGGGGTACGAGCAATAGTGCGCGAATCCGGACGGCCCGAAATCGATCTGGGTCAAGCACTCGCCGATGCCACACGGCTCGTTGGTCTCGCGGCAGCACGGAGGGCCGCACTTGTTGAAGACACAGAGCAGCCCGGGCTTGCACTCGTTGCTCGATTCGCACGGCTCTTGGGCTTCCTTGACGCCGGCACCGAACGCGCACCGCGTGGTCCCGTCGTTCTGCCCCACGCACGCCATCGCGGGCCCGGTGCACGTGCTCGGGTCGTACAGCGAGCACTCGTCTTGGGTGAGGTTCGTGGACTGAGGGTCGGTGCACTCGATCGCCACCGGGCCCCCGCTGGTCGTGCTGCTGACGGCCGAGCCGCCGCCCGTGGCAATGCTGGAGCTCGTCGCCGTGCCTCCTCCGCCCACCCCGCCGTTTTCGAGGACATCATCGCCACAACCGGTGGCGACGCCGCCGACGAACGTGGCGGCCGCAGTCGCGACGAACAGGATGGAGCGCTGAGGCATGCTCGAACGGTAGCACGCGGGGGGGTGAGGGTCGTGTGCGCCTCGGGGCCGGTCTCCGCGGGGCCTTGGCCTGCGTGAGCCCATGGATGATGATGGCCCCGTGTCGCCTCCCGCTCGCTCGCGCATCGCCTCGTACGCACTCGTGGTGATGTTGCTCGGCTCGATCTGGGTCGGGGCGACCGCGGCGTGGGCCCAGGCGCCATCGGGGACGGTGGCTGCGTCTGCGTCTGCTTCAGCGTCGGCCGCTAGCCCGTCTCCGTCCGCCCCGTCCTCCGCCCCGGAACCGGAGGAGGACCCACCCGAGCGGCCCGACGACGTGGTCGACCTGGAGCTACGGACCGAGCGGATCCGCGCCCTGCTCGCCGAGACCCTCGAGCTCGGCGTGCAGCCGCGTGACCTGTTCGACATCGATCTGAGCGACGAGCGCGCTATCGCGGTCGAAGTGGCTCGGTTGCGTCGCGTCCTCGACCGGCCCGAAGAACCGGTGGGAACGGCCCCTTCCGCCTCGGCGACCGCGACCGCAAGCGCATCCGCGCCGCCGCGCACCGCACCTCCGACCCCAGCTCCTCCTGCCGCCTCGGCGTCAGCTTCCGCCTCCGCGTCTGCGTCTGCTTCCGCTTCGGCGGCGCCCGACGACGCGCCGCCCCCGGAGCCGGCGGACGAGACCCTGTTGGCGGCGCGCCTCGAATTGGACCGCGCGCGGCTCGACTTTCTCGAACTTTCCCCCACGCGCCGCACGGCGCTTCTCGAAGGGCACCAGAAGCGCCAGGAAGAGCGGCGGGAAGCCGCGTCGGCCGAGGCCCTGAGCGCGGCCGAGAAGGCCAAGCAAGAGGCCGAAGACGAGAAGCAGCGGGCGCTCGACGAGGCGGCGGCGACGAAGAACGAGGCGGTCCGCCGCGCGGCCGAGGAGCGCGCCCGATTGTTCGGACTCGACGCGACCTACAGCGCCTTCCGGGCGGAGCTCGCACGCCAAAAGCAGGCCCAGACCGCCGACGAAGATCGCGTGCTCGAGTGGCTTCGCCCCGCCGACGAGCTGCTCGCCTTGGGCTTTTCGAAGCGGCCGACCCCCGCGACGTTCGACCAGGCCTACGACCAGCTCACCCTCCGGCTCGGGGAGACCCGTGACCTCCTCTCGGGCGCCCTCGACGCGCTCTCGACCGAACCCCCGCTCGAAGAGGTGGGCCCCGACCCGCTCGCCAACCTCACCATCGACGTCGACCGCACGCAGATCGACGAGCTTCGAGGCCGCCTCCCCGACACCCACGCCCAGCTCCTCGCCGAAGCGCGTGAGCTGCGCTGGCGGCGGGCGCGCTCGCGCCTGCGGGCGATGGTTCAGCTCGACGAGCGGCGCCGCGCGCTCTTGCCGCTGCTCAGCCCCGACAAGAGCGCCGAGCTGACCGGTTTCAACGCCACCGCGGTGCGGCAGGCGCGGACCGAGTTGCGGCAGGTGGCGTTGCTGCTGCGGTACCATTGGCACGAGACGCGGCGCTTCATCGTCGACTTCGGCCAGACGGAAGAGGCCGAGGCGTCGCTGCTGGTGGCCTTGATCACCGCGTTCAAGTGGCTGTTTCCCATCGGTCTCTTCGTGTGGTGGCGACGGCGGGCCGACGAAACGCTGGCGAGTTGGCGCGAGAGCGCCGAGGAGAGCGCCACCAAAAATCGCATCGCGAGCAAGATGACCTCCGTCGAGCGGGGGTTGGCATTTCTGCAACGCATTCGACAGCCGCTCGAGTGGTTGCTGTTGGTGCGCGGAGTGTACGCGCTGCTACCCCCGGGCGCGCGCGATCTGCTCGAGGTCGAATTGGTGGCGACCGCCCTGACGTGGGCCTTCGGCGGATGGCTCGCGGTGCTGTCGATGGATGCCCTGCTCTCGGCTGAGGTGGGGGGGCAGCGGCGGACCATCCTCGAAACGGCCGAGCTGCGACTCCGCACCCTTCGGTTCCTCGGCCGGGTGGTGGTGGCATTCGGGGTGGTGCTCGCGCTCACCGACCAGCTCGTCGGCCACGGCACCATTTACGGCTGGACGGTGAAGGGGCTGTGGTTCTCGGTGGTGCCGGTGGCGGCGGTGGTCGTCCGGTGGTGGCGCGAGGTCATCTTCGAAACCATCGAAGGGCTGCCTTCAAAGGGCCCGTTCGAGCGCTGGGTCTCCGCGTCGCGCGACGGCGTGGGTGGTTTTTTTGCGGCCGCCGCGGGTGGGATTTACCTGCTCTCCAAAGGGGGGATCTCCTTTGCCCGGCAGTACTTCGGAAACCTCGACCTGGTGAAGCGAGGGCTCGCCTATTGGTTTCGCCGCGAGGTCGCCCGCCAGGCCGAGCGTAAAGGCGAGGCGCCCAAGGGCGAGCCCCTCTCGCGCGAGGCGTACGAAGCCTTGGCCCCGGACTGCGACCCCCCCGAACTCGTGGCGAGCGTCGCCGACGAACAAGTGGACGCGATCATCGCGCGGACGGAAGAACACGAGGGCGGCGTCTTCGCATTGGTGGGGGAGCGCGGGGCGGGCAAAACGACGATGCTGACGCGCATCGTGGCGCGGGCGCCAGACTGCCTCGTGGTCACGTGCCCCCCCGAAGGCATCGTGGGATTTCGTCGCGCCCTTCGGCGTGCGGTGGGGCTGGCTGAAGACGCGAGCAGTGAGGCGCTCCGCGATGTCTGCAACCAAACGTCGCGCTCGATCCTCATCGACAACGCGCATCACCTCGTGCGGCCGGTCGTCGATGGCCTCGAAGAGATGGACCGGCTCCTCGAGCTGTCTCGAGACACGAGCGGCAAGGTCACGTGGGTGTACGCCTTCGACCACATGATCTGGCAGTTTCTTCGGCGGGCCCGGGAGGTGCGCCCGCTCTTCGACGACATCGTCGAGCTCGCCCCGTGGCGGGAGGAAGGCATCGTGGGGCTCCTCGAGAGCCGTACGGAGGCGGCGGGGCTCGACGTCGACTTCGGGGCGATGGTGGGCGACGCCCTCGACGAAGCGGACGCCATTCAGGCCGAGGAGGCGCTGGCTCGGGCGGAGCGCAGCTACTACCGGCTGCTCTGGGACTACAGCCTCGGCAATCCGGCCGTGGCCTTGCACTTTTGGCGGGCGTCGCTGCTTCGGGAGCCGGGCCTGCCCGAAGCCGAGGCGCTACACCACGTACGTCTCTTCGAGCCTCCCGACACCGCCGATCTGGAGCGGCTGCCCGATTCGACGGTCTTTGTGCTGCGGGCGGTGGTTCAGCTCGACTTTGCGGCGGTGGAGGACATCGTGGAGGCAACGCTGCTGGGCCGCGCGCAGGTCGAAGACGCGCTGCGTTACGTGACCGCCCGTCGCTACGTAGAGCGGCACGAGACGCGGTATCGGATACGGTGGACGTGGTACCGCGCCGTGACCCGGTTCTTGGCCCGTCGCCATCTCATCATGGGGCCCTACACATGAAGCGCGCGCTTGCGATCACGACCGCGATGGCCGCGACCTTCGTCGCCGCCGGGGCCGCAGCGCAGGAAACCCCCGACCTCGAAGTCGTCTCGAAGCTCGCCAATGTGGTCCGGTGGTCGGGATTGCTCGCCTCGACCCTGGTCATCGTGGGGGCAGGGCTCCTGCTTCGCTTCATCGGGGGTATCGGCGAACGCTTCGCCAACCAATTCGCCACCTACCGACTCACCATTCAAAAGTTCGAGTCGTTCGCGCGGTTCTTCGTCTACTTCGCGACGGTGGGGGTGGTCATCACCTTGTCGTTTCGCATCGACGAGGCCGTGCTCGCGGTCGTCGGCGGCGCCCTCGCCTTTGCGGTGGGGTTTGCGATGCGCGACCTGGTGGCGGCCGTCATCGCGGGGATCATGATCATGTTCGACCGCCCGTTTCAGGTGGGCGACCGCGTCACCTACGCGGGGGAGTATGGGGACATCATTCAGATCGGTCTGCGGAGCGTGCGCATGCGCACCCTCGACGACAACATCGTCACCGTGCCCAACAACAAGATCCTCACCGACGTGACGTCGAGCGGCAACTTCGGCGAGCTCGACATGCAGGTGAAGATGGTCTTTCACATCGGGGTCGACCAAGACCTCGACCGGGCCGAACGCCTGGTCAAGGAGTCGATCCTCACGAGCCGGTACGTGTTTCTCGAAAAGCCGGTCGTCACCCTCGTGAGCCAGAAGCTAAAGGACGACTACGTCGCTCTCGAAATCGTCGGCAAAGCGTACGTCCTCGACACGAAGTACGAATCGGCGTTCGTGGCCGACGTCAACCGCCGCGTGCTCCGCGCCTTTCGCCACCACCAGATCAAGCCCCCGGCGATGATTCATCGCCTCGACCTGGACGAAGAGACCTCGGCGACGCTGCGATCTCTGTTGGGCTGAGTCATGCAACCGAGCGTGCGCGAAGAGCGAAACCGCCAGCGGGCGGTGCTGATGGCAGCGTTTCGCCTCGTCGCCGCCGGCCTCGCCTTCAACGTCGTCGACACCATCGCGATCTCACTGCGTCAGCTCGCGCTGGTGTTCATCGCCGTGCCCCCCGAACTCGACTGGCGCGCGGGGTTCGGACCCATCAGCCCGAGTTGGACGCTGTGGTCGCTGCTCGTCATGCTCGGGGCGCTCGGGGCGAAGGGATGGTTGGTGTTCCGCTGGGCGCTGCTGTTCTCGCGGGAAGAGACCCCCGGTCGCTTGCTCCGCGTGTCGGTCGCCGGGGTTGCCGCGGGGGTGCTCGGGTACTTCAGCCACATGTTCATTCCCCTCGTCGCCGATCACGGCGTCACGTTGGTCGCGTCGTCGGCGGCCACCGCGGCCATCATTCAGTTCGTCGAGCGCACCGGGACGTTGGTCATTGCCGTGGGCGCGGTGGTCGTGCTGTATCGCCAAGTCCAGCGCCTCGACGCGGGCGACGAAAAGGGCGGCCCCTACCGCGCGTCGGCGGGCTAACTCGGATCATTCGCGAAGCCTTCATCGCTGCGAGGTCCGGGCTTCAACTCCAGGCATCGACGGGATGTGTTTGCCCGGGGCGAATGCCTCTGACTCGGTGGCTCGTCGGCGTTGCGGCGCGCTACGGAATGGCGGCGTTGGCCGGGATGGTCCACCACAGTGGGGGGAGCAGGCTCGGGAGCATCCTCACCCCTCGGTAGATGACGTACCCGGCCCCGACGGTGGCGGCCGCGCCGGCCACGTAGAGGGCGGGGTTGTGGCCACCTTCGAGGTTGTTCTCTTCCCATGCTGCGGCGGAGGGCACGGGGCGCGTGGCCCACGACCACGCGCCCGGAGGAGGCGGACCACATCCCCGACGCTCGTATTCCTCGAGACGGTCGCGCAGGCCCCGCTGTTGGTTGCGGATCGCGTTCTCGTGATTGATCCACGACCGCGTCCCCGGCCCCGAGGCGCCTCGCGCCGTCTGCTCGGCGAAGCGCTGCTGTAGGCCCTTCGTCCCGCCGAAAATCCCCCGCTCGCGCGAGATGAAGTCGTGGATCTCTTGCAGCAACTCGCGACAGCGCGGGCTCTGGGGGTCGCAGTCGAAACACGCCGTCGTGCCGCTCATGGTTTTGAGCCCTCGGCCTCGAGGCGCGGCATGAGGTGGCGCTCGATGTAGGTGAGACGCTCGTCGCTCGTGCGGGCCACGTCGTTCAGGGCAGCGAAGACCAGGGCGCCCTCGGGTCGCGACCATCGGTCCTCGGGCAACGTCAGGAGCGAGGCGAGACGCGGCCAGTCCGCCACGGCGATGCGAAGCGCGTCGGCGTCCTCGATGATGCGATCGGACAGGGCCGTCGCTTCTGCCTCTCGGCCCGGACAGAGCCGCCGGACCTCGACGACGAGCTCGCGACGTTTCGTGTCCCGATGCGCCGCGACGAAGTGGTCGACCTGGTCGCTCCGGATCACCATCATGACGACAACACCCCCATCATCGCCTGCGGCGATACGAGCGGATGCGGCCTGTACGCTCCGAGTTCGTCGAGCAAGCCGTTGGCGAGCGCAGTGAGCTGGGCTTGCCCGTCGTCGTCGACCGCGCCGACGATCGACCCCATCACATCCCGAAACGCCCAGAGCGAGACGACGTCTCGTATCTCACGAAACGGAGGGCTGGTGTCGCTCTCCGGATCCCAACTTCGGCGCGCGTAAATGTCGAGGTCCCAGTCGGTGGCGCTTATCTGGCGAACCGCGTCGATTTGATTGTGCAGCTCCTCGGCCCGCTCGAGGGCGTCGAAAGCGTCGAATACCTCTCGCTGCGCCGCGCCGAGCGCGTTGGCGAAGGCGCGCTTCTCGATGGGGCGATGCGTCGCGATCTTGAATGCGAGGTGCCAGCCGTTCCACTGCGGACGATCCGCCCAGTCGATGAAGTAGACATTCGCGATGAACCACCACAACGAGGCTACCGTCGCTTCGCCGTGCTCCTGCGCCACGACCGCGCGCCAGCGCGCCTCGAAGTCCATCGGGGCCCGTTTGGCCTCCTCGGCCTCTCGTCTCACCTCGACGATGAGGGTGCGAAGAGAGGTGCAAAACGCTTCGGGGTCGACGTCGAGCCGCGTCAATCGCGCCAAGAAGGGTCGCGTCGCGTCCAGGCTCAGCAAAGCTGCCAGCCGCGCGATTCGGGTCGCCTGCGCGAGGTCGGACGAGGTCATCCCCGTCCCGTTCGGCACCGCCGCGGTCATGAGAATAGCCTAGCGAAGGTGACGAGAGCTGTCATGAACGGGCGGGTCTACCGCGGGGCGGCTCCGCGTCGGGAACGGGGTCGCCGCGAGCGTAGGGGCGACCGGCGCCTCTCCCGTCGATGCCGCGGGGAAGGCCCAGCCGGCGAAGGCCCAGTGGGTCGGGGGCCTCGTGGCGCGTGTATGCTCGGGATCTCGTGACGCGAATTCGTCGGCGGGGGGTGGTGGGCGGCGCCGCGGGGCTCATCGCGCTCGGGGGGCTGCGGGGGACTTCGTCGTCCGGGACTTCTCGCTGGTGGTTCGGAGGCGACGCACACCTCGGTGACCGCCGGCCGCGACTTGGCGACGCGGTGCGGGCGCGCCTCGGCGGGGTGGGGGTGGTCAACCTCGAGGGCCCGCTCGGAGCCGGGCCCTACGCGAGGGTCGAGGCGGCGTCGGCTCGGGTGTGGCTCGCCAACGCGCCGACGGCGGTGGCGGCGCTGCGCGACGTGGGGGTCGGGGTCGTGACGCGGGCCAACAACCATCGCTTCGATCTCGGGGCCGTCGAGATGGCTCCCCCGAACGGTCTCATCGCGCTGCCCACGATCGATTCACCGTCGCCGTCGCAATGGCTCGACCGCGCGACACGCCTCTTCGTGCACGACCTGTCAGAGGGCGCGCCGCCGCCCGCGTTCCCCAGCCCGGTACGGGGCGAGGCGTCAGGGCAAACGCTCGTGGTGTCGCTCCACGTGACGGGGCCTCCATCGTACCTGCCGCGCCCCGCCACCCGGGCCGTGGTCGCCCAAGCGCTCGCGGCCGGGGCCCGACTCGTGCTGGTCCACGGGACGCACGTGCTCGGTCCGGTGACGCGGCACGACGGTCCCCAGGGGAAAGCGCTGGTCGCTTGGGGCCTCGGCAACCTCTGGTTTTCCTGCGCCTGCACCCGGTCGCGCGAGGGGCTCATCGTCGTCCTCGACGTGGCCGCAGAACATCTGGACGTCACCCTCGTCCCGGTGGACGCCGGGCTCGACGGGGCCCCGGCCGTCTACGCCCGTGATGCGGCGCTCGCCTTCGATCTCCTCGATGCGATCGGGAGCGATCCGGGGCTCGCCGGTCCGGCGCCGATCCGACTGCGCACGGCGTGAGCGCCCGCGGCCCCCCTCCCGATGGGGAGCCACGGAGGTGGTTCGGAGACGCTCGACCGAGCGTCGGCAGAGCTATCACGCCATGACGAACCAGAAGTCGGGGACCTTCTTGGGGTCGAAAAGCGGATTTTCGTGGATGGGGCCGCCCAGCTCGTCTTCGACGCTGCGGATGATGGCGATGTTCTTCCGGTCGACCGCGGTCAGTTGCGCGTCGTCGTAGTCCGCGCGGGGGCGATACCACGCGGCCGAGGCGAAGTAGCTCCGCACCACCTCGGACGCGAAGGTGCGACCACGCCGGGCGTACACCATGTTGCGGAGGATCCGGAGGTCGCGTCGCGACAGCGTGGCCAAGTCCTCGACACGGAGAAGCGCTTCGAGGCGGGTATGGTTTTCGAGGGGATGGGCCCGCTCGGGATCGTCGCCGAGGTAGGTGCCGAGGCGCTGCGACAAGAGCGACAGCTCGACTTGGTCTTCGGGGCGAAGGGTCCCGGCCGCCTTGCGGGCCAACACGGCGTCGCGCATCGGCTCGAGCTGCTCGCGCGTGAGGGCCGCGTCGAATTCACCGACGCGCTTGGCGTTGGCCTTGTCGATGGGGCTAAGCGCCGAGGTGTCCATCTTCTCCTTCGGCGCGTACCAGCCGAAGCGGCGAAAGTGCGCTTGCAACCATGGGCGGCGGAAGCGGTTGCCGACGCGGGCGTAGATGGTGTTGCGCAGCAGGGCGAGCTCGCGAAGAGAGCGGCCTTCGAGGTCCGCCGTCGTGATGGCGCGCGTGTAGTACAGCGGCCGCGCGTCTTCGGCGGGCGCAGCGGTCGTCGACGGCGTGGCCGAAGCTCGCGGTGCGGTAGCCGGCGCGACGGCGGTGGACGAGGCGGTTGGCTTCGACGAGGCGGTCGGCTTCGACGATGCGGCCGTATGGCGCGTGGTGGCGGCGTTTTCGCCGCACCCGGTCAGGCTCGTACCACCAACGGCCACGATGTAGGTAAAGGTCCCCAGACGATGCCTCAGTCTCATCGGGGACCAACCTACACCAGCGGTACAGGTGCCGCCGAGGAGCAGACGGAACATCGGGCGACTTGACCAAACGTCACGTCACGCTATCCGTATTCCCATGAAGAAGAGGATCCTCGGAGTCGTGGCGGCCTTCGCGACCGCCGCCGTTGCCACTTTCGCCATGCCCTCGGTCGCCGAGGCTTGCGGAGGCGACAGCCCCAAGCCCGAAAAGCCCAGCAAGCCGAACAAGCCCCAGCGGCCCTCGGCCTGAACCTGAGACGCTCCGAACCGAAGTCGGCTCGGGCTGCAGATCAGCTGGGTTCACCCCAACCGAGATGCCTCCCTGGAGGCGCTCCGCTGGAGGGTCGCTCGTCAGGGCGGCCCTCTTGTCGTTTGTACGCCGGTCCCCCTGTTCCTTGGCTCCGTTCGCTGGGTCTGCGGGCTAGGTCTTCGGCCGAGCCCGGCTCAGAAGGGGCCCACCGCGCCGCGGAATCCGTGCTGCCGGCGGGCCCGGGCCGCCGCACTTTCCTGTCCGCTCGTCGGTTGGAGCTTCAACGCGTCGGCGAAGCGCGAGAGCAGCGCTCCCGTTTGGTGGTCGAGGGTCGCGCGGCTCTGGGCGAGGTCGACGCGGGCCCGGGCCGCCCGCAGCTTCGCGCGCCGAAGGGCGTCCTCGGCGCGCTCGACGTCGATGGCGAGGCCGTCGCCGAGGGTGAAGCGGTCGCGGGCGGCGGCGAGTTGGCGCTCCGCGGCGGCCGCGGTCGCGTCGGCGAGTTCGATGCGGCTTCGGGCCGCGCCCGCTTGCGCATAGGACTGCGACAGCGTGGTCTCGATCCGAAGGGCCGCTTCGTCGCGACGGGCGGCGGCGGCGGCGTGCGCGGCGCGGGCCGCCGCGCGGAGGGAGTCGACCCGGCTGCCGGTGAGAGGGAGCTCGTAGACCAGGCCGAGCTGGGCCGAGAAGGCGCCGAGCCGTCCGAATTGCCGGACGGCCGCGCCCGCGTCGCGGTTGCCGAGCCCGCGGGTCTCGAGCGCACCCGTGAGGTCGAGGCGTTGACGATCGGCTTCCCCCGCCGTGCGCTCCCGGTCGCGGGCGGCGGCGACTTCGGCGTCGAGCTGGGCCAGCTCCGGCGCTTGGGCGAGGGCACGCGTCAAAAGCTCCGCCTCGGGCTCGAGCGTCTCGGGGGTCGGGGGCACGGTGGCGGCGGCGGCGAGCGCGGTGGCGCGACGACGTCCCATGCGGCGGCCGAGCTCCAAACTGCGCTGCCGACGTTCGAGGTCGGCCAGCGTCTGGGCTTCATCTCGCTCGCGCACTCGCGTCTCGAAGGCGTAGATGTCGACCCCGGCGGTCGCGCCGGCGTCGATACGCGCCTGAAGCTCGTCCCGCTCGCGGGCGGCGAGGGCCCGCGCCTCGCGTTCGATCCGGAGGCTCTCACCTGCGAACCAAAGCTCCCAGTACGCGGTGAGCACGTCGCGTAGGGTCTCGCTTGCGACGCGCTCGCGCGCATGGTCGAGCGAGGTCCGTCGGTAGCGGGCGGCTCGCAGCTCGGCTTCTCCGACGTCGGTGCCGAACCCCCGCAGCAGCGGTTGGGTGATCGTGAACCGGGCGCCGAGGTCGTAGCCCGGGCCGAGCGTGATCGTGTCGGGAAGGTTCGGCAAGATGGGAAAGCGGGCCCGGGTCCACGAGCCCTCGAGGCGGAAGGCGAGTCCGGTGCCCCAAGCGAACTGTTTTCGAAGCTCGGCCCCGAGCCCGACGGTGTCGGTCGCGCCGGTGACGACACCGTCCCGGTTGAGGTTCGGTGTTTCCTGCCGGGCCACATTGGCGTCGAGAAGCATCGAGAGCGGGTACCGGTCTTCCTCGGCGGCGACCGTCGACGTCACCTCCTGCAGGTCGAGCAAGGCCGCCCGAAGCGTGGGGCTCTTTCTCGCGGCTTCGCGAACCGCCTGCGCGACGCTCACGACCTCGTCGTCGTCTGCCGCCGTTGCGTCGGACCGGACCGGAGGTGGGGGTGACGTCGTCGTCGTCGGCGGCGGGGCGTCGGCGTGGGCGGAGACCGAGGTGAGGACGCACGCCCCGAACGCGCCGCGACGGACCACCGCACGGACCCGGCGGCGGACGTTCAGAAAAGGTGTCATCGCGGTCAACGGTACGGCCGTTCCGTGGGACGGGCGGCGAGTCGGGTCACCAGGGCGACGGCGTCGTGAAGGGTCTTTTTTCGCGTCACGATGCCGTAGAGCATCAGCCGCACGCCGTGTTCCTCGACCCGGAGCTTCGCCGCCCCCGTCTGGGCGAGCGCTTCCACGTCACCCGGGGTGACCGTCGCCTCGATCTTCGCCGCATCGAGTCCGTAGAGCAGGTAGCCGGCGGTCGGAAACGGGGGGGGCTCGAGACGCGGCATCGTGCTGCCGTAGAGGTGCGCGTCTTTCGCGAGCACGAAGGGGATGACGGGATGGGTCGCGTTCGTCACCTTGGCCTCCACCACCGTGAAGTGGTGGTCGCGAACGTCCTCGAGCGACACCGTGAAGCGCACGCTCTCGTGGGCGGCCTCGACGCGTACCCACCCGTGGGGCTCGGAGATCGCCTCCCCGTCGAAGTCGCGGGCGAGGCGTCCCCACGCCCGGAGCAGGCGCTGTTTTCCGTCGGCGAACGCGGCGAGGGCGCGGGTGGCAGCCGCAAGGCTCTCCATGTCGTCATCGATCCCGCGGCGGACGGCGCTGACCTCGCCGCGGCGAAGAGAGAATCGGTACCCGACGTCGGCGTCGACGATCGCGCGCCGGACCGTGCGGTTGATCCACCACGGGGCGAGCTCGGGATCGCTCGACTTGACGACGTACTCGGCGTCGAACGCCTCGTCTCCGACGGGGATGTCTTCCAGGCCGACCGCCCGGCCAAAGGCGGCGAGGGCGCTCGCCTTGGTCACGCTGAGTTTCAGGTCCAGAGGCGCGTCGCAATGCGTCACGATGCGCGTGAAGTAGTCGGTCTCGTAGTTGCCTCCCCCCGTGTGCGAGTAGTGGTCGAGCACCAGGGGGCGACCATCGATGCTGACTTCGATGCGACGGGGAGCGGCGCCGAAGAACACCCGCCCGCGCTCGAAGAACCGACCGTCCATCTCTTCGGCGGCGCGCCGCCAGACGTAGTCCAAACGCTCGGCCTTCAGGTTCTTGTGACGAACGGCCCAGATGAGCAGGGCCGAGAAGAAGAAGATCACGAAGGCGAAGACGAAGAACCCCGGCACGGGCCGAACATACTCGCTCCCTTCCGCGTGGCCACCCGACGTGATGGCGGGAGGGGGTGGGCGACGCCCCCTCGGGGCCCAGCTACTTCACGCATTCCCCGTCGCGGAGGGTGCAGAAGCCCTCGCGGCGGCAGCGGGTCGAGGCCTGGCACTCCTCGACTCGAGTCGCGACACAAGCCTCTTCGCCGTCGTGCTGGCACATGCCGTAGCCCTTGCACGCCCACGAGCCGCGACAGTCCTCGTCGTTCGCGGCGATGCATCGACCCTCGAACGCCGTGCACCGTCCGCCCTTGCAGGCGGCCGACGGCCGGCAGTCTTCGTCATCGGCGGCAATGCACTGACCCTCGGCGTCCTGGCTGCAGAAGCCTTCGAGCTCGCAGTAGCGCCCGCGCATGCATCGCCCGTGGTCGGTGGGCGGGCGCACCGGGGAGGTAGGAGGAGCGGCGAAAGGGCGAGGAGGCAGGGTGGTGGCGAGGGAACGGTCCGGCTCCGATGGCGCCGGCGCGCCCAACGGGTCTACCCCCGGGCGCACGACGTCGAGGGTCGGAGGCGCCACCTCGGGGGGCGTCGGTGCGCCTCCCGAGGGGACCGACGTGGATGGCCCCCGGCAACCGACCGTCGCGACGGACAACCCGACCGTGGTGGTGGCCACCATGGCGATGGTGAGGAACCGGCCGTGCCCCCACGACGACGTCGATGTCATGCCTGCACTATAGCCCTCGCCGTCGAGGGTGTCGTTGGATCCGGGCCGCGGCTCCCGGCATGCTCTGCCGGGTGAAAATCCTCTACGGCGTCGTGGGCGAGGGCATGGGGCACGCGATGCGGTCCCGGGTGGTGATCGAGCACCTGCTCGAGCGGGAGCACGAGCTTTCGGTCATGGCGTCGGGGCGCGCGGTCGATTTTCTCCGCCGCCACTACGGCGACGTGAACCGCATTCAGGGGTTTCACATGGTCTACGAGGAGGGGCGCATTCGAAAGGGAAAGACGCTCTGGTCCAACGTGAAAGACACGGCGGCCCGGGGCATACCCAAGAATGTCGCCGCCTACTTCGACTTGCTGGGCAGTTTTCGGCCCGACGTGGTCATCAGCGACTTCGAGTCGTGGACGTACCTCTACGGACGGGCGCATCGGCTGCCGGTCATTTCGATCGACAACATGCAGATCATCAACCGCTGCAAGCACGACGCGTCGATCACCGGGGACGACAAGACGACGTTCCGTCTCACCCGCGCCTTCATCAAGGGCAAACTCCCCGGCTGCAGCCACTACCTGATCACGACGTTCTTTCGGCCTCCGGTGCGTAAGAAGCGGACGACGCTGGTCCCCCCCATCCTGCGCCCGGAGATCTTGGCGGCGAACGCGCGCGCCGGTGAGCACCTGCTCGTCTACCAAACGGGAGAGGGCTACACGTCGTTGGAAAAGACCCTCGGCGCGACCGGAATCGAGTGCCGTATCTACGGGGTACGGCGCGATTTGGCGCGCGAAGAGGTCGAGGGGAACCTGCGCTACCGACCCTTTTCGGAGGCGGGCTTCATCGACGACCTCGGGTCGGCCCGCGCCGTCATCGCCGGGGGCGGATTCACCCTCATGGGCGAGGCCGTCTACCTCCGGAAGCCCATGCTCAGCGTGCCGCTCCGGGGCCAGTTCGAACAGATCATGAACGCCAGGTATCTCGACGCGAGCGGCTTCGGCGCCTGGACGTTCGACGTGGAAAACCCTCGGGTCGTCCCCGACTTTCTCGACCGCCTCCCCGCCTACGCATCGGCCCTCGACGGCTACGTGCAGGACGGCAACGAAGCGCTGACGTCGGCGCTCGACCACCTCCACGACCGAGCGGAGGCGGGGGTCTTGCGCCGGACGAAGTAGCTCCCGGCCTCCATCGGCCTCACGGCGCGCTCGGGCCGGAACCCGAGCCGAGCCATGCGGTCATCTTTCCGTCACGGGCGGGGGGGGGCCGTTGACCAGTGCGCGGGCGGGGGCGATTCATGACTCATGATCCGCAGCCCTTTCGCCAAGCACGACCTGCCGCGGAGCGGCCTCGTGAAGTACGCCATCGGTCGCGCCTTTCTGACCGTGGCCGGCTTCGAGACCGAGGGGGAACTTCCGGA
Organism: Myxococcota bacterium; assembly: GCA_039027095.1. GTDB lineage: Bacteria > Myxococcota_A > Polyangia > Polyangiales > Polyangiaceae > JAPYTK01. The sequence goes on from JBCCLB010000021.1 coordinate 86,957, forward strand.
AGACTGTCGTAAGGCGGTCATGATCGCGCATCCCCACACCAGCAATTGGGACTTGCCCTACATGCTGGCCACAGCGTGGGTGTACCGGGTGCGCCTCAGCTGGCTCGGCAAACACACCGTCTTCAAGGGCTGGAGGGGGCCGCTCATGCGCGCGTTGGGGGGCATCCCCGTCGACCGGCGCGCCCCTAAGGGACAAGTCGGGCAGGCGGCCGACCGGATCGAGGAATCCGAGCGGATCTTGCTGGCGGTGGCGCCGGCGGGCACGCGCGCCAAAACCGACCGCTGGCGGTCGGGCTTCTACCACATCGCGAACACCGCCCAGGTTCACGTCGTGATGAGCTATCTCGACTTCGGCAAGAAGAAGAGCGGCGTGGGCGGGGCGTTTCTGCCGAGCGGTGACATCGCCGCCGACATGGACAAGGTCCGGGCGTTCTACGACGGCATGACGGGGCTTCACCCCGAACTCGCGACGACCATCGTCGTCAAAGAAGAGCTGGCGGATGAAAACCTCCCAGAGTCCTCGCCCGTATCGGCGCCCTCGTCGCCCGCTGTCTCGGCGCCGAACGGCCAGCTCACCAACGGCGCGGCCACGTTCGCGGCGCCGTCCTGATTCGTATTCGGCCTGATTCGTATTCGGACCCCGCATCGCCCGTCCCGTCCCTCCCGTCGCGACGACGGGACCTCGGGCGCGGTGCCTGTCCTGCGGTTCAGCGGCGTTTCTTCCGGCGCGATGGCTTCGTCTTGGAGGCGGCATCGGGGCAGGGGCGTCGTTTTCCGACGGGGCTCTTGAAACGCACGTGCACGTGGTTTCGGTGGCCGGGCCAGTGGCGAATGACCCCGCTGCGGGTGCCGGCCGGGAGGGGGTACTGGAACCAACGCCCGAGTTCTGCCTTCGAGGCGCCCCGTCGCTTCGCCTCGGCGTAGAGGACCTTCTGGAGGTCGTGGTCGATGAACATCATCTCGACGTCGCCGCGCCGGAGCCAGTAGTGCAGCAGGGACCACTGCCGCTTCACATCGAGCCGCTTCGGGGTCACGACGCGGGTGGGACAGCCGTCGCGCGGGCACTTGCGTTGGTAGTAGGTGATGTCGACGTCGCGGCCGTCCTGATGGCTGCGGTGGTTTCCCACCGGCGCGAGGTCGTGGCGACTGGCATCCAACAGGTGAACCCGCGGGGCGAGCCGGTGCCGGCGCAGCAATTGGTCGAACCCGCGGTCGATGGCGTCGAGGGCCTTGGCGGTGGCCCACGCCGCGTCGCGGTGTACGCGCTTGTAGCCGATGTGGCGCGGGACCTTCAGCAGCTGGTGGGGGCACGTCACGGCGCCGGGCCGCGGGGTCGCGCGCTGGCCCTTGCTTTTCTTCGCCCCGGCGTTCTTCTTCAACGCGGCGTTCTTCTTTTTCTTCGTCGTCTTCGAGGGGCGGCGGGCGGCGCCATCGCGCAGGTACACCGCAATCTCCTGGCCGGCGCGTAGGTTTTTGGCGGTGAGGCCGGGGTTCAACGCTTCGAGCTGGGCCACGGTGGTGCCCTCCCGGCGCGCGATCTTGCCGAGGGTGTCGCCGCGCCGCACCCGGTACATGCGGTCCTGCGGCTTCAGATCGAGCACTTGCCCGACCTTCAGATGATCGCGGCGGAGCCCGTTCCAGGTGCGGAGGTCTTTGACGCGGACAGAGAACCGCTTGGCGATCGCGGTCAGCGTGTCGCCGCGACGGACGGTGTAGTGGTCGGGGCCCGCCGCCACCGGGCCCGCGACGAGCGTGGCGATGAGCATCGCGACGGAGAAGAAGGCTGCCCGCGACATCCGCCTGGCCCTACCACCGCGGCGCGGATCGGGCCACCTCCTCCGCGCGCCGCGCCCCTGCTCGCACCCCGGGCGGGTGGGCTTGGAGTGGCGTCTCGACCCTGATACGTCGGGGCCCGTGCGGCGGGGGTATTTCGCGTTGGTGTTCACGGTCTTGGCGGCGTCGACGCCCACCGTCGCCGCGCCCGCCCAAGAGGCCGAAGACGAGGCCTCGAGCGCCACCTCCGCCGATGATTCCGAGGCGGTCTACCGGGAAGGGCGGCAGGCCCTGATCGAAAAGAAGCCGGCCCGCGCGAGGGCTGCCTTCGCGCGCGGTCTCGAAGCGACCCGCGGGGGAGAGGGTCGGTTCCGCTTCCTCTTGGGGATGGCGCTCGCCCATGAGATGGCGGGGGCACCGGCGAGGGCTTCGTGGTTTTACCGCGCGTTTCTCGAGGCGGCCGAGACGGACCTCGCGGGCGAGGACGCCCCGTGGAGACAGCGACGTGAGCGGGTTGCACGCGACCTCCAGGCCCTCCTCGACGAGGCCCGCGCCGGCACGGGAGAACTCACAATACGTTCCACGCCCCCTGGCGCGGAGGTCGCCGTCGATGGGGAATGGCTGCCGCCCGAGCTCGCGACGCCGGTGACGCTGCGCATGAGCCCGGGCGAGCACCGGATCGATCTTCGCGGCGCCCAGGGTCGCGTCGTGTCGGGGAGTTCTCTGGTGCGAGCCGGCGCGCCCGTGGTGTTCGAGCGTGCCGTCGACCCCCCGCCACCCCCCGTCGAGCCCGCGGAGAAGCCCTCCGGGACCGATCCTCCTGCGCCCGAGCCTTCGAGCGACGTGGCGCCCCCCCCTGCGCCCCCACCGGAAGTCGACGTCGAACCTTTGCGGGGGACATCGCGTGCGTCTCCTCTCCCCTGGTGGATCGTCGGGGGGAGCGCGGCGGGTCTCGGGGTGGCCGCCGTCGCGACGGGCGGCGTTCTCACGGCGCTGGCCCAAACGGACCTCGACGAGCTCGAGGAGCTTTCCGCCTCGCCTTCGTCAGACGAAAACATTCGCCGTGACGCCGAGGTCCGCACCCGCTTCGCCCGTCGAGAGGGCGCGGGCGTCGCGCTCTTCGCGAGCGGTGCGCTGCTGACCGGCATCGGCGTGACGACCCTCGTCTTGGCTGCGACGACGCTCCCCCCCGAAGATGACCAACCCCAGGCCTTCGTGACGCTGGGCGGCTTGGGGGTTCGGGGGCGATTCTGAGTGCGTGCGCGTCAGCCGGGAATCGCCGTCAATCGAAAGCACGCCTGGAAGCGCGCCGTTCCCGCGGGCATCGGGTCGGTGATCTCGGTCGTGAGGAAGGACTGAATGTTCACTTGGTAATCGAACGCGCCGGACACCACGTCCCCGGTCGCGGCCGGCGCCTCGAAGAAGGTCATCTCACCCGTGCCGAGGATGTCCTCGCTCTTGTAGAAGTACGTCGGTCGGGGTTCGGGGATGTTCTCGCTGAAGTAGCCGGCTTGGATGAAGGCGACGCCTGACGATCTGAGCGGATAGGTTCCCGTCAGGGGCGAACCCGGCCCCGCGATGATGTACTCGTAGCGGAGCGTGCTCGACCCCGAGCCGGGGTTGCCCCCGGTGCGCCGGAGGGCCCAGCCGAACGGCTCTCCCATGCGCACGGTGAGGTCGAAGGCGTTGCGTCCCTCGTAGCTGAAAGATCCCGCGAAGGGTCCGTCAACGCAGCCGATGATTCCGGGGGATGTCAGCGCGTTGCAGTCGAGGTCGCAAATGGGGTCGCCGAAGGGCTCGCTCGGCGTCGGGGTCTGCGGCGGCCATTCGATGAGACAGAAGTCGACGGGGTCGAGACCGCTGCGGGCGAGCACGTCGGCGCACACGGGCGCGTCGGTATCGAATTGACCCCCGTCGTCGCAACACGCCTCGAGCGTGGTTTGGATCTCTGGGGCGTTGGGACGACCCGCTCCGGAGCCGGTGGTGCTCTGATTGCCCCCGGAAGGGTTGCCCGCGGGCGTGCTACCGCCGTCGTCGTCGTCGCAGCCGGCGAGCGTGGCGACGAACATGGAGATGAACATGAGGAAGCCAGGGGTCGAAGGAGGCATGCCCACCGGATAGGCACGCTGCGTACCGATACCTTCGCGACCTTGGTTCGCACGGTTGCTTCAGCCGGGCTTGAACGAGGCGCGTGACGACACGTGACGTCACGCGCCGTTCGCGTCGTGTTTGGCGCCCCCGCGGGCGAACGCGTGCCCGCTCACGCATGGCCTCTCGACTCGCTCTCCCAGCGGTACCCGGCCCGCCTCGGCGAGGGCGAGCGAGCCTTTCGAATGCGGCGCGGTTCGCCGGCAACCATCGGTTTGTGCTGGGGGTCTGTCTCCAGAACCCCACCCCTTCGCGGCGCCCACGGGGACCCCACCGCGAGAGCATGCCGGCGATGCATGGGCCGGACACGAACGGGGTGATCTTCGATTGGTTCGCTCTTTGCCAACCGGTGGATTGATGAACGCACTACGCCTGATCTCATCCTTCTCGTTGGCCACAATTCTGAGCTTGAGCGCGGTTGGCTGCGGCTTGGAGGAAGTCGAAGACACGGTGGTCCCCGCGTGTGAAAACCTCCGTGCCGAATGCTCGACGTGTTGCCAGGACGAGGGGTTCGACCGCGGCGCCTACGAGATCTCGGACGAGCGCTGCAACTGCAAGACCGTGCTCGACGATTGAGCCCGTCAGTCCAAAAGCGCGTCGACCTTTTCGTGAATTCCGGGAGCCGGACGGGGGCCCGGTCGCGCCCGCCTTTCTCCGCGCGTCGCCGGGGGCAGGTACGCCTCGACCTTCTCACGGGGGTTCGGTTCCGGCGCTCGGGGGGGCTTCGTCGCGCGCGGGGGCACGGCGGGCGGGAACGGTGCCGCCACCGAAGGTGGTGTCCTCGCCGGCGGCTCGTACCCTTGGTTGGGACCTTCTGCCGGTGTGGCCTCTTCCGCCCCCGCCGGCGGGGGGCCAGCGGCGGCTCGAGCGGTCCCGGTCGGGACGTCGGCCGGGGACGTATCGTAAGCCGGGTGCGGTTCGGACGTGGGAGCGACCTCGGGCGCGTCGGCCGGGGGCGTACCTGGTGTCGCCGGGGAGCGCGCGGTGAAAAAGACGGCGAGGCCCGCCCCCGCCACCGACAGCGCGACCGCCGCGACGGGCCATGCCTTTGGGGTCGACCGGCGCGGCTGGACGAGCCTGCCCGTGGCCGTCGTCATCGACGCCATGGTGGTCTGGGTATCCGACCCGTTGGCGGCCGGGGCGGCCGTCGCCTCGACGGTTTGCAGGGCGCGCCCCCTCTGGCCGAACGCGTCGAGCAGCTGCCGGCGAAAGGAGCGCGCATCCCGAGGACGCAGCCGCGGGTTCTTGGCCAAACAACGACGCAGCAGCACCCGCGCCGACGCCGGCATCGGGAGCGTCGCGACGTCGGGGAGCGGGGCGTCGAGGTGCGCCCACAGGACCTCCTGCTTGGACCCGAGGTAGGGCGGATGGCCCCGCATCAGCTCGAACCAAAGCACCCCAAGCGCGTAGACGTCGGCCCGAGGACTGGGCGCCTGGCCGGCGATGACCTCCGGGGCGAGGTAGGCGGGCGTGCCCGCAAGCCGCGGCGCATCCTCGGCCTGTACGGGGGCCGCGAGGCCGAAGTCGAGCACCTTGACGAAGGCGTCGTGCCCGGGCGAGCTGGCCAGCATCACGTTCGAAGGTTTGATGTCTCGATGCACCAAGCCGCGGGCATGCGCCTCCCCAACGGCCTGGGCGACCCCATCCAACACTTCGAGCACCGCCATCGGCTCCAGCGCCCCCTCGTCGCTCAGCTGCTGACGAAGCGTTCGCCCTTCGAGAAGCTCGGTCACGAAGAAGATGTCGCCCGCATCCACGCGACCGACGTCGTGCAGGGTCACGGAGTGAGGGCTCGTGAGGCGGCTGACCACCTGGGCCTCCTGCAGCAGCTGTTCCGTCGCGGCGTCGTCACCCATGCGACGGCGGTGCACGACCTTGATCGCGACGTCGCGATCGACGTTGAGCTGGCGGGCACGATAGACTTCGCCCATGCCCCCGGCCCCGAGGAGCGATTCGATGCAATAGCGCCCGTCGATCGTTCGACCGGCCCAATCGCTGGGTGCTTCCCCCGGCATGTCCCATCCTTACCAGGCGGGTCGAGCCTCCCCCAAGTCGATGTGTCCCAACCCTGATGCAAACGACCGAAACAGATACGCTGTCACTCGATCGGGTGGTGCTCGAGAAGGCACGGCTGCCTCGTCTCACGGTGGTGCGTCATCCGGAACCTGCGCTTCTGGGCATCGGCGAGACCATCGCGGACGGGACGGAGCACCAGCTCGGGCGCGCTGCGTCCTTTCTCGCCGGTGTCTGCGACGTGGGGCGGGTCTCGCGCCGCCACGCCGCGCTCGCGGTCGCCGACCGCACGGTCGTGCTCCGAGATCTCGACAGTCGCAACGGGACGCAGGTCAACGGGGAGAAAATCGAGGATCCGGTGGTCCTCCAGGAAGGTGACGTCGTTGGCCTGGGCCCCGTGCTGCTGCTCTTTCACCACGGTCCGCGCCACCACCGGGAGCCGGACCACCCGCGCCTGTGGGGCTCGGGGCACGCGATGGCGCAGTTGCTCGAAGAGCTCGAGCGCGCCGCTCACGACGGGGAGCCGACGGTGCTGGTAGGAGAGACGGGCACGGGCAAAGAGCTGGCCGCCCGTGAGCTGCACGAAAAAACCGGTCGCAGCGGCGCCTTCATCCCGCTCAACTGCGCGGCACTCGAGGACGGCGTGGTGGCGAGCGAGCTGTTCGGCCACGAGCGAGGGGCGTTCTCCGGCGCGGCATCGACGCGACGGGGGCTCGTCGAGAGCGCCGACGGCGGGACCCTCTACCTCGACGAGCTCACCTCGGCGAGCCCGCGTCTGCAGGCGGCGCTCCTCCGGGTGCTCGAAGACGGCGCGGTCCGCAAGGTGGGGGCTACGGCGTCGAAGCGCGCCGACGTACAGTTCGTCGCCGCGGTGCAGGAAGACGGTCCGGCCGAGGCCCGCCTCCGCGACGACCTGTGGTTTCGCCTCGCCCGCCGTCGGGTGCGGCTTCCCCCGCTTCGGGAACGGCGCGAGGACATTCCTCTGCTTGCGCAGCGCTTCGTCACGCCGCCCAATGAACCCCCGATTCGGTTGGGGCGACGGCTCACGCTCACGCTTCTCACCCACCCGTGGCCGGGCAACGTTCGCGAGCTGCGCGCGGTGATGGAGCAGCTGATTCAGAAGCACGCCCCGGTGAAGGAAAACGGCGTGCGCGAGCTCGAGGTCGCGCCGTCGCAGCTCCCTCGGCTCGCCGCTCCCGCGCTCCCTTGCGACGTCGTGCCGCCCCCCCGGGCCCGGACGCAGGGTGTCGACCATGCGCTCGAGCCCGCCCCGCCCGGCCGCCGTGCTCCCGCATGGGGCCGGCGCCGTCGCCGGCCGGGCCGGGCCGGGGTCGAGGCGGCGCTGCGGGCGCACGACGGACGCGTCAGCGATGCGGCTCGCGCCCTCGGGGTGGCCCGGCGTACGCTCTATCGATGGCTCGAGCACTACCACCTCGACGCCGACACCTACCGACCCGAGGAACCCGAATGACGCGTGCGGCGAGACATCCAGCGCGAAGATACGGGCCTACCGACGCCATCGCGTGCCGGCTCGGCGCCGTTGCCGTCATGCTCGGGGGCGGCACCGTGATGGGCTGCACCGAGCTGCCCGCCCCGCCCCGCGGCGCCGCCGACGGTGGCTCGGAGCCCACGGGAACGGGAGGAAGCGGCGGCGCTTCGATGGCACCAGAGGACGCGCTGCCGGTCTGCGGGCCCGGCGTCGGATCGCCGTGTGCCGCCGTCACCCAGCTCGGCACGGGATGGGCCCACACCTGCGCCCTGCTCGACGACGGCACCGTGCGGTGCTGGGGGGCCAATGGCGCCGGACAACTCGGTCGCGGCCGCGTGTCGGGGCGGGAGACGCCCGGGGTGGGCCTCACCGACCAGCAGGGCACGTTGCTGGTCGGCCTCGAGCACAGCTGTGTGCTCGACGACGCAGGCACGCTTCACTGCTGGGGCAGCAACGCCCGCGGGCAGCTCGCCCGAGACGACCTCCCCTTCAGCGCGACCCCCGTGACCGTCATGGCCGACTTGGCGTCGGCCTCGCTGTCCCGAGACGGCACATGTGGCCTCCGTCGTGACGGCGAAGTGCACTGTGTCGGCTTTCTCCTCGACGGCCAACACCACACCGAAGACTTCGCCCCGCGGTACACCACCGAGCCGTGGGTGGTCGACGGGCTCGACGACGTCACCGTCCGCGAGGTGGTCTTGGGTGGGGCGTACGCTTGCGTATGGCTCATGGATGACACCATTCGGTGCTGGGGCCACGGCATGTGGGGTCAGCTCGGGTTGGGACCATCGACGAGGACGGCGCTGACCCCAACCGAGCTGCCCCAGACCTACCCGAGCCCCGTCCACCGCATCATCGCCAAGGACGAGGGGATTTGCGTGCTCGCGGGTGACCCGCCGCATCCATATTGTTGGGGCGCCGCCCTGCCTCACGCGCACACGAGCAGTCCGAGCCCCATCGAAGTCGGGTTCCCCAGCGAGCAGGACCGGACCGTGCGTGGTCCGGCCTCGATCACCCAGCTCGGGCTCGGCTGGCGCAGCATGTGTGCGCTCACGGAGGCCGGCGAAGTGTGGTGTTTTGGCGACAAGACCTTCTTCCAGGTCCCCAACCATCCGACCGACAGCGACTACACCGAGTCGACGGAGCAAGCGCTCCCCGACTTCGACGACGCCGTCCAGCTGAGCATGCGGCACACGCATGCCTGCGTTCTGACCGACGAGGGCGCGGTATGGTGCTGGGGACGCAATCTCGACGGCCAGATCGGCCAGCCTTTTCTCTCCCCGCGGGAGCGTCCGACGCGCGTCGATTTCAACGGAGCCAACCGATGAAATCGTCCGCGCATTCTCTGCTCGGCGTGGTCGTCGCCGCGTCGAGCCTCGCTTGTAGCGAGCTCCCGCCTCCTCGGCGGGACGGCGGCCCAGCCGCCGATGCGGGACCCCTCCCGGTGTGCGGGTCCGACGGCGCCCCCGAGTGTGCGCGCGCCGTGCGCGGGGCCGCGGGGGGAACCTTTAGCTGCGCCGTGTTCGACGACGACACCACGAGATGCTGGGGCGCCAACGACCAAGGCCAACTCGGCCGACGCGACCTTCCGCGCACCCCCAACGAGCCACCGGTGGTCTCCGATCTGCCCCGGTTCGACGCCATGGCGCTCGGGTGGAGCCATGGCTGCGGGCTTCGCGAAGGACGCGTGTTGTGCTGGGGCGATCATCGCCTCGGTCAGCTCGGGTCCGAGGCGGCGTCGGGCGGACCTGAGCCCATCGACGTCGGGCTGACGGATGTGCAGAAGTTGGTGGCGCATGAGGCCGCGAACTGCGCCCTCCACGGCACGCCGACCCAGGTCTCGTGTTGGGGCTTTGCCCTCGATGGTCAGCCCTACGAGAACGTCACTTCGGGGCGCGCGCAGCCGGTCCCTTTCCCGGTGCCCGGGTTGGCGGTCGGCGACCTGACCGATCTCGCCATGGGGCGCTCGCATGCCTGCGCGACCAACGGCAGCGGCGTCTGGTGTTGGGGAAACGGCGACGAGGGGCAGATCGGCGACGACGCCGATCGCCGCCGCTCCTCGGCGACGCCCGCCGACCTTCGCTACGTCGACCTTCCCGTGCACGAGCTCAGCGCTGGCGGCGACCACACGTGCATGCGCGCGGGGCCGGATGCGCACGCTTACTGCTGGGGCTATCTCGACCGGTGGTTTTACCGTTCGACCCCCGGTCACCTCTATTGGTGGCGAGGCGGCGGTGCCGCCGAGGTCGCCATGGGCGACCGTCTCCTGTGCGTGCGCTACGCGTCGGGCTGGGTCGCGTGCAGCGGCGACAACCGCTACGGGCAGCTGCCCGCGCTCGGACCCGACGACGAGAGGTTGTCATCGCTGGCCGTCGTCGACGGCCTCCACGACGTGGTCGAGCTGGCCGGAGGCGTATTCCACCTCTGCGCGCGCCACGAAACGGGGGCCGTTTCGTGCTGGGGTCGCAACCGCGAAGGACAGCTTGGTCACGGCCATACGTCGTGGTCCGAACCCCCGATGCCGCTCGGCGCCACGACCAACGAGTGAGCTCGCCGACCACGTGGCGTCACGCGCCGTCCGCGTGACGTCATCGCGACGTCGTCCGCCAAGAGGCCGTTTATCTGGGACGACGGTAGTGGCATTCGAGTTGCGACAAGGCACGGCCATGAAGAGAAATCCCTTCGACCTCATTCTGCCGTCGATCGCGCCTCTGGTCGCGTTCCTGATGCTCGTAGGGAGCGTCAATTGCTCCTCCTCCGACGCCTCCGACGATGCGGACGACGACCCCATCGTCGGAACGTACGAGGGCGTCGCGCGTGGCGACTTCGGCACCAGTGGCGTGGTCCTCGAGGTCCAGCCGCTGGCCACGGCCGGCTTGTCCGTCGGGTTCAATTTGGCCCACGCCCAGGCCGCCGCCTACGTCGTCTCGCTTCAGCTCTTCGGCCAGACCTTCTCCGGCGACCTTACCAACGGAACGCTCACCGTCTCCGGTCCCGGCGGACTTTCGTGCACCGGCACCCTCGCCGCCGATGGCGCGATCTCCGGGCAATGCGCGGGCTACCCGAGCGACGTGGTGTTCCAGGTGGTCCAAAGGGCCACCGGAGGGAGCATCGTTACCTACTGCGGGGCGACCGATGATGGTCGCCCGTTGGCCCTGCTCGTCACCGCGCGCGAGCTGGTGGTCGTTTTCATCGACGGAAACCCCTTTCTCGGCGGGATCCTCGGAGACCGCCTTCAGTTTTTCTACGAGAACGTCGAGTTCCTGGGCACCATCGACGCCCAACGCAACGTCACCCCGACGTCCCCGAACTGGACGCTCGGCGCGTGCACCATGCCCACGCCCGTTCCCGGCCCCGGCGGCAACGGTGGCGCCGGCGGCGATGGCATGGGCGGTATGGGCGGCGCGGGCGCGGGCGGCAGCGGCGGCGGCCCCACCGGTCCGACCTCGCGCCTACGCATTGTTCATGGCGCGTTCGACTACGGTGCGCTCGACTTCTGCTTTCGCGACGGGGGCATGCTGGTCGGCGGAGGCCCATTGCTCCAGAGCAACGGAGACGCGGACGGGCTCGCGTACCTCGACGTGCAAGGCTACGCCACGCTTCCGGCCGGAAACCTCACGCTCGAGATCCACGACGGCAACTCGGGCGACTGCTCGGGCCCGCCGCTTCTGGTCGAGAACAACCTGCCGTTGGCCGCCGGCGCGGAACAGACCCTCGTGGTGGCGACCTTCCTGGGCCAGCCCATGCCCACGATCGAGCTCGGCTACTATCCTGACAACGACACGCAGAGCCCGTCGCCGGGACATTTCCGTCTCCGCGTGGCGCACCTCATGAGCGGCGCGGGGACGGTCGCCGTCGGCTACGACCTACAGCCCAACTTCCAGCTCGATGCCGGCGAGGTGTGGTTCACCAACTTGCCCTACAAGCAGCTGGCCAGCCCGCCGTACGTCGACGTGATGCCGCCCGGAAGCGGGTTCTTTCGCATCGAGCCGACGACCAACTCGGCCTCCCAATGGCCGGGAGCGCCCTACACGACGGTATCGTTCGCCCCCGGCGGGAAGTACTCCGCCTTCGCGGTGGGCAACGCCTCGGTCGAGCTCATCCGGCTCCTCGTCTGCGTCGACGGGGATGGTACTGGATCCAATTGTCAATCCTACATCGGAGGCTGAGAGCGAGAGGACATTGAACCGGGAGGGTGAGGCCTCGTCGTCTTGGTCTCACCCTCGCCCCGCCCGGCGACGTTCGCGCGGCGCTAGAACAAGCCTACCGACCAGCGGTGCACCACGACGGTGGCGCCGCGCGACGCCACCGCCACGAGGTCGCCGTTCGAGGCGAGCACGATCCTCAGCCCCTTTCCCCCCAACGGCACGCTGGGTTGCTCGAAGGCGGCCTCGGGCAGGCGCTCGAAGAAGACCGGGGCGCCCGTCGCGTCGAGCGTCACGACGTAGGGCACCCAGGTGGTCGTGGTGGGCGTGTCGACCATGACGTCGTCGTCGTTCATCCATCCGATGAGGTGACGCCGGCCGTCCGCGCCGGTCACCACGTCGACGCAGGAATGCGACGCCTGAAGGTCATCGACGAAGTCGACGAGCAAACGATGCTGCACCGGATCACCATCGACGGTGTAGCGCGCGAAGGCGCAAAGACGAGGCGGTGCCCCCGCCAACACGTCGTCGAACCCCGGCCGACCGATCCCCACGACGTCGATGAAGCCCGCGTTGCTGTCGCTGCCGAAGAACTCGGTGCCCATCGGGAGGCCGAAGTCGACGTCGGCGGCCCAGCTATCGACGATGCTGCTGGCCGAGAACTGCGTCGCCGCGATTCGCCCCTTGAGGGCATCGCTCGAAGCGCCGGTGCGAAAGAGCCAGCGCGCATCGCGGTTGAGGGAAAAGTATTGCGCGGCTCCGTTCACAAACGAGTCGTTGTCGACCGACCAGCCCACAGTCCAGCTGTCGTTCTCGACGACCATGAAGGCGGCGCCATCATTGCCCGCGCGGATGTACGGACCGCCAAGTGCAAACAGCTCGATCCCGGCCCCGGGTAGGTTGCTGGAGAAGTCGATCTCGTTGTTGCCCAGATACGTCCCGTCGAGGTCGTAGCGCGCGGTTTGCCCCACCTCACCCTGCTTTCGGACCGCCGATGTGTATCTGACCGCCGAAGAGGTCGAACCCTCCGCCAAAGCCATCGGGTCCAAAGGAGGGGGCGGGCACGGGGACAAAGGCGGTGGAACCACTCTCGTCAACGCGCCAGAGAACATGCGCACGGGTGCCGTCGGGGTGTCCCCGGGTGAGGAACACGGCGTCCGCGGTGGCCGCGATGTCGCTGACATTTTCGCCGTTCGCCGCGGCGATGTAGCTGTCGCTCAACTGAACCTCGATCGCCCCGAGGCTGATGCGACCTTGCCCACCGCTCCCGCCGACGGTGGGGTTGGTGGTGGTGGTCCCGCCCGTGCCTACGCCTCCGCCTCCCGTCGCGGCCATGGCGCCCGCTCCAGTCGCCAACGGCGATGATGCGTCGTCGTCCCCACAACCCGTGGCCACGACCACGACGGAGGCCACCACGCTGAGCACCAGGTTCTTGCAAGGAAGTGAATCGTGGTTCGTCATAAGTCTCGGTCTTTCCTCTCGTGCGCCCGCGATGCGGCGCGATGTCGCTGGCCGCGGACCTGCGCAATTGCAGTGCCAGCCGCTCCCGTACCGATCTCGGGGCGTTAGGCTCGTCTGTCTCGACCCGTCACGGGACCGACGCGTGACGTCGCGTGACACGAAGGCGTGGTGGCGTACGCGCGAGGAAGGTCGGCCCGACGGAGCGATCGCCGAGGTCGCTGCCCGCGGGATGTCGGGATCGTGACGGAAACCCTGCGGACGCGTTCGTATCCTGGTCGACGTGCACACCCTCGTCGTGTCCGACCTTCACCTCTCCGAGGCGCAGGAGATCGATCCGAAGCGGCCGCTTTGGATGGCCTACAAGCACGCCCGGCACTTCGTGGACGACGACTTCGCGCGGTTCCTCGACCACGTCGTCGCGGTCGCGGACGGCCCGGTCGAGTTGGTCCTCAACGGCGACATCTTCGACTTCGACAACATCATCACGCTGCCCGAGGCGCCCGAGGGCCGTATCGACGGTTTGGCGCGACTGCGCGGTCTCGGCTCCGAGGAATGGATGTCGCGCTTCAAGATCGCGCGGATCATCGCCGACCATCCGGTCTTCTTCGACGCCCTCCGCGGCTTTGTCGCCGGCGGCCATCGCGTGATCTTCATCACCGGCAACCATGACCTCGAGCTGCACTGGCCGAGCGTGCAGGGCCTCGTACGTGAGGCCATCGGGGTCCCTGGCGAGGCGCCCCCACACGACGCGCCCTCGCGCGATGGGTCGGTGACCTTTTGCACGTGGTTCTATCTTTCCGAAGGGGACACGTTCATCACCCACGGCCATCAATACGACCCTCTCTGTGCCGTCCCCGACATGATCGAGCCGTTCATCGAGGTCGACGGGAAACCCCGGGTGCGCATCGCGTTTGGCGACCTCGCCGAGCGCTACATGCTCAACGGGATGGGCTACTTCAACCCCCACGCCTCATCGAATTACATCATGAGTCTCGGCGCCTATGTGCGCTTCTTTTTTCGCTACATGGTACGCACGCAGCCTCTGCTGGCCTGGTCGTGGCTTTGGAGTGCCGTCGTGACCCTGGTCGTCAGCTTGCGCGACCATTGGCGACCAGCATTGCGCGACCCGCTTCGGGTCGACGATAGGGTCGCCGCCATCGCCGCGAACAGCCGTGCCACCCCGAGCATGGTGCGCCAGCTCCAGGCCCTCGATGTCGCACCCGCCTCGGCGCACCAGCCGCTCGCCATCATTCGTGAGCTGTGGCTCGACCGCGCCTTTCTCCTTGCGGCAGTTTTGGCGGTCGCCTGGCAGGCCGTCCTCCACGTCAACATCGCGTGGCCGGTGTCCCCATGGTGGGGCCTCTTGGCCCTGGTCGTGTTGCTGCCGCCGTGCTTCGTGTACGCCACTCGGGTGAAGTCAGGCGTGTTCTCGGCCCCGCTTCTCGATGCGGAGCGGGCTGCGTTGATTCACCGGATCACCGACGCCGATACCGTCGTCATGGGCCACACCCACGAGCCGGTCGACACGCGCATGGGACCGGTGCGCTACATCAACGGGGGATTTTGGTCGCCCGCGTTCGACAGCCCCGAGTGCCGGCGCCGTATCGGCACCCAAACGTTCGTGTGGATCCGCCCGAGACCACGGTCGGGCTTGGTGCGGAGCGCGACGCTGTACGCGTGGCCCCCCGGAGCCGGCGCGCCGGTGCCATACCAGCCTCCCGCCTCGGTGCCTCGAGGAACGAAGAGTTTGGCGCCGCCCCCTCCATTGGCGTCCAAGAGCGCATAGCCCTCGAACTTGCCTCGCGTCGGTTCCCGCTTCTCGACACAAACCGAAAACGCCGGCCCCCATGGGGACCGGCGAGAAGGAGTACGGAATTGGAATCCCGTGCAAAAGCCTACTGCGGCGTGCGCTCCTGCGATGACGTGCGCTCTGCTGTGACGCGCACTCTGCTGTGACGTGCGCTCTGCGGTGACGTGCGCTCTGCTGGTAGTGCGCCGGGAGCTTCGGCTCAGGAGTACGTCCTCGCGTCACGCGTCTTCAGCGCGATCTTCCGCGGTTTGGTCTCCTCCGCCTTCGGAATGGCGAGCGAGAGGACGCCTTTTTCCAGGTTGGCGTCGATTTCGCTCATCGCCACGCCGTTGGGGATGGTGAAAG
>JBCCLB010000022.1:0-101317 GCA_039027095.1 Myxococcota bacterium
CAAGAAGTGATCACCGCCGGGCGACCCTCGAGCCGGCCAACGGGGCGTGACGCATGGTCGCCGTGTCACCCCTTCATTCGGCCCGCGACGACCGGCAAGAATCGTTGTCGTCGGCCGGCAGAACTAATTGACGTTGGTCAAACTCGTGCGTCATGCGCCGCATGATCCACGGATCCGCCCATGACGTCTCGTTGAGCCCGCCAATTTTAGATCCTGAGAAAACGGGGCCAGCGCTCGACCGTGGCGGCGAATCCGTCCAGCCTCTACGAGCCCCCCGCCGACCAACCCCGGGGAAACGCCTTCACCCATGTCTGCCCCGCGCTTCCGCTCCTCACGGCGGCGCCTCGCTTCCGCGACGGCGGCCGCGGTCGCCATCGACTATGCTGCGGTGACGCCGCCCGCGAGCGGTATCCGGAGAACGGCCATAGAGCGCACGATTCATCTCACGGGGGACTGGGCGGAAACGCGGGACGTTCGCCGTAACGTGGCGGATTGGCTGGAGGGGGCCGAGGCCGACCTCGTTCGGGGGGCGCAGATGGTGGCGAGTGAACTCGCAGAGAATGCGCTCGAGCACGGGGCAGGCGAGGCGACTCTCGCCCTTCGGCGTAATCAAGAGCAGGTGGTCGTCCGGGTCGTGAGTGGCCCTCATGACGACGCGGAGATCGATGCATTGGCAGAGAGAATCCGAGCCATCGAGACGTGCTCCGATTTGGAGGGGCTATTTCAGCGGCGTCTCCGTGAGCTCTTTCGCCGCGACGTGGCTCGCGCCCAACTGGGGTTGCTGCGTATCAAGCTCGAAGGTGGCTTCAGTCTCGCCGTGGAGCGATGCAACGGCCGTCGCGTCGCCGTGGTCGCGAGCCGTAGGCTAGAAAAGGATTAAGTTTCTAAGCTTCGCGCGAGTTTACCTCGGGGGTTATGGTGAATCAGGGCGATAAAGACAATTCTTCTTTCGTGCCCAGCGAACACGTCCCATCGGGCGACGCGGTAGGCATTGAGAAAGAAGGATAAAAAATGAAATCGAGTGTCTTGACGGTTCTCCTGACTTCCTCTCTCGCGATGGCGGCTTGTGGCGGCGACGAGCCGTCCGAGGCGATGCCTCCCTCCGACGGCGCGGGGGTTGGCTCCGGTGCGGGCGGCGAGGGCCCCCCCTCGGGAGTGGGCAGTGGCGGCGACCCTGACGTCCAAGCTCCGAGCGTGACGACGACGACCCCTCTGGACGGCGAGGTCGGCGTGACGGAGAAACAGGTCATCGCCATCGAGTTCAGCGAGGCGATGGACCGCGCGAGCGTGGAGTCTGCCTACAGTTCGGCGTTGTTGCCGGCCGACGCGGTCGCGTTCTCGTGGAATGACGCGGGAACCGTGTTGGAGGTCGAGGCCCTGGAGGGGCTCGAGTACGCGACCGGAGGGCTCGATGACGCGCCCCTCGAGTACGAGGTGACCATTGGCGAGGCGGCCGCCGATCTGGCGGGTAATCCCCTCGATGGTGCGTTGACGTTCCGCTTCAGCACGTTGCGTCATGTGGAGATGAGCATTCCGGCCGAGGAGAGTCTGACTGGCTATGCGGTTCGCCTCGGGTCGAGCACAGTGATCGTCTACGACGGGACTGATCCTAGGGCCGGAGACTGGCTGCTGAACTCGAACGAGCGCACCCAGCGCGGGTTCGTCGCGTTTTACCTCGATGAAGTCCCCGAAGGTCCGCTCGACTTCACGTCGGTCCGGCTGCGGGCACCTCTGAGCAAGCTGGTCGGGACGCCGGGGGCGCTCGGCGACCTGCTCGTCTATCCGGTCTTCGATCCTGCGTTCACGACGGACGCGTTCGACGCCGAACCGCTAGGTCCGGGCATGAAGGTCGAGAGCAACGGGGGTGAGGTGCCGCTCTTCGGCGCTGACCTCGAAGGCTCGGTCGTCGAGACCCTGGCCAATCGCGAGGTGAGAGACAATCTTGCCCAGTATCGGATCGGATACACGCTGGATGCGAACGATAATGGCGCGAGTGATCGCGTGGAATTTGCCACCGGTACGGTGACGCTTGAAATCTCCTTTCTCTCCGAGTGAGGGCAGGCCAAGGGGCGGCGGCGTGGGCTCAAATGGGCCCGCGCTGGCGCCGATTCTGTTTTCGGCCACGTGGTGGCGAATAAGATTCTAAAGGTTCGTGACGACGTCTTGTGGGCCGCACTGACGATGGCCACGATGTTGGTGGCTACGAGGTTGATATGAGCAAAAGTGACGTTTGGGTTGGGTTGTTCTGTGGGCTCGTGGGAGCCACGGGTTGCGCAGGAACGGTGATGGTCGACGCTGAAGAAGGGGGTGGAGGAGAAGGCTCCGAGGAGCCGCCGGTAGCGCCGGTGCCCCCGCCAGTCCCCGGTCCGAAGGAAAAGCCGCCTCCGACGGAGCCCGATCCGTTGGAATATGTGAGTCACATCGTTTCCACCTACCCGGAAAAGCAAACCGATATCATCAGGATTTCAAACGCCCCGGTGGGTTGTTATCTCGAGGATGACCAGTGGTCGTACGCGGGAGAAAAGAGCATCGCGTTCTTCATCGACCGTCCGAAGGTACGAGGGGAGCCGCCGCCGTTGGCGGCGGGGACGTATGAGTTGTCGTCGAATCGATGGGGGTCGGACGCGCGCTTTATCTCGCTTGACGGGCAATGCGGGCGAGAGATGTGGTTTTCGAAGACCGGGTTTTTGGAGGTCGACGAAGGCTCCGGGGAGAGACGGTCGGGCCGGTACGAGGTCTACTTTGAGGAACGAGACGAGTGGATGAGGGGCACGTTCGAGACGGGGGCATCGTGCGGTCGGACGGAGCCGCCAGCGGGGCCGTCAGATCTTTGCGTGGAAATCCCGGACGCAGGACGCTGATGGAGGCGGTAGGCTCGGAGGGCAACCGGGTGGCCTCGTTCGGGCGTCTCCTGCGCGGCCTGCGTCGCGTCCGCGGGGTGACCCAGGAGCAGCTCGCGGGTCGCGCCAACGTAAGCGTGCGTCATCTCAGCTGGCTCGAGACCGGACGGTCGACGCCGAGTCGGGAGATGGTGGGTCTCGTCGGGCGCGCGCTCGGACTCGGCGACGCATCGATCCTTTTCGAGGCGGCCGGGTTCATGGCCCCGTCGAGGGTGGGCGAACACGTCGACGGGGCGA
The DNA here is from genome assembly GCA_039027095.1 of Myxococcota bacterium. Classification (GTDB taxonomy): domain Bacteria; phylum Myxococcota_A; class Polyangia; order Polyangiales; family Polyangiaceae; genus JAPYTK01. The sequence goes on from JBCCLB010000022.1 coordinate 3,138, forward strand.
GCCGCACCCCGTGTGACGAGACGCTCCGTCGCCTGACCGAAGGTCACCGTGATCCGGTGGTGGTTCACGACGGCGTGGGGCACGTGGTTCATGTCAACGAGCCCCTCGTCGCCATGGTGCGCGCGGCGCTCGGGGCTCGGGTGTCACGGGAGGAGCTGATGGGATTCGGGTGGGTCCGCCCGTTGCGCCATCTCGCGCACGATTGGGAGCATCTCTGGCGGTGGTGGCAGCATCGGTTGCTGCGCGACGTGATTCGGGGCGGAGGCACGCTGCCGCACGAGGTGGCGGCGCAGCTCGATGAAGGGTGGTTCGAGGCCGTGCTCGATGCGGCCGAGGACGAGCCGCGTCGACCCCAAACCCTCGTCCTCGGGGGACCCGAAGGAGAAATGAGGTTCTCCATCGTCACGTCGACGATCGGGACGCTTGCGCCGCGCGCATTGGAGACCCTTCGCCTCGCGTTTCTCATTCCTGACCGGGAGACGACGGTCGCGTCCCGGGCCGAGGCACGCGCGGCGCGCGCCTCGGCCGCCTGAGGTGCCGCTACTCGGGTGCGGCCGGAGGCGTGGGGCCGGGCTCGAACAGGTAGGTGAACGTGCCGTGCCCCTCGTCGGCGTCGCCGGGTTGGAGGACGAGACCGGCGAGCGAATTTTCCACGCAGGTCTGGAGCTCGGCCGGAACCTGCGCCTCGCGGACCTCGGTCTTGGTGATCTTTCCCGTATCCTTTTCGAAGACCACGAAGATCGTGAGCGAGCCGCTCGTCTTCTCGTTCTCCCGTAGCACCCCATCGTAGCAGGCCTTCAGCTCGCCTCGCTTCGTCTCGAGCAGGGCGGTCGTATCCTTGCGGTACATCTCGGGGCTTCGCTTGGCGAAGGCGCAGCCCGCCACCGAAACGGAAAGCAGGGCCCCCAGGCTAAGCCGGACCGCGGCTTGGTTCGTCACCATCACTCCTTCACCTCCACTTCGCGCTCGGTGACCTCTTGTTCGAGAATCGTGAACTCGACCCGACGGTTCTTTTCACGTCCCTCGTCGGTGTCGTTGGATTCCAGGGGCTCTTCGTTCCCGAACCCCTTCGAGTCCAGGCGCTCGCGCTCGACCCCCTGGGTGATGAGGTACTCCATGACGGCGCGGGCGCGCAGCTCGCTCAGGTTCTTGTTGTAGGCCCGGGTGGCGGGCGTGTCCTTTTCGAGGCTGGCGTGACCATCGACGCGAACCTTCTTCACGTGCGGGTTGTCCTTCATCACACCCGCGACCTCGTTGAGGAGGGAGAACGACTCCTCCTTGATGACCGACTTGTCGAATTCGAAGTAGACCTTCTCGTTGATGACGATCTTGTTGTCGACGATCTTTACGCGTGGCGGTGGCTCAGGTGGCGGAGGAGGAGGCGGCGGCGGGGGAGGAGGCGGTGGGGGAGGCGGGGGCGTGCCCACCACTTGAATTTGGCTTGTGAACACGGTGGGGACGCCGCAGCCGACGACACTCGTACAACCGAGAACGACGAGCAGGCCCCGACCCAATTCTTTGCTCATGCGCATGACCGCTTCGTAACGTCGGTCGCCTCGCGGGTGCAACGCCGAGACGCAGAATGCACCCGCGGTGCTCATGCAGACGGCGGGGGGCGTAGGTTTCAGTAGAGAAACGCGTCCTCGCCATTGGTGACGGTGACCACCACGATGGTGTCGCCGCGCACGCCCGGGTCGACCATTGCCAGCGCCGCCTGAATCGCAGCGGCGTTCTCTGGCTTTTCCGCGACCACGGCCAAAATTTGTTTCGACCACGCATCGGCGGCGACCACGTTGGCGCTGCTGACTTGGATGTCTCCGAGCTTGTCGTTCATCGCAGCCAGGGCGATGGGCACGGTGTAGTCGCTCATGAACGCGAAGGCGCGGACGACGCTGACCCCGATGTTCATGCCGTCGATCTCGGCGAGGAAGTCGGTCTTCACGCTGTCGGGCGGCACGTAGCCGATCTCGGTCTCTGACTTGAGGAGGGCGGCCAGCTCGCAGCGAAAGAGAACGTCGAAGGCGATCGCCTCGCTCTCGCTGGAGCTGCCGCCTGACGTCCCCTCCGCGATGATGGTTTGCGCGCCCGGGGACAGCAGGCTCGCGTCGTACGTCGCGGAGCCGAAGTCGAGCGCGTTGACCCATGTCGTCGGCGGCGCGCCGGTCACCAAGGCGTTCGGTTCCAGCACCCCGCAGTCCCCGGATAGAGCGCCGAAGCCCGGTTGCGGCACGGTTGGGTTCTGGCCGCCGGCTCCGCCTTCACCTCCGCCGGTGCCCGCCTCACCCCCCGCTCCGCCTCCGCCAAAGCTGCCCCCGGCGCCCTGACCGCCGCCGCCCGTCGCCGACGATATGGCGCTCATCGTGGTGGCATCGTCGCCGCCCGCGGCGGCCTCTCCCGTCCCGTCGGTTCCGCCACAACCGAGCCCGAGGGTGGCAAGGAGGCACCATCGCCCGACGGTCATGGTGCATCTGTATCCCAGGCAGACGGACGCGACAGCAACTTCATCGAGGAGACCCATCGTCCGTCCTGGCTGGCACGTTGGGCATGTAGATGTTACCGAGTTGCATGAACAGCAGCCGGCACGCTTTCGCTTCACTGCTCGTCCTCGTGGCCGCCGTGGCCAACTGTGGCGACGATGACGATGAAACCTCGACCTCGGGGACCACGTCGACCACCGCGGCGTCGACGTCGACATCGACGGGCGGGACCACCACCAGCAGCGTCGGGGGGGGCGCCAGCACGAGCACCACCACGGGAGCGACCGGGGGGGGCGGCGGGATGGGCGGAACCGGCGGCGACGCCGGGGGGATGGGCGGAACCGGTGGCGCCGGTGGCATGGGCGGCGCTGGAGGCGGCATGGGGGGTGCTGGAGGCGGCGCCGGCGGCATGGGGGGTGCTGGAGGCGCCGCCGGCGGCATGGGGGGCGCTGGAGGTGGCGCCGGCGGTATGGGGGGCGCTGGAGGCAGCGCCGGCGGAATGGGCGGCGCGGGTGGCATGGGCGGCGCGGGCGGCTCCGCCCCGACCGTTCAATTGACGGTCGAGGTCGAGGGGGGGCTCTCCGGCACCGACCTCGCCAACATCAGCGTCTGCATCAACAACGATCCGACCAGCTGTCAGACGACCGCCGCCAACGGCCAGGCGACCCTCACCGTCCCTGACACCGACGTGACCCTCGAGTACTCCGGTGCGGGCTACCGAAAGCACATCATCACCCAGCGTCAGGGCGGCTCCGGATTCCTTCGCACCGTCGCGCTCTCGGACGTGGAGGTCGCGACGCTACTCCAGGCCATTGGTCGCGCCGACACCGGCCCGCACGTCATCGGCACGGTCAACGTGGCTGGTGCCACGGTGTCGCTCAACCCTGCGCCCACGGAGACCATCATCTACTCCGGTAGCAATCAGTTCCCGGATCCCACGCTGACCACGACCTCTGCCGGAGGTGGATTCATCTACACCAACGTGATGACGGCCATGCAGCAGGAACTCGAGGTCACCCACCCGACCTTGACCTGCACCCCGACCATCGGACCGATGGGTACGGCCTCGAATCGAACCCCCCTCACCATCGAGCCCGGCGCCATCACCGTGTCGTCGGCCTTCACCTGCCAGTAGCGCACGACGCCTTCCGCCCCCGGTTCGCACCTCTCGGTGAGACCTCGGCGGGCCGCCTACGCGGGGATACGCACGGGTTCGATGGTTCCGCCCCACCCTTCCTTCCCAAGGTTGGGGCCGCCGTCGTGATCGGTCAGCGTCTATCGGGACCCGCCCACATGAGTTAGGTACGCCTGCAGATGACGTACAAGGTAGCGGTTTGGGGCACGGGGAACGTTGGGCGCTTCGCGGTGCGGGCCGTGGCGCATCATCCGGAGCTCGAGCTCGCGGCGGTGTGGGTTCACAGCCCGGAAAAGGTCGGGAAAGACGCGGGCGATCTCGCGGGGCTCGACCGTACCTTGGGGGTGGCGGCCACCGGAGACGCCGACGCCATTCTCGCCTCAGACATCGACTGCGTCGTCTATTGCGCCACGTCCGAGGTCCGCTTGATGGAGGCCGCCGAAGACCTCGTCCGCATTCTCGCCGCGGGAAAGAACGTCGTGGCGTCGTCCCCGGTGACGCTGGTCCACCCGAAACAAATGGGTGACCACCTCGCGCAGCGCCTCGCCGACGCCTGCGAACAGGGCAATGCGTCTCTCTTCGTCACCGGCATCGATCCTGGCTGGGCGAACGACCTCCTTCCGCTCACCCTCAGCGGTGTCTCCGAGCGCATCGACCGCGTGCACATGCGGGAGACCATCAACTACGCCACCTACAGCCAACCGGAGACGATCTTCGAGGTGATGGGATTCGGCAAGGCGCTCGATGCCCAGCCGCTGCTGCTCAACCCCGGCATGTTGCAACTCGCGTGGGGCGGAACCATCAAGCTCGTCGCGGAGGGACTCGGCGTCGAACTCGACGAAATCCGCGAGGTCCACGAGCGGGTGGCCGCCGACTTTCCCATCGAGACGACGGGGGGCGTGATCGAGCCCGGCACCACCGCCGGCCTCCGTTTCGAAGTCCAGGGGATCGTCAGCGGAGAGCCGAAGATCATCGTCGAGCACGTGACCCGCATGCACGACGACGTCGCCCCCGAGTGGCCGTCCGGACACGGCTATAGCGTCACCATCGAGGGAACCCCCAAGCTCCATCTCGAGCTGACCATGGAGGACGACACGGGCGACGTGGCGGTAGGCGGGGTGATTCTCACCGCGACCCGCCTCGTCAATTGCATCCCCGCCGTCTGCCGCGCCCCGGCCCGGCCGCTCACCCCCCTCGACCTCCCCCACGTCACCGGTCGAGGTCTCCTGAGTTAGCCCTCGATGGCGTCGGGCCTTCGAGACGCCCGCTCGCGTCACATGAGCATTTGCAGCTGCGGCAGCATCAGCCCGCCCCCGCCGCCTCCGCCGGGACGCGGAAGGCGCGACGGAACGCGGATGACGCCCCCGCCTCCGCCGCCTCCCCCCCGCAGCCGAGGCATGCCCCTGCTGGGCCCTCGATACATCTGCGACGTGGGCGCCGGGCGGCCGCTCCACTGACGGGCTTGGTTTGCGACCCGGCGTTGGCGCGCGTTTCGCGGACGGCAGTGCCGCTCGTAGCGGGCGCGCATGCCCTGGAGCCGGGCTTGTTGTCGGTAATACTCCGCGTTGTGGTTCGACCATTCCACCGACCCGGGGGCATACCGACCGGTGATTTGGTCTTGGTAGCGATGAACCAGGCCTGAGGTTCCGCTGCCGGAACTCGACCGCGCCGCATTCATGAGCCGGTCCATGTGGTCGATGAGCTGGTCACACGCACCGCGGCTGAGACGGCAGTCGTAGCAATAATTCTCCAACGTGCGCGAAGGCACCCGACCATTGCGTTGCCGCTGCGGCCGAAACCCTCGCGTCTCGAGGCCATCCGTCATCGTTCATCCTTTGCGACTCGTCCGTCGCCGCCGCCCTCACCCAGAATCCTCGGCAAAAGATCGCGCTCGAGCAAGCGCAATCTCGCCTCGACCTCGTAGGTCTCTTGTCGCAAGACCACGCCGACCCACGCGCCCCAGGTACCTCGGATTTCGTCGGGAAATCCTGGCAACTCGGCCAGCGGGAGCAGACGCTCGTACTGCGCGAGGGCGTCGAAGCCCGCGCGGTCGCCCACGAGAACGACGGCGTCGACCACGGCCGCCGCGGTCTGGGGCGAGACCCCACCCCTCGCGACGTAGCGACGCAGGAGCTCACCGCGTCGGCCCCCGCGCTGCGCATCCGCTAAGGCCGCGGCCTGTTCCGTCCTGATCTTCAGCATGGTCGTCGGTGGCGAGGAATGCTCGGAGGGGACGACAACCGCGTGTCGACGAACGCGCCGGCGCGACGGAGCACGACCTCGATGTGCGCTCGGAGCCGTTCGCCCTCCTCGGCGTCCAGGTCGGCCCAAAAGGCGCGAAGCTCGCGGCGGAAGCGAACGAACCCCGCGAGGTGAAGGTGGGGAAAGAACGGTGCCCCCTCGGGCGCGTACGGGTTTTCCCCCCGCCGAAGAAACATCATGAGGTCCCAATCCGACCAGGCTCGCGGCAGGAGCGCATCGATCTGAAGATGAAGGTCCTCGAGGTCGAGCGCCGCTCCGAAACGCGCGGTCGCCGCCCTCCTCTTTGCCTCCGAAAGAGGGAGCGCATCCACGGGGTTCTCCAGGCACATCGCGAGCCCCTCGCGCCATCCGTTCCAGTGCGGTCGCTCCGCGTAAACGCGATGAAAGGTTTCGTCGAGCCATCTCCCGAGGCGCGAGGCCGCCCCGTCTCCGCCCCGCTCCCGAACTTCCTCGACGAAGCGCTCGCCTACGTGTTCGAGGGGAAGGTGCGCCTGGTCATCCCCCCGCTCCCGATGCGCTTCGACGAGCACCCGCGCCGCGTCGAGAAGCAACGTACCCTCGCTGGCGTCCAGCCCGATCGCCCCGACGAAGGGCTGCGTCAGGTCCAGACTCAACAGCGCCACGGCATCCGCGTCGCACGTCTCCGCAAAGCTCGGAAGCGGGGACGCGATCGCCGCGTCGACGGCATCGTGGTCGAGGTTCAAGCGCCGCATCTTAGCCGACGCCTACCTGCACCGGCCCAAAAGGGGAGGGTCGCGATGAAGCTAGCCGCGCAGGCGCGGTCGTCGCGGGATCAGTCGGTTCAACACGCGATGGGCCCGGGGGACCAGGACGTAGGTCAACAACGGGACCAGCACCGCGGTGAGCACGAAGGTGCGGAGGGGAAGGGGCAGGGCGGCCAGCGAGGGCCCGAACAGGGCGAGCAGCAGGGTGATGGTGGGGTAGATGCAGAGCCAAACGACGAGGGCCTGGCGGTGCGGTGAAGGAGGGATTCGGTTCATGGGGAGGTCTCGACCTGAACTTCGTGAATGTGGGTCCATCGGAACGCGCCGGGGGCAGTCGCGACGAGCACGGCGGTGACCCAACGCGTGTGGCAGCACTTTGTGCTCTGTTTGGCGCCTCGGGTACGCTCCTCGTAAAGCACCGCGAAGCGATCTCCGGTTTGGTCGACGATGCGCACCGCGCCCGTCTCGATGGCGAACTCGGGGTTGGCGCCAAAAGCCGGCCCCATCATCCGAATGACGGGAAGAAGACGCTCGTCTCGTGATCGAGGGGCGCACGGGCGGGCTCGTCTAGGGCGCAGACCTCGAGTCCGAGGTCATCGGGCCGTTCCATGACGACGTCGTCTTCGGCGGGGGCGGGGACGGCGCAGCTCGTGTCGGCGGGGGTTTGGGCGTCGGGTCCGGGCGACACGGCGCAGCCGGCGAGGAGGGAAGCGGCGGCAAGGGCGATGGTCAGGATGGGTTTCATGGCGCGTTCCTCGGGGTGGGTGGTTTCGGCGGCTCCGTCGCCGCCTCGATGAACACAACCTGCGCCTCCTGGGCGGGGGTGTCCGGCCGCCATCCCGAATGGTGTCATTCGCCCGCCTTATCGCCGCTGTCCTTCACGCCGTGGCGGCGGTACCTTTCCCGACATGTGGCGACCGGACATCCGCGACCTCGAGTGCGTGGTGGCGGTGGGCGAGGAACTCCACTTCGGCCGCGCGGCGAAGCGGTTGGCGCTGAGTCAGCCCGCCCTCAGCCAGCGGATCAAGCGGCTGGAGGAGCAACTCGAGCTTCAGCTCGTCGAGCGGGGCGCCCGCGAGGTTTCGCTCACGCCGGCGGGAACCGAGATGGTCCGCCACGCGCGGAAGATCGTCGCGGATGTCGACGGCGCGGTGACGGCGACCCGCCGGGCCGAGAGCGGCGAGCTCGAAATCGTCCTCGGCCACCGCGACTACGTGCGTCTGCCCTGGTTGCCGTCGTTGATCTTGAACCTCGTCGACGGCGCGCCCCCGGTGCGGGTCGTGCACCGCGAGGTGGACGCCCGGGCGATGGAGCGCGGGCTGCTCGAGCGCGAGCTCGACGTCGGGCTGCTCTCCAACGACGTAGAACACGACGAGCTGGTGGTGCGCACGCTTCACTGCGGGGTGTGGCTCTTGGTGGTCGCGGCCGACCACGCCCTCGCGGGCGAGGAGCGCGTCCCCCTTCAACGTCTCGCCGGGGAGCGGCTCGTCATGTTCTCGCGGTCGATGAACGAGCCCCTCCACGACAGCCTGCTCGACGCCATGCGCGCGGCCGGCTTCGAGCCGCGCGTCGTGTACGAGACGTCCCAAGCGATGAACGGACCCGAGCTCGTTCGCAACGGGGTGGGGGTCTTCGTCATCGCCTCCTACATCCAGCGCGAAACGCCTCCGGGTTGCCACGTGGTGATCATCGATGGCCTCCCTGGCTGCCGGGTGAACTTCGCGTGGCACGTCGACAATCGCGGGGCCGCGCTCGCCCGATTCCGCACCGAGCTCGACGCACACGTACCTCGGGGCGGTCACCGTGCGCCGTGGCCACCCCCCACCGCCGCCGTCAAGGCCTGACCGGTTCCGGGGCGCGTTCGCGCCACGGGAAAGAGGGGTGACGATGAGAAAGACGGTCGGAGCGCCGGCGCCGCCGAGCGCACGCTGATTCCAGGCCCTGACCCCGAGTCGAGCGTGGAGCTCAGTCGCGTCGTGCGTCCCGGCGTTCTTTTCGCGCCTCGCGACGTTTATTCCGTCGGTCTTCCCGCGCGTCGCGGCGGTCTTTACGTGCCTCGCGACGATCCTCGCGCCGGTCTTTCCGCGCGTCGCGGCGGTCTTTACGTGCCTCGCGACGATCCTCGCGCCGGTCTTTTCGCGCGTCGCGGCGCTCCTTGCGGTTGTCCTGACGTTCTTTGCGGCGTTCCTTTCTATCCTTGGCGTCGAGCGCGATGAGCGCGTCGTCCGCGGGCGACGCGGCGGCGATGGTCGGGCTCGCGATGGCGGCCATCAGGGTAGCGACGATGAACAACTTCTTCATGGGGGATCCTCGGTTTGTGGGCTCGGGCCCGGCGTGGGTTCTGCTTCGTCGTTGCAGCCGCCGTACCGCTTCGGGCGGTTCTCGTTCCACGCTCTTATGGCGATGTGGGACCGCCCCATGTCCCATCGGTGACCCACCCTTCGACCCCATACTGCCGGTCAAATCGGTAGATTTGACCGGCGCAAACAATGGGGCACCCCCAAGGCAATAGAACCGGCTGTGAGGTGCTCACCCTCGCCGGCTTGTCGTCAGGCCTGACGGTCTGAGCCCCCGATGACGTCGACCCAATGGGCATAGCGTCGATAGAGCTCGCGACGGTTGAGGTGGATGCCCCGGATCAGCAGGACGGCGGCGATGGCGGAAGCGATGCCGAGCAGGTCGGACGTGATGAGGATGACCCCGTAGGTCTCGAGTTCTGCCGGCGTCTCGGCGTCGTATCTTCCCACGAAGTGTCCGGAGACGTTGGACGCGAGATACATGCCCCACCACAAGCCGAGGGGCACGGATACTCTGGGCGGCGCGACGCGCTCGTACTGGACCGCCGCGTCGCGATACCCGGGCGCAGCCGTCTCGGTGGCGACCTCGAAGGTGGGGAGGTTGTCGGCGTCGCTGACGCGTCGAAGGCGCCTCATGATCTCATACGGCCGCACCAGGTTGAGAAACGGGTAGAACCAGTACGTGGTCGCCTCAGACACGGTGTAGGTCATCGGCGCCCCCGCCTCGCCACAGAGACGATCCTCGTGCGCGTGGCGCACCGCGATGCGGAACCAGCGCAGAAAAACGATGGCGCAGACCACGAAGCCGACGAGTTGAAGGGCGCCTGAGACCTGCAGCGTGTGGTCGATGGAGGCCGCTCGATGTTCTTCGTAGGCCCCGCCCGCGCCGATCTCGCGGGCGTAGATCCATAACGACAGCGAACCCACGAGGGCGACCGTATCGATGAGGGCCACCGCGAGAAGGGCGCCCATGGCCTGACGGGCCCGACGCCGTTCGGCGTTGGCGAGGCGCGTCACGTCCTCCGCGTAGGGTACGCGGTCCTGTAGGGTCAACGAGAGGGCGGCTCGCGCGGCCCGTTCATCCTCATCCATCGTCCTGTCCACGGGACGAGCTTACCTGTCCTCGCGGGGCGCTGGCGTGTGAATTCGGTATGGTCAAGCCACGCGGACGGGACATCTCGCCCATTGGCGCACGGCGTCGTGCGCTTCGATGCGGTTCCGAACGTGGTACGAGGCCCCATGAAGACTCCCCCTTGGAGCGTAGGCATTCGGCGTTTGCCCGGGTCGATAGAAGGCGACCCCCCGACGCCGGTGGTCGCCGTATTGTGGTGTTGCGAGGGCTACGTGATGGGGGTGAAGATCTTCGAAGGCGAGCACGTGTCCGACGAGGAGCTACGGTCGAGCTTCGAAGAAGCATGCGCGAAACCGCCGCCCCCCGGCGCGCCGGCCGGGCGGCCGAGAAAGGTCAACGTCTCCTCTGGGCCCCTGGCCAAGCGGCTGCGCGGGATTCTGGGGGCCAACGTGCGGGTCGCGATGGGTCGCGTTCCGGACGTCGACCACGCGTTCGCCGCGCTGAGCCAGCATTTGTCCGATTCCGCCCCCTCGGGACCCGCGGAAGAATTCATGGCCCTCGGGGAGGAGGTTCGCGCAGAACTGACCCCTATCGCGAAGCAGTGGTACGACGAAGCGCCGTGGTGTGTGTTGGCGCCCCACGTGCTGCTTCGAGTCAGGATCCCGTCGTTGAAACTCGAGGAGGGGAGGGTCTCGATCATGGGCCACGGGGGCGAGACCTTTGGCTTCATGTTGTTTAACAGTCACGCCGACGCGCTTCTGTTCCAGCGCCTCGCGTTGCTTCCTCCCTCGCTCAACGCGGGCGACATGGTCCCGAAGTGTTTCAGCCTGAACATCGACAGCGTTCCGTTGATCGGGCCGCCGGGGCAGGGGCCCACCGAAGCGATGATCCCCCTCCTCACGGTCTTCGAACACGGAACGCAGCGCCCAACCTCACCGTCGGAGTCGAAGTTGGTCATGACGGTCGCGGCCGCGATGACCCGATTTATACGGCGTCGACGCCGAGAGCTTCTCGCAGGACGGGCTCGCGACGGGGGCGTCAAAGGACGGTACACGCCAGAGGTGATGGGCTCGAAAACCCCGGTTCACCTGATGGCGTGGGATATGGACTGAGTCGCGCCCATCAACCCGCGTCGGCCTAACCCGCGTTGGCCGGGTGGGTGCGGCGGGCGAGGTATCGGTACATCGGGAGCGAGAAGGCGATGCAGACGGCGGCGGTTACGAGCGCCACCACGGAGACCACCCCGCCGAGCGCGGTCGTGAGCGCGGCCCGGGTGCCGTAGGCGCCCATCGTGCCGGTGAAGAGAAAATCGTGGTGGTAGAGCATCAACAGCGTGCGCCCGGCGATGACGCTCGCCACCACCGAGGCAGGAAACATCAGCAAGAGCCCCGCCGTCTTGCGGAGCGTGAGCAGCAGCGAGCACCCTACGAAGGTCACTGCGAGCGCCGCCCCCAACCCACTGGGGAGCAGAACCCCGTGGACCCCCTGCCGGGCGGTCATGAGGTCGAGAATCAACAGCGTCGGTACCGCGGCCACGCTCACCACGACGCCAGCGGTGAGGACGGGGCGAAACCATCCGCCCTCTTCGCGCCAGACGTCGCGTTCGTCTCGGGTCCCGGCGTTCATGTGGTCGGCCATACCGCGCCCCAGCAGCGCGGCGGTCAGCCCGGCGGCCACGTACCCCAGGGGCAGCCAAACCGCCCCGACGCTCGCGAGGGCCGCGAACACGAACAGGGCCCCGAGTCCGGCGCCGAGGCCGAGGAGACGCCCCCAGTAGCGCCGACGGGCCACCCCCACCGCGATCGCGAGATGGGCGACCCCGAGGACCTGCAGCAGCACACGGACGTCCATGGCGCACATCGCAGCGGCGTGGACGAGTTCGAGCGCGCCGAAGGCGACGAGCGCCCCGACGGCGAGGTAACGGCGAACCGAACGCATGGGGCCGATGATGGCACGGTTTCTCGCCTGGCGCCCGCGCCGACGCGTCGAGCGGCCGCGGCCGAGAAGAACCCCGGCGTCGTGACCTCTACGACGCGCCGGCGGCGGCCTCGGCCCTTTCACGCAGCGACGCCAGCAGGGCCTCCAGAGCCTGGTCGTAGGCGTCTCTCGCTTCCTTCAGTTCGTCGTCCATGGTCCGGAAACGGGTCCGGGCCGCCTCGAGCTCGGCGTCGAGTCGGTTCTTCGCCTCCTCCAGGGCGGCGGCACGTGCTTCGGCCGCCTTCTTCGACCCGTCGCTGACCCCGGGATCCATCGCGCGTTCTCGCTCGACCTCGATTTCGTCTTCCAACGTTTCGCGCGCCTCGCCGCCGGCGGCGACGTGTGGTCCGAACGCGTACTTGCGCGTCGGCAGCTCGATGTGAACGCGGTAGCTCGCTTCAGCGACCACGTCGGCCTGGTCGCGCATCGTACCCGTGTTCTCCTTGCCGAGCGCTTCTTCGGATCGGTCGAGCAGGGCGTGCGCCTCGTTTCCCTCCCGCGTGGTTTCGTCGATCTCACGCCCGAGCTGCCGCTTCATCGTGCCCGCGGCTTGCCCGCCCGCATCTTTGCAGCCGGCCTGCGTCACCGCGTACTGCACGCCTCCAGCCAGGCGCTTGAAGCGCGCTTCCTCGTTCTCTTCGAAGAAGGCCTGCACCGCATCCCGTTGCCGTGCTTTTTCCACGTACGCCTCACTCCGTCCCGCCTCGTCGGCGGCCCGGACAATCGCTTCCGCCCGCGCGAAGTCGCAGGGGTCGTTCAGCGCGTCGGCGAACCCGGGGAAGGTCGGCGTCGCATCGAGCACCCCCTGAAGGGTGGCATCGAACCCTTCGGACTCGGCGCGCAAGGTGTCGCCATAGCGCTCGGCAAATCGGGGTTGCGTCGCCGCACTCGCGGGCTGAGGCGGCCCCGGGCCGTCCTTCTTCTGACAACCGGCAGCGCCTACCGCGGCCACCAAAGCCAAAGAGATCCAAGCTCGTTTCATCATCACGCGGCGACGCTACCACGGGGCCTCGAAACGGCCTGCGTGCGAGGTCGCCCGGCGCGGTCGGCCGTGGGCCGAGCGTCCCGACTACTTCGCGACGGCGCCGCAGAGGGTGCAATCTTCCGACGATCCGTCACAGCGGCGCCCGTCGGCGCAGATGGCCTTGGGGGTGTCGCCGGCCGCGCAGCCGTACATGCAGCGGTCGGTCGTCCCCGTGCAGCACATCTGGCCCGAGAGGCAGTCCTCGGGGCCATCGCAGTCGCGGTAGCTCAATGGATCGATCTGTTGCGTCCCGTCCAGCTCCCCACCGAAGCACACCGGTGCCCCGCCTCGCTGATAGCAGATTTCGCTGGGGCCACAGACGAGGCCATCGCAGTCGACCGAGCGGTCCTTCTTGTGGCACTGGCCCTGAATGCAGTGACGCCCGGGATCTTTGCAGGGGGTCGTGGCAGAGCAGATCTCGACCGCGTGAAGGTCGGCCGCGACGCAATGCTTGAGCGCGGAGTACGGGTTGTCTCTTTCCACGCAGATGTCGTCGCCCCCGCAGTGGCCCGAATGGGTGCACATCGCGAGAACCGGAAATGACGTGAGCGGCTCGCAATGGGCATAGGCGGCGGCCGGCAGCCGACCGAGGTGGCTCACGACCATCGGCGACGCCGCGGGTAGGTTGGCCAGGGGCAGACACTGCGGAAGCGGCGCATCGATTCCCGAGCCTCTCATGTCGGCGCCGCAACACGCTTCGGCGCCCGCCCGGCACGACGTGGCACCACACGGGATTTCCCCTCGTGCGGCCGGCCGATAGCCTCCGGGCACGGGCACGTTCGCCACCGTGGACGCAACCGCCGACAGGACCTGTTTCGGCGCCGTCGTCGCGGTAGCGGAGGCGAAGGCGGGCGCCGGTTGTGCCGGCGCCAGCTCGGCCACCGGAGGTGCCGGCGGCGGAGGTGCAGGCCCCGGCGTTGAACAGCCCGCGACGACGATTGCGGTCAAGGCCAGGGCCGACCGAGCAAAGCGCGAAGCGCCTTCGGCGTCATGAACCATGATGGTCTGGGCTACCCGTGTATCCGGGCCTACCAAAGCTACCGCGGATGAACCCTCGTCATCAAAGGGGTGCGGCTGGAGCGGCAATGAGTCCGCGGCTGTAGTTACCCGCGTTGCTTTCGTCGGCTGCAGCCCCTTCGATCATCAGCCAATCAGAGGGCGACTCGCCTCATGCCTGACGTGTTGTCGCGTCGACCATGCAACAGCAACGCCCGGAAGCGGGAACGCGGGGGTGACGGCTTCGATTCAGCGCCAGGGGAGGTGGACGTCGACGGCTTCGCCCTGACGTGGGGTGCCGTTGGCGCCGACGTAGGTGAAGGCGGCGCGCTCGCGGCCGCAGTTGGCGCGGGCGTCACAGCGGAGGGCGATGTGGTGGCGGACGGCCAGCGAGGTGACCCCTGCCTTGGCCAGTGACGTGAGCTCTTCGGGCTGGCTTACGCGGTCGCCGTTCTTGTCGGCCCACACGAGGAGGCTGGCGTACGCGGCGTCGGCTGCGGTCACCAAGCCGTCCCCGTTTTCGTCGAGCTCAGCGAGCGCCTGAAAGCCATGCGCGGCGAGACCGCCGGCGGCCAGCGCGGTGGCCGAGCCGAAGAGCTCGCCCCCGTCGTCGATGCTTCCGTTGCCGTTGCGGTCGCGGGCGAGCCAGGGGGTGGCCGCGGTCGGCCAGTCGGTGGCGACCGACATCCCGTGGCCGGTGAGGTCGAAGTCACCCCCACCTTGGCGGTAGGCCACCGGGGCCGACCCGAAGCGCAGCACGATGGGCGTGCTTCCCACCGCGTCGGCGGTGCACACCGAGCCATCCCACAGCTCGTGGTCGAAGCAGTCTTCGGGACCTTCCATGACGCGGGGCAGGCAGGTCGCCCAGCCGCGGACACCGTCCTCGTCGTCCATGCAGGTCGAAAGCCCATCGACCGACGGGTCGAGGTCCTGGTCGCAGGTGACGAACTCGTCGAGCGTGCAGTCGGGGTCTTCGGTGACGATTTCGATCGCCACCTCGGCGACGTCCTCGTCGAACGCCACGGGGTCGACGGCGCAGGCTTGAAGGCCGAGGAAGGAGAAGAAAGGAAGGGCGGAAAGGGCGATGCTGTGTCGGCGCGTCATGGCCCGAACACTGAGCAAGCCCCAGGCCACGATGTAAGCCACTGTAATCAATGACCGCGGCGGTCGTGGCACAGATCCCTACGGCGGGCTGTGCCAGATTTCTGTGCCATCTGCCGGTGGCATCGTTCTACGCCACGCGGCACGCCAACACGAGGTAGCGGGGCGGGGAGGCCGCGAAGTTCATGACGAGGCGCGAACGCTGCCGCCGTTCCGCCCCGGCCGGCTCCCATCGTTGGGAGCGTCTCGCGTCGGAGGGTTTCTCTTTACCCGGCGTGCCGCCCGACGGACGACAGGCGATGCCTCGCGCGCGACTCGCTCACGGCTTCGTGTTCGTTCAGGACCTCGAACGGATGATCGCCTTCTACGAGAGGGCGTTCGGCTTTGCGACACGACCATCGTCGGATCCGGGGTTCGTCGTGCTCAGCCATGGCGCGCCCGGAGCCGCGGGGGTGGCGTTGCATCGACTGCCCGCGGACATCGCCGCGGGCATCGAGCACGTCGAACCGCCGGCATGGCGTGACGACACCGCCTACAAGCTGACCTTCGAGACCGACGACCTCGATGGGTTGCGCTCGGCCATCCTCACCGAAGGGGGCCAGGCGAAGAAACCGTGGACCTGGGAGGGACGCATCTACTGCGAGTGCGCCGACCCCGAAGGCAACGCGATCCAACTCGTCACCCCAAACGGGCGCGATGCGTCGCCGGGTCGCACGAGGTAAGGTGAGCTGATGCCTCGGTACCGACTCATCAGCTCGGCGCTTTGACCCTTCGTACAACGCAGCGTGGTCACGCTGCAGGAAAAGGGCGTCGCCTTCGACATCGAGTACGTCGACCTCCGGAACAAGCCCGATTGGTTTCTGGCGCTGTCTCCGCTCGGCAAAGTCCCGGCGCTCGAGGTCACCGACGATGATGGCCAGCAAGCGGTGGTGTTCGAGTCGGTGGTGATCAACGAGTACCTGGATGAGGTCACCCCGGGTCGAATGCTGCCCGAGGCACCGCTTCCACGCGCGCGGGCCCGCTCCTTCATCGAGTTCAGCAACGCGTTGCTCCGAGACGTCATCGGTCTCACCGGCGCCAAAGACGAAGAGGCCCTCGCCCCTGTCGTAGACCGGCTCGGCACCAAGCTCGACCGGCTCGAAGGAGAAATCGGCGAGGGGCCCTTCTTCCTCGGGGAAGCGATGTCGCTCGTAGACGCGGCGTTTCTTCCCGCCCTCCAGCGCCTCGCGTGGGCCAACGACCTTTATCCCGAATTGGCGAGCTACCGCGGGCGGCCCAAGGTCGCGGGCTGGTGGGCGGCGCTGGCGACGAAAGAGAGCGTGGCCAAGAGCGCGGTCCCCGACCTAAGGCAGCGATTCGAGACCATGATCGCGCGCGACCGGGGCGGATACCAGAGCCTCATCGGCGCCCGGGTTACGTCGGCGTAAAGCTGACCCGTTCCAATTCCTCGTGGAGGTGCCCTATTCCTCGTGGAGCGGCATGGGCATCGCCGCATCGAGTCGTGGCGACGGCCCGGGCGGCGGGCGCCGGGAGGGGCTGCCGCTTTCGTCGTGGCGCGCGGCGAGGTAGGCGGGCGAGCGAAACACCATGTCGAGTTTGTCGCGCCAGGGGGCGCGCCACACGTCGCGGGCCATGGCGATCCATTCGTGAAAGGCGACCTTGACCGGGTGATGGGTTTCGAGTTGATGGGTGAGACCGTAATCGACGGGCTCGCGCTCGGGCTCGAAGGTGCCGTAGAGGCGGTCGAAGATGATGAAGATCCCCCCGTAGTTCTTGTCGAGGTACTGCGGGTTGCGGGCGTGGTGGACCCGGTGGTGCGACGGCGTATTGAGCAACCATTCGAGCGGCCCGAGACTTTTGATGAGCTCGGTATGAATCCAGTACTGATAAAGCAGGCTGATGACCTTGGCGATCACGATCATGTCGGGGCGGAAGCCGAGGAGCGCCAGCGGGAGCCAAAAGAGCGGCCCCGTGATCGGCGTCGTCCACGATTGGCGCAGCGCCGTCGAGAGGTTGTAGAAGCGGCTCGAATGGTGATTGACGTGAGCCGCCCACAACAGGCGGACCTCGTGGTGGCCGCGGTGAAACCAATAATAACAGTGATCCTCGGCCAAGATGAGCAACGGCCACACCCACCACGCATCCGGGATGTCGAACAGGCGGAAGCGGTATCCCCATACGAGCACCGCGAAGGCCGCGACTTGGCAGACGCCGGCCACCACCAGGTGGCCGATGCCCATCGCGAGACTGCACGCCGTATCGACGAGCGTATGACCTCGGCCCATGCCCTTGAGCTTTGGGCGGCCGTAGAGCAGTCGCTCGATGATCATCGTGGCGAAAAACCACGGAATGGCCCAGATCAGCAGCTCCTGGTCGCTCATGGCATGGTCTCCAACATGCGTCGGCATTCGGTGGTGAAGACGCGCTCGATGAAGGCGCGCTCGGCGAGTCGTTTGGGGCCAGCGACCTCGTGGCCGCCAATGACCGGGGTGGCGACGGTCGTGCCCTGGAGGCTCGCCATGAGCCCAGCGATCACCGAGTCGACATCGGGGTGACCGGCGAGTTCGGGGAACAGCCGCGCCGCTTCCAGGCGCAGGTTGAAGACATGCCGCGCGTAGATGGGTTGAATCGCGAGCGCCAGCTCGGCGTCGGTCCGCGCCGCCACGTAGAGTTCGAGCGCGGCGGCGAGCGGGGCATCGTGGAAGAGGTCCCACAGCAGGTCGAGGGTCGCCCGGAGGCGCGCCTCGACGTCGGTGATCTGCTCGCTGGCGAGGGCGTGAAAGCCGCGCCGGTAGTCGTCGATGAGGCGGCCGAAGAGGTGCTCGGCGGTGGCGGCCATGAGCGCCGCCTTGCTCGGAAAGTGCTTGTAGAGCGCGCCTTGCGACAGCTCGGCGCGTTTCGCCACCTCCGACGTCGAGGTCGCTGCGTATCCGCGCTCGATCACCGACGAGATGGTGGCGTCGAGCAGCCGGCGGCGGCTCGCCACGCTGCGCGCCTGCTGCGGCGGACGCCCTGCTTCCGCGGTCCTCATGAGCAACAGTCTACAGTAAAGAAAGTGATCGACCACTTCTTTTTTTGGAGATGGAGGGCCGACCACGGCGAGGACAACGTGGTCGCGGGGAATTCCTCGACCCTCACCGGTATTCCTCCAGGATGTCGCGCACGACGGCCTACGCTCACGAGATGGCTCGGGCGCTCGTGTTCCTCTTCACGCTCATCGCGGCGACGGGTTGCGGGTCGGCGTCGATGCCGAAGCGGCCACTTCCGGCCGGGAAGGCGTCGCCTTCGGCTCCGCCGCCGTTGGGGGTGCCTGCGACGAACAGGTCGGCGCCCGTCACGCCGGCTTCGACGCCCCCCGCGTCGCCCTTTCACGTCGTGGCGATCACGACGTTCGCGGAGCAGATCCTCCGTTTCGAAGACGCCCTCGTGGCGGCCCCCAAAGACGGTGGTCTGCTCATGCCATTGGAGCGGGGGCACGCCCCCGCGCCGGACGAACGGGTGTTCTCGGGGCTTCCTGGGACCTACCGAATCGTCGGTGTCGCGGGAAAGCTGCGGGGCCCGAGTGTGGTCGCCACTGAATTCGGCCCCTTCATGGCGGGGACCGGGACGCAGCTCTATCGCCGAAACCCGGCCTCCGCGTCCTCCGCGGCCTACCGGGGGGAGCCGATGGACGACGATTTTCAGTACGTCGGCGTCGCGCCCTGGCGCGATGGTCGCACCCTGGCCCTGAGCGCGAGCGCCGGCTTGTTTCCTTCCGCTCCCTACTACCGGTTTCGCATCATCGACGGTGGCCCGGCCCCGCTGCCGCGCCTTCGCATCATCGATGATGCGAGAGGCTTCCCGGATGAGCCGCCGACGCGAGGGTTCGCCGTGCGCCCGTTCCACTTCGTGGCGAGAGAGAGTGGCGAATTCTTCACCATTGGCCACGACGAGAGAGCTACCGACGCGCGGCCGGGGTTGCACGTGGAGCGTTGGAAGCCCGGAGCCGGTCGCACGACCATCGAAGCGCTTCCGGTATCGGAGCATGCGGAATGCAAGACCATGGATTCGGTCGACGACGGCGAGGTGCTCTGGCTGCTCTGCAGCGGCAGCCGCGTCTCGAATCTCGATCCTCCCGGGTTTCTCCTCGCCCTCCGCGACAATGGCTTTGCGTCGGTCCCGTTACCTCCTGGGGTCACTTGGCCGGCTGAAGGAGCAGGTCTCGCTCAGGAGCCGAGCGGGCAGCGCTGGTTGGCCGCGGGAGGTCTGTGGCGCCGCGAGGACCGGGGTTGGGTGTCGGTCCCCCTTCCTCGACCCCAAGGCGAGCCGCTGCACGCTTTCGCGGTCGACGCCGATGCAGATGGGAGCGTGTGGGTGCTCGCTAGCGATGCTCGAGGTCATCGCCTCGTTCTGCACACCGAACCGAGCCCGCGACGGGTCCCGCCTTACTGGGAGGTGCTGGATTCACGTTTCGATTGCCCCTACGCCACGCTCAGCATGGTCGACCGAAAGCCGCTCGCGAAGCGCTGTCTCGAGCCTTACACCCTGTTGCGCACCTTCGACCGCGTCGAGGTCGCTCCGACCGAAGTCGCCGACATCGTAGGTGCTCTTCGCGGCCACTCCGATCTCGTGACGTCGCGCCCGCGTGAAATGCCGCCGTGTCTTTACCGACGCTCCGTACGGTCGGACGCCATGAGGCTGGTGCGGTCGGTCGAAGGAGGGCGCACCTACTTTGGGGCGCGGGTGCCCGATGTCGCCATGGCCGAGCGGGTCGCCGAGCTGGTCCGTCGCGGCGTTCCGGGGGCCGCGCCGGAGACGCTGTGTCACCGTCCCGATGCCGACGCCGAGCTGATCGTCGATCTCGCGTCCGGGGTGGTCGAAGGCTGGTCCCCGAATCCCAACCTGTCGGTGCACACCCGCCCGGCCCCCCCTTGACCCGCCTCGCCGCCCGCCCGTCTATAATAGGGCGGCTACTGATTCAGACGCGGCGCTTCTCGTCATCGGCCCGCGAGGTCGATGAGCCACGCGTAAATGAGGGCGGTTTCGCGGTGGCGGCGAAAGCGTCCCGAAGCGCCGCCGTGGCCCGCGTCGAGGTCGACGCGAAATACGACCCGGCCGCCGGTGCTGTGGTGTCGCAGGCGGGCCACCCACTTTGCCGGCTCCCAGTACTGCACCTGCGAGTCGTGGAACCCGGTCAGCACCAGCATCTCGGGGTAGGCGGCCGCGGTGACGTTGTCGTAGGGCGAGTAGCTCAGCATGTAATCGAAGTACGCACGGTCGTTGGGGTTGCCCCATTCATCGTATTCGAAGGTCGTCAGGGGAATCGATTCGTCGAGCATGGTCGTCACGACGTCGACGAAGGGCACGTTGGCCACCACACCGCGCCAGAGTTCCGGGCGCATGTTCGCCACCGCGCCCACGAGAAGACCGCCGGCGCTTCCGCCCATCGCGAAGAGCCGATCGGGGGTCGTCCAGCTGTCGCGGACGAGGGCGTCGGCGACGTCGATGAAGTCGTGAAAGGTGTTGCGCTTGTGGAGGAGCTTGCCGTTTTCGTACCACGCCCTCCCGAGCTCCTGCCCGCCGCGTACGTGGGCGATCGCGAACACGAATCCGCGGTCGAGCAGGCTCAGCCGCGCGGAGCCGAATGTCGGATCCATCGAGAGGCCGTACGAGCCGTAGCCGTACAAGAGCAGGGGCGAGGGCTGCGTACGGTCGAGGTCGCGGCGGTGGACGAGGCTGACGGGCACCTCGGTGCCATCTCGCGCGGCGACCATGAAGCGGTGCGCTACGTAGTCCGACGCGTTGAAGTCCGGCACGGGCTGGACCTTTCTCCGCGTGCGCTCGCGGGTGTCCATCGCGTAGTCGTAGACCGACGGCGGGGTCGTCATCGACTCGTAGTGGAAGCGCAGCGTGGTGGTGCTCATCTCGGCGTTGACCCCCATCCGCACCGTCCACGCCTCTTCCGGCATCTCGACTTCGTGGCCGGCGTCGACGTCGGGCGCGTGAGTATCCGTCCAGGGCAATACCCGCAGCCGAGTCAGCCCCTCGCGACGCTCACTGACGACCAGGTAGTCGTCGAACAGCTCGAAGTCGCGGAGAAAGACGCCGTCGCGCGCTCCGACCTCTTCGCGCCACCGGGCCTTGTCGGCGCTTTCGTGGGGCACGGCGCTCATGAGCCGGAAGTCGCGCGCACCCCAATTGGTGCGGATGTAGAAACGCCCGTGCGCGTGGTCGACATCGTACTCGTGCTCGGGTTCGCGGGACAGCACGACCGTCGCTTCGGCCTCGGGTCGGTACGCGTCGATGGCGCGGTACTCGTGCGACAGCGTCTGGACGCTGATGACGAAGACGAAGTCCCGGCTCCGGCTGCGGCGCACCGACACGTAAAACTGCGGGTCGGACTCCTCGTAAACGAGGGTGTCGTCGCTCGGCGCGGTGCCCACACGATGACGCCACACTTGGTGGGCGCGCAGGGTTCCCTCCTCGCGGCGTACGTAAAAGACCGTGCGGTGGTCCATGGCCCACACGGCTCCCCCCGCCGTGCCCTCGATCTCGTCGTCGAGCATCGCGCCGGTATCGAGGTTCTTGAAGCGGAGCGTGTAGATCCGTCGGCTCAGGGTATCCTCACTCAGCGCGAGCGTCCGCCCGTCGGCGCTCACCGACGCGCCGCCGAGCGAATAGAACGCGTGACCCTCGGCCCGCTCGTTCGCATCGAGGTACACCTCCTCGGTTGCGTCGACCGTGCCCTTTCGCCGGGCGAGGATGGGGTACTCGCGCCCGGCCTCGACGCGCTGGTAGTACCAGTACCCGTCGCGGAGGTAGGGCACCGAGCTGTCGTCTGGCGGAATCCGACCTACGATTTCGTCGTAGAGTGAGCCGCGCAGGGCCTCGAGCGGCGCCATCACCGCGTCGGCGTACGCGGTTTCGTCGCGCAGGTGGGCGAGCACCCCCGGGTCTTTCCGGTCGTCGTCGCGCATCCAATGGTAAGGGTCGACGCGTCGGCGACCATGGGCGGCGTGTTCGTGAGGGCGGCGCTCGGCGACGGGGGGGCGCGGCGCCTCGAGGGGCGCGTCGGAAGAGGACGTCATGACGTAGGAGACTGGCTCGCCTCACGCGGTGGGCGCAACCACCTCGAGCGCGGCTTGGCCCGCGTACCGGCGCTACGACGTCTCGAAGCGGTGGGCGGAGATGTTGATGGCGCCCCACGCCGAGCTCGGGACCCACGAGGAGGAACGTGCATCGAAGAGGGAGATCGCCGACCCCCAGCGGAGGGCGCAGGGATGAACGACGACGGGATGTTCGCTGTGATTCCTGAGCCGAACCACGCGGCGCTCCCGGACCGCGAGCGCCATCGCCGACAGCCGGGGATCGGTTCGGGGTTCCGGGGCCTCGATGCGAAATTGGTCCCGGACCCGGAGGACCGCGTCACGCACCGAGGGGGCGAGCGATTCGATGAGCTTCGATTGGACTTGGCGCGCCGCCCGGTCGAGTCCGATGGGCGCGAGCCAGGCGGCAGGAAGGGAGAGGAGCACCCCGAGCGCTTCGGCTTCCTCGTGGGATAGTCCCGTGAGCTGGGTGCGATAGCCGAAGCCGAGCTCCACGCCCCCTTTCGAGCCCCTGGTGACCACGAGGGGGAGCCCGGCCTCGCTGAGGGCGTCGAGGTCCCGGAGCACCGTACGGCGAGATACCTCCAAGATCTGCGCGAGCTCGGCCGTGGTGAGACGGCCGCGGTTTTGCAGCAGCATCAGAAGGTGAAGGAGACGGGCGGCGCGCACGAGAAAAAACCTCCGGCGACGAGATATATGACACTAGACGTCACCTTTGCATCCGTATGACGGGGCCATGCAGACAGTTAAAACCAAGCGCGGGACCGTGGCCCTCCGGGCGTGGGTCGGGGATGGGCGGACCGAGGCGAGAGCAACGTACGACCGGCTTGCGGCGTGTGTCGCCACCGCGACCGCAGGAGCCCCCGATGTCTGACTCCATGGTCACGTTCGGCATGGGTACGGAAGACGACCCCTGGCAGCTCGAGACGCCATCCCGAACGTCCAGCTACGAGGCCTACCGCGACGAAGCGAGCGAGGCCCTGGTCGTGCGTGTGGGCAAAACGGTGCTGAGCTATGAGCTGCGGTGTCTCGACGACCTGCACGCCATGCTGGTGGCGCGAGGCGATTGGATGGCGCTCGGGAATGCCGACGAGGGCAAGCCCGTCAAGCCCGACACGGTCGAAGCGTGGGCGCGCGACGCGAGCAATCCCGTCGGCGGTTATTACGGGCGCCGAAAAGGATACCGGGGCCGCTTCGCCAACTACGTCACCCCGGTGCTCGAAATGTTGGGCAACGTCGAGCTCGAACACAAAGCGCGCGGCAATCGGGTGCGCGCGCGGAGCGACTACACCCTCGACCACAACCGTTGATGGTGTCGCGATGCTCGCCGACAACGTCAACGATCGCCGACGACAAGCCGGCGAGGGCGAGCATCGCTCCTCAGAGCCGGTTCTATTGTCTTGGGGGTGCCTTACTTTTTGGGCCGGTCAAATCTACCGATTTGACCGACACCTAAAGGCTTTCGAGGTAGGCCACCAGGTCGGCGAGCGCTTCGGGGGACAAGTGGGAGGTCTTTCCGTGGGCGTCGCCGCCGCCGCAGTCCTCGTCCACCATTCGGTGACGAATCGACGTGGCGCACCCGTCGTGCATGAGGGGAGCGCGCAGCGATAGACCGAGCAGGACTGGCGCTTGGAACGAACCTCCGGTGTTGACGTCGAAGCTCCGCGTCAGCCCTTCGCCCTCGTGGCAGCGGGCGCACCCGACCACGGGGTCCTCGTAGAGGGCCCGTCCCCGGGACAAGACTTCGGGGGCGGCCGCGGGAGCGATGCGGAGGGGGCGAAGGTCCTTGGTCATCCAGTGCTCGACCGCAGCGATCTCCCCGGGGGCAAGTCGTCGCCCCTGCATGCGCTCGGAGTAGACCTCGCGCATGAGCTCCTCGAAGGACCCGATGTCTCCCTCCCAATGGTAGGGGGCCGTACCGGCCGTGCCGCCGAGCAGGGAGTGGGTGCGTCGGGGACCGGCCGCAAACCGCCACACGTGACCGTCGTCGCGGCCTTCGGGGTGGCACGAGGCGCACGAGATCAGGGCGCCCGCGGTCGGTCCGTGGAACAGGTCATGACCCGTGTTCTCTGCGGGCCACCACGTGGCCACCCGCGCGTCGTCGTCGGGCTCCGGGCCCGTTCGGTAAAGACCTCTGTACATCTGGGTGTAGAGCCGGCCGTATTGGTCGAAGGCGACCGCCGATGCCCCGAGGTCGTTGTTGTCGCGGCATACGGCGATGGTGGAGGAGAAGGTGGCGAGGTCGAGTTCGACCCGGCCCGCGCCGGACACGACCAGCCGACGACCGTCGGCGGCGATGTCGTAGGCGCCACCCATGCCGTTGATGCGAACGCCGCCGATGACCTCGAGGTCGCCCCCGGGCTTGCGCTCGAAGAGGGTCACCGCGGGCTGCACCACGCTGGCCCCGCATCGCTCGCCAGACCCGTAGTACACGGGTGGACCGCTCGGGGGTTGGCGAAGCTCGGTGTCGAGGCTCATCTGGTGGAGCATGGCGACACGTCCCCACGGAAGGGCCCGCGTGCGCCACGCCACGGTGGGAACGGAGTCCCCGAGGCTGCCCTGGTCGAGGGTCGGTTGGGCGCGCTCCACGATGCGGCCCTCGTCGTCGAGACGGAGCAGGGCGGGGTGGCGAAAGGTCGTGACGAAGACCTCCCCGTCGACGACGAGGGCATCGCGAAGGTCGGGTTCGACGAACCACCGCGCGCGAGGCTCGGTGTCGGAGGGATCTTCGGCCAGCGTGACCACGTCCCCGCCGACGCAGGCCACGACGAGGGTGCCCGCATCGGCGTGATGCGCGAGGCCCCGGGGCTCGGGGCACACCGATCGCTCGACGACCGAGCCGTCGGCGATGTCGACCGAAGCGATGGCCCCCAGCCCACGAAGAACGACGTGGACGCGGGAAGCGGCGCCATCGGCGATCCGGCCCGGCTCCGCGCCTCTCGGCCATGCGACGTCGGCGGCGACTTCGTGATCGGCGGTACGCCATGCCGTGAGCCGATCGAGGTTGGGGTCGGCCATCACGACGTAGCGATCATCGGCCGTCACGTGCAGGGTCCCGCCGCTGATCGGGGGCTTCGAGGTGAGCGAGATCGAAGGCGGATGAACCGCGTAAATGGCGTCCTGGATGGGGTCGCATCCGGCGGCGGCGAGGGCGGCTAGCCCGAGGGCCAACGAGACGAGACGAGAGGAGCGGCGGCGGTGCATGCGCCTCGTTGAGAGCAGGGCTCGTGCCGCCGGTGCACGCGAGACGGAACCGTGCTCGCGGCGACGTGGAACCGGTTTCCCAGGGGGCAAACGGCGTAGACGGACGTAAAGAAGTGCCGGCGCTCATCGCCGCGCCGACGGGCGCCGCAGCTGCGGCCCTCGTGTCGCAGGCCCTGTCGGGGGTGTCCGGGACGTCACTTCGCTTCCGACCACCCGTGGGGGTTCTGTCGGCTTCGTCGACGGAAGACGCGAGGGGGGTTGAAGAATGCCCAATTCGGGTGGTCGCTTCCCGACAACGATGGTTGGATGACCAAGTCAAAGGGGCACCGGCGCGCCGCGCATTGCTCGCCCTCGAGTCTCCCGTCGCCATGTACCGTCGCCAATTCATCGCCGCGGCCACGTTTCTCGCGGCCTGCCGCAACGAGACGTCGTCGTCTTCTCCGGCGGGGGACTTCAAGGTTGCGGTGATCCCCAAGGGCACGACCCACGAGTTTTGGAAGGCGGTGCGCAGCGGCGCCGAGCGGGCGGGGCGCGAGCAGCGCGTCGAGGTGGTGTGGAAAGGGCCGCTGAAAGAAGACGACCTGAAGCAGCAGATCGACCTCGTGCAATCCTTCGTCGCGCAGGGGGTGCACGGGATCGTGCTCGCCCCCCTCAACGAAACGGCGCTGCAGCGCGCGGTGAAAGACGCGACGCGCGCGAAAATCCCCGTCGTGGTGATCGACTCGTCCCTCGCCGGGAGCGACCACAAGGCCTTCGTTGCCACCGACAATCTCGCCGCGGGAAAGCTCGCCGGGACCCACATCGTACGAGACCTTTTGCCCGAGGGAGGCAAGGTGGTGGTCCTTCGCTACCAAGAGGGCTCGGCGAGCACCACCAAGCGAGAGGATGGCTGCCTCGAAGCCCTGAAGCAGGGTTCGAGGATCGAGGTGGTCAGCGACAACCAATACGCCGGCGCCACCACCGAGAGCGCGCTCTCCACCGCGGAGCGGCTGCTTCTCGCGCAGAAGTCGGCCGAAGGCGGCGTGCAGGCCATCTTCGCGCCCAATGAATCCACCACCTTCGGGGTGCTGCTCGCGCTACGCAAGTTGGACCTCGTGCGCCGGGTCAAACTCGTTGGCTTCGACGCTTCGAAAAAACTGCTCGAAGGCCTCGACCAGGGGGAGGTCGCGGCGCTGGTGGTGCAAGATCCCCAGCGCATGGGGTACCTCGGGGTGACGACCATGGTCGACCATCTCCGCGGCAAAGACATCAAGGCCACCATCGACACGGGCTCGACCCTCGTCACCGCCAAAAACCGTGGCGACGACGAGGTCAAAGCGCTGCTCCAGCCCGGATGACGGCCCTGCTCGAGGTCGCCCGCGTCACCAAGTCCTTCGGGCGGACGCGTGCGCTCGAAGGCGTGAGCCTGTCCGCCGCCGCCGGCGCCGTGACCGCCGTGCTCGGCGAAAACGGGGCGGGCAAAAGCACCCTGATGCAGATCCTGGCGGGCGCCCTCCGGCCTGACGGCGGCGAGATCTTCTTCGACGGCCGGCCTTACCGTCCCCGCTCCCCCCGGGACGGAGCCGAGGCGGGGATCGCCATGGTTCATCAAGAAGCCCACGTCTGCCCCGAACTCACCGTGGCCGAGAACATCGCGCTCGGCCGCGAGCCGCGCCACGGACCCTTCGTCTCTCGCCGCGTGCAACGACGGCGCGCGGGCGCGGTCATCGAGCGCCTCGTACCCGAAGGCCTCGATCCCGACCGATCGGCCGGCGAATTGTCGGTGGGGGACCGACAGTTCGTTTGCATCGCGCGGGCCCTCTCCTACGCGCCCCGGCTGCTGATCTTGGACGAGCCGACCAGCGCCCTCACGCGCGTCGAAACCGAGCGGCTCTTCACCGCCATCGCGCGGCTTCAGTGCGAGGGCATCGCCATTCTGTACATCTCGCACTTTCTCGAAGAAGTGGAGCGGCTCGCCGACCGTTACGTCGTCCTGCGCGACGGCAGCACCGTGGGCGACGGTCGCATGGGCGATCGCAGCCTCGACGATCTCGTGGCGCTCATGGCGGGCGCGTCGGTGGCGGCGCCATCCGCCCGAACGCGAGGTGAACCAGGAGGGGTCGTCCTCGAAGCGACGGCGCTCGCCGGTACCCCGCTTCCCACCGCGGCGTCCTTGTTCCTCCGCCGGGGCGAAGTGCTCGGGATCGGCGGACTCATCGGCGCGGGCCGGAGCGAACTCCTCCGTGCGATCTTCGGGCTTGATACGATCGCCTCAGGGTCGCTTTCCGTCCACGGTCTGACCCGCACCGACGCCCGCCCCCGCGATCGCTGGGCCCAGGGGATGGGATTTCTGAGTGAGGACCGCAAGGGCGAAGGCCTAGCGGACCAGATGAGCGTCAGTGAAAACGTCACGCTGGCCGAGATCCGACCGCTCCTGTCGTTCCGGTCACCTCGAGAAAAGCGCGCCGCGGCCCGTCGCCTGATCGATGCGATCCGCATTAAGACGACCGGCCCCGATGCCGCCGTGAGCAGCCTTTCGGGAGGCAACCAGCAAAAGGTCGCATTGGCCCGGCTCCTCCACCAAAAGGTCGACATCCTCGTGCTCGATGAGCCCACCCGCGGGGTGGACGTTCGGAGCCGCAACGAGATCCACGCCCTCATCGATCGCCTCGCGGCGGAAGGAGCGGGCGTGCTCATCGTGTCGAGCTACCTTCCGGAGCTGTTCGCACTCGCGGATCGAATTCAGGTGATGACCCGCGGGGTGCTTGGGCCATCGCGACCCGTGGCGGAGGCGAGTCCGACCGAGGTCCTCCGCGAGGCGACGGGGGCATGACCGACGTGCCCCCCCCGACCCGCCGGCGGTGGCGGTGGCCCGGCGAAACGGGGCCCCTCGCCGCCCTGGTCGCGGTGTACCTGCTCTTCGTCCTCATCAGTCCCGACAACTTCGGCCGTGCTCTCATCGTCGAGACGATGGTCCGCCAAACGGTGGTGGTCGCCATCCTGTCCGTCGGGATGACGCTTGTCATCATCAAGGGCGGCATCGACCTCTCGGTGGGGTCGGTCGTCGCGCTCACCACCGTCGTCTGTGCGCGGGTGAGCCAGTCCGATCCCGGGGTCGGCTTCGTGGTGCTCGCCGGGCTCGGGGTGGGGGTGGCCGCCGGGCTGTTGAACGGAATCTTCGTCGCCTGGCTGCGCATCACGCCCTTCATCGTGACCCTCGCGACGATGAGCATTACCCGGGGCACGGCCAAGGGGATCTCCGACCAAAAGATGATCGACGGCCATACCTATGGTCTCGACGCCTGGATGAGCGCCGTACCCGCCGACAGCCATGCCCTCGTTCCGGCCGGGGTATGGCTCGCGGTCGCCGTGGCACTGGCGGCCGGCGTGCTCCTTCACTTCACCCCGCTCGGGCGCCACATCGTGGCCATCGGTTCGAACGCGCTCACCGCGCGCCTCTGTGGCGTATCGGTCGAAAGGGTGACCGCGATCACCTACGCGCTGATGGGTTTGCTCGGCGGCATCGCCGGACTGATGGAGTTCGCCACGCTTACGGTGGGGGATCCCACCGACTCGATCGGGCTCGAACTCGACGTCATCGCGGCGGTGGTGATCGGAGGCGGCTCGCTGTCCGGAGGGCGGGGATCGATTGCGGGCGCCATCTTCGGCGCGTTGCTGATGACCGTCATCAAAATGGGCGCCAACACCATCGGACTCGACAACTGGGTCCAAGAGATCCTGACGGGAATCATCATTCTCATCGCGGTCGGACTCGACCGCTTGCGGGCCCCCGCGACGTAGCTCACCCGCCGTCGAAGGGGATCCATCGTCGTCGGGAGGGCCCGTGCCCGTGGACGGAACCCATCACCAGGTGTACGCCCGAACCATGAGCCAGCCACTGAAGAACAAGGTCGTCGCCATCACCGGTGCGAGTCGCGGCATCGGTCGCGCGAGCGCGCTCGCGCTGTCGGGGGTGGGGGCGAAGGTCGCGCTCATCGCCCGCACCGAAGCCGACCTCCGTGCCCTCGCCGACGAGGTGACGCAGAAGGGCGGAGAAGCGCTCGTAGTCCCGACCGACGTCACCGATGCCGCGGCCGTGGAGGCGTCGGTGGCGGCGACGCTGAACCACTTCGGCCGGCTCGACATCATGGTCAACAACGCGGGCGTGGGCGGCTACCGGCCGTTCCTCGAATGGACCGAAGAAGACTACGACCGCATCATGGACACCAATGCGAAGAGCACGTGGCTCTACTGCCGGGCGGTGCTCCCCCACATGCTCGACCGCGGCGACGGGCAGATCATCAACGTCGCGAGCGTGGCTGGCCTCGCCGGTTACCCCCGAGAGGCCATCTACTGCATGTCGAAGAATGCGCAGGTCGCGCTCACCCAGGCCTTGGATCGCGAGTTCTTCGCGCGCGGCATCAAGGTCTCGGCCATCTGCCCGGGCGGGGTGGAGACGCATTTCGCCCTCGGCGATGGGCGCACCGCGGGCAGCGAAGCCCTGAAAGGCTTCTCCACGGCAGAAGACGTAGCCGAGGCGGTCGTGCTCGCGGCGCTCCCGCGCGAGCGCAGCCGGATCGTCAACATCATCATGCGCCCCATGAACGAAGCGAGCTGAGGGGTCGGTCGGCCCGCGGGGCTTCGTCACTCACACGTCGACGACTGCAAGCGCTCGACCCAGTCGCCCTCAGGCCAAATCGAAGCAGCCCACTCGGCCAGGCGCCGGATCGTCGTGCACTCGATCCCGTCGGTCTGTTCCATGATGGGAAGCAGCCGATACAGCGTATTCATGTGTTCCATCCGCGACACCGAATACACGACCGTATCGGGGAATCCCTCGATGTCCTCCGTGGGTACCGCATCCACGGGATCCAGTCGTGCCCACTTCTGGACCTCGGTCGTGTGGGCCGGGGTCTGGCGCTCCCAGTCGCTCGCGTCGTACGACTCCACCACCCGCAGAAACTCGAGCAGCAGCGCGTTGCGTAGACGCCCGCTCAAGCCGGGGTCGTGGGCGTCGACGCTTTCGTGCGACGCCGTCTCGCCTCGGGGGGTCGACATCATGAACTTCGGATGGACGAACCGCATGACCCACCCGCGCGACGAGGTCCCGCGCGTGTTGCTCTGAGACTGGTACATCTTGATGAGCGACATGAAGACGCGCGCCCCTTCCCACCGGGCGTCGGGCGTGCGCTCCCCCAGCTCCCACAGGTGGCGTAGTTGGTAGGGCCAATCCACCGGGTGAACGATGTAGTTTTTGTCCTCGTTGAGTCCCTCACCGCTGTTGAGCGTTAGCTGCAGCTGGTACCAGACCGTCGAGCGATAGTCGCCCACGAGCGGGTCTTGCCCCGCAAAGTGATTGATGTTGTCGGCGACGATGTGGGGCGCCACCTGGTGCACCGCCTGGGAGCTCATCGGCCACTGCCAAGCCTCGGACTCGGGCCGGAGTGTCCGTGCTTGGTCTTCCCAGCCGCTCAGCTTGACCATGTCCCAATAGCGAAGCGCGATCCACTTGGCGAGTTGTTCTTTGGCGAACTCGGGGCTGCCACCCGGCTTGTATTCCGACTTGATCGCCTCGATCGCCGGTCCGTCTTCGGTCCGCCAATCGTTGCCGACGGTACTTCCCTCGTGAATGAAGGCGCGAAAGTTCTCTTGGAACTCGCGGAACCGTTTGTCGAAGTTGTTCGCTTCGAACACCGCGCTCGGGTCGTCCTTCACATCGTCGAACAGGCTTCGGTAATGAGCGTAGGCGGCGGAGTCTTCGAAGTAGGTACCCTGCCATACGTCGCGAGGATGAACGTCGGGGAGCCACTCGTTCCAATCCGGAAACTGGATCGCCAACGGGATTTTGGTGATGTCCATCACCGCCTCGTGGTCGACCACCCGAGCCAAGGCGTCGGCACCGGTCCCCTCGGGGAACATCGCCTCGAGGGTCGCGGCCTCACTGTCGGCCACGGCTTCGATCCCAGCCCCCGCCGCCCAGTATGCGACGTCTTTCCCCTCGAGACCCGGTCCGGGTTGGTAGGGAGGGTTGTAGGGACGCCCCAATCTCTCGATGCCACGCGCCTCGCGGAGGCTACGGATGTAGCTCGCGATCTGTTGCCCCTGTTCCTCACTCAGCTCGTGAAAGATCGATCGCTGCACGATCGACCGGTTGGAATACGCGAAGTATTCGAGGTCCTCTCCTCCCGCGGCGTGACAGCCGGCGCACGTGGCCGTGATGTCCTTCCCGCCCGGGCGGTCCTTGATCGCGGCCTCGTTCCACAGCTGCTGGCCCTCCGCGATGGCCTCAGGGGTGTCGATGGGGGGGGCCCATCGATCGGGGTCGTCGCTTTGAAACGTGCCGGCGGGGAGAAGCGAGGCTCCGGCTTCATCACGCACGTCGATGCGCAACACGCGAAAACCGATGTTCTCCCCGTCCGTCCCATTGAAGCGAAACGACAGCGCCTGCTCCGTCCGGGAGCTGTCGAAGTCAGGGAAGGCAGCGACGGGGAGACGGAATCGAAGGGTGTGGTACCCCCCACCCTGTCCCCCGTACTGGTTGTCGGGAAAGGTGATGTGTTCGTTGGCGAGAGGAGTGAAATCCCCGTCGTTCCATCGAAGGCTCGCCGCCCCCTCGTAGGCAAGACCGTGCACCCGAAGGTGGAGGTAGACGGCGCGGTCGGGACGCTCGATGTTGAGCATCACGGTTTCCGTCGTCTCCGCCGGGCCTAGGACCTCGACCGGCATCGTGACCGCGGGGGCCGGGTCGACCGGCTCGGTCGGCGTCCCACCCTGACCCCCGTCGCCGCCCGGGGGGCCGCCACCGGGCCCAGTCGCATCCGAAGTGCTGCACGACAAGGCGGCGGCACCGACGGCGAAGACCCAAGCGAACCGACGCCGCATGGTGATCGTTGTAAACGACACGCGGTGGAGGTTACTAGGGCGCTATGTGCTGCAAGGTACGAGCGCGGCGTGGGGGGACTCCCATCGCCCAGGGTGATGGGTCTCGCGACGCAAGTACGTTCGCATGGGGTCGCTACACCTCGACTCGCTCCGCTCCGTTTCCCTTTGGGGGAGCGAGGGGCCCGTCGGTCCGACGTGCGTAAGGTGCGAAAATGAAGCGCTAGGTGGGGTGGTTCAACCCAGGGACCCTGGAGTCAGGATTCGGGGGGTCGCTCTGCTGGGCGTCTCGCCGACGCGGGGGAGGCGGCCACCGATCGCGGGATGAGGGTTTGAACATGGGCGACGAGGCGACGAACTGCAGTCGAAGCCCAACGGCGTTGTAGGACCACCGAGTGAACGCCGAGGCGCGGTCCTGTCCATCCCGGAAGGACGTCGACGATTTCCCCATGGGCGAGCGCCTCGTCGGCGACGAAGCAGGGGAGCAATGCCAATCCGAGACCGGTCCGACACGCATCGAGCGCCGCGTGGGCGTTGTTCACGGCGTATCGACCTTCGGCTGAGAGTTCGCGGGCCGTGTCGTCCGGCCCTTGCAGGCGCCAAACGCGAGGCTGATTGGTGTCGACGATGCGGGGAAGTCCCGCCAGGTCGTCGATCGAAAGCAAACCCTCTCCCTCGACCCATCTCGGCGCCGCGCAAACGAGGTGGGGCACCTCGCCCAAGCGCCGCGCGACCAAGCTCGAGTCGCCGAGATGGCCGATCCGCACCGCCAGGTCGATTCGTTCGGTGACCAAGTCCACCGGTCGGTCCGTGAGGACGAGCTCCACGGAAACCTCGGGATGGTCGTGGAGAAAGCGGGGCAGGCCCGCATGGAGTACGGCGTGGCCGAAGGATACTCCTGCCGTCATTCTCACGTGACCTCTCGGTCGTTCGTCGCCGTCCATGAGGTCGCCGAGGTCGTCTAAGTCGGCCAGAATCTGTTCCGCCCGCTCCAACGCGAGGGCCCCGGCCGTGGTGAGCGAGACGTGGCGGGTCGTGCGATGGAGCAGCCTCACCCCCAAGGTCTGCTCGAGGTGAGCGACACGGCGACTGACCGCCGTCGTCGACATGCGCAACTCGCGCGCCGCCTCCGCAAAACTCTGCCGGCGCGCGACGCGTGAAAAGGCCCGAAGGCTGATCGTGTCCGTGTCCATTGTCTCGAAAAACGGGACAGTGTAGCCCGATTAAAGATCTTAAGGGCGAATTGGGCAAGGGCTATCTCTCTCCCACCGCGTGGCTGACCCACGCGCAGCACAGGGAGAACCACATGAGTACAAGCAAAAAACTCGAAGGAAAGGTCGCGATCGTTACCGGGGGAAACAGCGGCATCGGTCGGGCGACCGCGGCTCGCTTCGTCGCCGAAGGCGCGACGGTGATCATCACGGGACGAAACGCCGACCGCGTCGGCGCCGCCGCGCAGGAGCTCGGTGCGGAAGGGATCGTCGCCGACCAGGCTCAGCTCTCGGACACTGATGCCCTGGTCCAGGCCGTAAAGCGGAATCACGGACGCGTCGACGTCCTATTCATCAACGCCGGCGTTTTTTTTTCCACCCCCATGGGCGCATTCGACGAGGCGATGTTCGACTCGATGATGGACATCAACTTCAAGGGGGCGGTGTTCACCCTGGAGAAGTTTCTCCCGCTGCTGTCGGAGGGGGCCTCCGTCATCAACCTATCGTCGATCAACGCGTACACCGGAATGGCGAACACGGCGGTATACGCGGCAAGTAAAGCCGCATTGAATTCGTACACGCGGACTGCGGCCACCGAACTCGCCCCGCGTAAGGTTCGTGTCAATGCTGTGAACCCTGGCCCGACCGAGACCGCGATTTTCAGCAAGACCGGTATGTCCCTCGAAGCCATTCAGGGGTTCGCATCCGCCATGCAGGCCCGGATCCCGCTCAAGAAGTTCGGGAGCCCCGAGACGGTCGCGTCGCTCGTGACCTATCTCGCATCCGATGAGGCCTGGTTCATCACCGGAGCGGAGTACAACATCGATGGGGGCATGAGCGTCAACCCCCTGCTGCACGGTGATTGAGTCGTTGGCCGCGGCTCCCTGACGAAACGCCTTCCCGAACTTCAGGCCGGTCGACGAAAGGTTCGTGCATGGGCCTGACGCTCGAGCCCGGCCCGCCGCGACCCCGATTCAAAGCGCGTCTGGATCGACGCCGAGTTCGCGAAGCTTGGCGGCGAGGAGATCGGCCTTCTGTCGCTCTGCTTCGGCCTTATGACGCTCTGCTTCGGCCTTTTCGTCGCCGGTGAGGAGAAGTTCGCCGTCGAGGTCCCAGAAGCGGAGCCACGTGCCGGTCTGTTGCTCGAAGGTGCCCTCCCAGGGGCCGAGCTTCAGCCCCAGGGATTCGATCTCGACCAAAGCGCCCTCGGCCACCGCCACCGGCTCGAGGCGGTCCCCGGCCAGTTTGAAGGCGCGGAGGCTGCGGTCGCCGAGTCTCTTCGCCGGATCGAAAACCACGTAGTGCGCGACCCGCATCTGGGCGTACCGGAGCCGCTTTACGGCGAGCTCACCACCCTTCTTGTTCGACACGAGCTCGATCACCAGCTCGGGGGGCTTGCCCTGCTCCCACA
The DNA here is from genome assembly GCA_039027095.1 of Myxococcota bacterium. Classification (GTDB taxonomy): domain Bacteria; phylum Myxococcota_A; class Polyangia; order Polyangiales; family Polyangiaceae; genus JAPYTK01. The sequence goes on from JBCCLB010000022.1 coordinate 37,973, forward strand.
CGAAGTACGAACGCGTGCCTTGTGGTCCCCACTCGTGGGGACCGAGCGCGACGTCGTTGCTGACAAGCACGTCGGGCACGAGCGGGTCGTTGATCGGCCGGTCGAAGAGGCCCACGTTGGCGGTCGCCAAGAAGGAGCGTCGTCCCTCGGTGAGGACCTCCCCATCGATTTCGATGGGGGGCGCCCCCTCCCAGCTTGCGTAAAGCGATCCGACGAGGAGCCGTTGATTCTTCTCGGACGGGATGTTGTCCACCGGGTCGTCGTTCTCCGTGATGAGGTGGGACGTATCCGGCAGGGGCGGGAGGTCGGGGTCGTGGCACACCGGGTCGGTCACCGGGCGAGGGTAGCACGCGAGCTGGGGATGCCTCGGCCTCGCGGCGGCAGGATCGTTTCTCAACGGCGGGCTGGAGTGGACGGTCATCCGCGCCATTCATCGGACCGTGGCGACGGAGGGTGCCCCCCCGGGTCGTCCGACGGCGAGCAGGTCGAGGCGCACCGCGGGACCGGCGGACTACGTTTAGACCCCGCCGACGCGGGCGCTGCGCACCTGGAGAATTCGGTTCGTCGCCTCTTCGCCCTCACCGAGCTCAGCGGAAGTCCGGACGACGAGCCCACGCCGCTCCTCGTCGATCATGGCTTCGAGCAGCTCGCCCGGCTTGACACCGACGACGTCTGTCTTCGGTACCATCACGGGAGGCTTCTGCTTCACGTCGGTCTTTTCGCCGATCACCTGGCATTTCCGCTCGTATTCGAGCACGCCCCGGTTGCCCTGCCAGCGCACAGCGACGACGCGGTCAGTACGGAAACAGCGCTTAACCGACCGCTTGGTGACGTTCGGGATGAAGTTGACCCGGACCATCCCGTCGGTAGCCGGCTGAACGCTGGACACCGGTCCGCCCACCATCCTGAGCTTGGGACCACCGTCCAGCAGATCTAGAAGGTTGGGCAACTGGCTCGAACCGATGAGGCCTCGGTCGGGGTCGACCGGAAGGGGGGGCTCGTCGCCGAAACGGGCCTTCAGGGTGGCCGCATCCACGCCTCCCTGTTTCGCCTTTCGATACTGATCGGCCTGACGGCGCTCTTCCGCCATCGCACGGTAGATAGCGCTGCCACTCTCCACGCTGAAGAGGCGCCGCCCCGCCGCCTTCTCCCCTAAGAGCTGGTGCTCTGCGTGGGCGGCGAGATGATGACCGCCCGCAATGTGGAGCAGCACCAGCTCCCGGGTGGCCGTGATCACGAACGGATCGAAGCGGCAGGTATCGTCCTCGCACTGCGCGAGGTAGCTCGAACGGAGCGACTCGAGCTGATCGATCAAATCCTGAGGAGCCTCACCGCGCCCGCGGGCGGCGACGGCTCGTTCGCGCACTCCGTCGAGCTCAGCGTACGCGTCCCCATGACGGTCGAAATACGCCTGGCGCGCGTCCACCACGTCCCAGAAGGCGTCGAAGTACATCTTGCGGCGACGGCTATCGAGCTCGCTCACCATCGTCTCGACCACCGGGATCGACGCCATGGCCTTGTCGAGGTAGGTCTGCCGCACCTCTCGGTCGACGTCGTAGTCGGAAAGTGACGCTTGGAGCTTCGCGCGGTCGTAGACGGTCGCATAGTATCCAGTGACGACCTTGGCGATGGGGGTTCTCTCTCCGCAGGACTCTGCGCAGTCGATCACGTTGTTGGCGGCGACCAGGACGTCGGGCTCCCGATCGTCGAACGTTCGGTGCGCACGCGCGACCGAGAGCGTCACCATCTGTGATGAGCGGTTGTCGCAGACCCGGTGCATGATCGCGTCCTCTTTCGCATCGGGGTTCCACGAGTAGCCGTTACACGCCGACGGCAGCGGTGCGGTTTTGGCCGCGTTCTCGTCGTCTTCGCCAGACTTGCTCTTCCCCTTGCCGATGCTGGTGAGGAGCTGGGCGCAGCCGGTGAGGCCGAAGCCCACCATGGCGATGACGGCCAGACGACGCATCGAAGACGGGGAGGTCATGAGTAGGAATACGCCCGAGCCCGCGTCTTCTTCCTTTAGAAGGCCACGACATCCACGGTCTTTTGTGTCGGTTCGGCCCCGAGGGCTCGGTCATCCGCGCTCGTGATGGGACGATTGCCAGCGTCCATCGGACAGCGCGGGGGACACGCCGCATGGTGTGAGGGCGTCGGACGGATCGACGCCTCTCGCATCGAAAGCAGTGAACGAAATGAACGAGCAGCATTCCCCCCTCACGTGGTTCATCACCGGCGTCTCCCGTGGCCTCGGCCGGGCGCTCGCCGAGCGCGCGCTGGAGCGCGGCGATACGGTCGTCGGTACGATTCGCCAAGCGTCCCAGCGGGCGGCCTTCGAGGCGCTGGCCCCCGGCCGGGCTCTTGCCTACGAACTCGACGTCACGGATGGAGCGGCGATCGACGACGTCGTGGCGCGAGCCGTCGGTGCGGTCGGACACGTCGACGTCGTCGTCAACAACGCGGGGTACGGCCAGATCGGCACCCTCGAGGCGAGTTCCGAGGCTGAGGCCCGCCATCAATTCGAGGTCAATGTCTTCGGCGCCCTTCGTGTCACCCAGGCGTTTCTTCCTCACTTCCGTTCGCGGCGCCGAGGCCACTTTCTCCAGATCTCGTCCGTCGGGGGCATGGTCGGCTTCGCGGGTGTCGGTCTCTACAACGCCAGCAAGTTCGCCCTCGAAGGGTTCTCGGAGGCCCTCGCCAACGAGTCGGCCGATCTCGGCATCAAGGTCACCATCGTTGAGCCGGGGGCCTTCCGCACCGACTGGGCGGGCGACTCGCTCCGCACCGCCGACGACCACGCCGACTACATTTCTGCGGGTTCGCGTATTCGCGCCATTCACGGTCAGCAGATCGGCGACCCTCGCCGCGCCGCCGAGGCGATGCTCCGTGTCGTCGACGCGCCCACCCCTCCGTTGCGCCTGGTCCTCGGGGCCGACGCGCTGCAAGCCATTCGTAGCAAGCTCGCGACCATGACCGCCGAGTTGGACCGGTGGGAAGCGGTCACCGTCAGTACCGCCTTTCCCGACGCACCTCCTGCGGCGCTGACGCCTCGCGGCCCCGAGGCCGTCGCGGCGAGCTGAAGGAGGCGAAACGATGAAAGCTGCAGTGTATCGCGCCACCGGTTCCCCCGATGTGCTCCGCATCGAAGACATCCCCGCCCCGCAACCCGCGTCGGGGGAGGTTCTGGTGCGGATTCACGCCTCGGGCGTTAACCCCTCCGACACCAAAACGAGGAGCGGCATGTTCCCCCTCGGCGACGGGTGGGAGCGCATGGTGCCCCACAACGATGGCGCGGGTCTCATCGAAGACGTGGGGGCGGGCGTCTCTGCGTCGCGGGTCGGAGAGCGGGTGTGGCTCCACACGACGCAGTGGGGGGGCTTCAACGGGACGGCGGCGGCGTTCGCGGTCGCAAGGGCCGACCGCGCCATTCGTCTCCCCGACGACGTCAGCTTCGCCGCCGGCGCCACCTTCGGCGTTCCGCTTCTCACGGCCTGGCAGTCGGTGATGATGAACGGTGCCGTCGACGGGCGTACCGTCTTGGTCCAGGGCGGCGCGGGCGCGGTGGGTAACTATGCGATTCAAATCGCAAGGGCCAAGGGGGCCCGGGTGATCACCACCGTGAGCGCGCCGGCGAAAGCAGCAGCCGCCCGCGGGGCCGGCGCCGACGAGGTGATCGACTACCGCCGAGAGAACGTGACGGCTCGCGTGCTCGAGGCAACGAAGGGCCGGGGGGTCGACCATCTCATCGAGGTGAACCTCAGTGTCAACGGCCCGAAACTAGACGCGTGGGTCAAGCCGGGAGGCTTCATCGCCGTGTACGGCTCCGACGACCCGATGGCCGAAATCCCGGCCATCGGCGCCATCGTGCGTCAGCTCCGTTTTGGATTCTTCCTCGTCTACGAGCTCGCGCCTGACGTGTTGGCGGCCGCGACCCGTGATCTCACCGAGCTTTTGGCCTCGGGTCGGCTCCAGCCATACATCGACGAGGTCTTCCCATTGGAGCGCGTGGCCGATGCCCATCGTCGGGTGGAGGAGGGCGCCGCCCTCGGCAACGTGGTGGTCTCCGTCGCGTGAAGGTGACTGCGCTACCGTCTGACCGCGTCGGCCGGAGGCGCGAGCAACGCTTCGACCAAGCCGTCGTCGACGAGCGCGTCTTCGCACCATGACCACGGGTAGGCGCGGTGACCGACGAGGCAAACGGCCTGCTCTCGCCACTCGGGGGCGCCCTCGTACCAGAGGCGCCCGTCGTGGGCGTGCACTACGGGCACGCCGTCGAGGAGCGTCAGCCTTGCCACCACGGCACCGTCGCCCGTGCGTCGAAAGATCACCCGCCGCTTCTCGCGGCGCAGCACGAGGTGGCCGCTCGGGGTCAGGGCCAGTGACGCTGCCGACACGTAGCCGCCCTTCGGATCCGGGAAGAGTTGTACCCCCTGGCCCGGGCGAAAGATGCCGAGCTGGCGATCGCACCGAAAAGCCACGGTGTTTCCCGCGTTATCCACGACGACGTTCCGCAAGAACCGACACGACAGGGGCGCGCGCTCTAGCTGCGTGCCTGAGCGGTCGAACCACAGCAGCGCGTCCCGGCTCCCCACCGCGAGGTGTTCGCCGTCGCCGGCGAAAGCCACCCCGCTGACCGCTTCTGCCGAGAGCACCGTGCCGTCGGCGAGTTTCGCGATACCGTCGTTATTCGTCGCCACCTCGCCGTGCACGCTCACGCTCTTGCGGCGAGGGCCGCGTCCTTCGGCCTCAAATACCCGTCGCCAGCGGTCGAAGGGCAACGCCGCGCGATGCACGATGACGGGGTACTCGCCCATCGCGAGCAGGTGCCGCTCTCCCGCGAAGAGCAGCCGCTCGGGAAAACTCCGGGTCGGCCTCTCCGGTAGCTCCGCGATGCGGTTGGTGGCGACGTCCCATACCGCGCCGTCGTGCGCGAAAAAGCCCGCCACCTGACGGCCCGAGGGCGACAACCCGACCACGTTGGTGCGATAGCCAGAGATTCGGCGCCGCCGATGTTGGTCTCGGTACCAAGCCCAGAGCTCCGCCTGATCACCGTCGTCGTCGCGGTGCGTTCGCGTCACCACGAGACCCTCGCTCACCGCGACCGCGTCGATGGCAGCGGCGCGAGGGACCCGGGGCCAGACCGGCTTGCCTGCCGCATCCTCGAGCTCGAGCGGTGTCTGGCGGTGCCTCGTCAAGACACGCTCGCCGCCGCGCAGAACGGTGGCCAGAGAGCCCCGCAGGGGCCGCGAGCGTACCGCTTCTCCCGTGGCGAGGTCGTAGGTGACGAGCGCCCACGACGGTACCGAGCGGGCCGCCACGAGCAGGCGTGAGCCGCCCGCATCGAACGCGAGCGACGCCTGGTAAACGGACGTTCGAATGTTGCTTGCGGTCGCCAGGCCTCGAGGACCGAAAACGTGAACGACGCCCTCCTCGGTGAGCGCAGCCAGGCGCCCGCTCGGGTGCGCGGTCAGCGCCGTGACGCTTCCGTGTGGCTGTTCACCCGTCGGGACTTCGATCCGGCGGGTGATGTTCATCGTGCGGGTATCGAGCACCACCACCTTGCTGCGGACCGCAAGGGCGAGGTGGTCTTTATCGATGATGGCGACTGGCCCCGGTCGCCCCCGCTCTTTGAGCCGGACATAGCCGACGGCGTCGCCCGTGTCGGCGTTGAAGGCCCGTACCGTCGTCTCGAATCGATGCTTGCCGACCGCGACAACGTGGCGTCCTCCTTTGACGAATCGCGCCCAGTGGTAGCGCTCGTCCGTCCAGCTCAACGTGCGCACGGGCTTGCCCGTCGCGAGGGAAAAGATGCGCATGTGTCGCTCTTCGAGGAGGAGGAGCCGGTCCCCCTCGATGGCCGCGTGCCGCACGTAGCTTCCCGGCTCGATGACGTGGGTGGGGTGACCCGTCGCCCCGTGCAAGACGGTCAGCCGGTGGTGGATCGTGCGCTCACCAAGGCGCTCGGCCACGACGAAGGCGGAGCCGTCCTTGGCTTGGCCCACCAGGGCGGCCACCGGGCGATGGTACAGGCGCGCAGTCGTTCCCGCGTCGGACGTGGCCGCGGCGACCCAGGCGGCACCGAGCCGACGGTGGGTCGTGGGGTCACTCTGGAGCCGCCGCTCGAGGGTGGCGCGGTCGCCCGCGGTCGACGCCGCCCTCAGTTGGGCGAGCCGAGCGCCATCCGTTGCTTGGGGGCAGACCGCATCCGCGCGCGCGAGCATTCTCGTCGCCCGGCGCACCCAGCCCGCATCCGCGAGTGCACGCCCCCGCACGTTCCATCGGGCGGCGCGGGCACAGGCCTCCTCGGGCGGATCAAACACGACCTGGGAGGGGGCGGGCGCGGTCGCCACCGGAACCTCACCGACGGATGGGGAAGGTGGTGGCACTTCGAATGGGACGTGAGGTGCGCCGTCCGAGACCGTTGACGGCGGCGAGGAAGGTGGCCGGGGCTCGGGCCCCGGGGTCGGGCCGCAGGCGGCGAGCGCGAGTGCGAAGCCCAAGAGCGTCCGAACCTTCATCACCGCGTTATTGTACGCGCCGCGGACGGGATGCTTCCTCGTGGCGGTTCGCGCCGCCGGTCCCGGGCGCCGGGCGCACGGGCGCGTTGTCGCCTCCGCTACCCCGGCGCTGCGGCTAAGGCGATGCGAAACCGGTCGCTTCGACCGGACCGATGTCGACATGCTGACCGACCGGGGTACCTCGGCCGTCGCGCGGGTAGTCGATGCCCGAAAGGTCGCCCGCGTCTCTCGTCGGACTGTCCGGCCTCACCGAGGCCGCAAAGAGCTCGGATTCCCCGTCGAAGATGTCCTCGAGCGACGCTTGCAGGTCGGTGGGCCCGAGTTCGTAGGTGCTGTCGTCCGCGAACTCCGTCAGCCACAGGTTGTGGTGCCCGGGGATCCCATCGCTGGCGAACGCGCTACTCACGATGTTGTTTCGAAACACCAGGTCTTGAACGTGCACGCTGGTGGTGAAGCGGACCCCCATGCCACCCCCGCTGCTGATGAAGAGATTGTTGTACACCTCGAAGTCGCGCCCGTCCGCCTTGTACATCTGCAGCGCGTTGTTGAGGGTGTTGTAGATGAAGTTCCCGTAGATGAGCGTCTTGCCGTAGGTCACTCCGAGCGCCTCGTTGGTCCGGCCCCGCGCCCCTCCGCCGCCATTGGTGTTGATGCCGTACGGGTTGCGACCGCCTTCGGTACCCGTGTTCTTGACCACGTTGTACCGAATGATGATGTCGCCAGAGTAGCCGGTACTGTACACGCCTTCTCCATCCTCGTCGTCGCGTCCGAAGCCCCCCGACTTGATGGCGTTGCCGCCCTTCTGAACCGTCGTGTTCTGCTGGTCCCACGTGTTGTACTCGACGATGACCCGCAGCCCCTGAAAGGCGTCGAAACCATCGTCGACCCACCCCTCGACGAGGTTGTAGCTCACCTCGGCCCAATTGTGGTCGGCCCGGCTGACCGCAATGGCGTCTCCCTTGTCGCTTCCGTGGTTGCGGAGCTTGATGTAGTTGCCAATGATCATGGCCGGCTGACGGTACCCATCACCGTTGAGGTCCTCGACGTAGCGCTCCTTCCAGCGGTATCGGCCCGCTCGGGACATCGAGAACTCGATGCCCCCGTTGTGGCCGAGTACCGCGTTAAAGAGCGCCTTCGGCCCCTCGACCCGCGGATTGTTGTCCGGCTTGTCGCGCGGAAAGTAGAAATTTATCGCGGCCTGCGCGTTGTCGTTCGTGTCGAGGCGGTCGAAGGTACAGTCGATGATGGCGCCGTAGGAGCTGTACTCGTCGAACCCGATCCCATTCATTCCGTCGCTCACGAGGTGAAGCCCCACCAGGGTAAGATGGTTGGCAGACACGCGTACGGAAAAGAACTTGTTGCCCCGCCAGGTGATCTTCGGGTCGGTCCCCGCTCCGTACGCGGTGAGGGTCAGCCCGTGCTCTTCGATCTCGATGGGTTTGACGTCGTCGGCGGAGAAGCCCCGCTCGATCGCCACGATCGTGTCGTCGTCCATCGCCGCGACGACATCGCTCCACGCGGCATCGTGAGCGATGCGCACGAGCGTTTTCTCGCCGTGGTAGGCGTCGACCTCCGACACGTCGACGGGCGCCGCGGGTATGGTCGGGATGGGCGTCCCCTCGAGGTCGGTGACGTCGCTTCGCTCGCGGAAGTAGACCAGTTCGGGCGTTTCGCCGGGCACCACGTGGTCACTCAATTGCAGCACGTAGGTGTAGCTTCCGTCAGCGTTCGCCCGCTCCACGACGTCTTCGTCGCTGGGTACCGGCCCCGTCATCTTCAACGTCTTCACCAAGGCGTGGGTGCGGTTGGTGAAGAAGTCATCGGTCGACACGTTGCGCAACGGGCCGCTGAAGGTGAGCTCGAGCACGTCGGTTCGTGCCCCCGGCACCTTGGCCCCGAGGAACTCGGCGTCCGCGACGACCGGGCCCTCGGCGCCTCCAGATGAAGACGAGGTGGCGTTCCCCGGTCCCGGGTCAGCCCCTCCGCCACCCCGCCCGCGGTCCCCGGGCTCGCCCTGGGGGTCCGCACCGCCGGGCGCACACCCGAGCGTGACCGTGATGAACAGGGCGCTGCACGACCGCAGGGTTGTGCGGCGTAGTCGGCGCCACACGGACGGGAAAGAACGAAATGGGCTGCGCGGGGTGATGATGCTCATGATGGGGCAGACCCTGTACAAGGCTCGTGCCGTCCGAACCCACCAAACGTTACCGCGGGTTAGGTCATCATCTCCTGGGTCGGCCCAACGATCGTTGGGCGCCCCCAACAGGGGCGCCTCAATCATGATATCGAACGCTCGAGATCGAGGCCGGGCGACCTTCGCTACCGCGTCGACCGATCGCGGAGGTCCTCGAACCATGACTTGCACGCGCCCCGCGACACGGCGGCGCTGCTGCACGTCGCATGGTCGGTGCTGGGAAAGTGGGACAGGCTGCACGTCTTCCCCGGCGCCTCCGCGATTCGTTCGCACACGGGCGCCATCATCGCCCGCGTCGGCCCGTCGTGAGGTCGGCCGTCGCGACACACGTCCACGTCGTCACCGCAGGAAATGAGCTTGAAGTGGTCGTGGGTCAGGTCGGCGGGAGACCAGCGGATCTGGCCCCCGCTGATGGTCTCACCAAAGACGAGACTGTCCTGGAGAGCCGCTTCACAACTAGGGTCGAAGGGCACGGCTGTGAGCGGATGACACTGGGGTAACGACGTACCGAAGGGTCTTGTCGCATCGCATCGGAGCGCGGGTGTCGTCGCGGCCGTCGCCACCCGGTAGCGATTGCAGATGTTCTGGCGTCTCGTACCGCGATTGGTGTCGCAATCCGTTCGGTCGGACTGGTAGTCGAGCTCGCGTTGGTAGGCATCGAGCGGCGCGTCGATGGCACACACGCCCGTCGTGGTTCGTCCGGACATGGCGGGTGAGGCATCGATGTCGGTCCGCGCAAATGCGATGGTGAGCGCGGCCCCCCCGTGGCTCGCCCCCGACAGCAGCAAGTGCTCCCCCGACCAAATCGGGGTCACGGCACGCACGATTTCATCCACGAGAAAGGCGACGCGTGCCGCCTCTTGGTGAAACGCCATGTGGTCTGAGGTGGGGTTTAGCTCCTTGCGCTCCGCCAGACACGCGACGGCCACGACGTACCCGTCGTTGACGAACGGTTCGACGTACCGACCCTGGGGTTCGTTGGGTCCAAGGTCGGACATCGCGCACTTCATGCCTCCGCCCGCAAAATGGATCAGAAGATCGGGCGAAGCTCGGCGCTCTCCCACGAGAGACGGCGCGAACGTCAGCGCGTAACTGCAGTCGATGACGCTGCCCTGGTCGTCCGTGTAGGTGTCCACATTGCGGCAATCCTCGAACGCGACCCGTCCGGGGTCGGGTGAAGGCCGAGGCACGGTGTCGCCTCCGCCGATGGCGCCTGCGCCACCGTTGCCTTCGTCGGTCCCGGGTACGCCTCCCGCGCCCGCCTCCCGCCCGGACGGCTCGGGATCGCCGGGGCACCCCGTGGCACCCAGGGCGAGAACCGCCGCGATGATGCTTCGCCTCGCGGTGGCCATGTCAATCCGTGAGGGCATCGATGATGGGTGCGGCATCCGCGGGGTCGTCGATGGTACGCGCCTCGCCGGCGGTTCTGCGCTCGAGCACCCCCGTGGTGAGGTATTCGCGTGCGGTATCGTCCTGCCGGAGGTGGGCATCCCAAAACGCGTGGCTCGTGCCGAGCGCGTAACGCACCACGCTCGGGTCGTCCCCCGCCCCGGGCGCCTCTCGCTGCCGTTGTGCCTCGACGTGGTCGCGAAGGAGTGTCCCCGTGGCGCCGCCGAAGTCGTTCCAGGCGCCGAAGATGAACGCGAGGTACTTCGTGTCCGACGCGGCCAGCAGGAAGGGATCGAAGCGCCACACGACGTCCTCCCCCAAATGCGTTCGCCCGTAGTCGCGTGACCCCGTCATGCTCATGAAGGGAAGGTCGACGTCGTCCCACGCCTGGTCCCCGAGTTGGGCGTTGCGTCCCTGGGGTGCGAGGAGAAAGGCAGCCGCGATTCGTGGGTCGCGCCGGCTCTCGGCCTCCTGCCCGGGGGCGACGAAAATACGGGTTCCGACGAGCAGTTGGGCCGTGTGCGCGCCGAAGGAATGTCCGGCGACGCCGACTCGGGTGGGGTCGAGTCGGCCGGCCAGGGCCGGAACGTAGGCGCCGATGTCGTCGATGGTCTCCAGGACCAACCGAACGTCGTCGACCCTCGCTTGCCACTCGGAGAAAGGATTGCCTTCGCCATCTTCGGCGACCGGGTCATCGTGCTCGGGGAGCAGGCTCACGTAGCCATGGCTCGCCCAGTGCGTGACAAACGCCGTGTAGTGGTCCCTCGAGCCCCATACGCCGTGGGAAAACACGACGACGGGGAAGGAGCCGTCGCCTTCGGGAGCCACGACACGCAGCGGAACCGGCCGCCCTCGTGTCGGATCCTCGATCACGAGATCGTGAGACGTCACGGCGAAGGACCCGGTCTCCGCGCCGTGGTAGGCGTCAAATCGAGACGACGGGGGTGCGGGCGGACTCGTGTCGCCAGGCGCCGACGGTTCGAGCGCGTCGCCCTGGCAGGCCAGGAGAGAACCGGCCATGAGACACCCAACGAGCCACCGACGAGAACCACGGGGTTTTCCGAGGGGCCTTCCGTTTCTGTTGTAGCGCCTTGGCATCTTGGTCATGTCACCCTCTCGTCGGCCGTCGACGTGGGTAGGAGGTCTGTCGTCACGGGCCCGTCCAGCCCGAGGCGTTCGCGTCGCGAAACCCAACGCAGCCTGCAATCCAAGGGCCATGCGGTGGGTCACACGGGTCGTGCACTTATCTTCACGTGGGGCGTCCCAGGGGACAGAGCTTTGCCCCACCGACCGCTTCTCGCGCCCCCCTGATGGCATCTCCGCGTGGCGTGGCTACCCTTGAAAAGGCCCGATGAGCGGGCATTCGGCACCAATCTGAGCGATTTCGAGATGTCCTTCTACCGAAAGCCTGCCCCCAAGCGCCGCGACCCCAACGCGGCGATTCAGGCCAAGCTGGCGGCCTTTGCCCGGGAAGACGCCCAGAAAGCGGCGCGGTCCCGATGGCTACGACGGGTCACAGGAGGACTCCTCGGCGGGGTCATACTGGCCGCCCTGACGGTGCTGTTTCTAGATGCCCGGGCCCCCCGCGCGTTGCCCGACGGCGCCGGCATCGTCATCTTTCTCGCGCTGATCGCGTTGCTTGGGTTCGGGTGGACGCGACTCGCCGAGAGCATCGATGTCGAGGGCGGAGGTCGTTCGCGCCGTGAACCTGGCGGCGACGGCGTGTTCAAGGGCATTGACGGCTTCGGGAGCTGAACGCTCGACGCTCGTAAGTGACACCGGTGGCTAGGTGAAGGACGAAGTGGACGAAACGCTTGGTCGCCGAGTACCTGGGTTTGACGCGCGAGGTTTTTCCCTCGGCGGTCGGTCGTGGCCTGTCTCCGACGACCAGACGGCGAAAGACCCCGCCTCAGGACCTTCTCCGCCACGGTGATACACGCCTATGACGTGGCTTCCCCATTCCCATGAACAGCACCATCGAGCTCAGAGCACTGGCCCTTCCCCTCACCCTCGGCACCTACGGGCCCGAAGACGTCGTCCCGGACGTTCACTTGTTGGACCTCACCTTGACGATCGATCCGAAACTCGTGCTCGTCGACGCCGACCGCATGGACCGTGTCTTCGACTACGACCCCCTGATCGCCGAGATCGACCGCCTGGCGGCCGAGCAGCATTACGAGACCCAGGAGTGGCTCATGACGCGAATCGTCTCGGCCTGTGCGGCCTACGAAGCGATCGAAGCCGTCTCGTTGTGCTTGAGCAAGCGCCCGGTACGACGCGACAGCGGAACGCTCGGCGTTCGCCTCGACGTAGACGCCACCACCTTGTCCGTAATGCGAGCTACGTCGCAGGCGTGGTCTCGCGCTCGTGGATGTTAACACAGCGACCATTGGTTACGTCGGTTAAGGCCGCTCTCACGAAGGAAGGGTTCACGAGCCCGGTCTACAGGGCGGCCCGGGGTCCGTCCCCCGGCGCGCTGTGTCGCGGCGACGACGCTCCCGCACTCGAGCCGTCGACATAACGCGCCGCAGCTTCACGCAGCTCGTCCGCGAAGTCGTAGATGTCCTCCGGCTGCGCAATCGGGTGACGCTTCTCATTCTTCTCCTCGTCGAGAAGACCAAGGTACTTCTGCGATCGGTTGAAGTGGAGGCGGCAGATCGGCTTGCGGTTATTGTCGTCGCACAAGATCCCGAAGTAACTCTTCGTGTCGCGATAGACGACACGCGCCGCGGGGAGCACGTTGCATACGATCGCCTGCACGACCCGGAACCCACGTAGCTCTTCCTCGGTAGTTTCGATGCCGTCATCTATTTCTGGACCGGCCTCCTCGGACCCCAGCTCCGAACCCGACGTCGCAACAGGGGCAGCGCTAGCCGCAGGTGCCGGAGTGCTCATCGTCTGGCTCGCATCCTGCGACATCGCCGACCGTAGTCTTGCGTTGATTCGCTCGTTCATCACCTGGCGCAGCGAAGCGACCACGAGCCGCGAGAACTGCTCTTTCGCGGATTGCACGAAGTTGCGATTTTCGCAGACTCTCGCGAAAAAGAACTTTACGAAGTCGTCGTCGGGGTCCTCGAACTGCTTGTCGAGAATTCGACGAATCTCACGCATGTACTTGAGGTCCCCAGCGGCTTCGAGCATGCCGTCGAGGTCGTAGGCCTCTTTGGTGAGCTTGCCGAGCTGGTCGACCATCTCGTCCTTGAGCGTGAGCAGGTCAAGCACAAGGAAAGGCTTGTCATCCATGCGATTCGACGCCTCGAGGTCCGAGTAGAAATGATACTGAACTCCGTTGGTGAGAACGGCGATCCGGGTCGACTGGGTGACGGAGAAGTAGCGATAGAGTTGCCCTGCGTGAGCCTGGCTGAGGTCGGCTCCGGCGGCTTTTGCCTCGAAGATCATGATGACTGCGCCCTCGTGCTTTATTGCGTAGTCAACCTTTTCGCCCTTTTTGATACCGACGTCTGCTGTATACTCCGGAACGACTTCCAAGGGGTTAAAGACGTCGTACCCAAGAGCGGAAATAAATGGCAGGACGAGTGCGGTTTTCGTGGCCTCCTCCGTTTCGAGGAGCCCTACTGTATCCGGTACTCGAGCTGCGAGCGATTGGAGCTTATCAACGAGATTCATATGCAGTACGCTGCACCGAGTGCGTAAAAGGTAGCGGAGCGCGACCCTCAGGTTCGCTAGCTCAACTTGGCGCGGAGGTACTCGGCGTTTAACTGGGCGATGTTCTCGATTCCGATGTCCTTCGGACACACCGCGGAGCAATCCTCGATCATGCCGCACGCACCGAACCCTTCGCCATCCATCGCCGCGACCATGTCTAGGACGCGGCGCGTCCGCTCTACCCTTCCTTGAGGGACGGCGGCGAGATGCGAAACTTTAGCTCCCGTGAAGAGCACCGCGGACGCATTGTCACAGGCCGCGACGCACGCCCCGCAGCCGATGCAGGCGGCGGCGTCGAAGGCGCGCTCGGCGTCTTCCCGGGGGATGGGTATCGCGCCGGCGTCGGGGGCACTGCCTGTGTTCACGCTGACGTAGCCACCGGCGGCGACGATCCGGTCGAAGGCGGTACGGTCGACCACCAGGTCACAAACCACCGGAAAGGCCCGCGCCCGCCAGGGCTCGACCACGATGGTGTCCCCGTCGTGGAAGGCGCGAAGGTGGAGCTGACAGGTGGTTCGTCCGCGGGTCGGCCCGTGCGGCCGTCCGTTGATGACCACGCCGCACTGGCCGCAGATCCCCTCCCGACAATCATGGTCGAACACGACGGTCCGGTGTCCCGCCGCGGCCAGGTCGGCGTTCAGGGCGTCGAGCATGTCCAGAAACGACATGTCCGGTGAGAGTCCGTCGAGGCGATAGGTCTCGAAGCGGCCCGGCGTCTCGGCCGCGTCTTGGCGCCATATCTCGAGCTTGATTCGCATACCGTTGCCCCCAGCGTCAGCGGTAGCTTCGTGTTCCCGGTGTCCCGAAGGTGAAGGTGAGGGGCTCGGTATGACGTTCGGGCGCTTCGTCATCGCGGTATGCCCACGCCGCGACGTGCATGAAGCGCTGATCGTCTCGCTTCGCTTCGCCGTTCTCGGTCTGATGCTCTTCGCGAAAGTGGGCGCCACAAGACTCCTCCCGAGCAAGCGCATCCCGAACCATGAGGGCGCCGAGGTCGAGAAAGTCCTCCAGCCGGAGGGCGCGTTCGAGCTCGGGGTTCATGGCGTCGTGGCGGCCCACGACACGTAGATCCTGATGAAAGGCGCGGCGAAGGGCCGCCAGATCGTCCAGCGCACGATGGAGTCCCTCCGCGGTTCGCGTGAGCCCACATGCGTTCCAGAGAGTGGTCCCGAGTTGTCGGTGAAAGACCCCGGGCGGGGTATGGCCATTCCGCGACATCAACCGGTCGATACGCTCGGCGACCTCACGCTCGACTGTGTCGAACGACGGATGGTGCACGTCGAGGGGGGGGTCGTGGAGGGCATCCGCGAGGTCGTGGCCCAGGGTGACGGGGAGGATGAACGAGCCATCCACGCACGCTTGCATGAGAGAGTTCGCACCGAGGCGATTGGCTCCGTGGTCGGCGAAGTTACATTCCCCGATCGCATAAAGACGCGGCAGCGAGGTCATGAGGTGATAGTCCACCCACAGTCCACCCATGGTGAAGTGGGCCGCCGGGTAGATTCGCATCGGGGTCCTCAATGGGTCCTCGCCCGTAACCGCGCGGTACATGTCGAAGAGGTTGCCGTAGCGGCGGATCATCTCGTCCCGGCCCCACCGGGCGAGGGCGTCCTCGAAGTCGAGGTACACGCCCCGACCGGTGGACCCGATCCCTTGGCCCCGGTCGCAGGCTTCCTTGGCCGCGCGAGACGCGATGTCGCGAGGGGCCAAGTTGCCGTACGCCGGGTACTTTCGCTCGAGGTAGTAGTCACGCTCCTCCGCGGGGATGTCCGCTGGGAATCGCGTGTCGCCGGGGGCCGCGGGCACCCAGATGCGGCCGTCGTTGCGAAGGGACTCGCTCATCAGCGTCAGCTTCGCTTGGTGATCGCCGTGCGCCATGAGACAGGTCGGGTGGATCTGCACGAAGCTGGGGTTCGCGAACCACGCGCCCCGCCGGTGGGCGCGCCACACCGCCGAGGCATTGCAGCCCATCGCGAGGGTCGACAGAAAGTAGATGGTGCCGTAGCCGCCGGTCGCGAGAACGACGGCATCACCCACATGGCGCTCGAGCGCCCCGGTGACGAGATGGCGCACCACCACCCCGCGGGCCTGTCCGTCGACCACGACCACGTCGAGCACTTCACGCCGCGGGAGCATCGCGATACGACCGGCACGTACTTGGCGGGAAATTGCCCCGTAGGCGCCGAGGAGCAGCTGTTGCCCTGTTTGGCCTCGCGCGTAGAAGGTCCGTTCCACCTGGACCCCGCCGAAGGACCGATTGGCGAGGTGGCCCCCGTACTCGCGGGCGAAGGGGATGCCCTGGGCAACACAGTGGTCGATGACCCGGTTCGAGAGCTCCGCCAAGCGATACACTTGTGCCTCGCGGCTCCGGTAGTCGCCCCCCTTCAGTGTGTCGAAGAAGAGGCGGTACGTCGTGTCTCCGTCGCCCCGGTATGCCTTGGCGGCATTGATTCCCCCTTGTGCTGCGACCGAGTGGGCGCGGCGGGCGCTGTCTTGAAAGCAGAAGCAGGTGACTCGGTAGCCTTGCTCTGCGAGCGCGGCCGCCGCGTTGGCGCCGGCAAGTCCCGAGCCCACGACCAGGACCGACAATCGGCGTTTGTTGGCAGGATTGACCAGCCTCAGCCCGCTGAGGCAGGCGCGCCAGGCTTCGGGCACCGGTGCCTGGGGCAATCGAGGGTCGAGCTGGGCCATGTCGCTGCCTCGGGCCAGGGATGTTGGCCGCCGATGCAGCGACGCTACCGGCATGAGTGATGGTCCTGGCGCGACATGCGGCGAAAGCACAGGTGGCCGCGGATTTGATACAGGAGCGGAGCCAATGCACTGTCGGGCGGACCCGTCGCGGACTGCGACCACGAAGGCTACTGCGGTCTTACGTGTGAACTGGCTCACTTGTAGTTACGAGAGCCCAGAATATTTTTGGCACGCGATGCACCCGAAAACGAATCTCTTCTTCATCGGGTTGGCCGTGCTCGCCAGCGCCTGCCGCACGGCGCCCCCGAGCCCTCCAAACTCCCGCCCTGAACCACCCGCCACCCCGGCCCCGACGGTCGAAACGAGGAAACCCAGCGAATCCCCGACAGACCCGGTGGCCCAATGGGTCGACACCTACGTCGCGGCGTTGGGCGTCGACGACGAGACGCAGGCCTTTCACGGGAGCTTCCTGCTCGCTCGCGGACCGCGTGTCGTCGCCAGCGGAACCTACCGGGCTCGCCCCGGGCGCAGGTATCGCATCGGCTCGGTGACCAAGCCCTTCACCGCGGTGGCGATCGTGCAATTGGCCGCGGCGGGGAAGCTCTCCCTCGACGATTCGCTCCGCTCCTTCATTCCTGAGCTCCCCGATACGCATCGGGCCATCACCCTCGAGCAAGTCTTGAGCCACCGAAGTGGCCTCGGAAGCTATACCGAAAACGAAGCGCTGATGGCCACCCGACAGCGACCCCGGAGTCGGAAGGAGATGATCCAGGTCATCGCGCAAGAGCCACTGCGGTTCCCGGCGGGCGAAAAGTGGGCTTATTCGAATTCGGGCTATTTCCTGCTCGGAGTGGTCATCGAGCGTGTCGCGGGTCAGTCCTACCCGGAGTATCTCCGGCAGCACGTCTTCGCGCCGGCGGGAATGTCGGAAACGAGCACGACGGATGCTGCGCTCGCCGCGCCGCTCACGGTGCGCGAAGGTGCGCTCGCGCCCGCCGATCCGGTCGATGTGTCGATCCCCTTCGCGGCCGGAGCCCTCGTGAGTACGACCCGCGACATGCATCGGTTCGCGTTGGCGCTTCGTGGCGATGCGCTCTTGTCGCGACGTTGGCGCGACGAGATGTGGCGCGACCGCGGTGGGCCCACGCCGGAGCTGGGGTGGGGCCTGGGTTGGATGATCCGAGAACACGAGGGCAAGATTACGGTGGGTCACAATGGCGGCATCGACGGGTTTCGAAGCCATTTCGAGATGCATCGAGACGGCGACGAGATCGTCGTCGCCCTGTCGCGACTCGAGAGTTTCGCGGCGGGTGACGTCGCCACGCCCGCGCTGCAGATGATGCTTACCGGCAAGGCCGTTCCGCCTCCCGAGCCCCCGGCTTACCTAGCTTTTGACGGCGACCACTGCGGTCGGTTCGCGGGGGCGTACGAGGTCGCGCCTTCGACCCTGGAGAAGCTCTCCGGAAAGATCGGACCCGAAGCCGCGGCGTCCATCGCAACGGTCACCCTTCGCTGCGATGACGCACGC
Source organism: Myxococcota bacterium (assembly GCA_039027095.1). GTDB lineage: Bacteria > Myxococcota_A > Polyangia > Polyangiales > Polyangiaceae > JAPYTK01. The sequence continues at coordinate 55,956 of JBCCLB010000022.1, forward strand.
TACCTCCTGAAGCCCGTAGGGCAGGACGAGTTCGAGCTGAAACGGCGAGATGACGGCGTGCTCGCGCAGCCCCGGATCAAGGTGGAGGTCGTGGCGGAGACACCCTCAGCCGACGGCGTCGTTTCGGCCTTGACGCTCAAGCAAGGCGGCCTCCGCGTTCCCTATCGTCGTCGCTGAAGCCCATCGTGCCCACCGACCCGGCCGACCCCAATCCTTCGTCGACGACGCCAACGATGCATGAGAGGCGATATGGCGACGGCCACCCTCAGATCGAGGCGCCTCTCAAGGGGTGAAGACGCCACCGGTCGCGAGCGCGTTCGGGCCGAAGCCACCCCACACGATCATCGTGGCGCCGGCAGAAACGGCGGTGTGGCCGAAGCGGGGACCGACGGCGGTGGGGACGACGGTGGCGTCCCAGGCGTTGGTGGCGAGGTCGTAAACGCCGCCATCGTCGAGGTCGACGGTGGATCCAAGGCTTGTGGTACGCCCGCCGAACACGACGACTTTACCCGCGTCCGCGAGCACGGTGGCGGTGTGTTCGCGCCGCGCCGCGGGGGGATCTCCGGCCAGCGTCGTCCACACGCCGCTGGCGAAGCGAAACCCGGTGTCGAGCTCGGTGGAGGTGTCGCGGCCGCCGAACACCAGGACTTCGCCCCCCACCGCCACGACGGTGTGGCTCTCGCGTGGCGTGGGCTGACCCATGATGCTGAGCACGCGCCACGTGTCGAGGGAAGGGTCGTAGGCGCGGGCCGAGGGTGCCGAGCCGGCGGGGAACACCAGCGTTCCGAACGATGCGTAGGTGCCTTGACCGCCGACCACGACCATCTCCCCCGCCGCGGCATCCCATGCGGCCGCGTGCCGCGTGCGCGACTCCCCCGGTGACGGCACCGCCGCGAGCGGTCGCCACGTGTCCGTCGCAGGGTCGTAGGCCCCTCCGTCCGCCAACGACGAGCTGGTCGCGTTGTTCCCCCCGAACACCACCATCTCCGATCCGGTCCACACCGCCGTGTGTTGCATCCGCCCGTCCGGCGCCCCTGCGTCCGTCATCGGTGCCCACGTGTCGGTCGCGGGGTCGTACACGCCGCCCGCCACGGGGTACGCGTTGCCGTCGCGTCCGCCCCACACGATCACCAGCGACCCCGTCGACACCGCCGTCGCACGCTGCCGCTTCGACGGCGCGCCGACAGGCGACAACGCCGACCACGTGTTGGTGGCCGGGTCGTAGCGGCCGCCATCGTTGAGGTTGTCGGTCGACCCGCTGCTTCTCGAGCCTCCCCACACGAACATTTCGCCGGCCACGAAGGCCGCCGCGTGCCACCCCCGTGCCTCAGGGGCATTCACGTCCTGGACTCGGGTCCACGGCCCCACGCAGCTCCCCGCGGCACACGCGCCGAAGCATCCCTGATCGCACGCCCCGCAGTGGTCTGCCGATGTCTGAAGGTCGAAACACCCGCGCGCCTCGTCGCAGTAGCTCTCCCCCTCTCCAGGACATGCGCACACCCCCGCGTCGCACACAGTACCGGGCTGCGCCGCGCAATCGTCCAGCTCGAGGCACGCGACGCACACCCCCTTTACAACGTCGCACACCCCCGTCGGCTGCGGACAGTCGCTGCTCGACACGCATGCGATGGCCCCACCGGAACCGCCCCCGACGGACGTCGAAGCCGGCGTGCCGCTCGGGTTCCCGCCGCCCGCGCCCCCCGTCGGCTCCAACCGCAGCGCATCCGCGCACGAAGCAGACGCGAGGGCGAAGACTGCGCCCGCGATGACCCCGACCGTGTGTGTCGCCCGCATCGCGGCATCGTAGCGGAAGTCCGGGCCGACCCTTGTCGTTTTCGCGACGGCTCGGGGGTCGGAGGTCGGTGACTCGCCTCGTGCCGCGCGCGATCCGTCAGGACATGGCCAGGGCAAGGGCTCTGATGGCGAGGGCGCAGCAGACCAGGCTACTGAGGGCAAACAGAATGAAGCGGGCTACGATCTGATTGACCGTGGCCTGCCAGATGCTGTGAACGATGCGCAAACCGACGTACGTCCACGCGAGAGCGAGGTTGAGGCCATCGGCTCCCTGTCCCATCAGGGCGAGGCTGATGGCGAGTGCGTAGAAGAGCGTGGGATGTTCGGTCAGGTGGGTGTAGTTGTCCGATTTCCAGCGCACGCGGGCCGGCAGCTCGGCCATCTGGTCTCCCCGCACCCGCTCATTGTCGGGGACCATGCCCGCGCGACGCATGGCCGGCAGGCGCGTCGCGTACATCCAGAGCAGCATGGCGTGGGACCACGCGACGAGGGAGATGACGGGGATGAGGATGGGTGCGGCCATGGCCCATCTTGCGCCGGGGGCCGCGGCCGAGCCTTGATGATCGTCAAGTCGCCACGTCGAGCTTTCGTCGGGCTCGGCTGAGGGTCTCAGGCGTCACCCCGAGGTACGATGCGACGTGATAATCCGGCATGCCCGCCACGATTGCTGGCTGGACGTGCGCGGCGAAAAACGCGTAGCGGCCTCGGGCGAAGGGGATCTGCAACATCCGAACGCGACGCTCCATCGACAGGTAGTGCTGCTCCGCGAGCAGACGCATGAAGCGCTCGTAGCGCTCGGAACGCATCAGGTCCTCGTGTGAGACCCGGTAGCCCGTGAGCGGTGTCACCGCCTCGATCCACTCCTCGGCCGCCGTCCGCTGGATGAGGCTCGTCATCGACACGGCCACGTTGGGCGCCGCGAGAAACCGAAGGTTGACCTGCCGCCCGTCGGGTTGAATGGCGTACACCCGCACCAATCCCTCGCGGATGAGCACCAGGTCGCGCATCAAGGCGTCCGTCTTTACGAGGAGTTCTCCTGCCTTGCAGACCACGGGCCGTAGCCACGTGACCAGCTCGTCGAGCTCGCCTACGTCCAATGAAACGAACGGCGCCATCACCGTCGCGAGGAGGTGCCGAGCCTCTTTTCGAGATTCATCGCAGCGCGCGGCGGAGCCCACACGAGTGGATACCATGATGCGGAGCCGCCGGCCGATGGCAGAACACGCGTCCATGTGGTTGCCTCGGGATGTGCGGTTCCGCCCGCAGGTCCGCGCCGACGCCGGAGCATCCCCGAGGAGATGCGCTCACGTACGCGGGGCCGTGGCCCGAGAAGGCGCAGAAGTGCATCGCGGAGCTGCGGCCTTCCCGCCTTACGCTCCCACCGACGATCGAGCTCGACCGCTTGCCTCGATGGTCTTGGCTCCGCCATCTCCAGCTCGTGGGGGCGACCCCGGTGGTGGCGCGCCTCACCTTCGTGAAGAGCCTGTCGCTCGTCAACGAGACCACGGCGGGGCTCACCCACATCCGAGGACTGCGTGGCCTCGAGCACCTCGCAAAGCGGTGTACCCCCCGCGTCGGCGGTACGCCCGCCGACTCATCGCTTGTGTTCGGGACTGTGAAAATCGGTTTTGCAACCGGCTTGCCAGGCTTCCGGCTGGTTGCCGTGGGCGGGGATGCCGCCGACGTCTTTCAGCATGCGGGCGAGGTGCAGGCAATTCCAGACGAGAAAAGTGGTGTTTCGGTTGGTGAAGTCGTTGTCGGGGCCCCCGGATCCCGGGTCCATGTACGACGGGCCCGGGCCGGCTTCGCCCATCCAGCCCGCATCGGCCTGCGGCGGAACCGTGTAGCCAATGTGGGAAAGGGAGAAGAGGATGTTCATGGCGCAGTGCTTCACGCCGTCTTCGTTGCCGGTGATGAGGCAGGCGCCGACCTTGCCGTAGTCCCGGTACTGGCCCTTGTCGTTGAATTGGTGGGTGTAGCCGTACATGCGCTCCAGGACTCGGTTGCAGACGGAGCTCTTTTCGCCCAACCACACCGACGTTCCGATGATGAGGATGTCGCAGGCGTCGACCTTGGCTTGAATCTGCGGCCAATCGTCACGGGACCATTCATCGGTCTGCGCCATGTCGAGTCCGAGGCCGGCCGCGATTTCATAGTCGACGGGTCGCAGGTATTCCGTCTTGGCGCCGTTGGCCTGAAAGATCCGCTCTGCGACGCGAATCAGGCCTTCGGTGTGCGAGAGCTGCGGCGATCGGGTCAGGGTGCAGTTCAAAAACAAGACGCTCAGGTCGTCGTACTTCGCCGGGGGGCGGGTGCACTGGTCGTCGGTGATGTTCTTCAGCTGTTCGGTCATGGGGAGACTTCCTTTACGAGGGCGCCACGGTAGTCGTCGGGCGGGTCCGACGCGAGGTCGCGCGGTGGTCGCCTCACGTGCGAGCTGCACACAGGGGCTTGGTCTGCGGTCCGACCTTTGCGAACCTCGCCGACGTCATGATGTCACTTCCGAGCCCTGCCTCTCTATCTCCGCATCCGTCACCTTCGCTTTCGGCCATCCTTCGATGACGGTTCACGTCGCGACCGAAGGCGCGGTGGCCACCATCATTCTCGACCGGCCCGCGGTGCGGAATGCCGTTGATGGTCCCACCGCCGCGGCGCTCGCCGATGCCTTTCGCGCCTTCGACGCCGACGATACGCTCGCGGTGGCGGTTCTGTGGGGAGCCGGCGGGACGTTCTGCGCGGGCGCGGATTTGTCGGCGGTGGGCACGCCGCGCGGCAATCGGGTGAAGGCCGACGGGGACGGGCCGATGGGACCGACGCGCATGCAACTGTCGAAACCGGTTATCGCGGCGGTGGCGGGCCACGCGGTGGCCGGCGGGTTGGAGCTCGCGTGTTGGTGCGACCTGCGGGTGGTGGAGGAGAGCGCCGTGTTCGGCGTCTTCTGCCGACGCTGGGGGGTCCCGCTGATCGACGGGGGGACCGTGCGCCTTCCGCGCATCGTCGGTCGGGGCCGCGCTCTCGACATGATCCTGACCGGGCGTCCGGTAGGAGCGGAAGAGGCGCAGCAAATGGGATTGGCGACGCGGGTGGTTCCGGATGGGGCATCGCGATCTGAGGCGGAAGCACTCGCGCGGGAGGTCGCCCGCTTCCCGGCGGTGACGATGCGGCACGACCGGCTCTCAGTGTACGCGTCGGCGTCGCTCGCGATCGATGAGGCGCTGGCGGTAGAGTTCCATCACGGGCGTGCGAGCTTGGACCAGGCGGTCGAGGGCGCGGCCCGTTTCGTCTCCGGACGCGGTCGCGGCGGACGCTTCGACGATCTGTGACCTCTCGTGGAGGCATCGATTCGGGGCCGTGACGGTCGTACGAGAGATGCTATCGTTTCGTCGGGATGCGGTGGACGCGGGGAGGAGGGGCCATGGTCGCGATGGCGGTTGCGTCGACCGGGACGGTGACGGCCGCCGCCACCGAACCCGCGAGAGGCTACGCCGGAGGGGGCCAGCCCACCGCCGACCCTCCGGTCGAGGCTCCTTCCTCCGACGATGAAGGGCAAGCGGAAGCGTTCGTGGTCGGGCCCGAGCCGGTTGCGCGATGGGGGCAACGCGACCACGGTCCCAACGGGTCGGAGGCGGCGCACCACCGCCTCGCCCTCGAGGTCGACCATTGGTGGAGCGGCGAGGTCCGCAACCGTGGCGCGTCGGCGACGAGGGCCCACACGTTCGTCCTCACGGCGACGGCGCAACTTCAGCTGTCTGAGCACATATTCTTGGACGGTGAGCTCCCGGCTGCGTTCTCGGCCCTGTCCCAAGGAGACGACGACACGGGGGACGCGCTGCTGGGCAACCCCGCGCTCGGGGTTCATCACGCCGACGAGCATCCGATGACGGCGGATGGGCTCGGCTACTGGGTGGGGGTGATGGTCGCGTTCCCCACCATGCTTGCCGACGTCGATGGCACAAATGACGCCCGGGTCATCAACTACGGTCAAGCCGCGTTCGTTCGTGGAGGCGCGCGCCTCCATCGATTCCTACCGCAAACGGTCTCGATTCGGGCCCACGGGGGCGTCGAAGTGCGTTTCGCCGACGAGGTCATGCGCTATCGCGGCCAGTACGCGGTCGCGGGCTACATCCCTTACGGGGACGAAGACGTCGGAGCGTTCGCCGGGATTTGGATCGAGCTGATCAACGACCTCGACGCGCGGGTCCCCGAGGGCTTCGGAGGCGGGCTCCGGGTTCAGGGCGTGCGCGGCGTCTTCTCGTCGGGCGGGCAAACGGCCCTCGGACCCTATGTGTTCTACGAAGCGCCCGGGCGGCGCGGCGGGTTTGTCCGTCTCGGCGGCCTCATGAGCGTCGGCGGCATTCTCGGGACCGGGTTCGCAGACGACGCGGGACTCGCCGCCGTGCAGGGCTCGGTGGGAGGGAAGTGGTAGCCCCCCCAGCCAAGCTTCCGACGTTTACTTGCCGACGAAATCGGCTTTGGTCTTCGCCACGAAGGCGCGCATTCCGGCCCGTTGGTCATCGCTGCCGAACAAGCCGGCGAAGGCCTGGCCCTCCAGCTCGCTGGCGACGGTGAGGTCGGCGTCCATTCCCTGATGCATGACGCGTTTGGCCGCGGCCACCGCGAGCGGTCCGTTGGCCACGATCGCCTGGGCGGTGGCACGGACCTCGTCGAGGAGGGTGTCGGGGGGGAGCACGCGGTTGACGATCCCCCATGCCAACGCTTCGTCGGCTTTGATGACCCGGCCCGTGTAGATCAGCTCGCGGGCACGACCGACGCCCACGCGTCGGGGGAGGCGTTGGGTTCCCCCAAACCCCGGGATCACGGCGAGGGTCGTCTCCGGAAGCCCCAGTTTCGCCCGCTCGGACGCGTAGATGAAGTCGCAGGCCAGCGCGAGCTCGAGCCCTCCGCCGAGGGCGAAGCCGTTGACGGCGGCGATGATGGGAAAGCGCGCGCCCTCCATGGTGGCTCCGAGTCGATGCCCCGCGGCTGCGAATTCGCGGGCCTGGATCGGAGACAGCTCGGCCATGGCCGCGATGTCGGCGCCGGCCACGAAGGCCTTGCCCTCCCCGGTGAGCACGGCGCACCGCACGCCCGCCTCGGGGGCGTCGAGGGCAGAGAAGGCGCGCTGAAGCTCACCGATCACCCCGGCGTCGAGGGCATTCAGCTTCTCGGGGCGGCGAATGGTGACGGTGGCGACCGCCCCGTCGGTTTCCACGGTGACCGCGCTCATGCCGACACCCGCTTTCCCCGCTCGTCGTACGCGTAAAAGCCGCGGCCCGCCTTCCGTCCGAGCCAGCCCGCCGCCACGTAATTTCGGAGCAGCGTCGGGGGTCGGTACTTGGGGTCGCCGATCTCGCGGTAGAGCACCTCGGCGATGGCCAGCACGGTGTCGAGACCGATGAGGTCGCTCAGGGCCAGGGGCCCGAGGGGGTGGTTCAGGCCGAGTTGCGCGCCCAGGTCGATGTCGTCGGGACTTGCGACGCCCTCCTGGAGGGTGAAGATCGCCTCGTTCAGGAGCGGGATCAGCATTCGGTTGACGATGAAACCGGGCGCGTCCTGGCTCGTGATGACCTTCTTGCCCATGCGCTCGGCGAGCGACTTCGTGGTCGCGTAGGTCGCCTCCGAGGTCTGCACCCCGCGGACGACCTCGCACAGCGACATCACGGGCACCGGATTCATGAAGTGCATGCCGATCACCAACTCGGGGCGCTGGGTTGCGGCGGCGAGCTTGGTAATGCTGATCGACGACGTGTTCGAGGCCAGGGGGGCGGTCTTTGGTACGGCTTCATCGAGGGACTTGAAGATGCCTACCTTGAGGTCGAAGGTCTCGGTGGCCGCTTCGATGGCGAGCTCGACGGCGTCGAAGCCGGCGGGGCCCGCGACCGGGGTGATGCGGGCGAGCAGGGCGTCGCGGTCTTCACCGGACATCTTTCCTTTGTCGACCTGGCGGACGAGCGCCTTGGCGATCTTGTCCTTCCCTTGCTCGGCGAGCGCAAGGCTCGCATCCGAAAGGGCGACGTCGAGGCCGGTGGCCGCGGCGACCTGCGCGATCCCACGACCCATTTGGCCAGCGCCGACGACGCCGACCCGGTTTATTTCTCGATGGTCATCCGACATGCCGGCGGCATAACGCCGCGCGGCGCCGTCGTCACCAGAAGCCGTAGCCGAGGCGGACGGCGGGGCCGGTGATGAGGAACGGTGCGGTGTTGAATGCGTTGAACACCCGTCGTTGGCCGTTGAACGTGTTCTCCGCGTCGAGGTGTTTGCTCGATTGAAAGACGTTCATCGCGACCACGTCGACGATGATGTTCTCGATCTCGAGCTCCACCCCGAGGTCGACCTGCGCGAAGAACTCCCAGCCCCGGGTGAACTCGGCGTTGAAGGGCGGGGGGAGCTCGAGGGGAAACCCCTCCGCATCGCGTCCCTCGCGAAAGCGAAGTTCGTCGTACGCGGCGCCAGCGCCGACGTTTCCCACGAAGCGAATGATCCCGCGGGTGGGGAGCATCACCCGCATCATCCCGCCGAACCGAACGGAGGTGAGCTTCATCTGGACTTGGGGCACGAACCGCTGCACCCGGCGGTCGGCCAACACCTGCGGGTCGGTGACGGCGATGCTGCCCTGCATCCGGATGTCGCTCACCTGGCCGAAGAGCTCGAAGCCGGCCCAGTCGGTGACCCGATAGCCCAGGTTCAGGCCGCCAGAGCCGCCAAAGCGACCGGGGCCGGTCTCGGCCTCGAAGTTGCGGTCGGAACCCTCCAACGGAATGACGGTGATGAGGGATCCCGAGCCCTGGATGTAGGGGCCTCGCAAGGCTCGAGGTTCGGGGTCGACCGGCCTTGGGTCGGGCTCGGGCCGCGGGAGGGTCGGCCGACGCGCCGGCGCCGCGGCGGGGCTCTCAAGGGCGCCGCTTCGAGGGTCTTGGGTCACCTCGGCCCGGCCTCCCGCGGCCACCACCACGTCGAGGCGGCGGGTCTCTCCTCCGCGCGCGATGATGCGCACGACGTGCAGCCCGGGCGACAGAGACGCAGAGAATCGGCCCCGGCCACGCGGTTTCCCATCGATCTCGATCGTGCTGTCGGGATTCGTCGCGACCACCACGAGGGTGCCGAGGGTGGGCTGGAGCTTCAGGGTGATCTTGGCGTTGCCGGCGCCGGAGCGAATCGTGACGGTCCGCTCCTCGCCGACGTACCCGGTGGCCGCCGCGCGGACCACCCGTACCCCGGGGCTGAGCTCCAACATGCCGTCGACGAGGTCGTCGCGCGGCACCGGACGGTCGTCGACAAACACCTGAGCCGTCGGCGGCGATACGTCGATGGCGACGTAGGCGACCAACGCCCGCAGTTCGCGGATCTCGAGCTCGGCGGCGAGCTTCTGGTCGGGCGGCATCGTGTCTTGATGCCCACCGAGGGCGCGCTCTAGCGCGGCGATGGCCTTGGCTGGCTCGCGGAGCCGCTTGTAGGCGAGCGCGATGTTGATGAGCGGGCTCGCCCGCGGCTGGGCGTCGTAGGCGGCCTGGAATTCGACGATGGCTCCGTTGTAGTCCTCATCGCCAAAAAGCTTCACCCCGTTGGCCATGTGGCGCTCGTATTCGTCGTCCACGGGAGCCGGCGGTGGCGATGTGGGCGCCGGCGTCGACGACGACGCGGAGGCTTCGGCCGGCGCTTCCGCCGGGGCCGCCGACTCTTCCCCTCCTCGAGCGACTGCGACCGAAGCGGTCAACAGCATCGCGGCGAGCCCAACGAGGGCCCCGGCGTGAGCGGTCAAGCGGTGAAACATGCCCCTGGGGACACCGTAGCTGACGCGTCGACCTGGAGGAAAAAGGCCTCACTCGGGGCGACAGCCTCGACGCCACTGGGTCCTAACCGTCCGCGGCGTTGGGACAGCGACAGGAGCCCCCAGAGGCCTACGCACACACCCACAGGTCAGCCCCTCCTTCCGGACCCCTACCGCTGGTTCGCGCGTCGCTGGAGTCGGTCCACCATGCCGGCTAGTGACAGAGGGTGCTCACTTGGGAAGAAGTCGGGGCCCTCGAACCGATCTGGCTCAACTTGGGCGGTGGCCCCAACTGCCATCCGAAGGTCGACTATCGGCACTACGTTTCCGTCGATCTCGAGCCACGTGGCATGTGGGGCGTGGCACACGACCTCACGACCCCTTTGCCCCTTCGCGATGAATCGGTGGCGCGGATCCATACCGAGGACTTTCTGGAGCACGTGACCGAGCCTCAGATCGTTGCGATCCTCGCCGAGGCGCATCGGGTGCTCGTGCCCGGGGGCCGCATGCGGATCGGTGTGCCCGACTACAACAACCCTAAAGACCGCTTCTGCATCGAGCTGGGTCGCGACCCCCGCGATCCGCGCCACGTGACGATGACGACGTACGGTCTCATGAAACGGCTCCTCGATGCCTCCGCGTTTCGTGAGGCGCGATTCTATCAGTACTGGGAGGGCGAACGGTTCGTCCACCGAGCCTTCGACCCATCGTTGGGCCTGGTCAAGCGCACCCCCGACCACGACCCTAGGTCCCGACGACGCGGCCTGCGGGCCAAGCTTCGGGGCCTCGGCGACGATGTGGCGCTCTTGGCCAACGAGGGCCTGGGCGCTGGCCTCCGAATGATGTCGGTGCGGCCGGGTCATCGTCTCCACGTGACCAGCGTGGTCGTCGACGCTTTCAAATGAGCGCTTACACCCTCGACGAGCGTTGGGCGAGGCTCCCGCGGGGCGGACGACGGGGTCGCGGATAGCTTCGGGTTTCGATGGGCACGGCGGGAGCGGATTCCGTCTCCACCGCAAACAGTGCTACCTCTGTGGCAGCGATGCATGGGGATGCCGACCGTACGTGGCTCCGACTGAGGGTGGAGATTCACGCGTCTTTGCTCGAGGAGGCGGTGTCGGAGCTGAAGCGCCGACTCCTCGGCGCCTGGGCGGCCCGGTACGCCGTCGGGGTCGGGGGGCTGCTGTTCGGGCTGGGGCTCTTGGAGGTGTACCAACCGTGGCGGGTCTTTGGGTTGGTCGGTTTCTACGGGCTGAGCCTACTGCCGGTTCTCAAGAGAAGGCGATCGCTCGACACGATGCTGCGCGCGCCCAGGGGCGATTCGGAGTGGCGCTTCGGTCCCCAACGCGTGAGCGTGCAAACAAATGCCGACAGTGAACCCTTCGAGATCCCGAAGGGCTCGATCCGTGGCCTCTTCGAGACGCATGGGGGCCTTGCCCTCGAACATCAGTCGGGATGGCTCTTTCTTCCCCGAGTTGGCTTTACCGAGCCCGAGCGACGGTCGATTCGTCAATGGTTACGTCCATCGAAAGATGCCGACGCGGCAAAGTCGACGCCCATCGTGGGGCCTAAGGGTCGGGGGGATCTTTGGACCGCCGTCGCGGTCGTATTGGCGTGGGGGACCCTCATCCTCGTCTTCGGCGGTATCTGGTTCGCGCTCGCTCCCAAAGTTTAAGCGTCTGCCTTCGCCCCGAAGCTCGCAGGGAGGCTCCCTGCAAGATGAGAGCTCAACGGACCAACAGCGCTGCCTCGGCCGGAGGCGGGCCGAAGGGCATGCGGACCTCGACGCGGTACCGGCCTGGCGTCATCGGCCGCTCGGGACCGGGTTGGCACGCGTCGTCTTCGACGACGGTGGTGGCCTTCACGGTGAAGGCCCACACCGCTTCTCCCTGCGGCTCGAGCGTCAAGCGCTCTGTGGGTCCTCCGCAGCCGGAGCCACGACCACACTTGGTGACGAGGTCCACGCGTTCCCCGGCGGCGTCGTGGATGGCCACCTTCATCTTTCCTAGGGCACATCCCACGTTGAGGTCGAAGGTCAGCGGCTCTGAGGTGACGTTCCGAATCGCCAGCGTCGCCTCCCGCTGCGCGCCGGAGGCCACGTCGAGGGGCTCGGGCGCAATACGGCTCACCAATGCGCCTTCAGGGGCCGGCTGTTTTCGGGCGCCTCGGGGTGTGCGGCAGCGACCGCTTTCCTGGATCCGACGTAGATCCACACGGTCGCCCGCGCAGGCTTCCTCGGTCGGTTCGGCGGCGGGGGGCACTTCCGGCACCCGGGCCGCGTCTGGGGTCGCTGCGGTCGCCGGCGTGCCGGCCGAAGCCGGAACCGTCGGCGCGACCGGTGCCGCCACGACCGGCACCACTGCGACCGGGGAAGGCGCCGCGGGGGGCGCGGCCGGCGGTGTGCTCTGGCAACCCGCGATGCCAAATCCGACGATGAGGAGCCAACGTAAGGGGGGAATGGTTCGCAATCGGGGACTATTCACAGGCAACCATGGTCACTTCGTAGTCGAAGGGTTGGGAGACGCCCGTGACCGACACCCGGTAGGTGTGCTCCGGCTGGCTCTGCCACCCATCCGGGGTGAGCTTGATCGCGGACGACGACCCGAAGCCGCCGAGCAACGACGCGACGGTGACCGGAACGGGGGTGCCGTCGTCTGTGACGACGACGTCCGCATCGTCGAGGTCGATGTCGTCGCTCTGAATCGTCCATCCGGTGGCATCGACGGACTCGAACGACGCCGTGAGGGCTTCGATGGGGAAAACCCCCGGCGACGGGAAGGCGGTCCACGTGGCATTGGCGTTCCCGTTGCCGCCAATGACCGTCATGCACGAGGCGCTGCTGGTGCTGCCGAGGCCGACCGGCCCCAGCGAATTCGATAGGATCCAACGTCGGTGCCCCATACTCGGAGCATTTCCCGCCCCAAAGTCAGACATGTACATGTCGACTGCCATCACGCCGGGTCCCGACGCGATGTTGCTCGTGCCGGCCGACTGGTCGCCGTCGCTCGTGTAGCAATCCCAACTCGAAGGAGGGTTGTGACTTAGCGCCCCGTTGGCGTGCATCATCAACGCGCAGTCCTGGGCGCGCGCGTCGCGCTGCGGATCCGTGGTGACCTCGGGGAGGCCGGCGAGCCAGCGGTAGAGGTTGAGCTGGCGGAGGGCGTTGGCGCGACCGTCGGCGGATACGTCCCCCGCGCTGCAAGAATTCACGTTTCCGCTCCAGGCGCCCTCTCCCGTGAACGCTCGGTCGGCGTTCCAGCGGTCGCACACCTCGGCGACGGGGTCTTGGTTTCCGCCCCCACGCTGGCCGCCGGTGGGGTTGGCCCCGGTGGTCGTCGTGTCGTCTCCCCCGACGCCGTTGGTCGTGCCGCCGTCGTTTCCCCCTGACGCCCCCGAGCTCATCGGGTCGTCCGTGTCATCGACGCCGTCGTCGCTTCCGAGGTCCCCGACGCATCCCACGAGAGCGGCCGAGACCACGCCCATCAACATCCAAGTGCCGCGCATCCCAAAAAGGTACCGATGGACATCCAACGAAGCCAGACCTCAGCGCCGCCAAGGATGACGTGCGGTGCAGCCTCAATCGATCTTTCCCGTGCGGCCAGAGTATCTCGGCGACGACGAGCTGCGGCTCAGACGATAGGGAGAGAAGTGTCGGCGGGGCGCAAGCCCACCAGCCGGTTCGCCTCGGTCCACAACGCGTCGACGAGGTCATCGCGAAGCGCATCGGGCGACGGAGGCTGGACGCGGTCACCATCGAGGTAGGCGAAGCCACGACCCCGCCACGCTCCGTCTTCGATCAGGGATGCGATGTGTCGCGCCGATACGGGCGAGAGCCTCATGTTGTCGACAAAGGGCGTCGCCATTCTTCCGACGAGGCGGAACACCGCGACGGCGAGGCGGGGAAGCTCGCGGGCGAGCCGGGTGTCGACCATGAGGCCCGGGTCGACGGCGAATACGTCGACCGATCGGCCGGCGGACCGAAGGCGCGCGGAAAGCCCACGTGCCTGCAGAACGTTACCGAGCTTAGAGGTCGCGTATCGCATTTTCCCATCTTCGATACGTTTCGACGCTGGGGCCTCGTCAGGTCGGGCCAAGTAGCGGGTGCCTACCCAGTTCGGGGTCGGAATTCCCGCCCGACGGGCGAGTCGGTTGTTGGGGTCGTGAACGCCGCTGCTCACGACCACGACCCGTCCTCCGGTCTCCAGTTGGTCCGCAAGCCCGACGAGGAGGAGCTGGTGGGCCAGGACATTCACCGCGAAGGTGAGCTCGAATCCGTCGCCGCTCCGCTGGTCCCGTAGCGTGGAGACGCCCGCATTCGCCACGATCCCGTGGAGAGGAGCCTCGCCCAACGTTCGCATGGCGGCGCGTACGGATTCCAGCCGCGACAGGTCGGCCACGAATGGCGCGGCGGCACCGCCGTCTGCGACGATGGCCGCGCACGTCGCGTCGACCGCGTCGGCGCGTCGGCCTCCGACGAGGACGGGGCGGCCTCGACGGGCCAGCTCGAAGGCGCATCGTCGGCCGAGGCCACTGGTGGCGCCAGTGATGAGAACGGGGGCGTGAGTCGTGGTTTTCATCGAAGGTTAGGCTTGTTTACCTTCGCAAGGTATACGGCGTCAACCTTTGGCTGGTCGCGGTAGACTGAGGCGGTGCCGTTTCCCGCGCGCATCGATGCGTCCGCGCTCGGCGAGCAGGCGCTCGCGGTCGCCGAGGCACGAGGTTGGGACCACTGGACCCTACGCGATGTCGCGCAGGCCCTCGGGGTTACGCCCAACGCCCTGTACCGACACGTTGGCGACCGGGCGGGCTTGGTGGTGGCGATGGGGGAGGCGGCAACCCGTGCGCTTCACGCCGCCTTGGCGGCGGGTCCTCCTCTCGAAAGCGATGAGGACATGGTGATTCGAATGACGTTGCGGATGGCCGACTTTGCGAAGCGGCGGCCGCACGCCTACGCCGCCTTCATGCGGGCGAAACCGGCACCCGACGACGCGGCGGCGCTTGCGTGGCTGCAGTTGTGGGATCTCGTCAATGCGACCGTCCGGGTGGCTGTCCCTGCCTCCGGTGATGCCGCCGCCTTCGCGCTTTGGGCCCTGCTCGTCGGCCGGATCGAGCTCTATTTCGGACCCGCCGCGGGGGCCCCGCTCGAGGCCGGTCTCGAGGCGTCGGTGCGTGCTCTGATGGCCGGGTTTCGGTCCGTCGGACCGGTCATGTCGCCGCTACCGAGCTACGCGCAGCGTGACCCATCTCGGCCTGGCCGGGACGAATGACCTCGTGGCGGCAGGACCGGGAACCACGGCCCGTTTGCGACCGCCCTCGCCGTGGCCAGCGTCAACCCCTCAGTCGCCCCCATCTCGGGGCCGAAAGGCGCCCCTCAGACCCTCGTACAGCGCATCGGCGACGACCCGGATGCGCGCGCGGGTGCGGAGGTCAGGGCGCATCAAGAGCCAGGCCGTGACGGACGGCCGGCGAGGTCCGCCGCTGAGGATCACCAGCTCCTCGTCGCGACGCGCGAGAAAGTCTGGGACCTCGGCGATACCGAGTCCCGCCCGACACAGCGTCCCTGCGGTGAAGAAGCAATCGACGCCGATGACGCAGGCCGGTTCGTCCGCGAGGTTCAGCCCGTCGACAACCGGCCCGGGAGATGACGGCACGATGAGAAACCGGTGGCCGTCCGGGTACGTCGGAAACTGGGACCCGTGCTCGGCGACGTAGGCTCGGGAGGCGCAAGGTACGAGCTGGCTCTGCCCGAGACGGCGGCCGAGCAGCGTCTCGGGAGGTCGGTCGGTGAAGCGCACCGCGAGGTCGGCGTCTCGTCGCCCGAGGTCCACGACCTCCAGGCCGATGCGGAGGTCGAGCTGAAGACCGGGGTGACGCTTTAGAAGCGGCCCCAGTACCGACGGGAGAAGTTCGCGGGCCACCAACTCGGGCGCCGTCACCGATACGGGCCCGAACACGGCATGGTCTCGACCTCGAACGTGGCGAACGGCCGCGGTGATGCCCGCCTCGAGCAGTTCCGCCTCGTCGCGTAGTCGGGCCCCGGCCTCGGTGGGCGCCCAGCCCGCCGTGGTGCGGTCGAAGAGCGTGACGTCGAGCGTTGCTTCGAGCCCACGAATGCGCCGCAGCACGGTCGTGTGGCTTGTCTGGAGGGATCGGCCCGCCGCGACCAAGGTCCGATGCCGCGCGAGCGCCAAGACGAAGCGCAGATCGTCCCACTGCATGGGGTGTGCATCGTTGCACGACCGTCGGCAGTAGTGCGAATTCGTGTGCACCTGCGCGCGCTACGGTCGAGATGATGAACATCACGCTGTACCACCGCCCGGGAACCCGCTCGGAGCGGACGAAACGACTGCTCGAGCTCATGGCCCTCCCCTTCGAATTGCGGGAGGTCGGCGCCTCCGACGCTGAGACCCCCGCCTACCGCGCCCTCAACCCCTTTGGGACCGTGCCCACGCTCGATCTCGACGGGCGGATCCTCGTGGAGTCGGCGGGCCAACTCATGGCGCTCGCCGACCTCCGGCCGGAAGCAGGGCTCGCCCCGAAGCCCGGGACGATGGAGCGCGCGTTGTACTACGACGGGTTCGTATTCGCCGTGGCCACGCTCGAGCCTGCTTTCGTGGCGTGGATGGAGCGGCCCAAGGACGCCGAACGCGAGGCTCGTCGGGACCGTGCCCTGAGGGCCATGGAGGAGCGGGCCGGAACGCCATTTGCGGTCGGGGGCCGACTCACGGCCCTCGATGTGTTGCTCCACTGGCAGCTTGCTTTTCTCGCCACGCGAGGGCTCTTGGAGCATTGTCCGCGGTCCCGCGCCGGGCTCGAGGGCATCACCCGCGTGCTGACCGAACGTGGCGTGCTCTGAACGGGCACGCGCGGATTCGATACCTCGGCTCGTTTTCGGAAGAGGGGGCCCCGCCCCGAGCCCATTCGCGCCTCGGGCCCCCCGCCGACTCAGTCGTGCTGGAGCTCGAGCCGGGGCGGAGCGCTCGCGCTCGGGGGCGCCACCGGCGGAGAAGTACGGTGGGGGGGGCGAACCTTTACCGTGATGGCCCGCGGGGCGGGACGGGCCCGGTTCCCGTCGCTCCCTTCGCGGGAGGGGGCGTCACCATCTTCGTCGGGCGGCCCGGAAGCAGGGCGGGGCGGGGAAGCCTCGGTCGACGCTGCTCCCTCCGTCGTCGACGCGTCTGCGTGTGGCGTCGGCCGTTCCGTGGCTGCGTCATCATGAGCCGGCGCCTCGGCGATTGTCGGCGTCGACGCTCCGTCGGGGTTCGCCTTTTCGGTGAACCCGAGGGTCGCGTCGTCGGCGACCACATCCTCCGCCGCGATCCGGGTCGGTTCCACCGCCGGCGGCGGCGGGCCGTCGGGGTTTGGGTCGACGAGGCGGACGACGAGGAACACGACGAGAAGGAGCGCGGCGGCCGCCATGAACGCCACCATCGGTCGCCGCCGCGGGGCTTCGTCGACCGGCGTGGCGGTATTCGCGCCGGGGGTGCCTTCAACCACGCCCCGCGACGCCCGCGGGGTGCCATCCGCCGGCGCTGTGCCATCCGCCGGCGCCGGGCCATCTCCTGCGTCTTCGACGAACTCGCTCGAGAAGGCCGCGGCGTGCACCGTCTCGGCCAGCGCGTCGCCGCCGCCGCCGCGTGGCTGGCCCGGCGGGGTGGCGACCACGGGGGTGCTCACGGGTCGGCGCGCGCCCGCCGAAGCGTCGCTCTCGACGAGCGAGTCGAGCCGCTCTCTCGAACCGGAAGAGTTCGCGATGTCGATCGCTTCGGGGGCCGCGTCGGCGAGGGCCCGGAGAAAGTCCTGCGCGCTGGCGAACCTGGCGTCCCGTTCTTTGCTCAGCGCGCGGTGGACGACTTCGGCGAGCGCGGGGGGCACCGTGGGATTGAATTCGGTGACGGGCGCGACTTCGGCCATGCAGATGTTCACGATCACCTGCTCGTAGGATTTGCCTCGATGCGGGGTGCGACCGGTGAGGCATTCGTAGAGGATGGCCCCTACGGAGTAGATGTCGGTGCGGCCGTCGACGTCGGGGAAGGCCTGGGCCTGCTCGGGCGACATGTAGTACGGCGTGCCCACGACAGCGCCCTGGCGGGTGATCGTCTGCAGCGGCGCCTCGTCGGCGGAGCGCGCGATTTTCGAGACGCCGAAGTCGAGCAACTTCACGCGGACCGGCTCGTCTTCGCGCGCGCAGAGAAAGACGTTGTCCGGTTTCAGGTCTCGGTGAACGATCCCCGCGCGGTGGGCGTGGCGCAGACCCTTGAGGATCTGCCCCACCAGCGCCAGCGCCTCCGTGGGGTCGAGCACGCCGTGCCGCTTGATCCACTGTCCGAGGTCACATCCCCGCAGGAGCTGCATGACGATGTACGGGGTCCCGCTGTCGGTGAAGCCCGCATCGAAGATCTGAACGATGTGGGGGCTTTCGATGGCGCTCGCGGCGAGGGCCTCTCGGTGGAATCGCGCCGTCGCCTCCTCGCTCTGCGCGAGCTTCGGGTCGATGACCTTCATCGCCACGCGCTTTTGAATCGTCGTGTTGATGGCTTCGTAGACGCAGCCCATGCCGCCGCGGCCCACCACGCGCACGAGGTCGTACTTGCCGATGGTGGTACCGACGAGATCGGCGGCGGGGGCATCGACGTCGCCTGGTCCAGCTTCGGCGCTCGACGGACCGGTGCCCGAGACGAGGCCCTCGCGAGCGGCCACGTCCCCGTCGACTGCCGCGTCGACGACGGCGCGACGCGCTTCGTCGTCGTCGATCAATTGAAGGGGAGTCGGCCCGGCCACGTCACGTCGGCCGCGCCGGTCCGCGAAGGGCGTGTAGCCCCCGCGACAAGGGACGCGACCCTCCTTTGCCGCTCAAAGCTTAGGTGGGAAGGGAGGGAGTGTCGACCGCTGGTCCCGTCGAAAGCCTGTCCTCGAGCTGTCCCTCGTCGTCCATGTCGGCCAATTCGCTGTAGCCGCCGATCGATGCCCCGTTGATGAACACCTGGGGCACCGTCGTCTGCCCGCTCGCCTCGACGAGCCAACGGCGTAGGTCGGCGCGGCCTTCCGTGGCGACCTCACGGAAGGCGACGCCCTTTCGCTCGAGCAGCCGTTTGGCCGCGTGGCAGTAGCCGCAGGTGCGGCTGGTGTAGATGACGACGTCGGCCCCGGTCATGTCCCGAGCTTGGGCCCGGTCCCTGGCGCCTTCAAGCGTAGGCCCCCGGAAAAATCGCGCGCTCGCCCCGGGGCCCTCCATCGGTACTAGACTCGGCGACATGGCGAGCGACCGCGACGGAGTGATCCGACTCGAGAAATTCAGCTCGGAGGCCAAGCAACTCGTGGCGGGCGCCCAGCAGCTCGCCGACGAGCATCAACATTCCGAGGTCGTCCCCCTACACCTGATGGCCCGCGCCCTCGATCGCAGCCCGGGCG
This sequence comes from Myxococcota bacterium, assembly GCA_039027095.1. Taxonomy (GTDB): domain Bacteria; phylum Myxococcota_A; class Polyangia; order Polyangiales; family Polyangiaceae; genus JAPYTK01. The sequence goes on from JBCCLB010000022.1 coordinate 74,932, forward strand.
TGCAAGCCGTGTTCAAGAGCGCGGGGATGCCGCCGAGCGATGTCGTCGAGCTCAGTGAAAAGGCCTTCCGCCGCCTCCCCAAGTCGAGCGGCGTCGCCTACGTGAGCCCGCGATTGATGGATCTGCTCGACCGAGCCGAGCGGGAAGCGAAACGCGACCGCGTCGAGCACGTCGGCATCGCCCAGCTCCTCCACGCCCTGGCCCAGGAGATCCGGGGCCCGGTGGGCGATATTTTCACCGAATTCGGGGTCGGTCCGGGGGGGTTCCGCGACCACGTGGGCGAGCTCGACAAGGCCCCGGCGCTGACCCGGGGCGCGCGGAGTCGAAGCGAGGGCGCCGGCGGCCCGAGCGAGGACTACGTGCAGGACCTCGTGGCCGAGGCGCGGGCCGACAAATTCGATCCGGTGGTGGGCCGCGACGCCGAGGTGCGGCGTCTGATGCAGATCCTGGAGCGCCGCTTCAAGAACCATCCGCTCATCATCGGCGAGGCGGGGGTGGGCAAGACGACGATCATCCGCGCCCTCGCCCGCCGGATCGCGGCGGGGGACGTGCCCACCAACCTCGCCGGGGCGCGTCTGCTCGAGCTCGACACGGGGGCGCTGGTGGCGGGGGCGAAGCTCCGCGGAGAAATCGAACTGCGCCTGAAGACGGTGGTCGACCGGCTGCGGAGCGTGGAGGACGCGGAGAACATCCTCGTCGTCGAAGAGCTCGACGCGCTGTTCGGACGGGGGGTGACCGGATCGGGCGTCGGCGAGCTCCTGAAGCCGCTCTTGAGTCGCAGCGACATTCGAATCCTCGCGACCACGACCGTGGACGGGGTGCAGAAGATCCAGGAGCGCGACGGGTCGATCATGCGGCGGTTCTCTTCGTTCACCATCGAGGCACCGTCGGTCGAGCAGGCTCAGGAGATGATCCGCGGGATCGCGGCGCGCTACGAGCGACACCACAAGGTGCGGATCGCCGAGAGCGGCATCCGCACCGCGGTCGTGCTCGCCAAGCGCTACGTTCCCGATCGCGCCCTGCCCGATTCTGCGGTCGATCTCGTCGACAGCACGGCCGCCCGGAAGCGGGTCGAGGTCGACGGAGTCCCGGCCGAGGTCGACACCGCGCTGCGGCGACTCGAGTCGCTGGAGGCGCAGATCGCCGGCATTCAGGGCGAAACCGACCGCGAGGGGGTGCGCATGCTCGAGGCGCTCCAGAAGGAGGCGACCGAGCTTCGTCCGCGGGTCAGCGAGATGCGCGACAAGCTCGACTCGCGCCGCGGGGTGGTGGCGGCGGTCACCTCGCTCCGGCGGGAGCTCGCCGAGGCGCAGGCCCAGCAGAAAGCGGCGCGCGAAGAGAAGAACTTCGCCCGGCTCGGGGAACTCGAGCACGTGACGATGCCGGAGATCCAAGAGCGACTTGAAGCGGCGGAGCAGGCCGCGCAGCGGGCGGGGATCGTCTCGGCCGACGCCGTGGTCGACGAGAGCGACGTGGCCGCCACCGTCAACGATTGGACGGGGATCCCCGTGGCCAAGATGCTGGAGGGAGAAGCGGAGAAGCTCCTCAAGATGGAGGAGCGGCTCGGCAAGCGGGTCATCGGGCAGGACGAGGCGGTGGCTGCGATCGCCAAGGCGGTGCGGCGGGGCCGGGTCGGGCTCCGTGACCCGGGCAAACCCATCGGCTCGTTTCTATTTCTCGGACCGTCCGGGGTGGGCAAGACGCACCTCGCGAAGGCGCTGGCGGAATTTTTGTTCGACGACGAGCAGGCGATGACGCGCCTCGACATGTCGGAGTTCATGGAAAAGCACATGGCCCAGCGGCTCATCGGCTCGCCGCCCGGCTACGCCGACAGCGAGGCGGGCGGTCACCTCACCGAGGCGGTGCGCCGGCGCCCGTACAGCGTGCTGCTCTTCGACGAGGTCGAGAAAGCGCACGCCGACGTCTTCAACTTGATGCTTCAGGTTCTCGACGACGGGCGCCTGACCGACGGCCGAGGGCGGCTCGCCGATTTCTCGAACACCGTCGTCATCATGACCTCCAACATCGGGAGCAAGCGCATTCTCGACACCGACGTGAAGGTCTTCGAAACCGAAGAGGGCCGCGAGGCGCTTCGCGACGTCGTCACCGAGGAGCTCAACGACTTTTTCCGCCCCGAGTTTCTCAACCGGATCGACGACATCGTCATCTTCAAGGGGCTCAGCAAGGAAGACCTCCTCGGCATCAGCGACCTGGAGCTCGGCAAAGTGCAGAAGATGCTCTCGACGCGCGAGCTCCTGCTCGAGGTTACGCGAGCGGCCAAAGAAGAGCTCGTGTCGCTCGGCTACGAGCCGGCCCTCGGGGCGCGGCCCCTCAAGCGCGCCATTCTCCGCGAGGTCCAAAATCCCTTGGCCGAGGCGCTCCTCGCCGAGGGCGACATGCCCGCCGGCACCAAGATGGCGGTCGATTTCGTGGATGACGCCTTCGTGTTCGGTCGCCGCGATTGATGCCCCGGCTCCCGGTCGCCGAGCGCATCATCGGTCGAGCATGCGTCATCGGCACGTGAAGGCCATCACGGAGACTTCCCCCGCGATGACCTCGACCTGATTCGCCTGCGTCTCCGCGGGGAACACGCGACAGGCACCGTCGGGAAAGGTGGTGGTGATGGTGACCATGCCCGGGGCGACGTTGGGAAAGGTCACGAAGCCCTGGGCGCCCGGGACGAGTTCGGAGCCGGCCGCCGGCATGCCGTTGACGAAGATGAAGGGGGCGTCGGCGGCGGCGTCGATCGATGCCGTGGCGCCGAGGGCGGGCGCCAGCGAGGGGAGGTCCAAACCGACCACGAGAATGCCGCGCCCACCGTCGTCGGTCAGACCGAGCGCGCCGAACACGGCCGTCGTGACCGCGTCGGGGCTCATGAAGGTGATCTGCTCGAACGGGTCGGCGGTCGCGACGCCGAAGACGTTGTGGCGCCGAGCATCATTCGCATCGAGCTGCACGCGGTAGCCACGGCCAACATTCACGGAGACCGTCGCCCGCCCCGCGTCGTCGGTGACTTCGACCGCCGGGTCGACCCGGCTCTGCACCGAGACGCCGGCGAAGCCTTCGCCCGAACTCGGATCGATGATGCGGAGGGTCGCCGCCACCTGCGCGGGCACGCCGCCGCCGCCGCCCCCGCCGCCAACCCCCGAGGCCCCTCCCCCGGGGGAGGTTGCCCCCATGCCTCCGGCACCGTCGGCGTCGTCGTCGGGCGACTCGGGTTCAGCATCCGAGCAAGCGACGATCGCCGCCAGCATGGACCAGAGAACAAACCACCCGGGTCGGCCCAAGGTGGCACAGTGTGGGCACGAACGTCGTGTGCTTGGCTCAGTGAGGTTCGTACGGCACATGAATTCAGCAGGTTGAAGGTTGGCACGGTTGGTGAATTACACGATCGTACACACTGCCGGAGCTTTTTCAATGACCCGCTTGACCGCCCTCATCTCCCTCATCCTCGTTTCTCTCACCGGTTGCTCGACCGAGGTCGTGGTGTCGTCCGACGAGGATGACGCCGCCGCGGACGGGACGCCGGAGCCCACCCCCAACGACGATCCGACGCAGTTCGCGTGCGAGGCGCCGGTGCCAGAGGCCGCCTTCGAGGCCACCATCGACACGAGTGCCTGGACCGCCGAAGCGCCCGATGATCCGGAGTTTGACCCGTCGACCCTAACCATCGAGAGCACCTGCACCGTCAGCGCCGTCGGGTCGTCCAACCAGGGCCGCGACTTCGACCTCGCCCTCGATTGCGAGAACGACCAGCCTCTTTCGGTGCGACTCCGGGGGTTGCCCCAAGGCCTCGTCGTCGACCTCGAAGCCGCGCAGCAGGTCCGCGTCGACTACCGCTGGAACAGCGACGCCCACCATCTGAGTGAGGCCGAATGGCTGCTGATCCAGGCTGACGACCGCGTCCTCCTCGGGGTGCTGGACGGCAATGGCGTGGGGGGAATGGGCGATGAGATCGTTCCCTTCGGCCTCGCCGTCGACGATTCGATCTGCGCGTCGCCGTGCGATGGGGGAGATTCAATATGCTCCGACGGGCATCGGCTGGCGGTAGCGCTCGCCGACGCGCCAGAGGCAGACGGACGGTACGTGCTGGACGGCAACATGGGCACGCTGGCCGACCATCGGTTCGTGGTCGCACGCGCGGAAGGGTTCAGCTGTATCAACTGCGAGAGTACTTTTCGCATCCTGATCGTGGCTGAGCCCTGACGCGTTCGGGGGGATTCGCCCGCTTCGGTCCGAGCTTCATGCTCCCCGCGCTTCACGTCCCCACGTGGCGAGACGCGAAGGGTTCGTCTGCGCGGCGCACCACGACGACGACGACGGCGGTGTGGCCACGCCCTCGCCATTGCGGGTCGATCATGGGATTCAGGGGGCCTCGAAGGCGCCTACGTCGCAACCATTGCCCGCGGGGCGGGCCACGCCGCGTTGGTCTGTCGTGTTGAAGCACGCGCTCGCGGGGATGGCGTCGATGGCGGGGCTGCTCGACTGCAGGGCGATGGTCGACGTGGGGCCGCCGTTGTCGGCGGGGCTGGCCGCGACGCCAGCAATCGTGACGCCTACCGAATCTCCATTGATGCCCGACACGAAGCCGGTCTGGGAGCCGTCCTCCAGAAAGTTGTAGCCGCCGGAGATGACGGTTCCGCCGGTCAACCGAACATCCTCGGGGGTGGTGCCGCCCGCGGTGTTCCCGACGAAGAGGTTGCCCTCGAGGACGGCCGAACGACCCGTGCCGAGGTCGAGGGCGCCCCCGCCGCCCTCGCCATCGTTACCCACGAAAGAGTTGTGCCGTAGCGTGATGGTGCCGGTCGGCGTCGGCGTGTCGGGTGAAAACATACCGATGGCGCCCGCCGTTCGGTTGGTGCCGACCGCTCGATTGTCGAAGAACGTGCAGTTTTCGATGAGGGTCGTGCCGGCGTAGTTGCCGATGAGCATGGCGCCCCCGCTGTTGCCGTTCGTCGCGTTGTCGGCGAAGAGGGAGTCGCGGATGACCACCGGGCCTGCGTTGAGATCGATGGCCCCGGCGTTGAACGCGACGCACCGTTGAAAGGTGCTGCGCGCGACGGTGAGCGCCCCGGCGCTCAAGATGCACGCCCCCCGGCCGAACGAACCGGAGACACTGTCCTGAAATACGGCATCGGCCACGACGAGGTCGGTGCCGAGACCGGCGATGATCAGCGAACCGCTGCCGTTCGCGAACGTGAGGTCGCTGACCTCGAGGCGTACGTTGTCGGCCACGAGGAAGAGCCCTTGGCTATCGCCGCCGGAAATGGCCACGCCACCCGCGCCGGGGCCACGCAGCGTGACGTCCTGGGCGACGTTGATGAGACCGCTGCTCAAGGTGATCGTACCGCTCACGTCAAAAAAGATCGTCGCGCTCGCCGCCGCATTGGCCATCACTTCGCGGAGGCTTCCCGGCCCATCGTCGGTCAGGGACGTGACCTCGATTTCGTCGGTGACGTTCACCGTCACCGTCTGCTCGAAAGTGAGGCCGTCCTGGTCTGTCGCGCGCAGCGTCACCACGTGGCTCGACGTGGTCTCGAAGTCGAGGGCGCCGGCGAGCACGAGGGCGTCGTTCGCGACGGCAAACAGTGGGTTTTGACCGACGATCTCCACGGTATGGGTGTCGCCGACGTCGGGGTCCTCGACCGCAATCGCGCCGAGGACCTCCCCCACGGGCAGTCGCTCCGATACGGTCAGGCTGCCGCTCAGGCCGAGACCGGTGGGGGGGGACCCGGTGGTGGTACCGCCGCCCGCGCCACCGATGTCCCTGCCCCCGACGTCGCTGCCCCCGACGTCGCTGCGCCCGCCATCTCCTCCGCCGGACGTGGGTCCCATGGCCCCCGTACTGCCGCTCATGCCACCTTGGGCGCCGCTCGCCGTGCTTTCCGTCTCGTCGTCGGAGCAGGCTGCCGTCGTCGCCAGCGTAACGGCCGCGAAGGCCACCATGGTCGTTCTGAAGAATTGCATCGTCGGGCTCCTCGAGCTGTGGGGGGCGCCTCGGTCGGTTCAGACCTTCGTCCGCATCGGTCGACGGGCCGGACCGGTACCTGGCATGTGACTGGCCCCTGAGGATGGGCGGATCTGGTCAGGTGAGGCTCAAATATGAACAGGCGGAAACGGCGTAACGCAAGGGACGCCCGGTCTGTGACCGTCTAGAACGCGCGCAGCATGGTCTCGCGACGCCCATCCTCCACGGTGCGGTCCGCCCCTTGAGTGCGGACGAAGACGACCGCCGCGTCGTCGTCGAGGTCGCGCTCGCGACCGGCGTCGCGGTCCTCATCATCGCGCAGCAGATCGCCGCCAAGGCCCTGCGCGACGGTCTTTTCCTCAGCACGTACGAGGCCGCCGCCCTTCCTTACGCCATGGTCGGAGGCGCGGTCGTATCGGTGCTCGCCGCATTGGTGATCAGCCGCATGATGACGGTGTTCACCCCCGCGGTGACGGTGCCGTTTCTCTTTGGGCTGCACGCGCTCTTGTACGTGTCGGAGGCGAGCGCCGTGCACACGGCACCCAAGCTTGTGGCGGCGGTGCTCTACCTTCACACCGCCGCGCTCGGCGCCGCGGTGGTCTCGGGATTTTGGTCGGTGTTGAACGAGCGCTTCGACCCCTACACCGCGCGCCGCAGACTCGGCCGGGTCGCCAGCGGCGCCACCGTCGGAGGTGTCATCGGGGGCGTCGTGACGTGGGCGTTTTCGGACCTGCCCACCCATCTGTTCCTGTTCGCGCTCGCGGGGGGAAACACGGTGGCGGGGGTGGCGATGCTCCGCTTCACGCGATCGGCGGCCAAGAGTGAATCGCGACCGGCGTCCACGCCCGAACCGAAGCCCACATCCGCCGCGAGTCTGCTCGACGGATTCAAAGTCATCGCCTTCGCGCGTTATCCCCGTGCCCTTGCGATTTTGGTGCTCGTCGTATCGCTCATGGTTTCCACGGTCGACTACGTGTTCAAGGCCGGGGTCGCGGAGGCCAAAGATTCTGGCGCCCTCGTGGGCTTCTTTGCGGTGTTCTACACGGGGACGGGGATCGCCACCTTCGTCGTCCAGGCCGCCCTGTCGAAGCGGGCGCTCGAGCGCCTGGGCGTCGTCACCACGGTCGCGGCGCTCCCCTTCGTCACGATGGTGCTCACGGGAGTGACCTTGGCGACGCCAACCGTCGCCATGCTCGTCGTTCTCCAGGGGACGGCGCAAGTCTTCGAGAACTCTCTCTACCGTTCCGGATACGAGTTGCTGTACACGCCGGTGCCCAACGAGCAGAAGCGATCCGCCAAGATCCTCATCGATCTGGGATTCGATCGACTCGGCACCGCCATCGCGAGCGGGGTGGCCATCCTCGCGGTCGCCATCTTCGCATCGCTGGCCGACGTCGTGCTGCTGGCCATGGCGCTGGGCTTTGCGGGGCTGACACTGCTCACGCTCGTCATGGTGCGCCGGCAGTACGTCGCCTCCCTCGAAGCGAGGATCCGGTCTCAGCTCGAGCCGGCCTCGCCCGAGCATCGGGAGGCCGCGGTCGATGTCGACCGCGGATTTCTCGACATCTATGGCGAGGCGTGGCTCCGCGGCGGGCCGGCACGTGTCTCAGGGGCCGCATCGGGGGCGAAACTCGACTCCGAAGCTCTCCGGTCGGACGTGCGCCAACGCGCCGCCATCAAGGCGAAGGGCCGGGCGCGCGCGGTCGCGGTGGCGCCTCTCCAGACGCCGCCGCGGGTCGCCACGGTCTCGGAGCGGCTCTTGTCGACGCCGCTTCGGAACACCCTCCGTGAGCTGGAACACGACCGCGACCAGCCCCACGGCGAGGCGCGCTGGCGTGAGTTACAGCGAAGCGCCCCCGGCATCATCGGACAATTGGCCGATACCCTTGTCTCGGGTCGCGAAGCCGTCAACGTTCGCATTCGCGCGGCCGAGCTTCTCGCTGAAGTCCCCGTGGCGCGGACCATCGCGGCGCTGACGCAAGCGTTGCGCGCCCCCCAGTTCCGTGTGCGGCGCGCGGCCGCGCTCGCCTTGGTCCAGTGCACGCAAAACGCACCTTCGCTCCGCCCCCCGCGAGGGCCTTTGGCCGACGGGGCGGCGGCTGAGCTGCGGCAGCCCTCGCAACGGCAGGCCTCCGAGACCGCATTCGAGCGGACGTCCCCGTTTCGTACGGGAAGAAGCGGCCAGGAGCTCAGCCCCAGTCTCGAACTCGCGCTGCTGTTGCTGGCCGTTCACGGGGACCCGGCCCGCCTGAGGCTCGCCCTCGATGCGGTGACGTCGGACGATGCCGTCGAGCGCGGCACCGGACTCGAATATCTCGACAACTTGCTCCCGAAGGACGTGCGTTCGCTCATCCTCGCCCTCGTCGAACGCCCCGAGCGGGCGCAACTCGAGCCGAGGGTCCCCCAGTCCAAAGTGCGCCAGCTCGCCGCCCAGCTGCGCTCCGGCGCGATCGACGTCCCTCAACTTCGGGCTCGATACCGCAAAGCCCGCCGCTGACGGACCCGCCTCACGTCGTCCGGCCGAGGCTTCGGCGCCCGAGAAATGCGCGCGACCGGTTCACCGTGGCGCGGTCTTGGGCGCGGTGGCTGGCGTCGATGATCTCGCGGTGTTCGTCCCACCAGACACGCGCGTCGGCATCCGTCCAGGTTCCGAACGTCGGACAGCGCCGGAGCGCGTCGCGAAGTGTCGCGCCCGACGACGGTCGGTCGTCACTCGGCTTTGCCAGGCATTGGAGGACGAGGGCGTCGAGGTCCGGGTCGCCGCTCTGCAGGGGCTCGGGGTCGGTGGCGAGATGGTCGCTGAGCAGCTCGGCGAGGTCTTCGGTGGCGAACGGAGGTCGCCCGGTGAGCAAGAAGTACGCGGTCGCGCCGAGGGCATAGATGTCGCTTTCCGGGACGTGGCCATCGCCGTCGAGAATCACTTCGGGCGCCATGTACATGGGGGTTCCCGCCAGCCCCGCCGCCCCCGACGACCCAGCGGGCACCATTTCGTGGACGAGGCCGAAGTCGAGCACCTTCAGGGTGTCGAAGTGACCTCCCCGCGCGCAGAGCATCAGGTTCGAGGGCTTGATGTCCCGGTGCACGAGACCGCGTCGATGGGTCTCGCCCAAAGAACCCGTGGCCTGGTCGAGCAAGTGCAGCACCCGCGCGGGCGGCATGGCCCCCGTCGCGCGAACCACCGTCTCGAGGGATGCGCCTTCGACGTACTCCATCGCGAAAAAGAAAATGCCCTCCGGGGTGCGTCCGTAGTCGTAGATCTCCACGGTGTTCGGATGCGACAGACTGCTGGCCGTCTGAACTTCCTTGCGGAAGCGCGTGCGCGCCTCCCGACTCCGTACGTCACGGAGCAGTTTGACCGCGGTCGGACGGTGAAGGAGGGCGTGTTTGGCGAGGTAGACGACCCCCATCGCGCCCTCCCCAATGCGCCGTTCGAGCTGGTACTGGCCGAGTCGGGCGATGGTCGCCGCCCGTTGTTGCAGGCCGAAAATCGTATAGGTCGACACGGTGGTCACCACCACGACGACGACGCCCAGGACGACCTGCCAAATGTGGAGGATGACCGGGAGGTCGCGCATCACGACGAGCTGAAACCCAATGGGGATCGCCATGGCGGACGCGCTGACGGCGGTGGTGGCGATGACGGGGCAAGGGATGAGCGCCGCACGAAGCACCACGATCATCGCGATGATGAACAGCGCCACCATCGATTCGCCGCGGGTCGGCGGGGGGCCCGTCGTGAACAAGAGCAGGGAAAACCCGAGCGCGACGACGATGCACGCGGCGCCCTCGATGACGACCGTGGCAAGGAGGGGCGGGCGGGTCCGCGCCAAGAGAAACCATCCGAGCGCACACGTCCCATTCATGGGGGCCATGATGCGGAGGCGGGTGCGGAAGAACTCCGCCTGGTCGTCGACCCCCGTGAGTTGGGTGATGGCGGCCACCGTCATGAACAAGCTGAGGATGAGGACGATCACCTTGAGGAACAGGCGCACGCGCCCGTGCAGCGAAAGCTCGGGGGCATCTGCTTCGGTGGCAGACGGGGCCGCGGGCGTCGAAACTGGCGTTGCGGGGGTGGCGGTCGTCACGGGGCGTCGATGCTGGACAATCGAGAGGTCGATGTCGAGTCGGCGGTGGAGGCGCTCGCGCGTACGAGGGCGGCGCGGAGCCACCGGTGGAGCGGATCGGCGTCGTGCCGTACCGTCCACCACATGCGTACCGAAAAACTCGGTACCGGAAGCGGGCAGGCGGCCACGAACAGCCCGTGCTCGGCGGCCAAGACCGCGGCAAAGCGCCCCGGGACGAGGGCGAGGTGGTCGGAGCGGGCCACCAGGTGGGCGAGCGCCCCGAAGTAGGGCGTGGTGACGCGGACGCGACGGGTGTGTCCCGCCTTTTCCAGCGCGGCGTCGAGTTGGCCGCGCGCGTCGCCGCGCCACGACTGGAGCACGTGGGGGTAGGCCGCGAGGTCGGCCGCGTCGACCGGGCCGTCGGCGAGGGGATGGTCGCGACGCATCACCAGCCGAAAGGTGTCGTTGTAGAGCCGTCGGCGCCGAAATGGGCTCCCTTCGCTTCGGTACACGCCCACCGCGAGCTGGGCGTCGTCACGGCGCAACCGCTCGAGCTCTCGGCCCTTCGTCTCCGTAAGCAGTAGGCGGACGTTCACCCCGGGGGCCTCAGCGGCCAGAATGTTGAGCAGCGAGGGGAGTAGCGTCATGCTCAGGGCGTCGGTCATGAACATCCGCACCTCCGCGTCGACCGTCGCGACGTCGACGTTGGCGGTAGCGTAGAGCCCACGCTCCAGCAGCCCGAGCGCGTCGGTCACATAGGGCGCGAGCTGCTCCGCGCGAGGCGTCGGTGCCATCCCACGGCCGTCCCGAACGAAGAGTGGATCGCCGACCTGGGTGCGGAGCCGACCGAGAGCATTGCTCATGGCCGACTGCGTGAGGCCGCGCCGCTGCGCCGCCGCGGTGACGCTCCGCTCCTCCCAAATCGCTTCGAACACCCCGAGGAGGTTCAGATCGAGGTCCTTGAGGTCCATGTATTCATACCGTCAATGGTCTGGATGGAGATCATTCACTACCCGGTTCTTCTCTGCGGGCCCAGGTTGAGGAGCAGAAAGGCGACAACATGAAGACGATCGGAATCATCGGGGCAGGTAACATCGGAGGCACGTTGGCGGAGCTGTTGGTGAAGGCGGGGTACGAGGTGGTCCTCGCCAATTCCCGCGGACCGGACACCCTGGCGGAACGCGTGGCCTCGCTCGGGCCGCGGGCGCGTGCCGCCACCGTGGAGGAGGCGGCGCGTGAGGGCGACATGGTCATCGAGGCCATCCCCTACGGACGCCTCGATGCGCTGCCGAGGGAGGCGCTCGCGGGGAAGATCCTCGTCACCGCGGCCAACCACTACCCGGAGCGAGACGGTGACATCGATCACGAGGGCCACGCGGAGTCGATGCGCCTGCAGGCGATGATTCCCGCCGCCCGCGTCGTCAAGGCCTTCAACACCATCTACTTCAAACACCTCGCGGCGCAGGGAGACCCTTTGCGGCCCCTCGCGCAGCGGCGGGTGCTCCCCCTCGCGGGCGACGACGCCGACGCGGTGAACGCGGTCGCCGAGCTGGTGACGGCGCTCGGCTTTGGGCCGCTGCGCTTGGGTCGACTCGCGGCGTCCCGCGGCATCGCTGAGCCAGGGGGCCTGCTTTACAACCAGGATCTCACGCTCGAGGCGGCCGAGGCGCGGCTGGCCGAAGACACCGGCCACGTCGTGGTCGTGGGCGCCGGTCCGGGTCTCGGAGCGGCCTACGCCCGGAAGGCGCTACGGCGCGGTGGACGCGTCACGCTGCTGTCTCGCTCCGGGGCGGCCGAGGTGGCGGCGGGGCTCGAGGGTGAGGTTCGGACCGTGGCCGTCGACGCGGGGGACCACGACGCGCTCGCGACGGCGCTGGCCGCGCTGGACGACGATGCGCCCATCGACACCGTGGTGTTCAACGCGGTGGCGGTTCACACGAGTGCCCTCACCGAGCTCGACACGGCGGCCCTCGAGACCGAGTTGCGGGTCGGACTGAGCGCCTGGTGGACGGTGGTGGAAACCCTGCGGCCGCGCTTCGCCCGCCGCGGCCGGGGGAGCTTTCTCGTCACCGGCGGCGGGGCAGGCCTCCACCCCATGCCCGAGATGGGCTTTCTGTCGGTCGTGAAGGCCGCCCTCCGCATGGCCGTACTCACCCTAAACCGCGGCCTCGTCGACAAGCCGCTCTTCGCCGGCACGGCCACGGTGGCCACCTTCGTCGACCCCCGGTCGGAGGTGCCCGACCGCGTCGCCGACGCGCTGTTCGGGCTCCGTGACGCCCGCGCCGACGCCGAGGTGGTCGTCACGGGTTCTTAGGCCGGTCGGTCTCTCGCCGCGTCGCTCACGATGGCGACGAAGGGCCAAGCTCCGACGCGAGGGCGGCGTACCCATCCCCCCCCGGATGGTCCCGGTGCGACGCCTCCACCGCGTCGCGGCTCGGGTCCGAGGCGAACACGGGGGGCGTCTTCGTCCCAGGTTCCTGGGCGCGACAAGCCCCGACACCGCCGAGATCACGAGCCATCCCGAGGGACCGAACCTCAGCGTCGGGGTGCGCTGAGCCGGCACCGGGCGCCGGTCATGCATCGTGGCGTTTTGGGGCATGGGGATGGCACCATGCGGCTCCGACTTCGTGCGCCTACGTACGTCATCGTAGGACTTAATTCCGCGTGACGCTGGTCAGAAGCCGCTTCGTTTGAGACCGTGAATGGGTGGCTGGGCGAATGGGATGGCGATGCATCGGATGGGCCGCCGTCGCCTTCGTGGTGGGGTGTGGCCAGGGCGCCATCGGCGGGGGCGCCGACGGCGGCGGCACCGGAGACGGTGGGTCGGGGCCAACGCCGCCTCCGCCCCCCGGACCAGACCCCGAGCCGGAACCCGCCATTTGGCTCCCCGTCGAGGTGGCGGGGTTCGAGACGCCCACCGAAACCGTGTCGTTCGAGTTGGAGGGGGCCGCCGCGGCGGACACGTTGTACCTCCAGTGCCATCGGTGCGCCTACCGGGATGCGAGCGTCAATCCCGACCGGGGGGCCAAGGTGTCCGTCCGTCTCAACGATGGCGACTGGATAGACCTCAGCAACGACACCGTGGAGGCCTACCCCCTCGAGGCGAGCTTCGGCGGGTTGGACGGCGCGTTTCATACCGTACGCATGACCCTCCCCATCGACACCGCGGTGGAAGGGGCCAACACCCTCAGCTTTCGGATGAACGGGACCGACGGGTACACCAGCGGGTTTCGTATCCTCGCCTTCAACATCCGGGCGAACACCACCGATCTCATCCCCACGTCGGCCTTTGCCGAGGAAGACGTCACCGCGTGGGCTCCCATCTCGACCGACGCGGAGCACCTCGCCGCCGGGGAAGCGCTTTGGCGAGGGTCGAAGCCGCTTCGCGAGTCGCCGTTGAACGAGGCGCCACTGTCGGCCTCGTGCGCCGGATGTCACGCGCAGGACGGGCGCGACCTCAAGTATTTCAACTTCTCGAATGCTTCGATCGTGTCTCGCTCCGAGTTTCACGGCTTGAGTCGAGAAGAAGGGGAGCAAGTCGCGAGCTACATCCGCAGCCTGAACGTGGCGGTGCCGGAGAACGGCCGGCCGTGGAATCCCCCCTACCAACCCGGACCCGGGCTCGATGCGCTCCCGGTTGCCTCGTGGTCGGCCGGCGCGGGGCTCGAATGGGTGCTCGAAGACGACCTCGAAACCCTCGATCATCTGTTCCCGTCGGGACGGGATGCGGCGGCCCTCGCCGACGTCTTTGATGTCGACGGGACGCTCAACATGCGGGAGCTTCCGCTCGCCCTTCAGTTACCCGACTGGAATGCGTGGCTGCCCGAGATTCATCCGCGCGACAACTGGCCCGAGGGTTTCGACACCTCGGTGGTCGGGGGAGACACCCTCGTGGCTCACTACGAGCAGCTCCGGGCGCTCCTCGAGACCCCGTCCGCCGAGGGGGGACTCGACGCGGTGATTGCAGATGGCCGCCTCAAGCAGGCGCTAAACAGATTCGCCGCGAGCTCGTCTCACATCGGTCCGATGGCAGGGGCGATCGATGCCTCCGGACGGGTGGTACGACGGACCGACGGCAACGGCATCAATCGGTCGATTGTCCATTGGTCCGCGATTAAACAATGGGAGCTCCACCAGGAGTTCGCGTTGGAGGGGAAGGCCGACCGCGAAGGCCTCTATGGCGACCGGTGGGGGGAATCTCGTAGCTGGGTGAGCTTACGGCGAAACGTCTTCGAGATGGCGCCGCATCGTCTCGCCGAGAACCTCAGCCACTTCGACCACCAGACGATCCTGGTCGGGAAGTACTTCTCGACCGCCTGGTACAACCTTCAGGTCATCATCAATGCGGGCGCCCGGGAGGGATACAACCTCGGCCCGACCGACTGGAATTATCAGCCGAACCACATCGTGGGCCTGCACCGGCACGGCGGTCCGCGCCAGCCGATTCGTTACGTCGCCAGCCACGTCAAAATGTATCAGTACATGACCAATGGCATCACCCCCGGGGCCAAGGGCGGAACGTTCGGCCTCCGGCAGGCGAACATCAACCGGTATCTACCGTTCGTCGCCCCCATTTTCGAGGACCTCGACCCCGCGCTCCGCGGCGACCTCTTCGGCGGACTGATCTCGATGTTCGCCCAGTCGGCCGCGAGCTACGACCTCGTGGCGTGGCAGGCGACCGAAATGGTTGACAACCTTCTCTTGCGAGGGGCGCCCGACGGCCTCCCCGAGCCCATCGAACCTCATCGGTTCAACGCCGAGTGTCACGAGGGGAAGTATCTGAGTTGCTTCTTCGGTGCGATCCCCCACTTTGCCGACGCCGGCGTCGACCCTGCGATCTTGAACGACGCGATCGACTGGGCCGAGGTCGCCTGGCCCAACGCCGACTGGGCATCGATCCGACCTTGAGGGCGAACCAGCCGGCCGCTGGCCACCGCCCGCCGGGGTCACGGCTCGGCCCCTTGGCTTACCAGCTCCACGTGGGGTTGGGAGGGCGATGTCGTCTGCAGGCGACACCGTTGCTGTTTGCCCCCTACAACAGAGCGAGGCGACGTGGCGAGGCGAATCCCTCTTCGGCGCCTTTGCCGCTGAAACTCCGGCACGGAACTTGTCGGGGGCCGGCGTGAGCTTTTTCGAAGTGGCGGCCGTCGACCGCCGGTCGCGGGTGCTCGTCGTCGACGACGAGCCCTTGGTCGGGCGGGGTTTGCGCCGGGTCCTGGCCCGGGCGGGCTATGACGCGACGGTGGTCGACAGCGCGCCCGAGGCCTGGGCGTGCGTCGCGCGCGACCCGCACTACGCCGTGGTGTTCCTCGACTGCCACTTGGTGGGCCACACCGGTCCCGAGTGCTTGCGAGGACTTCGCCGTCGCGGCCTCGTGTCCCCGGTCGTGTTTCTCTCGGGGGGGCTCCAGAACATCGATCTCGAGGCCGTTGAAGATACGTCGCCCGTGCGGTTCTTGCCCAAGCCCGTCCTCGCCGAGGAACTTCTCGAAACGCTTCGCGCTTGCCTCGAAGGGCCCGACGTCCGGGTCAATCGTCGGCCCGGAACGTGATGCTCACCCGACGGCGGCGCGCGACGCGACGGCCCGCAACCACGTCGGCCTTACGGCGTGCGATTCCGTGTTTCCACTGGTGACGGGCCGTTCCGGTGAGCACCAAAACACTTCGTGGTGCCAGCCAGATATGCTCGGACGCCGCATCCGAGGCGACCGGAACGAGGTCCATCATGCACCCCCCGCCGAGGGTGAGCGACGCGACGATGGCGCCGGCGTCGGGGCGATCGACGTGGGGGGCGATCCCCTGGCCCGGGAGGTATTCGTTGATCAGACACGCCCGGGGTTTCGTCCGAAACAACCGGCGCGCCGAGAGGAGGTCGATCACCTCGTCGAGCCACCCTGGAAGCGCCAGGGGGTGAGCTGCGGGATCGCTTGGCCGGCGGTAGTCGACCCCGTAGTGCTGGCGCCTTCGCGCGTATTCGTGGGTCCAGGGCGTCGCGTCGATCCGACGGAGCAACGTCGCTTCCGTGCGCGGGTCGATGATGTCGGTCTCGAGCCGAAGCCCCGCCACCGGAGGAAGTGGTTTCACCTGAAGCAGCGGCGGGTCGGCCGCTCCGAACAGGTCGAGCTGGCCCGCGGGAGCGGGCCCGAGCGCAGGGGAGGGCGGGGCCTTCACGGGGGTCCGCTCATCCGTCGCCGCGCACGAGTCGCTGCGGCGAGGCGCCCGGCAGGCGCCGCAATTCTCCCCGTACCTCGAGTTCGAGCTTCACGGTCGTCGCATGCCAGCCGACCGAGCCGAGGCCGGCACGCTCTTCTTCGGTGAGCCGCGCGGCGACCTCATCGGAAAAAGACTTGAAGGGAAGCCCTTCGGTCCCCGCTTCGGTCACGGCGGCGAGAATGGCCTTGCGAACCGCGTCGAACTTCCACGTCGGGATGTTCGTCGCGCCGTCCGCATTGGGGGTTCGGCATGTGGTTCGTGACATCGCGCCGGCCAGGGTAGGGTCAGCTGGGCCAAACCGGAAGCGAAGGAGAAGCCATGGAGATCCATTATCTGGAGATCGTGACCCACGACGTCGCCGCGTCCTGCGCGATCTACGCGGCCGCGCACGGGGTCGTCTTCGGTGACCCGGACCCCACCCTGGGCGGGGCCCGCACCGCGAATCTCGGCCCGGGAGGTCTCGTGGGCGTCCGCGCCCCCATGCACGAGGGGGAGACGTCCGTCACGAGGGCCTACGCGCTCGTCGACGACATCGAACGCGCCGTCGCCGCGGCCGCGGAAGCGGGGGCTCGGATCATCGTTCCGCCGATGGCGATCCCGGGTCGGGGGCGATGCGCGATCTACGTGCACGACGGCATCGAAGCGGGGCTCTGGCAGCGCTGAGGCCAGCCCGGCCCGGCCGCGCGTCATCCGAGCGCGAGGGCGAGGACCTCGGAGAACTTCGACGCGAAGTGAATGCGGAGCTTGTCGGTCACGTGTTCGGGGAGGTCCTCGACGTCGCCCTGGTTGGCCTCGGGGAGGATTACTTGTTTCACCCGGGCGCGGCGGGCGGCGAGCAGCTTCTCGCGGATCCCGCCCACCGGCAGGACCTGGCCGCTCAGGTTGAGCTCGCCCGTCATCGCGAAGCCGCGGGCGACCGGGACCCCGGTCGCCAGGGTGTAGAGCGCGAGGCACATCGTGATCCCGGCCGAGGGTCCGTCCTTGGGGGTCGCGCCGGCGGGGACGTGGAGGTGAATGAAGCGCTCGGTGAAGAAGTCGTGCGCCGTCGGGTGGGCATCGACGAGCTGGCGGGCGTGGGTGAAGGCGATCTCCGAGGACTCGACCATGACCTTGCCGAGCTGTCCCGTCTGTTTGAGGCCCCCCTTGCCCGTCTGAATCGCGGGGGCTTCGATCATGAGCGTATCGCCGCCCATGCTCGTCCAGGCGAGGCCCATCACGACTCCGGGGCGGGGTTTCGTGGCCGCGGTGTCGTTGCGGAAGACCGGGCGCCCGAGGAGCGACCGAAGGTCGGCGGGCTTGACGTCGATTCGCAGGTCATCGTCTTCGCTCTCGAGCAGCCGGACGGCGCTCTTGCGAACGATGCGTTTGATGCTTTTCTCGAGGGTTCGCACCCCCGGATCGCGGGCGTAACCCTCGACGAGGGCCCGCAGCGTGGGTTTCGTGAGCCGCAATTGGCGCTTGTCGAGCCCGTGGGCGGCGAGCTGGCGCGGCACGAGGTACGTCTTGGCGATGTTGAGCTTCTCGGCGAGGAGATAGCCGCTCAGCTTGATGGTCTCCATGCGATCCAGCAGAGGCCCGGGGATCGTGTCGAGCTGATTGGCCGTGCACACGAAGAGCACGTTCGATAGGTCGAAGCGAACGTCGAGGTAATGGTCGAGGAACTCTGCGTTCTGCTCGGGGTCGAGCGCCTCGAGGAGGGCCGACGCGGGGTCGCCGCGAAAGCTCGCGCCGATCTTGTCGATCTCGTCGAGCATGATCACCGGGTCGTGGGCTCCGGTGAGACGAAGCGCTTGGATGAACTTTCCCGGCATCGCGCCGATGTAGGTCCGGCGATGGCCCTTGATCTCGGCCTCGTCTCGCATGCCCCCTAGGGAGAATCGATAGAAGGGCCGCCCGAGGGCGCGCGCGATGGACTTGCCGATCGACGTCTTGCCCACGCCGGGGGGACCCACCAACAGGAGAATCGAGCCGGAGAAGGTCCCCTTCAGCAGTCCGGCCGCGATGTGCTCGACGATGCGCGCCTTGACGTCGTCGAGACCGTAATGGCTCCGCTCGAGCTCCCGGCGCGCCCCCGCGAGGCTGACGTCGGCGTCGGTCCCGATCCCCCACGGGAGGTCGGTGAGGAGGTCGACGTAGTTGCGGGTGATGCTGTACTCGGGCGATGCGGGGTCGATGCTCCGGAGCCGGTCGAGCTGGTCGTCGACGCGGGTTTGCGCCTCCTCGGTCAGCGTTTTTTCCTCGAGCCGGGACGCAAACCGCTCGAGCTCCGCCTCTTTGTCGTCGCGCTCGAGCCCCAGCTCCTGCTTGATCGCCTTGAGCTGCTCGCGGAGAAAGAACTCCCGCTGCTGCTTGCCCACCCGCTCTTCGATCTGCGAACGGATTTGGGCCTGGAGCTCCGAGATGGCGATCTCGCGCCGGAGCAGCTCGAGGACGAGCTCGAGACGCTCGCGCACGTCGAGCGTTTCCAGCACCCGCTGGAGATCGCGCCCCTTGGCGCTCGTGAGGTACGCCGCGTAGTCGGCCAGGCGCCCCGGCTCTTCGACCGATCCCTGTTGGATGAGCAGGGTGAGCTCCTGTTTGAACAGCGGGTTGAGCTTGACCAGGTCTTTGCAGGAGTTGATGACGGCGAGGGCGTAGGCGCGGAGGGCTTCGTTCGCTTCGACTTTGGGCTCGTGGAGGTAGTCGACCTTGGCCACCACGTGAGGGTCGCGGGTCAGCACGGAGGCGAGCCGGATGCGGTCGAGCCCGCCCGCGAGCACCTGGAGCTGACCGTCGTTGCCCTGGGCCTTGAGCAACTGGGCGATGACGCCGAACTCGTGAAGGTCGACGGGACCGTCGCCACGCACCGACTGCGGGGCGTCGCCTTTGGTCTCGGCTTCCCCCGCTTCTCCCCCCCGCGCGAGGGCGAGCCCGACGAGAGGCGCCTGCGACGACAGGGCTTCCTTCACCAGCGCGATGTGGGCGGAGGCGGTGACGAGGAGCGGCGCCACCGTCTTGGGAAACATCGGTCGCGACGGCAGCGGAATGATCGGCAGCGTGGGGGGGTACACCGTGTTGGCGACCACGATGCGCGGCGCGTCTTCATCGGCGGCCGCCGCGGCGTCGTCGTCGGGAGGCGTGGGGGGCGATTCGTCGGCCATCGCGGCCCTTCTACCGCAGTTCGCGAGGGGGGCCAGCGGCCCCGGGGAACGACGTCGCGCGCTCGATGGCGTCGCGACGAAGACGTTCGCGGAGACCGCGTACGCGTGGGTCGTGGGGGCGGAGCGGGCCGAGCGCGTCGAGCGCCACGGCCGCGCGGTCGAGGTGGCCCCCGCGACGTTCGGCTTCCGCGAGGCCCAACCAGCCGCGGACCAGGGCCGGGTGTCGGTGCAGTGCCGCCCGAAACTCGATGGCCGCATCCTCGGGGCGATCGAGCATGAGCAGCGCCCGGCCCCGAGTGAGGAACACCCCCAAGTCGGGGACCGGGGCGGGCGTCAACGTCTCGTAGGCCTCGGCGGGACGTCCCTGGTCGAGCGCGGCCACCGCCCACGCGAAACGCGCCTCGGGATCGTGCGCGGCCAGAGGACGCAACGCCTCCGGCGCGGCCAGAGGGTCGGCTTGCCACCGTGAGAGCTGACGTTGCTGCCACCAGCGCGGCGCCGCGTCGGCCACCACCACCGCGAGGACTGCACCACACGCGGCGAGGAGCAGCTTTGATGCTCCTCGGGATCGCCGCCGGGCGGGAGGGAGCCGGGCCAGCAGAAGCCCGAGAAATACCGCCGTCGCGGGCAGCTGCAGCGCGATGTCGCCGAGGCCCGCCCCCGCGAGGCCCAGGGCGGCGACGCGGTCGGCGCCGCGGAGGTGGATGACGAGTCCGAGGAGCGCCGCCCCCAACAGCGCCATGCCCAAGTAGCCCGTCTCGATACCGACGTGGAGGAGGTCGTGGTGCGCAGAGCGGGCGGGCAGGTAACGGAGCGCTGCCTCGGGCGCCGTCATCCCTCGGAGCACCGCCCCTTGGGCTTCGCGAAAGACCCACGGGAAACTCCCCGCGCCATGACCGTGGAGGCGAAGCTCCGTCGCGCTCGTCGTCCAGATGTGGCGCCTTCCCGCGAGGGCAGCACCGAGGCGCTCATCGGTTAGGCTGAGCCCCCCGACGACGACGGTCAGGGCGGCCGCGAGGGCGACGACGGGCGCCCCGCGAAACCGGCGGCGCTGCCCCTCGAGCGCCCGTCCGACCGCCGCGGCCCCCACGAGGCCGATGAGCGCGGCGCGGGAGGCGACAAGCAAGCCGAACGCGGCCACGGCGAGTCCCGCCCAACCCGCCCGTCGCCACCCCGACGCGCCCGCGGCCGTGGCGACGAGCGCGGGGATGGCTACCACGAGGGGCAGGCCGAGCCAATTGGTGTTGCCCGCGCCCGCCGCGGGCACCCCGGCGAGAAAAAAGATGAGCTGCAGGCTCACGAGCGTCGCGGCGGCGAACGTCATGACGCGCCGAACCGCCGCCCGCGGCACGGCGAACCCGAGGCCGACCGCGACCGCCCCCGGAACGAGGGCGATGACCCGGGGTGCCGGGCTCCACGCGAGGGACAGCGCCGTGAGCCCGAGCAGAAGCGCCAGCGCGGCCCACGGCCAGGCCGGCCGTCGTTGCGACCACCGCGGGACCTGAAGGGCGACGAGGGCAAACGCCACCGTGCCGACGGTGAGGGCCTTTACGTCGATCGCGCGGACCTGCGGGTCGAAGGCGGCGGCCGCCCCCCCGAGGGCCACCCCCCACGCCCGCGCGTGCCTCGGGTCCACCTGCGGCTACCCCCGCCGGCGGTCGAGGATGACCCGCAGGCGGGCCGCCACGTCGTCGTCTCCCTCCCGCGCGAGCGCCCGGCGCAGGAGCGCCGTGACCCGCTGTCCCCGGGTGCGGCGGAGGTACCGTTCCGCGAGACGGCGCTCCTGGCCGCTCGCCGCGCGGAGTCCCTCCAGCATGCGGAACACGGCGCGGTCCGGGTCCCAGCGGAGGTGGATCGCGGCGGCGGCGAGGGCGAGGTTCGCGTCGGCGTTCTTCTGCAGCGCCTCGAGCTTTGGCACCAGCGCCGCCCGCGCTTCGGGTTGGTCCGCCGCCGCGACGGTTCCCACCGCGGCGAGGAGCCAATCGGCGGGCATCTGTTCCAGGGTCGAAACGATGTCGTCCGAGGCGGCGGGGTCGCCGAGGCGAATCCGGGCCACGTGACCTTGCAGCTTGGTGCGCAGAAAACGCACGTTGGTACGCCGCTGCACGAGGGGCAGCACCTGGGCGTCGCCAATGCTGCCCAGCACCAACAGGGCCTCACGCGTGTTGCGCGACCGCGGGGCGGGCCAGGCGTCTTCGAGCATCGCCTTCGCCAGCGGCTGCGCGCCCGGCGGCGCCAGCGTCGACGTCATGCCGGTGAGCCAATACTTCCCGCGCGCCCACCCGAGGAGGACCTGACCCCGGAGCGACGGGTCGGCCCGGGCCGTCACGTAGGCGCGCGTGGTCGGCGTCGCGCAGCTGCCGCCGAGAACGCAGTCGACGACGTAGGCCCTCACCCGGTCGTCGCCCGCTTCCGCCAAGGCCATCGCGGCGCGGTACCGGATGCCCCGGGCGACGCCGCGGCCATACTTCTTGGGGTCGATCTGGAACAGCTTGTCGTGAATGAGGTCGAGGCGGCCCCCCTCACTGAGTTGGTGGGTCGCGTAGATCGCGTGCTCCCGCAGGGTGAGGCTGTCGCCAGTGACGAAGGGGGCCAGCGCGCGAAGGGCCTCTTCCCGCTGGGCGGCGTCGGCGGCGTCGAGCTTTCCTACCGCCACCACCGCGCTCGTCTTGACGTACTCGCTGGCGTCGGCGAGCGCCGTCTTCAAAAGCGGCAGACCTTGCGGGTCCCGGACGTCGCCGAGGACGAACGCCGCATTGAGGCGGATGACGGCTTGCTTGTGGGTGGCCAGGTCGTCGATCGCTTCGTAGAAGGCGCTCTTGTCGAGACGCTCCAACGCGAACGCGATGTTGTTGAGCATCCGTGACTCGCGCACCTTCGGGAGCCGCGCGAGGAGCGCCTTGGTCGCCTTGCGGTCGCCGATGCGTCCGAGGGCGTACACGGCCTTGTTGCGCACGCCCTCTCGCTTGTGGCCCATCAGCGGTACGAGGGCGTCGACGAGGCGGTTGCTGCGGAGCTCGGTGCTGGCCAGCGTTGCCTCGTAAACGAGCGCGTCGTTGTCGCTCCGCAGCGCCTTGCGCACATCGCCCACGAGGGTGGCCCGCCCCATGAGGTGGCGGTGCGCCCACAGGGAGCGAAAGGCGACGGGGCGGATGTCGGGTTCGTCGTCATCGGGCTCGGTGGCCATTTCGGTCCGGAGAAATCGAACCACGCGTTGGTCGCTGAGCGACGAGAGCGTCTGCAGAATCGCGTAGCGGACCGAGAACGTCTCGTCGCTCCGTCGGTAGAGGGCGAGGAGCGGGGCGACGCTCGAGGGGTCTGGCATGCGCCCCAACGCGCGCACGACCTCGACGCGGACGTTCTCGTCCCAGTCTTCGAGGGCGGTTTGCAGCGTCCCGAGCGCGCGGCGGTCGCCGAGTGCGTTGAGCATGACGGCGCACTGAATGCGAATCCCCGCTTCTACGTTGTCGGCGAGACACCGCTCGAGGGCCGCCGTCGACCGTTTTCCCCACTCGAGGATGTCGGGGCTGGCGGGTAGGTCCCGGTACTTCACGTTGATGAGCACCGTGGGGTCATCGGGGATCTTGGCGAGCACCCGGGCGCGTGGGTTCTCGGCGCGTCCCGCCGCTTCGGTGGGGGCGATGCGGTAGGCCTGGACAAGGCCGAGCGCGGCCGGGAGCAGTCCGAGGGTAAGGGTGAGGGGGCCGAACCAGGAGGAGAATGTCTTCATGGCTTCTTCGCTTCGGGCGCGACGTCCGGCCGAGGGGCTGGCGCGACGTCGGTGGCGAGCTCGCGTACCCGCTCCAAAAGGCGTGGCTCGGGCAGACGCTCGGGAAAATAGGTGATGTCCACGCCGCGCCCGCTGCATCCGGAACGCGCATCCCAGTCGATGAGGTCGACCCCTCGCTCTCGGTAGAGTTCGAGGTCGAAGCGTTCTTCACAGTCTGCCGCCGGGGGCAAACTGACCCTGAGGACCACTTCGCTCCGCGCGACGTCGGCGGGGACGTAGACGTCGCGGGACGACGTTTTGGGGCCGACCGCCGCGCCGCTTCCGCCGGTCTGGCAGGCGACGAGGCCAAGCGCCGCCACGATGCCGACGCCACGGGCTACCGACCGAAGGAGAGCCTTCATGGCGCGTCGCCGTACCACGCGGGCGGGACAAAGAGGAACCACGGGCGATGAATCCCGTTCCGGCGCGGTGGCTTCCCACGTTGGAGACGAAATTCATCCGACAGTGTCAGAAAAAGTGCGACATCTCCCGCAAGGGTGCCCCCTCTGACTGAGTGTTTTGCCAATGAAGACCCGATTTCTCATTTTTTCAGCCGTGGCTTGCCTCGTCGCCGGTCCTGCCTGCGACCCCGGTCCTGAGGTGGGGAGCGACGAACAATCGGTCACCGACGCGCCCCTCACCCACTGCGATTACGCGGAGGCCCTCTTCGACGTCGTCGAGGAGATCCAGCAAGGCTGGTGTGTCTCGGACCGCAACGTTTGGGGCGCGAGGGCGTACAGCTGGTCTTGGACCCGCTGCTGGGGCCGCGCCGAGCTCGAGGGGGCGGCGGCGGAGACGTGGTCCGAGCTGGTCGAAGATGGCGCGTGGGCGCTACTTTATTACGCCGAGGCGGTATCGGAGGTGGCCCCCTTCGTCGACACGGGCGCGGTCGTCGTGATCCACCACATCGGCGACGAGGAAACGACGCTCAAATACTTCGCGGAGAACGGCCGGATGCCGCTGACCGAGTTGGCGTACCCGACGAGCAGCGCGCACACGTTCGTCGGCATCCCGAATCCGCTCTCGCCCTACCCGGAAGACGACGAGGTGACGAACTATTACTACGACGACTGCGACGGACTCTTCGGCGCCCGTGAGTAGCCGGAGCGCTGGCAGCTGCGGCCGGGTGAGCTAACCTCCCGCCCATGAAACGCGCTGCTCCCGCAATCTTCGCCGCCCTCCTTGCCACGTCGCTCGGCTGCGCGGGCGCGGACGCCGAGCACGGTGCTAACCAGCACGGTGCTAACCAGCATGGTGCTCACGAGCACGGTGTTGACGATAACAGGGCCGACGGCGACGCGGCGTCGAACCCTCGCGGGGTGAGCTTTGCCAGTCCGGCTGACGATTCGGACGCGTGGGTCGTGCCGGGAGAGTATGTCGTCGACTTCCGGGATGACGTCGGAGCGAACGCGGTCGGCACGTGGCTGCAGACGATGGGGCTGACCAACGTCACTCCGGGCCCCTTGGCGGACGAGACCAAGATCTTCACCGTCACGCTTCCGCGCGCCGTCTCGGGAGCGGGCCGTCTCCTCGCGGCGCTTCGGGCCGACCCGCGGGTGGTGACCGTGGAGCCCAATGTGCGCTACCGGGCGTCGTCGTTCGAGGGAGGTCGTCTGCAGCCCGACGACCCGATGTACGCCCGCCAGTGGCACATGAAGCGGGTCGGCGCGGAAGACGCCTGGGCCTTCGGGGTCGGGCGGGGCGTCACCGTCGCGGTCGTCGATACCGGGATCGCCTGCGAGAATCGCGGGCCGTTCACCAAGGCGAGCGACCTGTGGCAAACGCGTTGTGTCCCAGGGGCGAACTTCGTGAAGAAGGGCGCGCCGGCGAGTGACGACCAGGGCCACGGGACACATGTGGCCGGCACCATCGCCCAGTCGACCAACAACGGCGTCGGGGCCGTGGGCCTCGCCTTCGAGGCTCGGCTGATGCCGGTGAAAGTCTTGTCCGCCGACGGTTGGGGATCCACGCCCGGGGTCGCCGCGGGCATTCGCTGGGCGGCCGATCACGGGGCGGACGTCATCAACCTCTCGCTCGGCAGCCCGCGTTCGAGCAAAGTCCTTCAGGAAGCGATCGACCATGCCCGCAACAAGGGGGCGGTGGTCGTGGCCGCGGCAGGAAACAATGCCGGCAAGGTCGGTTACCCGGGCGCCTGTGAGGGCGTGATCGGCGTCAGCGCCACCGACAAGAAGGGCGAGCTCGCGTGGTTCTCGTCGCGCGGCAAAGGCGTCGACATCGGCGCCCCGGGCGTCGACGTGTTGCAGCAGACCATCTGCGAGCGGGGCCTCAATCGCTGCGAACAATTCAGTGCCTTCAACGGCACGTCCATGGCCTCGCCGCACGTCGCCGCGGCCGCGGCCCTCCTCGTCGGCGCCGGGATCACCGACCCCGACGCGGTCGAGCGGATGCTCACGTCGACCGCCGACGAGGTCGACAGCGAGCAGGGGCACATCAACTTCGGCCATGGTCGCTTGCGGGCGAGCGACGCCGTCTCGCGGGCCCACCTCGACCAGATCCTCGCGCGCCTGCTGGCGGTGCTCGTCGTCGGCCTCTTGGCCTTTCGTTGGGCGCGTCGAAAAGGCGCCGCGGTGTCGCGCCGCCACCCCGCGGTGTGGTTTGGCGCCGCGTTCTCTGGCGTGGGGTTGCTCTGCGTCGCCCCGTGGTTGGCGTCACGTCACCACCTCTGGCTCGACGTCCTGAGCCGCCCGCTCGGCGACTGGAGCCTGCTTCTCGGCGGCACGAGCCTGCACGGCTTGCTGCCGTTCGCCGACGCCGCGGTGCCGCTCGTCCTCGCCGCGCTGTTTTTCCGCTCCGATCGCATGAAGCCGCTCCTCGCCGGGATCAGCATCGGCACCGCAGGATATCTCGCGGCGTTGCTGGCGCTCGGTCACGTCGTCACGCCCTTTGGGTCGGTGCTGACGTTCTTGTGGTGCGGCGGCAATGCGCTGTTCTGCACGTACCTCGGGTCCCTCATGTTGCAGAAGGGTGACTGAGTAGGCCGCGACGGCGAGGCGTGAGCCCCTTTGCGGGTCTGGGTCCCCGGGCTTCCGGGGCTCGGGGTGTCGGGTGTCGGGGTTTCCGGGTTTCCGGGTGTCGGGGTTTCCGGGTGTCGGGGGTTCCAGGGTTCCGGGTGTCGGGGTTCCAGGGTTCCGGGTGTCGGGGTTTCCGGGTGTCGGGGTTTCCGGGTGTCGGGGTTTCCGGGTTTCCGGGTTTCCGGGTTTCCGGGTTTCCGG
>JBCCLB010000023.1:0-101293 GCA_039027095.1 Myxococcota bacterium
ACCAACCAGGCGGACAGGGTAACCAACCCGGCGGGCAGGGTCACCAACCCGGCGGACAGGGTAACCAACCAGGCGGACAGGGTAACCAACCAGGCGGGCAGGGACGCGGCGGCGGGGACCGTGCCGACCGGAGCGGATTTTCCCGGCCCGTCGACGGCGACGCCCTCCGAGCGCACGCGGACGCTCGGATGAACGCGGCCCCGCTCGACCCCGGGGTCTCGACGACCCGCGGTCCGCATCCGGGTGGTCGGGAGACGGCCAACCGAGTGGGGACGGGCGCGCTCGGTCGGGTTGGCGCCGACGAAGTGGGTCACGTCGAGCGGAGCGAGGTCCCGCGCGAGTATCGGGAGCAGGTGAGCCGCTACTTCCGTCCGTGAGACGAGAGCGAGGGAGACAACGCCATGCCCGACGACTTCGATGTCCGCCTCCGCCAGGTGGGAGCGACGAGCGACCGCCTCCGCGCGGCCATCGGGGCCGTGATCGTGGGTCAGCACGACGTCGTCGAGCAGACGCTGTGGGCGATGGTGGCCGGCGGTCACGTGTTGCTCGAAGGCGCGCCGGGGCTCGGCAAAACGCTGCTGGTCAAGACATTGGCGAGCTGCCTCGACCTTCGATTTTCACGCATTCAATTCACCCCCGACTTGATGCCGAGCGACATCACGGGGACCAACGTGTTGGTCACGGAAGAGCGAGGGAGCCGTAGCTTCAGCCTCCACAAGGGCCCGCTCTTCGCCCAGGTCGTGCTCGCCGACGAGATCAACCGCGCCACGCCGAAGACCCAGAGCGCCCTGTTGGAGGCGATGCAAGAGCACGCCTGCACGATCGCCGGCACCCGACACGTGATGGAGGAGCCGTTCTTCGTGCTCGCGACGGAGAATCCCATCGAGATGGAGGGCACCTACCCGCTGCCGGAGGCGCAGCTGGATCGCTTCCTGCTCAAAGTGGTGGTGCCAACGCCCAGCGAAGATGATCTCGCGGAGATTCTTCTGCGCACCACCGGGCATGCGGTCGCGGCCCCCGAGCCGGTCTTGGCCGGCGACGACGTGCTCGCCCTCCGCTCGCTCTGTCGCGACGTCGCGGTGGCCACCCCCGTCGTTCGCTATGCCTCGCGGCTCGTCGCCGTGAGCGACCCCCAGCATCCGCAGGCACCCGAGATCGTGCGGCGCACGCTCCGCTACGGGGCGGGGGTGCGCGGGGCCCAGTCCTTGGTCCTCGCCGCGAAGGCGTCTGCGCTGCTGGAGGGGCGCGCGCACGTGGCCTTCACGGACATTCAACGGGTGGCCAAACCCGTGCTGCGGCACCGTATGATCCGCTCCTTCGAAGGGGAGGCCGACGGGGTCACCACGGACGCGGTGGCGGAGGCGCTCGTCGCCGAGGTGTCGGCCCGACCGGCGGAGGTGGAGCGTGCCGGCGCATGAGTACGCCTCCCGAGCGACGGCTCTCGGAGGTGGCACGGCCGGGCCGACTTCTGCGGGGCCGACTTTGGTTGGGCCCCCTCTTGTTGCGCCGACTTCTGCGCATCTCTCGACGGGGGTGGCTCCTGGTCGGGGCGATGCTCGCGGTGGCGTCCTTCATCTCGCCGATCGGAGTCTCCGCCGCGGCGGATGATCAGAACGGCGACGACGACGACGACGACGATCCGATCGTCCCCCCAAAGGACATCGCCATCGACGCCCATCCGGTGTTCGGCGACGGAAGCCTTCCCCCGGGCGGATGGGCCGAGATCGTCGTCCGCATCGGCAACGAGGGCGCCGACCCCTACCGCGGCCGGGTGACCGTGTCCGGCGCCGACCCGTCCTCGTCACCCGAGCATGCGACGCGTACCGAAGCGACCTTTTCGGCAGGGGCGGGTTCGCGGGTGAGCATCCGCCTGCCGGTACGGGTCGCCGACACGGGCGCCCCCGAGGTCAATGTCGTCGATGACGATGGACGTAAAGTCTACGTTCGTTCGTTTTCGCCCGCGTATCACGACGACGCCCTTTTGGTCGACGTCGCTCGCGCCTCCGCCCTGGGGGCGGCGCTCCGCGGCGCGTCGGTCGGCTCGCGCTTCAGTGCCTGGGGCGATGGATTTGCCTACGGGGGATCGCGCGGCGGTTCGGGCGGACCCGATCCCCTCATCCAGGTCACTTCTCCCGCCTACGACGAGGTGACGGGAGACCCGCTCTTGCCCCGGCATGCGGCCGGCTACGCCCGCGTCTCCGCGGTGGTGATGCGTTCCGACGAGCTGGTGCGCTTACCGCCCGCCGAGCTCGAGGCCCTCGCCGCCTACCTGCTCGCCGGAGGCACCCTCGGGGTGGTGATCACGCGGCCCGAAGATCTACGTGCCCCCGTCGTCGTCTCGCTTTGCGGCGACGCCCTTCGAGAGCTCGACGCCGTGGCCGCGACCACCGCCCCCGTCGTGCGCCCCGTCGCTCGGGTCTCAGGCCCCGGAGCGGCGGGTCCAAACGGCGTGGTCCTCCCGGCGGCGCCTTCCCCGGGCCCGACGATCGAAGGGCACCTCAAGAGCTATGAAGGAGGCAACGTGGTCCCCAGCCGCTACGGCGGTAGCGGCGCTTACGGCCTCGGACAGGTGCACGTTCTCGGGTTCGACCCGCAGACCCGTCCGGCCGTCGATGCGCCCTGGGTCCACCTGCGCATGGCCGACTTGTTGCGCCGGGCCGACGAGCGAAAGGCCGGGGCCTTGTTCCGGCCGGGGGAGCCGCACCAACGCGCCGCCCAAATCCGGGCGCAACTCGACCCCAACGAGAGCGCGCGGTGGGCCATCCTCGCGGCCACGATGTTGCTGTTGGCCTACGCGATTCTCGCCGGCCCCGCGAACTTCACGTTCTGGCGGCGTCGGGGCAAACCGCTGTTGGCCCTCGGATGGATGGGTGCCCTGTCCGCCGCCACGTTCGGGGCGGTGCTCCTCATCGGTGTCCTCGCCAAAGGGTGTTCGGGCGAAGCGCGTCACCTCACGATGATCGAAGCGGGCGCGGGCATGGAAACGGGCACCAGCCGCCGATGGCGAGGCTTTTTCGTGCCTTCGGCCCAAGCGCTGACGGTCACGGCCACCACCCTCTCGGGCGTCGTCTCCGCCGAGGACACGGGAAGCCTGTACGACGACCTCGAGCAGGAACTGGCCCTCGACCGCGACGGGCTGCGGCTCCGGGACGTCGCCCTCCGGCCCTGGGAAACGCTCGTCGTGCGCGAAGATGGTCTCGCCGACCTCGGGGGCGGCATCGCGATCCTCGGGCACGCGGAACGCGTCGACGTGATCAACCGCACCGAGCACGACCTCACGGGTCTGGTGCTGTTTCTTCCCATGCAGGGCTCAGGCACGGAAGAGACGCGGTACCTCGAGCGCCTGGAGGCGGGCGGACGCGTCGACAGCGCCGCGATGAAGCAGGTCAAACGGGTGGTGATGAAGGTCACGAGCACCGGCCCGCTCGGCTCCCTCGACCTCCTGGGCTTCGACGTCGTCCGCATCATCCCCCGCCTCGAGCGCGCCGCGCCGGGCCTCCACGACAGTTGGATGGCCGTGTCGGACGCCGTCGCGGGAAACCGCGACTGGTTCCCCCAAGACGTCCCCGTGCTGCTCGCCGCCTGGGATGACGAAGGGGCGGTGTCGACCGACTCGGGTCTCGGCGTGGCCAGCGACCGTACCCTCGTTCGCATCGTGGGCTGGGGAGGTGACCCGTGAGCCGTGCGACCGGCCGCCCGATGATTCGCGCGCGTCATCTCTGGCACCGTTACGGGGCCCGAGAGGTGCTTCGCGACGTCTGCTTCGACGTGTACGAGGGCGAGATTTTCGGCTTCATCGGGCCCAACGGAGCCGGCAAGACGACGACCATCCGCGTGATGGCGACCCTGCTCGAACCCATGGCGGGTCGGGTGGAGATCGCAGGGCGCGACGTCACGATGGAGCCCGAAGCGGTCCGGCGCCTCATCGGCTACATGCCCGACCACGCCGGGACCTACGACCGCATCACGGTACGGGAATACCTCGAGTTCTTCGCCGACGCCTACCGGATCCCTTCCCTCCACGTCGTCGACGCCGTGCTCGAGCTCACCGACATCGAAGCCCTTGCCGAGCAACTGGTGGCGCAGCTTTCGAAGGGGCAAAAGCAGCGACTCCAACTCGCGCGGATTCTGCTCCACGACCCTCAGGTCCTCATCCTCGACGAACCGGCGAGCGACCTCGACCCCCGGGCGCGTATCGAGATCCGCGACCTCCTGCTCGACCTGAAGGGGCTCGGAAAGACCATCCTGCTCTCGTCTCACATCCTCAGCGAACTGAGCGACGTATGCACCTCGATCGGCATCATCGAGCGCGGTGAAATCGTGGTCTCCGGCCCCATCGAGGAGATCGCCCAACGGCTGGCGGAACAACGGGCAGCGGCCGCGCTCGGCCATCCGCCGGGGGCCCCCGGAGGGAACGTCCACCCGGCCCCCGGCGGCGGAACCACGCAGCCGGGCGGAGGGATGGCACCGCCCCCGGCGCCGCTGCCCTCCCGGGTTCGCCTCCGGATCCTCGGGGACCCCACCGCCGCCGCCCATGCGCTCACCGGCGGCCCCGGCATCGCCACGGCCGAGGTGGTCGGCCCCGCGGTCGCGGTGGGCTACTGGGGCGACGAATCGAAAATTGCCGAGATGGTCGCGCACCTCGTCCACCGTGGCTTCGGCGTGGTCGGGGTCGAGCCCGAGCGCACCGACCTCGAACGCATTTTTCTGGAGGCGACCGCCCACCCGTCCGGCTACCAAGCGCCTCCCCCGGGGGCGAGCGCCGGAGAGGGCGCGTACCGATGAGCGTGCAGACCGGGGTAGAGCTTCCGCCCGGTCCCGCCTCGGAGCGGTGGGGCGATCGCGTGGCGTATCGCTGGCGGGTCTGGCGACACGCCCCCAATCCGCTGTGGGTACGAGAGATGCGCCAATCGGCGCGGCTGCTCCGTACTCCGGCGATTCTCGCGGTCGTCACCATTCTCGTGACGCTGTTGATGGCCACGGTCGGCGGCGGCATGGCGAGCGGCACGGCGAGCCCCGCAGAGGTAGGGCGAACGCTTTACCACCTGTATTTCAGCGTCGCATATTTCATCGTCGCCTGGGTCGGCCCGGCCATTGGGGCCAACGCCATCGCCTCGGAGCGCGAAGGGCGCACGTGGGAGGCGGTCCTCCTGACCGGCATGCACCCGGCCCTCGTCGCGCGGGGGAAGTTCGCGAGCGCCTTCACGAGCATGGCCTCGTACCTCGCGATGCTCGCCCCGGTCGGCGCGTTGCCCTTCTTGTTCGGCGGCGTCACCCCCTGGGAAGTCTTGGTCGCGTTCGTCTTTCTCCTGCTCATCGCGGCGCTCGCCGTCGCCTTCGGGCTCGCGATCAGCGCCCAGATGGAGAGCCTCCGCGGCGCCCTTCTCGTTGCGCTGCTCGCGTCGGTGCCCTTATCGGGGTTTCTCTACCTCACGATGGGCGTCGCGCTCTCCGGGGTGCCGGCCGAGATTTGGCCCGAGGTCCCGCGCAGTCTGGGACCGGTGTGGCTCCCCAGCGCGTGGACGCACGCTCCCTTCGGCCTCTCCTTCGTGCTTTTGCTCGTCCTTCTCCCCGCGGCGGTCATCGGCCTGCCCGGCTGGCTGCTCTACGAGCTCACCCGCGCCCGCCTGCTCAGCGTCACCGACGACCGCTCCTTCGGGCTGAAGCGATGGTTCATCGTCGCCTCGCTGCTCACGCTCCTGACCGCTGCCCTTCCCGCGGCCTTCGTCCCGAAGAACGAGCGCAGCCTCGCCGTCATCGCCGGCATGAGCGGGTACTCGAGCTTCGTGGTGTTCAACGCGTTTCTGTTCGCCGGCGAGGCCATCGGACCGTCCCGGCGGGTTCGGGTGTTCCTCGCGCGCGCAAAACGGTGGCGACGCGCCCTCGGGCCGGGCGTGGTCGAGGTGACGCGACTTCAGCTCGCCCTCATGGCGTTTGCGTTCTTCGCCATCGCCGGCATCGGGCTCGCAGCGATCCATCTCACCCCCGGGACCCGCCGGGTGACGATGCAGACCGAGCAAATCGTGGTGTTCTCGGCCTACGCGCTCGGCTTCTCGTACTTCGTGATCGGCCTCGGCGCCTACGTCCGGTCGCGCAGCACCGGTGGCGCCCTGCCGCGGATCGTGCTGCTCAGCGTGCTCACTGCGCTGTCGTTCTTGCCGTGGATCTTGGCGGCCATTCTCGGCCTCCTCAATGGGTCGACGAGCCCCGGCGACGACGCGGCCCTCATCGCGGCGCTCTCGCCGGGGTACGGCTTCGTCGCCGCCAAAGCCCTCAGTCGCCCCGACCCTGGCCTTGCGTTGATCGCGAGCATGGTGGCCTCGACCCTGTACGCGTGCTTCGGCGCCGGCTTGGGGTACGCCGCGGGCGCCCGCTGTCGCCGCATCATCGAATCCCACGAAACACTGCTCCGCGAGGCGGACGAGCGACTCGCGGCCGAAGACGCGGCGGCGACCGCCGTACGACCCCTCCCCGAGGCGGCCGCCGCGTGACCGCGCCGGCGATGCAGCACGAGCTGCTCCACCCCGATTTCGTCCGCGAGCTCGAAGCCCTTCGCCGCCGCTTGGACGTCCGGGCGCGCTCCGGAGGGGCAGGCGACCGCGTCGCCCGTCGCCGCGGTGGGTCCGCAGAATTCTACGAACACCGCCCCTATGCGGCGGGCGACGACCTGAGACGCGTCGATTGGGCGGCGTACGCCCGCAGTGGTGACCCGGTGGTCAAGGTCTTTCGCGCGGAAGAGGACGTGGTCGCGCGCTTGCTCTGCGACACGTCGGCGTCCCTCGACTTCGGCACGCCCCGAAAGATCGACGTAGCGCGACGACTCGCCGCTGCCGTCGGGTACATGACGCTCGCGGGATCCGAGCGGGCGCAGGTCCTCGAAACCGCCGGCGGCGCCCTCCGCGAGCACCTGCCGGCGCGCGGCCGCGGAGGGCTCCCGGGCCTGCTCAAGACGCTCGCGGGGATCGCACCGCACGGGTCGACGGACCTCGCGGCCGGCATCGACAAGTTGGTGCGACGGCGGGGAGGGCGACCGGGAATGCTGGTGGTGCTGAGCGACTTTTTCGACCCGGGGCCCGTGCTCACCTCGCTCGGTCGCGCGTCGGCGGGCGGTCACGACGTCACCCTCGTCCAGGTCGTCGCGCCCGAGGAGGAGGATCCCGACTTCGAGGGCGACTGGACCCTCGAGGACGCCGAGACGGGGGCCGTGGTGGACCTCACCTTCGATGCGGCCGCCGTCGCGGCCTACCGCGCGCGATTCGACGCCCTGTGCGCTGAACTCCGGGTCTTCGCCCGTCGCCACGGCGCGAGCTACGTCCGCACCCGAACCGACGAGACGCTGGTGCCGGTGGTCCGCCGGATCGTCGAGAGGCGGGTCGACTGATGGCGCTCCTCGCCCCCGCGATGCTCGGCCTGCTCGGTCTGCTGGTGCCTTTGGTCGTCCTCTACGTCCTCAAGGTGCGGCGACGGCGGCGACGGGTGGGCTCCACGTGGTTGTGGGCCGAGGCCCGCCGAGACCTGATGGCACGCGCCCCGTTTCGCCGTCTCGTCCCCCAGGTTCCCCTGCTGGTGCAGGCCCTGATCCTGATCGGGTTGGCCGTCGCCGCCGCCCGCCCCGCAACCCGGGGGCGGGGCCTCGACGGCGATCATGTCGCCATCGTGGTCGATACCAGCGCGTCGATGTCGGCCATCGATCCGGAAACGGGGGTCCCCCGGATCGAGCTCGCGCGACGCGCGGCCCACGAGGTGATCGACGGACTCGCGCCCGGCAGCGATGCCATCCTCCTCGATGCAGGCCGGAACCCGCGGGTCGCCCTTTCCCCCGACCGTGACGTGCGCCGCATGCACGCCGCGGTCGACCGCTTGAGGCCCCGCGAGGTCGAAGGGGATCTGGGGGCGGCCATCGCGCTCGCGGTGGGCCGCATGACCCAACTCGGGGGCACCTCGAGGGTGCTCGTGCTCACCGACGGCCATCTCGCGCGGCCGATCCCGACCCACAACGTCGCCGTACCCCTCGATGTTATGGTCGTCTCCTCCGGTCCCGTCGACAACGTAGGGATCGTTCGCGTCGACGTGCGCCTCGGTCGCGATCCCGGCCTCGACCGGGATGTGGTCCAAGCCTTCCTCTCCGTCGCCAACTACGGACCCGCCCCGCGGGAGATCTTCGTGACGATGCGGCAGCAGAACGCATCGGACACCCTGGCGTCCCGCAACGTCGTGGTCCCCGCGGGAGAAAAGCTCCCGGTCGTCCTTTCGTTTCCGCCCGCCGAGGGCGACTACGGGTCGGGGCTCGTGTTCGAAGTCTCCCCTGGCGACGCCTTCGCCGTCGACGACCGGGCGTGTGGCCGCGTGCCGGCCCGTCCGCGCCAGCCGGGGTACGTCGCCTCCGCCGGCCCCGCTCCTTCCCCGTGGCTCCTGCGGGCGCTCGTCTCCGACCCCCGCGCCGAGGTGCGCGAGGGAACGGTGGCCGAGCTGCTCGCCCGCGCCCCCGCCATCCCCGCCGATGCCTTCGTGGTGGTCGAAGGCGCATGTCCGCAAAAAGCCCCCGGCGCTGACCTGCTCATCGTCGACCCTCCGGGCGGGGATTGCTTGGGCGCGGTGGTCGGTCCGGAGATCGTATCGCCCTCGATCACCTCGTGGGCCTCGGCCGACGCCCGACTTCGCTTCCTGACCCTCGAGGGGGTGTTCCTCGAACGCGCTCGCCGCATCGAGCCCCTCAGCCGAAGTCAGGAGCTGATCCGCACCGACCGCGGCGTGGTCGCTGCCGACGTCTCCACCTCATCGCGGCGGGCGACCCTGCTCGGATTCGACGTGGGCGACAGCAACTGGCCGCTGCGCGCATCGTTCGTGCTCTTCGTGCGCAACCTCGTCGAGCAGGCGCGGCAAGGACGAAGCAAGGGGGGGCGTGGTCCCAGCACCGTGGGAACGCCTCTCCGTCTCAGCGTGCCCGCTGCCGTCTCGGCGGTCGACGTACGCGCCCCGGGGAGCGAAGACGCCGTCTCGTATCCGGCGCGCGACGGGTTGGTCGTCGTGCCCGAGGTCGACCGGACGGGCCTCTACCGCGTGAGTTGGGAAGGGCCGGCCGGCGGCTCACGTTGGGTGGCCGTCAACCTCACGAGCCCGGACGAAAGCGATCTGTCGCGGCGCCTCCCCGCGGCGGAGAAAGGTCCGGTCACGATCGGCACGGGTCCGGGGGTCGCTGCCGCCTACCGCGACTGGGGCTGGATCCTCGCGCTCGTCGCCCTCGGGCTCATCGCCTTCGATGTTTGGTGGCTGACCCGGCCCGCACGACGGGGGCGCCCGGCGGCCGCGCGGCGCCGCCGGTGGCTCCGACCCACGTTGGGCGTGGGCTTGGGTCTCGCCGCCCTCCCCGCGATCTACGTCGCCCTCGTGTGGTTGCGCCTCATCCCGGAATCGTACGTTCGGTTGGCGCGCCCACTCGCCGCGGGGCTCGCGCTGCCGGTCATGGCCTTCGCGGCCTTTCGCCTCGCGACCGCCGCGGCCGCGGCCGGACCGCGGCGCCTGTCCCTCCGTCACGCCCTCGGTGACCTCACCCTGGGAGTGGCCATCCTGGCCAGTGCGCTCGCGGCGGCGGGGCCGGAGTGGGGGCGTCCCCTCGACCGGCTCGCGGTGCTCGCCGTCGTCGACCGCAGCCGGAGCATCGACCTCGTCCCCTCCGCTCCGACCCGAGTCGCGCGTGAACTCGCGGTCGCGACGGAAGGGATGCGCGACGACGACCGGATCGGCACGATCGTGTTCGGGGCGGACGCCGCCGTCGAGGAACCGCTCCGGCGCCCCGCGGATCTCCCTACCCCCCAACGCGTCGACGTCGGCCGGGACGGCACCGACATCGCGGCAGGTCTCGAGCGCGCCCTGGCCGAAATGCCCGCCGACGCGGCGGGGCGCATCGTGCTTCTCAGCGACGGGGTGGCCACCCGGGGCGACGCCATGGCCGCGGCTGCCGCCGCGGTGGCGAGCGACATTCCCATCGACGTCCTCGTGTTGGAGCAACGTCCGGTGGCCGACATCCGCATCGTCAGCGCGCAGACGACGACGCCGGTCGCGAGCGAGGGGGAGACGCTGGGGATGCGGGTCGTCATCGCATCCCCCGCGGCGACGGAGGTCGAGCTTCGCCTCATCCGCGACGGTACGCTCGTAAGACGGATCCAAGCCCAGGTCGCCGCCGGCGAAGACGTTCTCCGCTTCGCGGAGCCGGCGCCCACCGCCGGTCTCCATCGCTACGACGTCGAGGTCACCGCCGCCGACCCAAGCCTCGACGAGAGCGCCGAAGACAACCGGGCGAGCCTGTTCGTCAAGGTTCGCGGACCGGCGCGGGCGCTGGTCCTCGACGGGGATGAGGGCGCGACGGGGTTCGTCGCCCACGCGTTGCGCGCCGCGGACTTTCGGGTCGACGAGGGACGGGTGAGTGCTTTTCCCGCCGATGTCGGCGCGATGGCGGCTTACGACCTCATCGTCTTCGGCGACATCGCCGCCGCCGACGTGCGTCCAGCCCAACACGACGCCCTCGCCACGTACGTCCGCGACCTGGGGGGCGGGGTGCTCCTCGTGGGCGGCGACCGCAGCTTCGGCCCGGGGGGATGGTCCAAAACGCCGATCGAGGAGATCAGCCCCGTCGCCTTCGACCTCAAACAAGAGCGTCATCGTGCGTCGTTGGCGCAGGTGATCGCGATCGACATTTCGGGATCAATGGGGATGCGGGTGGGCCGCCAGACCAAACTCGAACTCGCCAACGAGGCCGCGGTTCGATCCGCCGCCCTGCTCGGCGGAGGCGATCGCCTCGGCGTGCTCCACGTCGACACCCAACCGAACTGGGCCGTGAACCTCGCCCCGGTCGACGACCACAAACGGATTGAAACCGCCATCCGAAGCGTCGGCCCCGGCGGCGGGGGCATCTACGTCGACGT
The DNA here is from genome assembly GCA_039027095.1 of Myxococcota bacterium. Taxonomy (GTDB): domain Bacteria; phylum Myxococcota_A; class Polyangia; order Polyangiales; family Polyangiaceae; genus JAPYTK01. The sequence goes on from JBCCLB010000023.1 coordinate 10,923, forward strand.
CGCCCTCCGCGAGGCCTACGGCGCGCTGCGGGCGCAGGCGGTGAACCTGAAGCACGTGCTGGTGTTCGCCGACGGCGGCGACGCGGAGAACATCGACGCGGGGGTCCAGGCCGCGGTGGATGCGGCGTTCGCGGGGGGGATCACCACGAGCTGCGTGGCGCTCGGGCGAGGAAGTGACAGCGGCGCGCTGGAAGACCTGTCGCGTCGCGGCGGCGGCCGCTTCTACATCGTCGAAGATGCCTCCCGACTGCCGGCGGTCTTTGCCCAAGAGACGGTGCTGGCCTCACGATCTGCCCTGAACGAGGTGCCGTTTCGCGCGGTCCCCGCCGACCCCCATCCGGTGCGGGAGGGCGTGGACCTCGAGGCGGCCCCGAACCTCGAGGGGTACGTGGTCACCGTCGCCAAACCAAGGGCCGATGTCACCATGCTCGGCCCGGACGGCGATCCGCTCCTCGCGTTGTGGCGCGTGGGTCTCGGGCGCGCCGGTGCCTTCACGAGTGACCTGAAGGACCGGTGGGGTGGTGCGTGGACCCAGTGGGAGGGGGCGGCGCGACTGCTCGTCCAAACCGCCCGACACCTCGCCCGACGGGAGGAAAACGGTCGGGTTCGCCTCGAAGCAGAGACGGCGGCGGGCATGCTCCACCTGCGCGCGACGGTGCTCGACGGCGAGGGGCGGCTCTCCTCGTTTCGTCGTCTGCGCGCGGCCGTGCGCGGACCCGACGGGTTCGAGCGCAACGTCGCCCTCGAGGCCGCGAGCGCGGGAACCTACGTCGCCGCCCTGCCCTTGCAGCAACCCGGCGCGTACATCGCCGTCGCTCAGGACGAGGACTCGGAGGCGCTGCTCGCCACCACCGGCGCCGCCCTGACCGCGGGCGAAGAGCTGAGGCCCACCGGGAGCGACGTCGCCCTCCTGAATCGGCTCCGCGAGCTCAGCGGCGGCACCCGTCGCGACACGATGGCCGGGATCTTCGCCGAGCGCGCCGACCTTCGCTTCGGATACCGCGACGTGACCCTGCCCCTGCTGTGGGTGGCTGCGTTCGCCATGTTGCTGGCGGTCGCGGCCCGACGTCTCGCCTTCCCCCCACGACGGCGGCGAAAGAAGTCGCCCGTCTCGGCCGCGCCCAGCGACGCGCGCGCATCGTCGGCCCTCGCCTCGGCGACCCCGGCCGGCGCGACCCTCGGCGCGCTCGTGCGTCGAAGGCGGACCGCGTCGCCCACGCCGCCACCGAAGCCGCAGCCGCCCCCACCACCGCCGGCCGAAGGTCCGTCGCCCACCGGCGGCCCGGTGGGACCGCCGCCGCCGTGGCGGAACCACGACCCACCGGGGGGTGCGGCGCAACCCCCACCTCCGGGGCCGCCCGCGACCCCGACGACGTCGTCGTCCGGGCCCGGCCCCGCGACCCCTACGCCGCAACCTCCCGCGGCCCCGCGGACCGCCGCCGAGCTTCTCCTCGAGCGGAAGCGCCGCAAGCGGCGCTGAAGGGACGAAGCCGGCCCTTTTGCGACGGCCCTGGCTCGTTGTCGGCGCGTGCATGCCGGCCCTTTTGCGCCGGGCACTGGCTGGGGGGAAGCGGGCGCGATACGGCTCAGGACATGAACGTCAACCGAATCGGCCGCGTCGCGGTCGTGATCGTCCTCGTCCTGGCGGGGGCAGGGCCGGGCTGCGACGACGCGTCTCCGGCGGCGACGAGCCCGACCGGCCGCGCTTCCTCCACGACCGTCCTCCCGTCGTCACGGGGACCGAAGCCGTCGCTCGTTCCCCCCGCGAGCAAGGACTCCGACGTGCAACGCGAGGTTCGCGCCGCGTTCGTCGACTACCAAACCGTCCTGAGGAACAAGGACGGCGCGGCCGCCGCGGCGCGACTCGACGCGGGCACGATCGAGGCCTACCGCGGCTACATCATCCAGGCGCAGCACCTGAAGCGCCCAGAGCTCGACGCCCTCGGGCTCGTGGCGCTCGTCAACGTCCTCCGGCTACGCCACGAGCTGTCGCCCGACGAGTTGGCCCGGGCCACCGCGACCGAGATCTTCGCCCGCAGCGTCCGCGAGGGATGGACGTCCGACCGCGCGCTCCTCGACGCCAAGGTCGGGCGCATCTCCGTCCACGGGGACCGCGCCAACATCTCGCCCGCCAAAACGCCCTTCTCGCCGGCGTTCTACTTCAAGCGCGAGGACGACGGCTGGCGCTACGACCTCATCGAAGGACAGAAGCGTCTCGGTGCCACCCTGGGGAGCCTCATGGGGGCGTCGGGGGAGAAAGACCGACTGACCTTCGCCGCTCAGCTCATCGCCAAAGCGTCGGCCAAGCAACCCTTCGATCCGAGCCACCTCGAGGGTCCGCCGCCGGGCATGCCGGCGCCGCCGCCAGGCAGCGAGGCTCTTCTGGCGCCCGAGAAAGACGAGGGCCACGGACATGCCCACGGCGAAGGCCACGACCACGGAGGCGCGCCCCCTCCGCCTCGGCCGCGCGCTCACGGTCACGACGACGATCATGACCACGCCCACGACTGACGTAGCGCCGTCGGGGTCGCTTCAGGCCGGCGGCCGGCGGGGGCGGGGCCCGATCCTCACGAGCATGCCCTCGCCTGCGGCGGCCGCGATCGCATAGTGCGCCTTGAGCGCCTCGAGCTTCTTGAACATGTACTGCCGCTGGGACCCCCACCCTCCCGTGCGGCTGTCGGGGATTTCCACCGAATCCTCGGCGTCGACCGCATAGCGAGCAGCGAACTCCCCCGGGCCGAGACGGCGAAGGTCGGCGGCGAAGGCCACCGTCTCGGCGGGGGACACCGAAGCCCACGCCGCATCGGGAGCCTCCGGCAGGAGCGGGGTCACCCCCACCGTGGGCCCCGTCGACGGCAACCGAATGCCCCCGTCGATGAAGACCCCGAGCGCTTCCCATGCGCGCCCCAAGTCGAGCGCGCGGCCGTCGCGGATCCAGGCGTGAAGCTCGATCGCCGACACCGTGGGGGGATGGCGAATCCAGCCATCCAGGACGTCCGCCGGGGCGCGAAGGTAAATGCCCACCAAGGGGCGATCTTCGCCCGCGGCGCCCTCATCGATCACGACGATGTCGCCTCCGCGCCGACGTCCCCGTAGGTCACGTCGGTGATTTCGACTTCACGTTCTCCCGCCGGGCGTCGGACCACCACGACGTCGCCCACGCGGCGTTTCAACAGGCTGCGGCCGAGGGGCGACCGCCAACTGATCCGCCCCTGCTCGGGGGCACCTTCGTCTTCTCCGACGAGCTGATAGCGACGTCGGTCCCCCTCTTCGTCTTCGACCTCCACCGTCGCCCCGAAGAAGACACGGTCTCCCCGGGGGGGCGCCACGCGGGGGTCGACGACTTCCGCGCGATCGATCCGGCGCTGCAATAACCGCAGGCGGCGGTCGATCTCTTTGAGCTTCAGCTTGCCGTACTTGTACTCGGCGTTCTCGCTCCGGTCGCCGTGCGCGGCCGCAGTGGCGACCTCGTCGACGGTGCGGGGACGTTCGACTTCGAGCAACCGCTTCATCTCCGCTTGAAGGGCGGCGAACCCTTCCGGGGTGATGTAGTTCGGAAGCGGCGGGGAACCACGACCACCCGCGGCCATCAATTGGCTCCGCAACCCATCACGGATACCGACATGTCGCACGACAGGTTCGCATCACACTCGCCGCAGGCGTTGTCGTCGAACATTTCGATGGGAGAACCGAAGGGTTCATCGGTGCAGGGCTGACCGGCGGTCGCGAGCGCACATCCGCTGGTCGTCGACGTCGGATCGCACCAAAGGCAACCGGCGGTGGGGTCCAGGCCTTCGAGCTGTTGGCACAAGGCCTCGAATTCGCTTTGGGTGTACGGCTCGAAGACACATTTCTCCTGCGGATCGCAACGGTCGACGGTACAGGGGTTGCCGTCGTTACAGAGACTCGCCCCCGACGTGTTGACGCAACTGCCGCCGTCGCAGGCGTCGGCCGTACAGGCGTCGTTGTCGGCACAACTGTTGTCACACCCGCCGCAATGGAACAGCGTACCTCCGGTGGAGAGGTCGATACAGGCGCCATTGCAGTCGGTGAGCCCCCCGTCACAAGCCGCGACGCATTGACCATTGCTGCACTTCGGCGTGTCACCTCCACAGCTTTCGCAGGTGACCCCACAATGATCCGGATCGGCGTTGGCGTCGTAGCAACCCCCGTCGCCGCAGTTGGCCGAGAGCCCGGCGTCGCAGGCAGGGGCACACGCCCCGAGGCTGCACACCTCGCCCGTCGCGCACGCGTTGCCGCACGCGCCGCAGTGAGCGGTGGATGCGACGAGGTCGAAGCAGCCACCGTCGCACGCGGTGAGCCCGCTGGGGCAACCCGAGCTCGAGCATGCGCCCTCGTTGCACACGCCTCCGGCGCACGTCTGTCCGCACGCCCCACAGTGGTTGGCATCGGTGGTGACATCGACGCACACCCCGCCGGGGCATTCCGTGAGGGACCCACAGTCGTCGGCGCAGCACCCCGCGTTGCAGACCTGTCCCTCGGCGCAGACACGACCCGACGGCGTCCCCTCGGGCACGGTTGCACCGTCGTCGTCGGGAAGAGCGCACCCGTCGCCCGCGTCGAACGTCACCTCGGGGCAGCTCGGGTCGCAACCATGGCAGTGATCCGGGTCCGCGTCGGGGTCGACGCAACGCCCGCAGCATTGAATGAGCCCCGTCCCACAGGACGACGCACACGCGCCGGCCGAGCATACCTCGCCGCTCGCACACACCGTGCCGCACCGACCGCAGTTCAGGGGGTCTTGCGCGAGGTCGACACACGCATCCCCACACTGGGTCGCGTTCGCACTGTCGGCGGCGCAGCCCTCCGCGCAACGCCCGTCGGCGCACACTTCGCCCTCGGCACACACGGTCCCGCAAGCCCCGCAGTTTCGTGGGTCTTGTTGAACGTCGACGCATCCCCCCTCGCAGACGTCGGGGAGGCTGTCCGGACACGCGTCGAGGCACGCCCCCAGGCCACACACCTGTTCCTCGGCGCACGTGGTGTTGCAATCGCCACAGGCCGACGGGTTTGCGCTGAGGGTCACGCAGGCGCCTCCGCACAGGACTTCATCGTCGCGGCATCCGTCGCCCGCGACGTCGCCTCCGCCCCCCCCTTCCGTCTCGGGACACACCAATTCGAACGTCGCGCTCTGCGCCCGACACACGGCCTGCTGTTGCGCGTCGACGGTCTCGAAACAGGAGGCGCGGTAGTCCTGGTCGGTGCACCGAGCGCAGGTATCCCGAAGGTCGTTGCAGACGTTACCGCAACCGGGCGCGGCCAACGCGAGCGCGTACACCGGGACCAACAAGAGCAGACCGACCAGGAACCTTCTCATGACGACGCAGACCTCGGGCGAGGAGCGTCATCGTCTCACGGGGCCCTCGACGGCGGCTAGTTTCGCGTGCCCCCGCTTACGCGAGTTCGGCCGCCAGCGCCGCGGCTTCGTCCAGCAGCGCCCGTCGCGCCTCGGTCGCCGCGAGCTGCGCCTTGGCCTCGGCAACGACCTCCGCGGGCGCGCGCTCGGTGAACCCCTTGGCCGACAACTTCTTCTGGAGGGCCGCGATGTTCTTTTCCGTCTTGGCGATCTCGCGCGCCACCCGAGCCGCTTCCTTGTCCGCGTCGACCACCCCGCGCAGCAACACCAACACCTCCACCCCCGCCGCCACGGTCAGCGCGGCCCCCGCGGGGCGCTGGCCCCCCGTGGGCTCCACGGTGAGACCGTCGGTCTTGCACAGGGTCGCGATCGCGAGGCGCTCCTCGTCGAGGAGGGCGCGACGCGCTCCATCCTCATGGCGCAACACGACATCGACGGTCGCGACCGGGTGCACTTCGCGCTCACTTCGCACGGTCCGGACCGCCCCAATCACCTCGCGAACGACGTCGATGGCGCCCTCGGCGTCGAGGTCGCGGGGCGCAACCGCCGCGTCGGGATAGCGGGCGAGACACAAGCTCACGGGCGACGACGCGGGGCGAGGCAGACGCTGCCACAATTCCTCGGTGATGAACGGGATGAACGGGTGCATGAGACGCAGCGACCGTTCGAGGCAGTACGCGAGGGTGGCGCGGGCGTCCGCCCGGGCGTCGTCGTCGTCGCCGTTGAAGATGGGCTTGCAGAGTTCGAGATACCAATCGCAGAGTTCGCCCCAGAAAAAACGGTAGAGCGCGATGGTCGCCTCGTCGAAGCGGAATGCGTCGATCCCCGCCCCCGCCGCTTCAGCGGCCCGGCTCAGGCGAGCGAGCATCCAGCGGTGGACCCGCCCGGTGGGGCGCGGCGCCTCGTCGCCGACGGTGGCGCCCTCGAGGTAAGGGAGGGCGAACCGCGTCGCGTTCCAGATCTTGTTGCAAAAGAAGCGGTGGCTCTCGATCCGCTTCGGCGACAACGGAATGCGCTTGGTGAGCGTGGAATAACTGCACATGGTCCAGCGCAGCGCATCGGTGCCGTAGGCGTCGAACCCCTGACCCATCTTCGCCGTCGAGGGGTAGCTCTTCTTGAAGCGCTTCATCGCCTCGGCCGGCGGCGACCCAGGGAGCGCCTTGCCCACCACCGTGTCGAAGTCGGCGCCCTCGATGAGGTCGAGGGGATCGATGACGTTGCCCTTGACCTTGCTCATCTTGTCGCCGGTTTCGTCGACGACGAGCGGGTGGAGAAGAATGCGGGAAAACGGCGGTTGTCCCATGAAATGAATCCCCATCATCATCATGCGGGCGACCCAAAAGAAGAGGATGTCGTACCCCGTCTCGAGGTCGCTCGCCGGGTAGAAGCGTCGCAGCTCGGGGGTGTCGTCGGGCCAGCCCTGGGTGCCAAACGGCCACAGGGCGCTGGAAAACCAAGTGTCGAGGACGTCGGGATCCTGTTTCAGATCGCGTCCCCCGCAGTTCTCACACTCCTCGAGGTGTTCGGCGTTGACCACGTAGACGTCGCCACAGTTGTCGCAGTACCAGGCCGGAATGCGATGCCCCCACCAGAGCTGGCGCGAGATGCACCAGTCGAGGATGTTGGTCATCCAGTGCTCGTAGGTCTTGGTCCACTCCTCCGGGATGATCCGCGTGCGACCGCTACGAACCGCCTCGAGCGCCGGCTCGGCGAGCGGACCCGTCTTCACGAACCACTGCTTCGACAACATTGGCTCCACCACCGTGCCGGTGCGATCGGAACGCGGGATCATCAGCCGGTGATTCTTGCGGCCGCGACTCAGACCGGCCTCGGCCAGGGCCTTCTTGACCGCTTTTCGGGCTTCGAAGCGGTCGAGCCCGGCGAAACGACCGCCCTCGTGGTTGAGGCGACCGTCGGCGTCGAAAATGTTGATCATCGGCAGGTCGTGGCGACGTCCGGTCTCGAAGTCGTTGAAGTCGTGGGCCGGCGTCACCTTGACCGCACCCGTCCCGAACTCGGGGTCGACCAGGATCGCGTCGGTGATCACCGGGACGTCCCGGTCGACGAAGGGGTGTTTCAGCTTCTTGCCGTGGAGGTGTGCGTACCGGGGATCGTCGGGATGTACGGCCACCGCCGTGTCGCCGAGCATCGTCTCGGGGCGGGTCGTGGCGACGACGAGCTCGCCGCCGCCGTCCTCCTCGGCGACCGGGTACGCAAACTCGAAGAGCTCACCGTTCTCCTCTTCGCTCTCGACCTCGAGATTGCTCAGCACCGTCTTGGCCTGACAGTCCCAGTAGATCAGCCGCTCCGCGCGATAGATGAGGCCCTCGTGGTACAGGCGAACGAACGCTTCGCGGACGGCGCGCGCGTAGCCCGGGTCCATGGTGAAGACCGATCGCTTCCAGTCGGCCGACAGACCGAGCACTTTCTGCTGCGCGACGATGCGCCCCCCGGACGTTTCTTTCCAGGCCCACACCCGCTCGAGAAAAGCCTCGCGCCCGAGGTCGTGCCGCGAGACCCCATCGCGTCGAAGTTGACGCTCCACGACGACCTGAGTCGCGATCCCCGCGTGGTCGGTCCCGGGTTGGTAAAGCGTGTTGAACCCCCTCATGCGATGGACCCGGGCGAGCACGTCCTCGAGCGTGCACATCATGGCGTGACCCATGTGCAGCGACCCCGTCACGTTGGGCAGCGGCATGGGCAGCACGTAGGTCGGTCGGTCGTCGTCGGCGCGTGTCGACGGCGCGAACACCTCGTGCTCTTCCCAGAAGGCGTACCACTTTCGCTCGATCGTCTCGGGCGCGAAGGCCTTGGCGAGAAGGTCTTCGTCGCCAGCCAGGGGAGCGCCAGCCGACGGAGCCCCCGCCGAGGGAGCCCCCGCCGAGGATGAAGAGGCGGCGGCCGTGCGGGCGTCGTCCGGGAGGGCTTTTGGGTCCGACATTCGGCCGCCGACGCTGGAACAACGCGGCCAAGCGCGCAACCCCAACCAGGGCAATTCAGCGAACGCCATTCAGCCGAGGCCATTCGGCCACGGCTCCCGCTATGCGGTCAGCCGTCTTTGGTGAGGCGGGCGATCTCTTCTTTGATGAGCGTTTCGGCGAGCACGGGAACGACCTCCCACACCGCTTGCTCGATCAAGTCTCGGGACAAGGAGAGAACCCCATCCATTTGGTCCCGGGTGAGACCCAGATCGCCAAGACGCTGCTCGAGGGTGGCCGAGCGGTCGTCACCGAGCGCGACCGCGGGCACCGCCGCTTCTCCGTTCGTCGCCGCCGCGCCGTCAGCCGCGGACGACAGGGGACGCGTGGCCGGCGGTGACGCCGAAGCGGCCGCGGCGCCGCCGCCCATCGCGGGGTCGCCGAGCTTCCCGCCCCCCGCGGCGGGTCCTCCCCGCTTCACCCCTCCGGCGGGGATGCCGGCGCCGGGTTTGGTCCCGCCCCCCGGCATCGCGAACGGCACCGTGCGCCGCATGGCCGCCGACGCCGACGCCCGGGCCTCGCGCGAGGGCGTCTGGATCTCGGGCTCGGGCGGGAGCTGGGGTTTGACCATCATGGCCGGGGTGGGCCGTTTGCGTTTGGGCGCCGGAATCTTCGAGCTGCTCGGCGAGCGGTCGAGCATCGATCCGGTCAGCCGTTGCCCCGCCGGAGGTTGCCCCGCCAGGGGTTGCCCGGCCGACGCCTGCCCGGCCAATGGCTGTGCGGCGCGGCCCGGGGACCCCGGGATATCCGTATCGATCTTGCGCCGACTCGCGTCCGCCAGCTCCCGGACGCGATCCTGGAGAACCTGCGTGTCGAAGGGCTTGTCGATGTGGCCGTCGGCCTGGCTTCCTTTGCTGGCGTCGAAAGGGTTCTGCTTCGACGACAGCATCACGACCGGGAGGTCGGGGGCCGCGAGTTTCAACGTCGCGCACAATTGGTACCCGTCGCTCGGCGGCAACGAGACGTCGGCGATCACCAGCGACGGCGCGATCGTTTTCACCTTCTCGAGCGCTTCGTCTGCCGTGGCGCACGTCACGACCTCGAATTCGGTCCCCGAGAAGGTGATCTCAAGGCACTTCCGCATCGTCGCGCTGTCGTCTACCGCCAGAATCGTGGCCAAATTCGCCTCCTCACCGGGCGCGCATCATCCTTTTAGCCCGTGTCCGGCGTCAAGTTCGCGCCCGGTCAATCGATCTTCTTGAGCGCCGCCGTCATCGCCGCGGCCGTCGCGTCCACCAGCGGGACGATCCGCGCGTAGTCCATTCGGGTCGGGCCGAGCACGCCGACGGTACCAGAGCCGCGTTCGGAGTCGCCGTACGGGGCCACGATCAAGCTGAGCTCGGCGCCCTCGACGTCGGCCACCTCGCTGCCGATGTAGACGGTGACGCTTCCCGCCTCGATCGTCTTGTCGAGCAGCGAGACCAGGTTCTCGCGCTCTTCCAACGCCATGAGCAGCCGCTTGAGCTTGTCGGCATCGTCGTACTCGGGGCGATCGAGCAACCGCGTGCTGCCCGCGATGACGACGTCCCCTTTCCGGGGCACATCGCGAAGCGCGTCGCGTCCGAGCTGAAACGCCTTGCGCTTCAGGGCATCGATCTCCGAGCGTCCGCTCTCCAAGCGGCGCACGAACAGCTCGCGCAAGTCTCCCAAAGAACGGCCTTCGACCACGTCTGCGAGCAAGTTGTGGATGCGCTCGAGCTCGTGCTCCGCCGGCGGGTCCCCCGCCTCGCCCCCGACCTCCAGATACCGATTTTCCACCGCACCAGAGCTGAACACCAGCACCGCGAGCATCTGCCCCGGGCGCGTCGGGATGAAGCGCAGTTGGGTGAGCTGACGGGTGTCGGTGGGCGCGCCCGCCACCACTGCGGCCACCCCCGCCAAGTCGCTCACGACCTGCCCGACCAGCCGCATCCGCTCCGAGGGGTCGGCCCGGCGCGACGCGGAGAAGATCTCTTCGAAGCGGGCGCGCATCGCCTGCTTGTCGGCCCGGGTGATCTCCTCGAACTCCGTGAGCGCGTCGATGAAGGCACGCAGCGCCTTTTCCGTCGGCACCCGCCCCGCCGAGGTGTGCGGCTGATGGAGGTAGCCCGCCTCTTCGAGGTCGGCCAACACGTTGCGAATGGTCGCGGGCGACAGATCCAACCCGTACTTGCGCGAAAGCGTTCGGCTCCCGACCGGGTCCCCGGTGGCGATGTACTCGGCGATGACGGAGACGAGAATGCGGCGCGTGCGCGCGTTGAGACCGCGAAGGGGCATGGGAGCCGTCGTGGTTGGATCTTGAAGAGGCGCGTGTCCCGGGTCAACGCGCGAGGGACCGCGACAACTTTTCCGCGCCCGGCACTTCCGGGCAAACTACGACTTCCGTGACGAATTCTCGGTCCTTCCGGTGCGGCGCGTGGTGGGTGTCGTCGCTGGTCCTATGCGCCTGCGACCCGGCCGCGGCCACGGGCTCGCCCTCCGCGCCCGGGGCGTCCCCGTCGTCGTCGGCGCGCCCCCCCGCCGGCGCGCGTACCGTTGCGTCGTCGCCATCCGCATCACCGGGCTCGTGCGACGTTCCGTGCGCCGCCATCGAGCGGTGCGACCGCGGTCGCTGCGTTCCCGATTGCCCCGAAGGCGAGGTGTACGTTCCCGCCACGGCCCCGGAAGGATTTGCCTTCCCCCACGGCGACGCCCACGACGCGCAATCTCACCCGGTCGTGCTCACCCGTCCGTTCTGCATGGATGCCACGGAGGTCACGGTCGCCGCGTATGCGGGGTGTGTCGATGCCGGGGCCTGCACGCCGCCCCGGTGGTGGGGTGTCTGGATCAATTATCCCGACCGCCCGCGCCACCCGGTCAACAAGGTGGATTGGGGGCAAGCCATGGCCTACTGCGCCTTTCGCGGCCAGACGCTACCCACCGAGGCCGAGTGGTATTGGGCCGCCACCGGAGGGCAAGACCATCGCTACGCGTGGGGGAACGCCCCGCCGACCTGCGCCCACGCCGACTTCTCCCCCGGGGAGATCTCTTCGCCCAGCGGAGACGATGGCTGCGCTGGGGGCGGTACCTCCGAGGTCGGCACCCATGCAGAGGGCGACCGGGTCACCTCCTACGGCCGCATTCACGATCTATCGGGCAACGTGTGGGAATGGTGCCGCGACAACTACTCGGTGACCCTCCCGCGCGACCGCGCGGTCGACCCCGTCGTCGTCACCGCCGACACCGCCGCCCACATCGTTCGGGGGGGCGGTTGGAATCGGAGCGGGCGCGGCATTCGGGTCGACTACCGCGGCGGCGCCATTCACGACTACCAGGTACCAGGCCTCGGGTTTCGCTGCGTGAGGCACGGCGCGGCGGAAGCGGCGTCTCCCCCCTGATCCCAACTCCGTCACGGGGGGGCGGGCACGACGGGAAGGGTGCCTTCGAAGAGCGTCTCTCCCTGGTCGTCGACGATGTCGAGCTCCATGGGACGGCGGTCGTCGCGTCGCAGGGTATTGTACGCCCAAGTCCGCCACGACCAGGACGGACCCACCTTTAGCCGTACTTCCGAACGCTTCTTTCCCCCCACGCGGAACGTCAGGTCGAGGCACCGTCGTCGCCCACTGCGGTTGCGCACCTTGAGGTGGGCGTACACCCGCTGCCCCGGACGAGCGACCTTCAGCTCGTCGCGCGGATTGCGCGCGTCGATGCCGCTCGTAAACGTCATCGCGAGAAGTTGCATCGGACGGACGTCGGCCCCCTTCGGCGCGCACCCCTCGTCGTCGTCGTCCACGGCCGGAGGTACGGTGTCGTCCACCGTTTCGACCTCCGGCGAGGACACCGTCGACACGGTGTCGGGGGTGCGTGGCGCCGCGGGGGCCGCCGGGGGCGCCACCGCCGTACGCGTCGGGGGCCGCATCTCCTCTCGCGGGAGGGCGCCGTCGGGCGAGCCGCAACCACCGAACATCAGTGCGAGGACAAACAGAGGCGTGGACAGGGGCATGGGAGGATGTCGCGCATCAGACGGGGACCCCCCCGCCGGGCTCGTTGACGAAAGCGTCGACGATGGCGTGCACCATTCGGTCGATTCCCGGCAAGAAAACGGCGGCTTCGGGCGCGAGCAGCGGGGTGACCCAACGGCGCTGTCCCCGGTGCAAGAGGTGCTCGATCGCGCGTCGGAGCACCTCGGGATCCAGCGCGCGCACCCGCGCCCCCTCGCGCCACACCCGCTCGCCGTGCATGAGCGAAGCCACTTGGCCCCAAGGCCCGCGCCCGGGCCGGGGCTCACCACGGTACATCGTCATGATCGCCACCGCATCGTCGTAACGTTCGCGTCGATGCGGTGAAAAGAACGGCGCATCGGCGAGGCAGAGTTGGGCCCGGCCGAGCAACTGGTCCATCTCTTCCACCATGCCGGCCGCCTCGGCGCCCAGCGCGGCGAGGACCCATCCGTCGGGGCGGTCGTCGAGCGCCGACTGCAGCTGACGCATCGCCTCGACGGGCATCCCCGCGCCCAACAACGCCTCCGCGTGCCCCCATACCGCCTCGCGGTGCCCCGGGCGCAGGCGCATCGCGTGCTCGAAGGCCTCCCGTGCCGTGTCGTGGTCGTCCAGGAGGAGGCGTACGGTCCCGAGACGTACATGGGCGGCCCACCCGGACGACCCTTGGATGAAGTTCTGCACGACGAGGCGGTCGGCTTGGGCGAGGGCATGCCGATACGCATCCGACGCCAGGGAAAACCGCGTCCGACGCTCGTGCTCGGAGCTCGCGCCGAGCCCGGTGGCCTCGTGCGCGCACCCGCGGAGAAAGAACAAGTCGGGGTGGTCGGCGGCGTAGCTGAATGCCCGCGCGACGGTGACGAGCGCGGCGTCGGAGCGGCGCGCCCCGATCTGAAGCCACGCGTGCACCGTCGCGAGGCGTAGCGCCCCGAGCTCGGTGGTGGCGACGCCGCGCTCGACCAGGCGCCACCCCCGGGCGGCGACGTCGCGCGCCTTATCGCGATCGCCCGCTTCGAAGTGCTCGTGGGCGAGGTAGCCGTAGGGATCGACGTCGTTGGGGTCCCGCTCGAGCGCACGCTCGAGGAGCGCGATGTTGCGGCGCCCCTTGTCTCGCCGCGCCCTCAAGTCGGGAACGCCCCCGAGGTGAACCACGTCGACGCCGGTGAGAAAGCGGGGGCGGCGGCCGCGCGCGAGCCAGGCGCTGACCGACTCGTGGATGAGGCCCTCGTACCGGAGGTCGGCGGTCCGGCGCAGGACCCGAGGGAGATGGGCTACGTCGTTCAGCCGCGCCTCCCCGCGTACGACGTCGTCGGGCGGCGCATCGACCCGTTCGGCGTTGTGCAGCGCCACCAGGCCGCAATCGAAGTCGTCGTCCGCGAGGGCGCGGCGGAGGGCGACGCCTGCCCCCGGAGCCAAGCGCTCGTCGGCGTCGAGCACCAACACCCACGGGGCCTCGCACAGGCCGAGCGCGTGGTTTCGGGGGGCGGAGAAATCGTCATGCCAAGGATGCTCCGCGACGCGCGCCCCGGCCGCTTCGGCGATGGCCACGGTCGCGTCGGTGCTGCCCGTGTCGACGACGATCACCTCGTCCACCACGTCGGCCACCGAGGCGAGGCACTCGGGGAGCATCTCCGCCTCGTTGCGGACGATCATGCATAGGGCCAGCCGTGGCGGAGCGTTCCCCACGGTCGAGGTGCTACCTCATACGCGTGGGGACGGAAACGGGCGCGCGTCCGCCTCGACGGGCGGGCGCCGGGGATTCAGGCTTTATGGAGAACGCCCGTTGTGCCCTTCGATGACGGCCGGTTTTTCGACCCTCTCGACGCACTCGAATACGCTGGCTCCGAGACGCGAGATGACGCTTCCCTCCTCTGCGATGCCCCCCAGCGCTCCCCCCGGGGAGTCGGACGGGACGGCGCGCGCATCGCGCCGGGCGGGGTCGAGAAAGGGTCGGGCGAAGGGCCGCCGCCGTCGGACGTCGACGCGAAGCCGCGCGCGACACCCCTCGGAAGCGAGCGCCGCCGCACCGATGTTCGACCCACCGTTGGACGTCCTGGGCGCCCTCGGCCTGCTGCCGCCCCCCGCGGCGCCGCCCATCGCGGGAGACGACGACGTCGCTTCGGCGGACGCCGACGCATTCGTCGACCCCGCGGTCTTGCTGTCCGACCCCGTCGTCCCCATTCCACGGGCCGATCCCGCACCCCCCGGCGCCGGTGAATCGGGCGCGCCGAAGGCCGCCGCGGAGGAGGAGGACGACGACGAAGACGAGAAGGAGAAGGCCGTCGCAGCGGGCGAGGACCAAGACGCGTCGCCCGCCGAAGCGTCGGTGTTCCCTCCCGGCGACGGCTCGGACGCGGGGCCTCCCGATCCGTTCGGGGACGGCATCTTCGGGCCGGCATCGTCGCTTCTCCCCGATGCCCATGCGCTGAGCGACGAGGGCTCCGGTCCCTCCGACCTGCTCGCTACCGACTTGCTTTCGGCCGACTCACTCTGGGACGACGACGAGAACGACCACGCCGGGGAGGCCGCCCGGAATTCGGACGCCGTCGCCACGACGAGCGACGCGATCGCGGCGACATCGTCGCGGACGCGTTCCGAGGGGCCGACCGAGGCGGAAGCGGTCATCCAACGCTTGTTGGCCCGCCCGAAACCCTCGCGGCGGTGGTGGGCGTTCGCGGCGCTCGTCGTCGCCGTGGCGGGCCTGGTCGCCATCACCCTGCTTCCCGTCTACCTCCTCGCCGAGGCGCGCGAGACCGTGGCGACGTGTTTTGCCCGCGTCGAAGGCGACCCGAGTCTCGCGGCCCGCGACTGCGTGCCCGAGGCCAACGGGACGTTGCGTTGGCCCGCCGCGCTGCCGTGGTTTGCAGCGGAAGCCACGCAGCTCCGCGTCGACGCCGCCTATCGCGCGGCGGTCCTCTCGTTCGCCGAGGCCACGGTCGGAACCCCCCGCCGCGACGCCGAGACCCAAGCGGCGCGGGAGGTCCTCGAGGTCGGCCGGGGCGTCGTGGCCCCGCAGGGCCTCGGTCCGCCCAGCCAGGTCCTCGTCGGCGCCTTTGCGCCCTGGGTCGAGGCGGCGCTCGAGGCCGACGATCGGCGCATGCGCACGCGCGGGTTCTTCGCCGCCCGTGCCCTCGGCGACGTCGACGCCCTCCGCCGCCTCTCGCTCGGCGCCGACGAGCGGGACCACTTCGCCCTGAGCCTTCGCCGCGGGGCGGCGCTGTGCCTCCTCGACCAGGCGACGGCGGGACGGGAGGCGCTGCTCGCCGCCGATGCGGCGCACCGACAGATGACCGATGGCCACGGAGGGTTCGGCCTGGCCCGCCTCGGATTGGCGGCGTGCCGCTTCGAGGGTCACGAACTCGACCCGCGAAATCTGCGTCCGGGCTTGCTCCCTGCGCTCGCGCAGGTCGAAGCGAGCGTGAACCCGGCCGTCGGCCTCGACCGCATGCGCAGCCTTCTCGAAGCGCGCGACGTCGCCCTCGCCGCCGAACCACGCCTCCGACTCGCGGCGACGCTCATCGGCGCCCGCGACCCCGGCGGTTTGGTGCAGGCGCTCTCTTGGCTCGCCCCCCGGCATGGTCCGGCGGCGGCGTTGGACCCCCTCCCCTTCCGGTCTCGGGGACACCTCGTCGACCCGAGGACCCCCGACCACGCGGTCCTCCCCTCGCCCGAGGCGGCCGTAACCGGCGCCCAGCGGTTGCTCGACGCGGTGGCCGCGCGCCGCGCCGACGGCGACCCCGATGCGCTCGAGTGCACAGGCGATGAGTGCCCCACTGAAGCCGTCCTCGCCGCCCCCGACCCCTTCGCCCGGCGGATGGCGACGCTCATGCTCCTCGATGCCGCCCGCGAGCACGTCCGCCGGGGCGCCGTCGAGCCGGCGGTCGAGATTCTTCGGCGCGTCCGGCCCCTCGTCTCGCCCGACACCCGAGCGCACCTGGCGTTGCTCTCCCTCGCCGCCGACGACGCCGACACCACCCTCGAGCTGCTTCCCCCCGAGACCGCCACCGCAGATGAAACGGAGGCGGCGCCCTCCCGCCTGCGCTTCCGCCACCACCTCCGCGCCATGGCCCTCGCCGAGCAGGGCCGCTTCGCCGAAGCGTTCGCCTCGGCCGAGACGGCGTTCGGGTGGGCCCGCCGGGCGGCGCGAGACGCCACCCGTACCGCCGACCCGACGTTCGAGGCTCAGGTTCATCGCACCGAGGACGTGGCGGCCAGCGCTTGGTTGTGGGCGGCGCTGGGGCTTCGCATCGACCGCGGGGCCGAGGTGGGGACCGCTCTGGCCAACGACGACGACGGAGCTCACACCGAAGCGCTCAGCCCCGTGAAACGATGGCTCCGTCTCGCCCTCGCCCCCGAGTCCGAGCGACGCCCGCAGCGCCGCGACCTCGCGCTGCGCAATCCGCCCCTCGGCGCCTTGGCTCCGGCCATCTACCTGGCGGCACGGGCGGTCCCGGCCGAGGCCGACGCGGAGGTGTGGCTCGATCGCGTCCTCGCCGACCTCCATCGACGGGCCCCGGTGCTCGCGGCCGGCGGACGTGCCGACGCCGCGGCATGGCGCGACGATCCCGAAGCCGCAGCCACGTGGCACGCGCGGCGCGATGCCCTCCTGCGCCCCGTCACCGACGTCGCGACCGCCACCTTGGCCTATCTCGCCGATTGGCGTTGAGCCAGCCGCCGCCGGCGCCCGTCAGGGGGCGGCGAGGACGCGGTCGATGACGGCGTCGGCGTGGCGAAGGGCGTGGTCGAGGCTGAAGCACCGGGACAGGTCTTCCGGCGACATCGCCGCCTTCACCTCTCCGTCGGCGGCCAGCAAGTCCTGAAACGCCCCCTTGCCCTCGAAGGCCGCCATCGCGGCCCGTTGCACCACGACGTAGGCCTCTTGCCGGGGCTTGCCCGCGCGGACGAGCGCGAGCAAGACGCCCTCGCTGAAGCACCGCCCGCCGGTGAGGGCGAGATTGGCCGCGAGCCGCTCGGGGTAGACCACCAGCCCGCGGGTGAGTCGGATGGTCCGGTCGAGCATGAACGCGGCGGTGGTGGTCACGTCGGGCCCGATCATGCGCTCTACCGACGAATGGGAGATGTCGCGCTCGTGCCACAAGGCCACGTTCTCGAGCGCCGGCACGACCGCGGCGCGCACGAGTCGCGCCAAGCCGCACAGATTTTCGCTCAGGATGGGGTTGCGCTTGTGGGGCATCGCGCTGCTTCCCTTCTGCCCGACGGTAAACGCCTCCTCGGCCTCGCCCACCTCGGTCCGCTGCCAGTGACGAACGTTGGTGGCGAAGCGCTCCACCCCCGCCCCGATCGTCCCCAACGCGCCGAAGTAGACCGCGTGCCGATCACGCGCGACGACCTGCGTCGCCACCGTCTCCGGTTCGAGCCCGAGGCGGCCGAGGGCGTCGGCTTCGATGGCCGGCGACAGATGGGCGTAGGTCCCCACCGCGCCTGCGATCTTGCCCACGGCGACCTCGTCGCGTGCCGCCCGCCACCGGGCGCGCCCGCGCTTCACCTCCGCCAGATGACCGGCGAGGGCGAGCCCGAACGTCGTCGGCTCCGCGTGAATGCCGTGGCTGCGACCGATCAACGGCGTGCGGCGGTGCTCCTCGACCCGCTCGCTCATCGCGACCACCAAGTCGTCGAGCCGAGACGCGATGGCGTCCGCGGCCCGCACGAGCTGCAGCGCGAAGCTGGTGTCGAGCACATCGCTCGACGTCATGCCGTAGTGCAACCACCGCGCGTCCTCCCCCCGCCCGCTCCTCGACGTGGGTCAGAAACGCGATGACGTCGTGCTTCACCGTGCGCTCGATCTCCTCGATGCGGGCGACGTCGAGCTGCACGTCCAACCCCTCGATGCGCTCGGCCACGCCCGCCGGGACGACGCCGGCCCGCTCGAGCGCAGCGCACGCCGCGAGCTCGACCTCGAGCCAGGTTCGGTACTTCTCCTCCGGCGACCAGAGGGTGGCGAAATCCGGGGGCGTGTAACGCGGGATCATGGGAGGCCCATACCCCGGCCCGGACATCGGATCACATCACGGTGGTGATCTCGCATCCGCGACGCGTCACCACGACCGTGTGCTCGAATTGGGCCGAAAGCGAGCCATCGGCGGTGACGACCGTCCACCCGTCGTCCTCGAGGCGCACCTCGGCCCGACCGAGGTTCACCATGGGCTCGATGGTGATCGCCATCCCCGCGCGGAGGCGGGTTCCGCGACCACCGGGGCCATGGTGGGGGACGTGGGGGGGCGCATGCATCTCCCGGCCGATGCCGTGGCCACCGAAGTCGCGGACCACACGGCATCCGTGACGCTGCGCCTCGGCCTCGATCGCCGCCCCGACGTCTCCCAGTCGAACCCCATGGCGCACGGTCGCGACCCCCACATCGCGGCAACGCCGGGCGACGTCGGCGATGTGTCGGGCCTCCGAGCTCGGTACCCCTACGAGAAATGTCGCCGACGTATCGCCGACGAAGCCGGCGACCCTGGTGGTGACGTCGACGTTGATCAAATCACCGTCTTCGAGTCGCTCGTCGTCGCGCGGGATCCCGTGGCAGACGACGTGGTTGCGGCTGGTGCACACCGCGGCGGGAAATCCCTGAAAACCCAGTTGGGTAGGAGAACCGCCGCGTCGTGCCGTGTCCGCCCGAACCATACGGTCGATGTCGCCGGTGCTCATCCCCACCTCGAGACGGGCACCGACGTGCGCGAGGGTGGCCGCGGCGACGCGGCCCGCGGCGCGCATCTTCATCACTTCGGAAGGACTCAGGATCACGATGCCGGCGGCCACGGAGGCGACGTGTACCGGCGCCTCGTGGGCCGCCAATACCGTCTCGGTATCGCCACCGCTGGCGTCAGCTGACCTGGTGCTCGGCGTAACGCTCGGTACCCAGCGCGTGGAGCTGCTCGCGCGCGGTGTGGTCCGAAGGATTGATGCGGAGCGAACGCTCCAAGCTCAGGCGGGCCGCCCCGAGATCACCCACGCGCGTGAAGTGCGAGGCGAGCTCCGCGAAACTCGTGGCGAGCTCCGCGCGTTGGTCGGGGCCGCCAATCACCGTGCGGGCTCGGATCAACAGCCGTTGGCACACGATGGGATACCCCATGTCGAGGGCGACCCGGGCGAGCCGAAGGAGGAATCGATGGTCGTCGGGACCCCGCTTGGCAATCTCCTCCAGGGCTTCTTCGGCCGAGACGTCGAACATCGTCCCTATTGAGAGCAAGCCTCATTCCGACGTCGCCCGCGGTCTCGGCTCGCGCCCGGACGCGCCTCGAGAGACCGCAGCGCCCCTTCTCGCCATCGTCGGCGCCCGCCCCGTCGGTTCGCTGGCGCCCGGAGCGTCAACGCGGCGGCGAGGGTCGTTCACGCCCCGGTTTGGACCCGGAGGGGTCGGCCACCGGGGCTCGGACCTCATCTCGCGCGGCATCGCGCTCGGCCAGCATCCGCCGCGCCCGCGGCAAAAACCGCTCGCCCGGGACGAGCAACCGCATGCCCCGCGAGGTTCGGCGGAACAGTCGAACCCCCAACTCCTCTTCGAGGGCTTGGATCTGGCGCGTCAGGGCCGGCTGCGCGATGTGGGTGCGCACCGCCGCCCGTCGCACCGAGCCCTCCTCCACCACCGCGACGAACGTCTCCAACTGTTGAAAGCTCACGGCGCGATCATAACCGTCTCGGCCGCGGAACTGCGCGGGGTCTCCGGGGACGTCGGGTGTGCGCCCGGCCGGCCCAGTCGGGCCCGCGTTTGCTCGGGGCCGAGATTGAACAGCGCATCGACGACCGAGAGCCGCGGTACGAAGGGCCCATGAAGCTGACGGTACGGTGCGTCGGGGTACCGCCGGATCTCGAGCTCGATCCCCGCGGCGGCGAAGGCGTGGCGGTCGAGGTAATCGAGCGACCCGGTGCCGGTCACGTAATGGGTGCCGCCGACCGCCTCCGTGAGAAAGGTCAGTCGCTCCGTACCGCGGAGCGATGTCGCGAACGTCGCGGCCGACACCATCGCCACCGAGATGTCGAGCACCCCCAAGACGTGGTCGATGAGCGCTCGGTTCAGGTCCACGAGGCGCCGGTGTTCGGCCGTGAGAACGTCAGCGAGCAGCGGGAAGATCGTCCCGAAGAAGGGCGCCCGCCGGTAGGCGTGGCGCAGGGTCGCCACGAGCTTGCCCATCGCTGCCCCCGGGGCGATTTCGACCTCGTCGATGCGTTGGCGTCGCGGCCCCCGCACCACGGGTACGGTCAGCCAGGGGGTCCCCTGCGCCGTCTTGATCCGGTCCCGGTGATGAAAGCCCCGACGGAGAAACTGCACGTCGTCCAACATCACGTAGACGTCGGTGTCCACGAGCCGGTCGAAGAACCCGAGCCACGGCAAAAAATCCGGCTGATGGATGCAGACGCGTGTCATGCGCCCGCTCCCGCGATGACGTCGACGACGCGCGCGAGGCCTCGACCGTCGACCAGACGCCGACCGGCGGCGGTGAGCGCCGCCCGGTGGCGCGCATCGGCGACGGCGCGCGCCACGAGAGGTACCGTGGCTTTCCCCAACGTCTCGTGGGCGCCGCAGTCGACCACCGCCCCGGCCGACGCGAAGGCGGCGATGTTCTTCGCCTCCGCTTCGGACCCCGCGGTGGCCGCGGTGACCGCGCCGAGCGCCGCGAGCTCGAACAGCATCGTCCCCCCGGCGGACAAGACCAGATCGGCGCGTACGACCTCATCGACGAAGTCGCCCTCCGTCCACGCGATCCGGTGGGGATGGTCCGTCATCGCGGCCGTCATCGCGGCCCCGTAGCGGGTGGCGGGGCCGCGGTGAACGCGGAGTTGTAGCGGGGGCCCGGGGAGGTGGCGCAACACCTCGAGCATGCGGACGGCGATCCCGAGGTCGTCGCTCCCCCCGAACGCGAGCAGGAGACGCCGAGCCCGGGGTGCGACCGGCGCCTGAGACGTGCCGACCACCGCGTCCGCGACGGCGGGACGCAGAGGCGCAAACGCCGGTCCCTCGTAGAGCGCGGCCCGCACCCCGTCGCGGTCGTAGGCCCCCCAAGTCCCGGCGAGGGCGTTGATCACCGCACGCGCCACCATCAACCCCGCACCCGTGTCGTCGAAGGTCACGATGTCGACCTCGGGGTGGGCGGCCGCGAAGCGCCGCAACGGCGCGCCCTGGGTGAGCCGGTCGACCACGAGGGTCCCCGGCGAAGGCAGGTGAGGCGGCACCAACACGTTTTCGTCCCCCACCGTCGTCACGGCAAAGCCGTGCGCGCGGAGCATGGTGTCGGCCGTCGTTTCCGCCGTGGTCACGAAGCCCACGGCGTGGCCGCGGCGACGGAGGGCATCGGCGATGGCGGCCTGCCGGACCACGTGCCCCATGCCCCACCGGTATCCGCCCTCCACGCGAACGAGGACGTCCACCCCTCCTTCCCCCCTCATGCCGCCCGCGACGCCCCCGCCACCGCCGCGACGAGCGCGTCGACCACCAATTCGAGCTGCGCCCGCGCGAGCGTCGGGTAGAGCGGCAACGACAGGATCCGCGGAGCGATCGCCTCCGTCACCGGCAAATGATGGTCGGGGCCCGCATAGGCGCGAAAAGAAGGAATCGGGCGATAGTGAATGCTCGTCTGCACGCCGCGGGCGGCCATGCGCTGCATGATGTCGTCGCGATCGACCCCTCGCGGCAACAGCACCGGAAAGATGTGGTACGCATGCTCCCCATCGCGATCGGCAAAGGGGACGTGCACTTCGGGCGCCCGATCCGCGAGCAGTTGACGATACTGGAGCACGAGGCGTCGCCGGGCGGCGTTGCCGGCGGGGAGTCGCTCGAGCTGCACCCGGCCCAGCGCGGCGCGCATCTCGTCCATTCGATAGTTGAACCCCGGGGTGACGACGTCGTAGCTGAAGCCACGGCCCCGAAATCGCTCGTAGCTCGACGACGTCATGCCGTGACTTCGCTGGGCGCGGAGCCGCTCGAGAACGCCTTCGTCCCGTGACACGACCATGCCGCCCTCCCCGGTCGTCATGTTCTTGTTGGAGAAAAAGCTGAAACAGCCGACATCTCCGGTCGTGCCCAGAAAATGACCGTCGTCGCCGCGAACCCCGGGCGCGTGCGCTGCGTCTTCGATGAGACGCAACCCCCGAGCTGCCGCCAACGCGCGCAGCGGACCCATGCGACAGGGATAGCCCGCGTAGTGGACGGCGATGATCGCTTTGGTGCGTGGCGTGACCTTGCGGGCCACATCTTCGGGGTCGATCGTCCATTCGTCAGGGCCGACGAGATCGGCAAAGATCGGCGCGGCGCCACACTGCACCACCGCGTTGGCATCGGCGACGAAGGTAACGGCGGGCACGATGACCTCGTCCCCCCGTCCTACGTCGAGGGCGGCGAGGGCGAGGTGCAACGCCACCGTGCAGTTGGTGACCGCCACCGCCCCGTGGGCCGGCAAGCCGTGGGCGTGAGCGAAGGCGCGTTCGAACCCCTGGAGCTGTGGGCCCATGCTCAGCCACCCCGACGCGATGACCGCAGTGACCGCGTTCCGCTCGGCCTCCCCGAGCTCGAGATCGAAGTAAGGCACCGCCCATGTCGTCATACCTCGAGCCCTTCCCGCACGAAGCGCTTGGGCACCCGCAACTGCACGAGCTTCTGCACGCCGCCGGTGTACTTTTCGGCGACGACCTTTCGCTCCCCGACCTTCACCGGCGCCGCATGGGTATCGAGGGGGAGGTAGCACTTGGAACACGGCACCATCGTTTGGCACCCCCGGTGGGCGGCGTGGGCGGCCCGGGCGTCGCGCATTCGATGGCCGTGCCAGATCGAATGCAGCGTCTCGCGATAGGCGTTACCGACCACGTGCTCTTGTTTCTCGTCGTTGGCGCACATCATCACGGTGCCGTCGGCGCCGACCGTCAGTCGTTGGTAGAGTTGTGGGCACGAGAAATCGGCGATGCGTGGCTGCGCGCTCACATCACCGTGAAAATCGATGAGCGGGTTGGCACTGACCAGGTCCGTGATCGGCGCGAAGATGTCGTAGAACGCGGCTGGGTCGCCTTCGATGGCCGGGAGAACGGTTTGCACTTTGACGACCGGTTTCACCTTGCCGGCGGCGCGTTTGATACGCTGATAGTTCGCGATCTTTTCGACCGCCCGGTCGAACTTGGCCGGCTTACGGATCTTCTCGTAGACCTCGCCAATTCCGTCGAAGCTGATCGTGAGCCAATCAAGCCCCGCGTCCATCAAGTCGACGAACATCTCTTCGTCGAGCTTGAGACCGTTGGTCAGAGTCGAGACCTCGAAGATGCCCTTGCCTTTCGCGTAACGGCAGGTATCGACGATTCGAGGGTGCAGAAACGACTCCCCGCGATAGCTCAGCCGGATCGAGTAGACACCTCCTGCCGCACACTCGTCCACCAGCTTGGTGAAGAGCTCGTAGTCCATCAACTTGGCGTTGACCTGCTTCCGGAACTCTTTGCTGACCGTGTAACACATGGGGCAGCGCAGATTGCAGATGCTGGCCAGCTCCAGATCGACGTGCATCGGGTACTCCGAGACGACCTGGGCCTGGGCGAACTCGGTCCACTGGCGGCGATTTTCTCGGTAGGCGCGCTCGTAGCCGTGACCACGGTGCCGCTCGAAGGCGGCGACACGCTCCGGTGGCTCGAGGTGAAATTGCCCCTTGTTGATGGGCGTGGTCGTCATAGGTAGGCGCTCGGAGTGCACCGCGCATGCCACGCGGGTGCGTCTGATGACGTCGCCCCTGCGCGCCCCGAATGCGGGGTCGCCGCGCGCGAGCGTCAGCGCCTCGCCGTCGCATCGTCAACCCCACGACGGTCGCGAGTGTCGGTCAAATCGGTAGATTTGACCGGCCCAAAGAGTCAGGCACCCCCAAGACAATAGAACCGGCTCTGAGGAGCGATGCTCGCCCTCGCCGGCTCGTCGTCGGCGATCGTTGACGTTGTCGGCGAGCATCGCGACACCATCAACGGTTGTGGTCGAGGGTGTAAAAGGGCCGCGAAGACACGAGACGGAGCCATCGGGTACGAGGTGTGCAACGGCCACCGCCCATGGTCGCCGCTTCCCCCGTCGTCTCCCCCTCCGCCGCCACCGTCGTGGCGGGAGACGCTCATCTCGCCGCGCTCGAGGGCTGCTTTGCCGCCACCCTCCTCCTGGTCGCGCGAGGCCTTCGGTTTCAAGACTTCGCCACCGGCGGCGCCGCGACCGAGCCGATCTTGAACGCGCTCCGCTCGGGCGACGACGTGCTCCTCAGCTTTGGCGCGGGCGACATCGTGGACGTGTACGACGCGGCGTGTCGGGGCGAGGCCGAACCTCGGGTGGCCGCGCTGGTGGCCGCGGCGGAGGACCTCTTCGCCGCGCCCCGGGGCTCGGTGCGCTGGCTTTTGTTTCCGGTGCCTCCGAGCGGCGATGAGGCGCGCGACGAGGCGCTCGCGATGGCCGGCGGCCGCATCTACGCCGACCTTGGGTTCCGGGCGGAGGCGGCGGGATGGCGGGTCGACGATCGGTTTGGCGTCCGTGACCTGACGCGACGCCGGTCCTGGGCCGACGCCTGTCGCGGTTTGGCGGCCTTTCGTGCGCCGGCGAGGCCGGCTCCCATCGACCCGGACCTCGCGATCCGCGTCGTGCCCATCGAACCCCATCGATGGCCCCGTCCTCCCGCCCCCGCGCCCGAGCGGAGGGGTCCGTCGTGATGTGGCCCGCGGGAGAGCGGGTGGGCGCGGTGATCCAGGCCCGGATGGGGTCGACGCGCCTCCCCGGCAAGGCCCTTATCGACCTCGAAGGCACCCCGATCATCGGCTGGGTGGTCTCACGCGTGCGCGCCCTCGGGGGCATCATCGACGGGGTGGTGCTCGCCACCTCGACGTCGCCCGGCGACGATCCGCTGGCCGCGTGGGCGCGTCGGGCCGGGGTCGCCGTCTTTCGCGGTGACGAAGCGGACGTGCTCGACCGGTACCGGCGCTGTACCGACGCCTATGGCTTCGATGCCGTGCTCCGGGTCACCGGCGACAACCCGCTCGTGTGCCCCCGCGAGGGGCGCCGGCTAGTCGACCGCTTCCGACGTCGCCGCCGCGATTACATCACCGGCCTCACGTGCGATGGCAGCGGGCTCCCGGTGGGCGCCGGCCTGGAGCTCTTCGGGGCGGACGGGCTGCGGCAGAGCGCCGAGAAAGCCACCGGGTCCGACGACCGCGAGCACGTGAACGAATACCTGAGGGCCCGGCCGGAGCGGTTCGACATCGAACGCGTCGTGAGTCTGCCCGAGCATCAGGCGCCCGACCTGTCTCTGACCATCGACACCGCCTCCGACTTCGAGCGCGTCCGCGGGTGGATCCGCGCCGCCACGGGCCGCGGGCACCGGCCGCCTCCGGCGACGCCCGACCTGCCCCTCGCCCAGGTGGTGGCGGCGTATCGCCGAAGCCGCGCGGGGGCCGCATGAGGGTTCTCGCGATCGGGGCCCACTTCGACGACGTCGAACTCGGGTGCGGCGGGACCCTGCTCGCCCAAGGGGCCGCGGGGCACACCCTGGGCCTGTTGGTGGCAACACGCTCGGGCTACGCCCGCCCGGACGGAACGATGGTCCGGGCCGACGAGACCGCGCGGCGCGAGGGGTGCGCGGCAGCGGCGGCGATGGGCGCCACGCTCTTCGAGGGCAACCTCCCCACCTTCGGCGTCGGTTTCGACGAGAAGACACACGCCATGCTCCTCGATTGCTTCGACCGCTTCGCGCCCGACGTCGTGTTGACGCATTGGCCGGGCGACGCGCACCACGACCACCGTCAGCTCGGGCTCGCGACGATCCACTGCGCCCGCCGTATCGGCCGGGTGCTCACGTACCGCAGCAATTGGGATTCATCGGCCGAACGGTTCGAGCCGCGCTTCTTCGTCGATATCGAGACCACCCTGGAAGGCAAGCTCGACCTGTTGGCCCACCACGCGTCCGAAATGACCCGCACCGGAGGTCGCTGGCGCAGCGCCGTCCAGGCCCGGGCGCGCGACCACGGCGAGCGGGCGGGTTGTCTTTACGCCGAAGGCTTCGAGGTGGTTCGCTGGAGAAGCGGCGACTGGTGACGGTGCCACCGCCGTCGGCGCCTCCGTCCGAGGAGGGCGACGACGAGGCCGCATCCCCATAGGGCGGCAGGCGGTAACGCCGACGCGGGTGGGCGTTGCCCGACCACGCGGCAGCCGCACCGTCCCGCCGGGGGTAGTGGGGGCGGTGACGTCGCGCCCCGGGGCAGATGAAGGGCCCCGTCGACCGCCGTCTCGGACGCCTCGAGCATGGGACCGGTCTCGAACGCCCCCACGTCGGGACGCGACCCGCGGGCGGCGCGGAGGCGAGGCGCCCGCAGCCCCCAGCGCCGGGGCTGGTGCGACGTGACGGCGAGGCCGCTGGGGAAGGGAGCCTCGGGGTGGGTGGCCATGTCGGGCGTGGCCGCATCGACGAGGGGGCTATCGAGGCGCGGACGGAGGTCGAGGGCGGTGAGGCTCACGAACCCGGGACCCGTCGCGCTCGCGATGGTGTCGGTCAGGGCCGGCGGGACGGCGGTGGACCCGGGGGGGATGAAGTTGTGGCTGCCCAAGATCAACGGCGCCCCGCGCGCCCATTTGACCCGCGCGGTCCGCAAGAGCGTGGTCGGCTGGCCCCCGTCGACGAAGAACACGTTGTTGTAGAGTTCGAGGCTCTCGACCCCGTCGAAGAGGCGCACCGGCGACATCGCCCCGTTGCGCATCCAAAACGTGTTGTGGACCAATCGATAGCGACCGTTGGTGTCCATGGTGGCATCGCCGCCGAGGCGCACGCCGTGGCTGTCCCCGTTCGTCTTGCGGAGCACGTTGCCCACCACGTCGCTATCTTCGCGAATCCCGGGCGGCGGCCGGTCGACGTCAGGGCCGATGAGCTCGAGCTCGTGGTACCGTGCGCCCTCGATCCAATTGAAATAGATCTCGTTTCGCTCCGCGCGAGACTTGATGTTGTTGCCTCCCGTCGCGTCGTGCACGTAGCTGTGTTGGAGGCGAAACACCGCCCCTGGGAAGGTCTCCTGGTCGGTGGTGACGTAGATCTGGTGGTCGTACTCCCCGCCGCCACTGCGGTAGACCTCCGACCGGTCGATGACGAGGGTTCCGGTCGCTTCATCCGCGGCGTGAATGCCGTGCCCCGGGCAATCGTGCACGACCACGTCCCGGAGGATGATGTCGTTGCCGATCACGTAGATGCAGCGTTGGGTGCCGCCGGTGACCTCCAACGATTCGAAGACGACGTGACTGCTCTCGAGGGTGACGGTGTTGTCCCCCCCGCGGAGGATCGGGCGCGTCCCGTCCGCGCCGACGATCCCGCGAATGATGACGGGCATGCCGTCGAGCCCCGGGCGCCCGAGGTAGATGTCGGTGTCATAGGTGCCCGGGGCGACCTCGATGACGTCGCCGGGCTGCACGGTGCTCAGCAACCCGGAGAGCTGCCCTTCGGTGCGCACCCGCGTCGTCTTGGCCGACACCGGGACGGGGCACGCGAACCCCAGCCCCAACGCCGCGACGAGGCCCCGCCCTTCACGTCGGAGACGGCGAAACCCGAAGCAGCGACGCCGGCGGCCCCCCATCATGCAGCCGGGGGACGCTCCGTCGAAGGCGAATCGTCGCAGACGGGCCGCCCTATTCGGCTGCGTCCTGGCCGGCGGCCGGGAGGCCGAGCTCGGCGCGTACCTTGGTGAGCCACGCATCGATTCGCTGCTCGTGGCGCTCGGGCTCGTTGTCCTCGTCGAGGCCCAGGCCGAGAAAGTGGTCCCCGTCGTAGAGGCCCACCGACTCGGTGAACTCGTAATCCTCGGTGGGCCACACCCCGACGAGCTCTGGCGCCCCGAGCTCCTTCACGACGTCCCAGATGAGGCCCAGCGCGTCGAGAAAGTTGTCGGGGTAGAACTCGGCGTCGCCGAGCCCGAACATCGCGATCCTCTTCCCGGTGAGGTCGAGCCCCTCCATGCGAGGGAGGAAGTTGTCCCAGTCGTCCTGGAGGTCGCCAATGTTCCAGGTGGACGCGCCGATGATGATGATGTCGGGCGTGGTGAAGTCCTCGAGCTCGGCATCGACGATGTCCTTCAGCGTCGACGGCACCCCGAGTCGCTCGTGGATCATGCGCGCACACTTTTCCGTGTTGCCCGTGGTGGAACCGTAAAAAATGGTGATGGCCTGCGTCATGATGGGACCCTCGCTGGTGCCTTACGGCAGAACTTCCGAACCCCTGAGGCGTACCACGTTTTTGAAAAGCGCTTTCATCTTATTGCCGACGGCGGTTTGACGGTTACTCGTCAGTCGGTTGACGCCTCGCGTCGCGCCCCCGCATGTTCCGCCCATGCCTGCCCCCGTTCGGTTCGCCGGGTCGTTCACGGCCCTCGTTACGCCGTTTCAGTCCGACGGCAGCCTCGACCTCGAAGCCCTCGACCGCCTCGTCGAGGCCCAGATCGAGGGCGGAATTTCCGGGCTCGTCCCGTGTGGCACCACCGGGGAGACCCCCTGCCTCACCGCGGCCGAGCAGCTCGAGGTCATCGCCCGCGTCGCGCGGACGGCGGGGGGACGGGTCCCGGTGGTCGCAGGTACCGGCAGCAACGACACCGCGCGTAGCGTGGCCCACAGTCGTGCCGCGCTCAAAGCCGGCGCCGACGCGGTCATGGTCGTCATGCCCTATTACAACAAGCCGTCTCAGGCCGGGATGCGGGCCCACGTGCTCGCGGTGGCGGGGGCCGTCGACGCCGAGGTCCTCGTCTACAACATTCCGGGGCGGTCGGTGGTCGATCTCGACGTCGCCACCCTCGCCTCGATCTGCGACGAAGCGGCCAACGTGGTGGCGATCAAAGACGCGACCGGCAACGTCGCCCGCTGCCAAGAGACGAAGCGGCGCCTCGGGGACCGAATCGCCGTGATGAGCGGGGACGACGCGCTGACGCTGGGCATGATGGCGTGCGGCGCCAGTGGCGTGGTGAGCGTGACGGGCAACGTGCTGCCCCGCCGGGTGGTCGCGATCACCGAAAAGCTCGCCGCGGGCGACCTGGAGGGCGCACGGCGGGCCCACCTCGCCCTTCTGCCCTTTCACCGGGCGATGTTCGTGGAGCCCAACCCCGCCCCGGCCAAGGCGGCGCTGGCGGCCCTCGGGCGGATGTCGGCGACCGTGCGGGCCCCGATGATCCCCGTCGGGGACACGACCGAGGCCCAGCTTCGAAGCCTCTTGGCCGAGCTGGGCGCGCTGTGAGCGACCCCGCGGAGGGGGCTCAGGTCCGCGTCGCGATCTTCGGGGCGGGAGGCCGTATGGGCGCCGCGATCGCCCGCCTCGCGGCCGCGTCGCCCGACCGCTATCGCGTCGTCGGCGCCATCGATCAGCCGGATTGTCCCCACCTCGGGCGCGACGTCGGTGAGGTCGCCGGCGTGGGCCCGATGGGGGTGGCGGTCGACGCTGACGTGGCGTCGGGGTTGCTCGGCGCCGACGTCGTGATCGACTTCTCGCTCGCGCCTGCCTTCGCCACCATCGCGCACGCAGCCTCGACCGCGGGGGTCCCCCTCGTGAGCGGCACCACCTCGCTCGACGCCGCGAGCCAGCGGCGTCTCGACGAGGCGGCCACGGTCATTCCCGTCTTGTGGGCGCCCAACATGAGCGTCGGGGTCCAGGTACTCGCCGACGTGGTGGCCCGGGCCATCGCGCAGCTCGGGCTCGACTACGACGTCGAGATCGTCGAGACCCACCACAACCGAAAGGCAGACGCCCCCAGCGGCACCGCGACCCTGCTTCAGGAGACGGCCCAGGGGGTGCGGCAGGGTCTCCGTCCGGTCCACGGACGCGAGGGGGCCGTGGGCGCCCGCGCCTCCGACGAGATCGGCGTGCACGCGGTGCGGGGGGGCGGCGTGGTGGGCGACCACGCGGTGCACTTGATCGGCGCCCACGACCGCCTCGAGCTCAGCCACCGTGCGATGAACCGCGACCTCTTCGCCGCCGGCGCGCTGCGGGCGGCGGCCTGGCTCGCGGGGCACGCCAAACGCCCGGGCCGCTACCGCTTGGCCGATACCCTGACATGACCGACCTTCTGTACGAGATGGGCTGCGAAGAGCTTCCGGCGTCGTTCGTCGACGAAGCGCTCGCCGCCCTCCCCCGCCTCACCCGAGACGCCCTCGCCGGGCTCCGGCTCGCGCACGGCGACATTCGCGTGTTGGGCACCCCACGGCGCCTCGCGGTTCTCGTCTCCGATCTCCAGACGGCGCAGGACGACCTCGAAGAAGAGCTCGTCGGTCCCCCCACCCGCATCGCCTTCAAAGACGGCGCGCCGACCAAGGCCGCGCAGGCCTTCGCCGACAAGCTCGGCGTCGCGGTGACCGAGCTGACGACGAAGACCACCCCCAAAGGCGATTACCTCAGCGGGGTACGCCGCGAGGCGGGCCGTCCGGCCGCCGAGATCCTTCCTCCGGTGCTCGCCACGCTCACCACCTCGGTCCCCTTCCGCAAGTCGATGCGATGGGGCGACGGCACCCTCACCTTCGGTCGGCCCCTACGGTGGCTGCTCGCGTTGCTCGACGACGCGGTGCTCCCGGTGGCGATGGAGCGGCTCGAAGCGGATCGGGTCACCTACGGTCACCGCTTTCTCCATCCGGCTCCGCTGTCGCTCGACCACGCGACAGACTACGTCGATGCCCTCCGACGAGCGCGCGTGTTCGTCGACCCCGACGAGCGCGCCTCCGTGATGCGCGAGCGGCTCGCGGCGGCGTCGCGCGACGCGGACGGGGCCTTGATCGAGGACGACTTTCTGGTCGCCGAAAACCGCTCGCTCGTCGAGGATCCGCAGGTCGTGGTGGGGCGTTTCGACCCGGAATTCCTCGCGCTGCCGGAGGCGGTGATCCTGGAAGTCGCGCGCGACCACCAGCGCTACTTCGGCCTCCGTGATCCCGCCACCGACGCGCTGCTGCCCCGGTACCTCGCGGTGGTCAACACGGCCGAGCAGCCCGACCGGATCGCCGCCGGCAACGACCGGGTGATGCGCGCCCGGCTCGCCGACGCGCAGTTTTTTCACCGCGAGGACCTCAAGCGACCCCTCGCCGACCGCCGCGCCGAGCTGCAAGGGATCGTCTTTCAAAACCGCCTCGGGAGCGTGGGCGACAAGGTGGCACGTCTCGCCCACCTCGTGCCCGCCCTCGGCGCCCTCACCGGACGCACCGCCGAAACGGTGGCCACCGCCGCGCAGGGTGCCGCCCTCTGCAAGAACGACCTCGTCACCTGGATGGTGGGCGAGTTTCCGTCGCTGCAGGGTCTGGTCGGACGCGCCTACGCCCGCGCCTCCGATGGCGTTCCGCCCGACGTCGCGGACGTGATCGCCGAGCACTACGCCCCCAAGGGTGCGGCCGACGCGGTGGCGCCGAGCGACGCGGGGGCCCTCGTGGCGATCGCCGACCGCATCGACACCCTCGTCGGGTGCTTCGGCATCGGGCTCACGCCGACGGGGACGACCGACCCCTACGGTCTGCGGCGCGCGTGCCTCGGCGTGCTCCGCACCGTGCTCGACCGCGGCTTCGACCTCCCGTTGCGAGACGCCATCGCGACGGCCCACGCCGGGTACGACGAAGGGACGCTCGACCACGACGTGGCCGCCCTCGAAGCCACGTTGCTCCCCTACGTTCGCGACCGCCTTCGCGGGCTGCTCGGCGCTGACCTTCCTCTGGACGTCGTCGACGCCTCCCTCGCCGTGGCCGCCGACCGGCCCGGGGATGCCCGCGCCCGCGCCCGCGCCCTCGCCACCCTCGACCCCGAGACCCGGCAACACCTGGGTGAAGTCTTCAAACGGGCCCACAACATCGCCCGCGAGGCGCCCCCGGGAGAGCCCGACGCGGGGGACGAACCGGCCGAGCGAGCGCTCTTCGACGCGTTCGTCGCGGTCCGCGGTGATCTCGATCGCCTCCGCGCCGAAGCCGCCTACGCGGAAGCCTTCGCGCGCCTCGCCGGCCTCGCCGCGCCGCTCGCCACCTACTTCGACGACGTGCTCGTGATGCACGACGACGAGGCGGTCCGGTCCCGTCGCCTCCGCTTGATGCGCGTCATCAGCGAGACGTGCCGCGCCCTCGCCCACCTCGAGCGGTTGGGGACGGGGTGAGCCACCACGACGACGACGGGCCCCCGCCTCCGGCGGCGTCGCACTACGAGAAGCTCGGCGCATTCTACCTCGGGCAGCGCACCGAGCCGGGCCACGCGGGCGCGCCCGTGCTCTACGACGCGCGGGACCTCACCACCCACGGGTTGTGCGTGGGGATGACGGGCAGCGGCAAGACCGGGCTCTGCCTCGCGCTGCTCGAAGAGGCGGCGATCGACGGGGTGGGCGCGATCTGCCTCGACCCGAAGGGCGACCTCACCAACCTCCTGCTCACCTTTCCCGAGCTCCGTCCCGAAGACTTCGCCCCGTGGATCGACCCCGCCGAGGCCACCCGGCACGGGCGTACGACGGAAGACCACGCCGCCACCGTCGCCGCGGACTGGCGTGCGGGTCTCCGTGCGAGCGGTCAGGACGGCGGCCGGATCCGACGCCTGCAAGAGACGACAGACATCGCGCTCTTCACCCCCGGGCGGGCGAGCGGGCGGCCGCTCTCGCTGCTCGGCGACCTGGTGCCCCGCCGGGAAGAGGGCGCCGCCGTTCCCCCCTCGCCAGCCGACGTCGAAGAGCGCATCGATGGCGTCGTCGCCGGCTTGCTCAGCCTCGTCGGGCTCGAAGACGACCCGATCCAGAGTCGCGAGCACATTCTCCTCTCGCTGGTGCTGGCCGACGCCGCGACGAAGGGCACCCCGCCAGACCGGGGTGGGCTAGACCTGGGTGGGCTCGTGCGCGCGGTGATCGAGCCCCCTTTCGACCGGGTCGGCGTTCTCGAGTGCGACGCGTTTTTCCCCGCGCGCGACCGGCAGAAACTGGCCTTGAGCCTGAACCACCTGCTCGCCTCGCCCGCGTTTTCCGCGTGGCGCCAGGGTGAGCCCCTCGACGTGGACCGGCTGCTCCGCGCCCCGGACGGTCGGCCTCGGGTCAGCATTCTGAGCCTCGCCCACCTGTCGGATCGCGAGCGCATGTTCTTCGTCGCGACGCTGCTCGGCGCCGTCCGCACGTGGATGCGGCGCCAACCGGGGACCTCGAGCCTCCGGGCGCTGCTCTACATGGACGAGGTGTTCGGCTTTTTTCCCCCGGTGGCCGAGCCTCCGAGCAAGCGCATCATGCTCAGCCTGTTGAAGCAGGCGCGCGCGTTCGGCCTCGGAATTTTGCTCGCGACGCAGAACCCCGTCGACCTCGACTACAAGGGCCTGAGCAATTGCGGCACATGGATGCTCGGTCGCCTGCAGACCCAACGCGATCTCGACCGGGTCCTCGATGGCCTCGCGGGGGTCGGCGGCGGCGGCTTCGACCGTGCCGCCGTCGCGGCCGAGATCGCGGGGCTCGAGCGCCGACACTTCTACCTCCACAACGTGCACGAGCCGGAGCCGGTGCGCTTTCGCACCCGCTGGGTGCTCTCGTACCTCCGGGGTCCGCTGACGCGCGACCAGACCGACGCGTTGTGCCGGCGCTCCGATGCCTCACCGGCGGCCACGGGAGCGAACGAAGCGCCGAGCGTTCCTCCGGCCGCCCCCCAACCGCAGCGCCCGGTGGTCGGCGCGGACGTGGAGGAGCTTTTTCTGGCCCCCAGTACGGAAGGCGCGACGCGCACGACCGAACTCGTCTACGCCCCCCACCTGCTGGCCACGGTCACGCTGCACTACACCCACCGGTACGCCGAGCTCGACCAGTGGCTCACGCCGACCCTCATCGTTCCCTTCCCCCCGACGAAGCGGGCCCGCGTCGACTGGAAACGAGCGACGTGGCGGCGGGGCGAAAGCCTGCGCCTCTCGCCGGAGCCCACGCCGGGCGTCACGTCCTTTGCGCGACTCGGACCGCTCGACGACGACCGCCTCGACGCCCTCCGCCGCGACCTGAAACAGCACCTCTACCGTCACGAGACGATGCCCGTCTTCTACTGCCGGCCGTTGCGGCTGTGGTCGCGTTACGGCGAGAGCGCCGAGCAGATGGGCGCGCGGGTGAGCCTCGTGCTCCGGGAGCAGCGCGACCGCGACGTCGCCAAGCTGCGGGCCCGCTACGCCCCGAGGATCCAGCGCCTCGACGAGCGCCTGCGCGTGGCCCGACAGAAGGCGGACCAGCAGCGGGCCGAGCGCCGGCAAGCCGGGTTCGGAACCGCATTCGAGGTGGGGGCGACGGTCATGAGCGCGTTCTTCGGGCGCAAGCGCTACCTCACCGGTGCCCGGCAGATCGCCCGGGGCGCCGCGCGGACCCGGCGCGAGCAGGGAGACGTCGCCCGCGCCGACGACAACGTGGCCGCGATCCAGCAGGCCCGAGCTGACCTCGAACGCGAGCTCGAGGAAGAGACGGCCCACCTCGCCGCGGCGGCGACGCTCGAAGCCCCCCTCGATCAAAAACCGGTGAAGCCGACCAAAGGCGACATCGCGATCGAGCGTTTCGCCCTGCTCTGGCGTCCGACGACGCCCTCGTGGTCACAGCCCTCGTGATCACAGCCCTTGTGCTCACAGGGGCCCCCGAAGTGAGACGCACCGGGTAGACTCGGGACATGATCCATCTTGGCGCCGTACGTCTGCTCACGGTGGGGGGGATGGTCGCCGCGATCGCTTGCGGTTGCACGCAGGTCTCCGGACTGAATGGGTTGACCTTCGGCCCCGGCGACGGGGGCGGCGGCAACCTCACCACCGGTCCCGGTGGCGGCAGCGGCGGAACCGGCGGCAGCGAGGGCCCTCAGGGCGGCGGGGGGACCCGTGAGCCCTCGGGCGAATGCGGGGTCTCGCTCGAAGCTCGCCACGCCTGGAGCACGGCGTTCCGGTCGGCAGGAGAAGTTCGCGTGACGCACATCGTTCCTTTGTCCGAAGGTCGCTCTCTCTTGGTGGTGCGACAAGAGGGCGCGATTTCACTTCCCACGGGAGACGTTCCCGCGCGGTCGAATGCGCATCTCTTGGTCCTTCTCGACGCTCAAGGTCACATCGACCGGGTGACCCAACTGTCGACCCAGCGCGACGACGACAAAGACTCGGATGACGGTGGCGTGTTCACCATCACGGCGGCTGGGGCCAATAGCTCGAATCGGATCTTCATCGCGGGTAAGCTCGCCGGCGACCTCGCCCTGGACGGCGGGGAGGGCGCCGACTCGGGCAGCGCCTCCGCCAACAGTTACCTTTTGGAGGTCAAGGCCGGAGGCGGCTTCGGGGTGTTGGGATACTTCACCGACACCACCCAGCTCGACATCCACGACCTCGCCGTCCGCGGCGATCAGATCTGGGCCGTAG
Organism: Myxococcota bacterium; assembly: GCA_039027095.1. Classification (GTDB taxonomy): domain Bacteria; phylum Myxococcota_A; class Polyangia; order Polyangiales; family Polyangiaceae; genus JAPYTK01. The sequence continues at coordinate 46,555 of JBCCLB010000023.1, forward strand.
GCAGCACGACCAACGTCAACGGCATGACGGTCGGACGCATCAACACCTACCGCGTCCAGGACTCCATCAACTATGAGGCCCACGCCGACCTTGCGGTGGCGCGTTCCACGGTCGCGCGCGTCGAACTCTTCGACGATGGAGACCTCTTGGTCTCGGGACCTACCGATTCCCGTTTTGCCCTGGTCGACGATCCGAACGCCGTCGACGTTGAGCGCGCCAACGCTACGACCTCCGTGTTCGTGGCCCGGGTCCGCCCCCCCGAGAGCAGCCTGGCCACGGCGGTCCAGTGGGCCCGCGTACTCGGAAGTAACGACCGTCTCGCCGCTACCGCGGACGTCGCCGCCGACGAAAGCGACGGCGTCGTCGTGGCCGGTCACTTCAGTGGTGTGGCCTTTCTGGGCGATGAGACGCAGGTCCTCGCGATGCCCGACCCGGACCTGTTTGCGGTGCGCTTGCAGGCGAACTCGGGAAACACCATCGACCAACTTCTGTTTCCCAGCACCGGTGGCGAAACGCTCTCCGACTTCGTTGTCGAAGACGACGTCTACGCCGTCGGTGCGTTCGACGGAGACCTCGACTTCGGCATGACGGTGCTCAATCAGCCGAACACAACCCCATTCATCGCACAATTAGGCATCGAAGGTGATCTATGCCTGGCGCTGGACCTTCCGGGCGCGGCGCTGACCGAATCCCGTTTGGCGTTGAGCCCCGCGGACCGGGTGCTCCTCGGCGGTGGCTTTCAGGGCACCTTCAGCGCCGGGGGCCCGGCGCTCACGAGCCTCAACTTCGAGGCCAATGGCTTCGTCGCGGCGTTTGCCCGATGACCGGCCAAATCCCCGTCCCGGGGGGCCCGCCGCTGAGCCCGGAGATGGGGCATCGGCTTTCCCGGTCGAGGCCACAGAGACTCCCGAACGCGAAGAGGCGACGCCGGCCATGACCCTGCGCGCGTTCCTTCTGTCGTTGCGCCTCCTTCGCATCGGCGCGCTTCTCGCGGGCGTCCTCCTGCTGAGCGGATGTCGCTTTCGCAAGGAGCCCCTCCGCGCGGGTTGGCTCATCAGCGGCGTCTTCGAAGAGCCGCCGCGACCGCGGTGCCGTCCGCCGCGGCGCCCGGGTCGGCCGTACCGCGAGCTCAACCGGTGGCGGCTCCCGTCGTGGCAGGGCAACGCCCGCGTCGTCGTCCGGGTACCGTGGCTGGCGGGGACGTTCGCGGTCGACCAACGGGCGCCGGGCACCCGCGCCGGCCGCACGTGGGTCTCGCCTCGAGCCTCGCGACCCATGCGTATCGTGGAAGACCGCGGGGTGATGCAGCAGCTACCGGGGTTCGTGGCCGGAATCGACCTCCAGCCCTACCGCCGCATCGCCTTCATCGTCGACACCTCAGGCTACATGTGCCGCTATCCGGGCTGCCCCGACGGCCAAAGCGGAACGAACATCCCCGCTGTTCAACTGAAGGTCGCGGGCGACCAAATCGACGCCGCGGTCGCGGGGCTTCGCCCGGACCAATCGTTCGCCGTCTACATCGGGTCCACGCTTCGCGAGATGCGCTTCGAGCCGAAGAACCCGGCCGGACGCGCGCTGGCCGGGGCCTTCGTAAGGGGTCAGGTGTGCAGTCTGATGCGCGGCATTCGGGACCAGGTCCGTCGCGCCGTGGCCGACGGCGCCGACGTGATCGTGCTCATGAGCGACGGGCACCAGCAACGCCGCGAAAACAACTACTACCGCTCCGTCGCCGACGCCTGCCAGGCCGCTCCGTCGATACTTTATTGTTACGTTGACCAGAACACCGAGGTCGTCGACCTCGGGCGACTGGGCGAAGGCAAGCGGCTGCCGCCGTTCGTGACGGTCTCCATCGAGCGACGCAACGCGACCTGGATGAGAAACCTGGCCGAAGCCACGGGAGGCGCATATGTCGAGCTGGCGCCGTAGCCGCGAGGGCATCGCCATCATCGCGGTTGCGCTCGCGTCGACCGGCTGCTCGATCCCCTTTCCGGTGCTGAGGAACGCCGGGCCCTTCGAGGTTCCCGTCAATGCCGCCCACGCCCCGCTGGAGAAGGGGCGCCGGGTCGTGGTCGTGGCGCAGGCGCCCCGAGGATGCCTGTTTCTCGGGCTCGCCACCGGCGTCGGAGGGCGCGAAAACCAGTACGAGGGTACCGCCGACGTCCGCTATCGGGAGTTTCGTCGAGAAGCGGTGGTCGCGCTGCGAAACGCGGTCGGCCGCGTGGGCGGCACCCACGTCCGGGTCGACGCGGAGGTCATCGTCTCGGTACGCGAAGGCGTCACCCACGTGCTGCTGCGCGGGCCAGCGCTGCGGTGTCGGCGATGACCGAGCCGCCTCGCCAGGCGGCTCCGCGCAAAGGGGCTGTGCAGGGCGCGCGGTCCGGGTAACCTGGAGCAAGATGACGCGAGTTACGGTAGCGGTTGGGCTGTGCGCGCTTCTCGTCGCGGCATGTGATGGGGGCGGATCAGCGGCGGGCGGCGACGACGACGGCACCGGAGCCGGCGGGAGCGGCGGCGGCGGCGCGAGCGTCCCGTCCGTCGGAGGCGGCGGTACGGGAGGCGACGGCGGCAGCGGCGGTGGTCTCGGCGGTGAAGGCGGCGAGGGCGGCAGCGGAGGAGCCGGCGGCAGCGGGGGGGCCGGCGGCGGCGGCGGCGCGGCGGGTCCCGATGCGGTGATCGAGCAGATGGGCGACCCGAACCGCATCTTGTTGAAGGGGCGGGTCCTGACGCCGGACGATGCCATGGCGGGCGAAGTGCTCATCGAAGACGACCTCATCACCTGCGTGGCCCCTAGCTGCGCGGCCGAGCCGGGGGCCGCCACCGCCACCGTCATCGAAACCAACGGCATCATCATGCCCGGAATGATCGACAGCCATAACCACGTGCTGTTCAACATCTTCGATGAGCAGGACTGGACCCCGGTGATGACCCACGGCGACGCCGACGATTGGACCAATCCCAATCTCGAGCCCGGGTACGCGGCCGTGCTCGACGCCAAGCAGTACATCAATGGAGAAATGGGGTCTCCGGTCAATCTGACCTGCGAGATGAACAAGTACGGGGAGCTGAAAGCGCTCGTGGCCGGGACCACGTCGGTGCTCGGCGCGGCCAAGAACGGCGGCAACCTCGTGTGCTATCGCACCGTCGCGCGGACCATCGACGGCACCGCCAACGGCCTGTGCGGCAACTGGCCCCCGCAGAGCTGTCCCGACCGCATGCGCGTCCACTCCATCCTTCCCTCGAACGCCTCGGCGCAGAGCGCCTGCGACAACATCGGCGCGGGGAGCACGAGCGCCTACGTCGCCCACCGGGGCGAGGGCATCAATCAGACCGCCCTCAACCAATTTGAAGACCTCCGCACCGACACCAACCCTGAAGGTTGCCTCTTTCACCCAGCCACCACCCTCGTGCACGCCACCGCGTTCGGCGACCCGGAGCTGACCGAGATGGCGCAGAACGGCATGCGGATCTCTTGGTCGCCGCGCTCGAACGTTTTTCTCTACGGCGGCGGTACGGACCTGAGCGCCACCACCGACATCCCTCTCGCTCTATCGAAGGGGATCACCGTGGCGTTGTCGCCCGATTGGTCGCTCGGCGGCAGCGCCAACCTGCTCGAAGAGCTGAAGTTCGCCGACCTCGTCGACAACAGTGAGTGGAGCGACACCCTGTCGCCGGCGATGCTCGTCGACATGGTCACGCGCAAGGCGGCCGAGGTGCTCAGCCTCGAGGCCGAAATCGGCCAGCTCGCGGTGGGCTTCAAGGCCGACGTGACCGTGGTCGGCGGCGACGTGAACACGCCGTTCTCCTCGGTGATCGCGGCCGACCCCGGCGACGTGCGCTTGGTCATCGTCGACGGCCGCATCATGTACGGCGACGACCAACTCGAGCCCGCCGCCCCGCAGACGCCCGGCTGCGAGTCGGTCCCCATCTGCGGCCGCAACAAGTTTCTCTGCGTCGCCATCGACGACAACAGCCAGAAGTTCGACCAGACCCTAGGCGACATCGAGATGGCGCTCGACCAGGCTCTGATGGACTACGACACCGCCAATTCGACGGCCTTCTTCCCGCTCCCCGCCCTGGCGGAATGCAATCCCTGAGCGAGCGACCTCAGGGTTCGGGGGGCCGCACAACGACGGCGGGCGCACCGGCCGCCCCGCGTCCTCCAGGGTCCCCCGCTGCCCCGCGACGGGGCGCTATCGTTCGGCGGCGAGCGAGGGGACGTCGCGCCACGCACGGGTGAGGTGATCGAGCCAGGCCTCCACCCGCGACGGGACCGACCGCGACGGAGGCAGCACCGCACGAATGGGGGCCGAGGGAGCGCGGTACTCGGGGAGCAAGGCGACGAGGGTTCCGCGGTCCAGGTCGTCGGCCACGAGCCAAGTCGCGAGCAGGGCCACCCCGTGCCCCGCGAGACACACCCGACGCAGGGTGTCGCTGTGGTCGCAGCGAAAACGACCCGCGACGTCGACCGCGACCTCACGCCCTCGCCCCTTGCGAAACCGCCACACCGCCCGCCCCACGCCGCTGTGCACGAGGCACGGCACCGAGGCGAGGTCGCGCGGATGGCGCACCGGATGCGGCAGCGCGGCGTGGGGAGCGACCACGAGCCGCCGGGCGGTGGACGTGAGCGTGCGCGCCCGCAGCGACGAGTCGACGGAAGCACCGACCCGGATCGCCACATCGAGATCTTCTTCGAGCAGCCGCACGTAGCGATCGGCAAACGACAGCGAGAGCGCCACCTGGGGGTGCGCGTCGAGAAATCCCGGCACGTGAGGGGCGACGTGGCGGGCGCCGAACACCGCGGGGACGCTGACCCGAAGGGTGCCGCCGACGCGGGTGTCGCGGACCTCGGCCAACGCCTCGTCCCACCCCTCGAGCAGCGTCCGCGCGTGGCGCCGGAGCGTAACGCCCGCGTCGGTGACGCGGAGGGCGCGGGTGGTGCGCTCGAGCAGCGGCCGCCCCACCTCGGCTTCGAGCGCCACGAGCCACTTGCTCACCGTGCTCTGCTGCACCCCGAGCTGACGGGCCGCCCGCGTGACGGAGCCCGTTTCGGTGACCCGCACGAAGGCCTCCAGCAGTCGGATCCGATCCATGATTCCCCTGTGGAATAAGTCTTAGGCGAATCATGCCGTAGGCGTAGCCGAGAGACCAGCCTACTAGGTTGCGGACCAAGGAGGTCGCAGATGACACGAATCGCATTTCTCGGGATGGGCGCCATGGGTCGGCGCATGGTGAAACACTTGGTCGAGGCCGACGGCGCGCACGAGGTCGTGGTCTTCAACCGCACCGCCGCGCGGGCGGAGGGACTGGGGGCGCCGGTTGCGTCGTCCCCGGCGGACGCGGCCCGGGACCGCGACGTCGTGATCAGCATGGTCACCGACGACGCCGCCGCCCGAGCGCTGTGGCTCGACCCAGACCGCGGCGCGCTCGGCGCGATGACCGAAGGCGCGCTGGCCATCGAAGCGAGCACGGTCACCCCAACCTGGATCGCAACCCTGGGCGCCGCGGCCGACGACGCGGGGGTGCGCCTTCTCGACGCCCCGGTGGTGGGCAGCACGCCGCAGGCGGAAGCGGCGGCGCTCTGCTGGCTCCTCGGCGGCGACGCGGAGACGGTGGCGGAGGCAGATCCGGTGCTCGCCCGCATGGGCAACAAGCGCCTGCACGTGGGCCCAGCCGGGCACGGGGCCGCCTTCAAGCTGGTGGTCAACGCGCTGTTCGCGACCCAGGTGGCGGCGTTGTCGGAGCTTCTGGCCATGGCGACCACCCAGGGCCTCACCCCCGCGGTGGTCGCCGAGCACCTCGCGACCCTGCCGGTGACGAGCCCCGCCGCCGCGGGCGTCTTGAACCTGATGGTGCGAGGCGACCACGCGCCCCGCTTTCCCATCGACCTCGTCCACAAGGACCTGACCTACGCGGTCGACAGCGGCGCCGGCCCCCTCATCACCGAGGTCGCCGCGCGCTTCGAAGCAGCGTCGCGCGCCGGCCGCGGCGGCGACAATCTCTCCGCCGTCTGACCGGGCGAGGCAACACGCCGCTCACGGGGACCACCCGTGGGCGAGAAAGCGCGGCGCCGGGGGGGCCGGGCCGGGGGTCGCAACCGCGAGGACGTGCGCGGGTGCCACGTGGTCCTCCACGGTGGAGACCTCCCGAAACACGTCGATGCCGCCGCCTTCGTGGGCCACGTAGCCGTCGCTGTCGTCGGTGGGGAGCACCGCGTGGTAGGCGCGCCCGGGGCGGCAAAAGGTGCGGTCGGGCGTGGCGAGCCCCTGGCGGTGCTCCGGGTTGTCGAATTGGGTCACGCAGGGCCCCCCGTCGACGACGTAGACCGCGCCGTCGGGGCCGTAGCCCAGGCCCACCGGGGCCGTGCCGGCGGCGGGCCGCCACGCGTGCAGCTCGGTCAGGGCATCGTCGAGGTGCACCACAGTGGGCCCCAGGGGGCGGTCGACCGCGGCCGCGAAGAGCCCCACCGGGGTCGCCACCAGCCGAGACGCGCGCAGCGACGACGACGCGTGCAGCGCCCCCACCCCACCGGCGGGCCCCCGGTCGAACGCGAACAGGCCGAGGTCGCGGTCGGCGACAAACACCCGCTGGTCGGTCACCGCGAGCGCGACCGGCGCGCCGCCCAGCACCACCGCCGTCGACCAGGTGAGCGACCCGTCGAGAATCGCGATGCCACCCGCCTCGAGCAGTACCCACAGCGCCTGCGCCGCGCAGTCCCACGCGATGTCGGCGATGGGCCCAAGGGCGAGCGCCTCGGCGGGGGAAGCGGACGCCCCCGACCAGGGGTCGTGCACCGCTTCGAGGCCCCACCGACCGGCCACCCAGAGGTGCCAGGCGCCCTCGCCGACCCGGGCGGTTACCGCGGACGCCTCGTCGATCCGCCTCGCGGCCGCCGGGAGCCCGGCCACGCCCCCGCCGGCGCCTCCGTCGAATTCGCCGCCGCCCGAGGACGAGCCCCCGTCTCGGCGCGCGGGATCGACGACGGCGGACGCACGGTCTTCGGGGAAACAACCTACGACGCTCACCCCCATGGTGAGCGCGCCTACCACACCGAGATTGCCTACCGATGAACCACGCATGTCCGCCTCCGGTGACCCCGCGCACCGAGTCGAGGTCTCACCGGGGATTCGGATCGGTCCACCCGCGTGGCGCGCTCCTTCTCTCTTTTCTCCGTCGTCGAGGCCTACGCCGAACGCGGCGTCGCGCCCGTCGATTTGGGCTATGCAGGCCACGTGGCGACCGCGTCTTTTCCAGAACCCTCTCCCGCCGATGCGTCGGTCCCCCTGCTCATCGTGGGGGTACGGCTGATCGATCCGGCGGCCCGTTTGGACCTCGTCACCGACCTCCTCGTGAGGCCCGAGGGGGTCGAGAGAGACCCCGTGGCGATCCCCGAGAACGCGCGACGCGTCGATGGCACCGGACTCTGGGCGACCCCGGGACTCATCGACCTGCAGGTGCACTTTCGGCAACCGGGCTTCGAATACAAGGAAACGATCGCAAGTGGGTCCGCGGCAGCGCTGGCGGGAGGCATCTGCACCGTCGTCGTGATGCCGAATACGCAGCCCCGTCTCGACACCCCCGAGCAGGTTGCGTTCGAGTCGGCCGAGTCGCGACGCGTGCGTGGCATCGACCTGCTGGTTGCGGCGGCGTCCACGCGCAATCTCGAAGGAAAGGAGCTCACCGACCATGCGGCGCTCAAGGGTGCGGGCGCCGTCGCCATCACCGACGACGGGTTCCCCGTGCTCGACGACGACCTCATGCGGGGCAGTCTCGAGCGATGCGCCGCGCTCGATCTTTTATTCATGCAGCACGCCGAAGACGTCCGCATGACCGGTCACGCGCCGATGACCGATTCCCCCGTCAGCGTGGCCCTCGGGGTCCGAGGACAGTCGAGTGATGCGGAAGGGGTGATGGTGGAGCGAGACATCCGCTTGGCGCGACAGACCGGTGCCCGTTACCACGTGCTCCACACGTCCACGGCGCGCTCGATGGCGGCGGTGCGCGCGGCCAAGGCCGAGGGACTTCCGGTGTCCTGTGAGGTGAGTCCGCACCATCTCCTCCTCACGTACGAGGCGTGTGCCGACGGAGATCCCAATACGAAAATGAACCCGCCGCTGCGCTCGGAGTACGACCGCCAGGCCCTCATCGCGGCGCTCGCAGACGGAACGGTCGACGCGGTGGCGACCGACCACGCACCGCACGGCGCCGACGAGAAAGCCAAAGGTTTCGCCGACGCTCCGTTTGGTGTCATCGGTCTCGAGACGGCCTTTTCGGCGCTCCTATCGTTCGTCCACGACGGAACCATCACCGACACGCGGGCCGTCGCGCTCATGACCTCGGGGCCCGCCCGGGTCCTCGGCCGGCAAGGCCGACTGGGCACGCTCAGCGAAGACGCACCCGCCCATCTCACGTTGATCGACCCCGAGCGCGAATGGACGGTGACGGAAGAGGCGATGGCGGGAAAGTCGACGAACAGCCCCTTCCTGGGTCGTTCGTTCACCGGAAAGGTCGTGGGCACCGTGCTCCACGGACAGCTCCGCTACGCCGATGGGCTCCGCGATGCCCTCACCGTTTCGTAAGGCCCCTCGGGTTCAAGGTCGCGGAGCCGAGCTTCATCATCGCGTCTCTCCGGTCGAGGTGGCGCGACGGGGCGGGTTTTGGCTACGTTGCGCGTCATGACGTCCGGCGCGCTTCGTCACCGGTATTCGCTCGCCGAGTACCTCGAGGTCGAAGAGATGAGCGCCGTGCGCCACGAGTACTTCGCCGGCGGGATCTACGCGATGGCCGGCGGAACCCCCGAACATTCTGCGCTCTCGGGGGCCATCATCGCCGCCCTCGTCGAGCAATTGCGGGGGCGTCCATGTCGCGCCCACTCGACCGACCTGCGACTTCGCATTCTCGCCACGGGCCTTGCGACCTACGCGGATGCGGCGGTGGTGTGCGAGCCTGAAGCGCACGATCCCGAGTCGCCGACCCACGTCACGAATCCGGTTCTCGTCGTCGAAGTGCTCAGTCCCAGCACGCAAGACTACGACCTCGGCGACAAGCGCCGGCACTACCAGCGCATCGAATCACTCGAGGCTTATCTTTGCGTCGCCCAGGATCGACGTCGCTTCGAGCTGTGGACCCGCGACGGCGAAACCTGGCGCCACCAAAGCTTGGGCGCGGGCGACATCGCGCGATTGCCCCGCGCCTGTACCCTCGTCGTCGACGACGTCTACGCGGATGCGCGCGTCGACGTCGATTGAGTTCGGCTGGCCCTACGGGTCGCCATCGGGTCGGTCGCACGACGACACCATGAACGCCGTCATGGCTTCCTTGAAGGCGGGATCTTCCTCCTGCTCGGGGTGCGCAGAGACCCAACGGGCGTGTCGTCGGGCGTCGTCACAACGACCGCGATAGGCGTAGAGCCCGGCCACCCTGGCCCGACAGTCGTAGGCGAGAGAGCCGGATTCGGCGAGGTAGATCGCGGCTTCGTACAAGGCGAATCCCCCTTCATAGTCTTCTTCGGAGAGCCGTGCTTCGGCCAGGCTCGCCACCTCCCAGTCTCGACCGTACGAGGACGCGAGGAGGATCTCGTCGCGCGCCTCCTCCGGCATCACCTCGACCGCCAACAACGGGATCGCGAGCGGCAGCCCGATGGCGACGACCAGGGCGGCGACGTACACCGCGGCCACCGAGCCCAACTTACGGGCGCGCGACGGCGGCGCCGGCCGGGGGTAGCTCGGAGCCGCGCCGGCGGCCTCGAGCCGATCGTAGAGGTGGGGGTGCGTGGTCGCCGTCGCCGTGACCGCCGGAAGTCCGCTCACGCGGTGAATCGTGGCCAGGGCGCGGGCGTACGTCGCTTCGTGGTGGTGAGCGTGCGCGTCGGCCTCCTTTTCGCGCTCCACCATCCAGCGGCGCAGCGCGAGGTTGAGGGCCACCACCCCTGCGAACGATGCCACGACGACCTCCCATCCGAGCTCCATCGCGTGAGCCAACACCCAGGCGATGGGGAGCCAAACCGCCCCCATGGCGGCCCGCACGAGCTTGACCGACCGCGACTCGGCGAGGTGACCGAGCTCGTGGCTGGCGATCGCCTCGAGCCCCTCGTCGTCGAGGGCGGCCAGCGCGGCGTCGGTGAAGAGCAGCTTGTCGCCGAGGGGAAAGGCAGCGGCGTTCGCGTCCGGCGACACCACCTCCCAGGTGGGCGGAGGGGTTTGACGTGCGGCCGCGCTGGCGGCGGCGACGATGCCCTGGAGCCGGGGTCCCGCCGGTTTGGCGATCCGTAACCACGTGGCGAGACGCAGCGTTTCACCGGTCACCATCAGGGCGTACAGCAAGAGACCACCGCCGACCCACAGGGCCCCCTCGAGCGACCAAAGGGTCGGCGGCGCCAGGGCCACCAGAACGCCGAGCAGCGGCAGGAAGGGCCGCAAGACGAGGAAGAACACCGCCGTTCCCGCCAACCCGTCGCGTATCCCCCGGGGCCGCTCGCGGTAGTGCGATGCCGCCCGCCGATGCTGGTGTAGCGCCACGAGAAAGCTCGCCGCGCCAGCGACGATCCCCGTCGCCACCGGAGACAGGGCCGAGAAGGTTCCCACCCAGAAGAACGAGGCCGCCAGGCCGAAGGAGACGGGCGCGAGCACGACGAGAAGAGCGGTCACCGCGCGCAGCGGCGCGGCCCGCCGGGCGCGCTCGGTCCAGTGGGCGCCCTCCGGGGGCGGGTCGAACGAGATGCGCTTCCCGACCCAGGCCACCAGCATCGTGCCCGGGACCGCCACGAGCACCGCCATCAGCGGTCCGAACCAGGTGACCCACCCCGGGAGCACGGCCCGGGCGTCTGCGATGGGATCCATCGGCGGAACGCTAATCGGATCCGTCGGGTTCGCCACGCCACGGCAAAGGCTTGACCGCGACCGCCAGCCCGCCCTACGCCACGGCGGTGGGCGCGATCAAGGGCCCACGACATGCAGTCGCAGTCGCCTCGTGGGGCTGCGGGCAACAGGGAAGCCGGTGCGATGCCGGCGCGGCCCCCGCCCTGTAACGGGGACGAAGGCGAACGACGCCACTGGAGACCGCGAGGTCTCCGGGAAGGCTCGCCCTCGGAGGAACCGGAGCCAGGAGACCTGCTGCATGTGTCACCACCACCGCCCCTCCCGACGAGGGGTCACCGTGCGGGAGAGCGCGGGGAGGTCTCATGCAGCCACGGAACCGCGCCCACGCGCTCACGTCACCCTTCGCCCCGCCGGGCGCCAAATCAAAAGGCCAAACCCCGACGCGACTCGGGGGCATGCTGACCCTCGTCATCCTCGGCGCGGCCGCCTGCGGGAGCGATACCGCCACCACCGAGGGGGCCGGGGGCGCGGGCGGCGGCGTCATCGTGGGCGGCACCGGGGGGTTGGGCCCCAGCGGGAGCGGTGGCGACGCGGGGGGCGCATCGTCGGGTGATGGCGGCGGCGGCGGCATCGGCGGCGGCACGGGCGGCAGTCCGAGCACCGGCACCGGCGACGGTGGCTACGGCGGGAGCTTCGATGCGCCGCTCGCGTGCGACGGGACGGCGGCGGGGCCCATCTTCGCCACCGACGTGCTCTTCACCGGCTACGGCCCGGGCCAGGACTTCGGGCGCGACCAGATGCCGGGGATCGCGCTCGGTCACCCCGAAGGCGGCGGGTGCTGCGCCGGCTCCCTCGACGTCGTCTCGCTCGGGGTCGGAGGCGTCATCGTGCTCGGCTTCGAGGGCAACGGGATCGTCGATGGTCCCGGCCCGGACTTCGTGGTGTTCGAGAACCCGTTCTTGCTCGGCGGCACCGACGAGAGCTTCGCCGAGCTCGCCACGGTCGAGGTGAGTCCCGACGGCCAGACCTGGACGGCGTTCCCCTGCACCGCCACCGCCGCCCCCTACGACGCTTGCGCCGGCATCGAACCGGTAACCCTCGACGCGGACGTCGCCGCCCTCGACCCCGCCGTTCACGGCGGCGACAAGTTCGACCTGGCCGACGTGGGCGTCGCCGACGCGCGCTTCATCCGCATCACCGATCGCGCCGACCGCGGCGGCTCGGTGTTCGACCTCGACGCGGTCGGGATCGTGAACGCGGCGTGCCCGTAATGCGTATTGGCGCCACGGCGGTGACGCTGCTCGTGGCCGTGGGGTGCGGCGCACCGGATCCCCCACCCTCCACGGGGGGGACCGACACGCCTGGAGGCCCCTGCGGGCGAGGCTTCGTGGTGGTGCGCAACGACGACGGGTTTCAATCGACCAGCGTGTCGCTCGTCGACCCAGAAGGCGCGGTGCTGTCCGCCCGCCTCATCTCGAGCGGCACCGCATCGGCGGGGCTGTCCGCGGCGTTGTCGGGCGACGTGGTGGTGCCGTCGGAGCGCCGCGACGGCGACGAGCTGTTGCTCATCGACCGCTTCCCCGCCGCGGTGCTCACCTGGCTCGAGGTCGCCACCGGCGACGTCCGCGCCCAGCTCGACGTGCGCACCGGATTCCTGGCCAACCCGCAGGACGCGCTGCGCGTCGGCGACGACCTGTGGGTGTCGCGCTACGGAAGCAACCGCGACCCGGGCCGCGAGCCCTTCGACGCCGGCGGCGACGTGCTCGTCGTCGACCCCGCCGGCCCGTCGGTTCGCGACCGCATCGACCTCAGCCCCGCCATGGCCGACGCGCCGGGGTTCTTGCCCCGGTCCAATCGCCTTCTGCGCCTCGGCGACGACGGCCCGGTGCTCGCGCTGCTCGGCGCCTACGACCAGAGCTTCTCCGACGCCGCCCCCTCCCGGCTCGCCATTCTCGATCCGACCGGTCGCGCCATCGTCGGCCGCCACGTGCTGCCCGATCTTTTCAATTGCAACGCCCTCGTCGCCCTCGACAATACGCGCGTCGCCGTCGGCTGCACCGGCTTGTTCGCCAACTTCACGAGCGTGATCGCCGACCTGTCACAGAGCGGGATCGCTGTCCTTCGCTACCAACCCGACACCGCCACCTTCGTCGAGGAGCGTCGTTGGACGGGCGACGACCTCGGCGGGCCCATCGGGCAAAACCTCGAATGGGCGCCCCCGCTGTTGCTCACCGTCACCTACGGCGAAACGAACGACACCGGCGACGAAGTCCGCCCCGACCGCTTCATCACCCTCGACCCCGAGACCAGCGAGGTGACGATGATCCGCCAAGGCCGTCCCTTCTCCCTCGGCGACGTCCGCTGCGCGCTCGCCCCGGGCGAAGCCTGCGGCGGCTGCCTCCTCACCGACGCCGCGGCCGGCGTCCTCCGCCGCTACACCGTGTTGGGCCCCACCCTAGACGTCGCAGAAACGATCACCGTCGACGACGGCATCGGCCTCCCCCCCCGCTACCTGGGCCGATTCTGATCGCCGGTCAGCGTTGGGCGAGGAGGGCCTTGACCGCGAGGCGATGAAGCGGGTCGCGCTCCGTCTCCTGTTCCCGGGCCTTCAATTGCAGGTCGAGGGCGAGCGCCGCGGCCCACAGCTTGGCCCGCGCGAGCTTGGCTGCGGGCAGCGGCAAGGGTGCCCCGTCGGGGCGACACGTCGTGAGCTCACGAGCGCGCTCGTGTTCCATGGCGGCCCGCATCGCTTCCAAACATCCGCGCGCGGCGAGATGGCGGCTTGTGCGCGGCAGGATCGCCAACGCGAGCCGGTCGTCGTCTCGGGTCTTGGCGAGCGCGCGCGCCATCGCGGCGTAGCCCCGGCCGTAGAGGTCGCGGGAGAAGTGCTCGAGGGCCAGAGCGAGCAGGCGGAGGCGGTCGGCTTTCGGCGCGGCCCGGACCTGCGCCACCGCGTCTTCGGTGTCTGCGAATTCCGGGCGGGTCGTCGCTGCGTCGTCCGGGCGGTCCGTGTCGTCGAATCCGGTGGGCTCGAATGGTTCCCCGCGCATCGCCCCCGTCAGGCCGGGGACGACGGGGCGGTCGGCCTCGGCGGGCGCGTCCTCGACGCCGGGAGGGCGGCCTTCCCACGCGGTCTGAGGCCGATGGGGATCAGCTAGGGCATGGGCGGCTGGAGGCGCGTAGGAACCGTCGTCGTCGTGGATCGCGGCCGCGGGACCATCGTCGGCCGGCGGCGCCATGAGGGAGAGCAGGCCGACCGTCGCACCCAACACCAAACCGCCGACGCGCGCGTTTTGGGTGATGGGATAATGGGTGACGTCAACCAAAAGCGTGGCCCCGACGAGCAGCCGACGCGCATCGAGATCGGCGTCCTCAGGAAGCTCGAGGTGAAAGCGGTCGGGCTCGGTGGCAAGCGGCGAGCGGAACCAGCGCCGATACCAGGGCCGCAGGAGCTTCTTCATCGCGCCGACCGAGTGGTCACGTCGAACAATCGCAAACTGACGCCGCCACCAGAGCACGGCGCCCGACACGAGCGTGTATTGGGCCTGGCCGTCGGCGTCCTGAACGACGTAGCGGCGCCGGAAGGGCGACCATCGACGGACGATCGTGCCCACCGCCCGGTCGCCGACCCAAACCTTGGCCCGATTGCGCCACCATACGAAGGGGCGCTCGAGCCGCATCGACGGCGCGTCGCCGCCGTCGCCGACCTCGATGTCGAGGGCCCGTCGGCCACCGAGAAAGATGCGGCTCAGGAGACCGCTCTTCTCCTGCGCTTCGCCACACCACGTATCTCCCGTCCCGAGCTGGTACGACGCGCGCGTCGCCCCGCCCGTCAGGAGCGCGGCCAAACTCATGTTTTGGCTCAGCTCGATGCTTGGCGCGCGCTCGAGCGCGTCGCTGAAGATGTCGACGTCGGCGCCAGCGGCGCGCGCTTGGTGGAGCAGCTCTTCATACGACGCGTCCCCCGGGGGCGCCGCGAGCCGGCGATGAACCAAGAGTGCCGACGCGGCACTGGCGGCGACGATGCCCATGAAGGCGCCCACGCCCCCCACGTCGAGGGCGGACAGCCCCGCCCAAGGCAGGGTCAAGACCGCAAGCCCGACCCCTCCCGCTCCGACCAGCGCGAGCTGGCTGCGACGATGGGCGCGATCGAGTTGTCCGAGCGCCTCGCCGACGTCACCGTCATCGCCCGCCATCGATTGAAGCGAGGGCCGCGTAACGAGGAAAAGGGTCGCCCCGGCGACCCCGCCCGCGGCGAGGGACACGAAGCCGTTGCCTTCGAAGTAGGCGACCGCGACCGCGGCGAGGCCAAACCCAGTGCCTACCGCGATCCCCGCGCGCACGAGTTGATGCACCGTGAGGCGCCGCACGAGCCGGGGCGTGGCAAGGGGACTGCGGGTGGCGACCAGAACCGTGAGCGCAATGGCGGCTCCGATCGCCCCCGCGATCCCCGTCTCGGCGGGCCCCATCGCCTGGCGATCCCAATCGAAGCGCAAAGACGCGTTGTTCATGGCGTACGCGATCGCGATGATGTGATGCGCGGCGATGAACCCCAAGCCCCCGAGCGACGCCGCGACGCCGGCGCGAACGCGGGGCCAGGACGCCTCCGCTGCAACCGTGGGGCGGACCGTCTCGTACACCACGGCGGCGGCGGCCAGCGATACGGCCGCCGCGGTGAACCCGGCCCAAGCGAGGGCGTGCCCGAGCCCGAGCGTCACGACGACGAACGTGATCGCGCCAACGCCGGCAGCGACGAGTGCCCGGCGTCGCGGCGCCGGTTCCGCCGCCGCATCGCCATCGTCGTCCGCAAACGCCGTGACGTCCGAGAGGGTTGGGCTCGCATCGCCCGCGCGCAGCACGATGAAGAAGAGGCCGACCCCTACAACGCCGGCCACGAAGGCCTCCGTCGCGCCGATCTCGAGCCGCCGCTCCCAGCTCTCACGCGCATGGTTGGCCACCCCGACGGCGGCGTCGAGGCTCGACCAGGTCGCCGCGGCGGCCGCGACCGCCGACGTCAGCGCCACCACCGGCGTGCCTACCGCGAGGCGACGCGTCGCCGGATTCGCCCACCGAGCCGCAGTGGCCAAGCCGCGTGCGAAACGGGCGGCCACGATGGCCCACAACACCGACGAGATCGCGCCCGCGAGGGCGATCGCCTCCCCTCGACCACGCGCCGCGGCGCCTCCGACCTCGCCGGCCGCCGCGGAGAGATAGAAGGTGGCGACGGCGCCGACCAGCCCGACCGCGAGGCCGGCGAGCAGGCTGGAACGCCCCGGGGTGGGTGCCGAAGTGCTTAGGGATTCGGGTGCATGCGCTGTCATCGGACGTTCGAGGTTCTCCATCTTACGGCCACCGCCGGCCCCTTCTCCCTTCGCTTAGATCAGTCGTCGTCGCGCGCGCCCCCCGCGAAGCCGTGCATCCGCCCCTCGGGGTCGCAAAACAGCACACGGTCGTCGAGGTCGCCGTTGTTCCGGGCGTAGCGCAGCCACAGGAGCGGCACCGCGTAGACGTCGATCCGCCCGCCCATGGGACGCCCCCGCCGGAGCAGCCCGTCGACCCGCCGCTTCGCTTCCCGTAGCCCCTGGCCGAAGCTGTACCCGTGAAAGTCGGGGGCGCGCCGGGTCAGCGACGCCCGGTAGCCGGCGCCCCGAGCCTTGGGGGTGAGATCGACGCAGCGAAGCGCCTCCGGCATCGGCCGGCCGGCGAACAACGCGCCGAGAGCACCGTCGAGCCTCCGCAGACTCGGGTGCACGCTCAGCGGCGCTCACCGACGGAAGGAAGGGCTGAACGTCACGCGGTGCCATCGGGTCGCGCTACTACGAAGGCACCGCGTGGGTAAGCCCGGCCGCCTCGACGAGAAGAAACGTCGTCATCACCGAGGCCGCGACATCGAGGAGCGGCCGCGCCGCGGGAAAAAACCTTGGGATTTGACGCAACCTCGAGGTCGGTCGGGTCGAGTACTTGGCGGAGGCCCCGCATCGCATCGCATCGCATCGCATCGCATCGCATCGCAGCGCATCGCATCGCGGGGCCGCCTCCACCGAAAGGACGCGCCCATGTCTCGAGTCACGACCCCTCCCCGGCCCCCCCGACGCCCCCGGTTGCTCCGCCCCGTTCCAGCCGGCCAAGCCACCCTCGCGTCGAGAAGCGACGCCCCCAAAGCGCGGCCGACGACGCGGCGCCCGGGGTTCGTCGCCGTCGCCACGCCCGCGATCCTGACCGCCGCATGCCTTGGTGGGCTGGGCGGAGCCGGCTGCGCGCGCGGCTACGACGTGGAATTTGATTGCCGCCAAACCCTCACCTGCTGCCGCGAGCTCGGCGACCCGCTCCCGACCACCCTCGCCGGCTGCCGAAGGGGAACCGAAGAGGTCTACGAATCCCTCGACGACGAAGCGAAGCAGCGCCTCGATGACTCCTTCGACGCATGCGACGGCGAGCGGTCCTGCGACTTCATCGCCTGCGTCACCGGCGCCGAGCTGACCTACTGCACCACCCCGCAAGGCGGTGGCCCGTGACCCGCCCCGCCGCCCACGACGGCCAACCACCCGCAACGCGCGAGAACTTCGTACCAAGACGCGGCGAGCACGAGAGATTCAGCAACACGGAGGTACGCGACGTCGTGGTCGCTGTTCTCATCATGGGACCCGTCCTCGCGGAACTCGCATGGGCCGCTTGGCTCATGGGGGTCGAGATAGGTCGCAAGCAGGAGGTGACCGCCGTGGTGGTCGCCCTGGCGCTCTGGCCCCTCGCGTGCGTGTTGGCCGCAAAGGTCAAAGAAGTCCTCGAGCGTCGCAAGTTGGCGGCAATCTTCGCAGAGCCCGATGCCATGGTCTGCCTCACCGAGGGCACGCCTCGAAGGCAACCCGCCTTTCGGTCCCAGGGTGAGGTGGAGAAGCCGAACCTGATCCACCGCAACCGCCGCGCCCTCATTCAGGTCGTCGGGAGGATCTACCTCTTGGAGCGGGCACCATGCGACGCCGACGCCGGCGCCGGCTGGTTCGCGGGTCGCGAAGGCCAAACCCTCGTGGGAGGTGTGCGTCTCCGGGGCGGACTCTGGCCCACGTGGAAGTTGGACGTATGGCTCGGCGAAGCCATCATCATCGACCGCGAGCGAAACGCATACGTGTGCGTCGGCCGCCACCGGCGGGACGATTCCAACGTCCTCGAACGCCTCAGCCGTTCAACGAGCGGCTCGCTCTATCTACGACCGAGCGTCTGGATCACCAACGCAAAGGCCAAGCGGCAGAGCCGCACCCTCGTGGCCCCGCGAAACTTCACGCTCGTCGTAGAGGAAGAGGACCTGGTGATGCTGCGCGGCAAGCCCTCGCGACGGTTCGAGCAGGAGCCGGTAACCCGGGCCACGATCGAGGCCCGCGTCGGACCGGTCCGCGACATCACCTACTTCTCGATGTCCAGCGGGCCCGTCGACATATGGAAGCTCGACGCGCCGGCCCCATCTTCGCGCAAGGCCGCGCCGCCATGGTGGGGCCCGCGAGCGCAGACGACGGTCGATGAGCGCGTCCTGGCCGTCGACGATGAGGCCACCCCCGAGGCCCTTGCATCGTGAGGCGGCGAAGCCTCATTCCAACGGCGCGTCGAAGTGGGGTTCCGGAGCGAGGACAACGGTACCGCCACGGACGTCGCCGCGAAGGGTCACGAGACTCTCCACACCGTCGCCGTCGAGATCGCCACGCGCGGTGACTTCGAAGCTGTTCGTTGGCAGCGAGGCCCCGTCGATGGCGCTCTGTACGCCGGGGCCGCCTCGCTGGTAGGTGAGCTGGTAATAGAGAAATTCGTCGAATCGAATTCCGAGGCAGCGCCAAGGCGGCCGCTCAAAGTCAACGTCCGGAGCCGTCGACGGACGGTACTTTTTTCCGGCGGGCACGAGGGGGGGTACGGGCGCGGTGGAGGGACACAGCTTGCCGTCGCGCACGTACGCCCGGGCTGCGGCGTTCGCGATGGCGTGTACCTGCGCCGTGGCTTCGCTGATCTTCTCCTGGACGAGGTAGTGACGGACGGCATGGATGGCGATGGCCGACGCGGCTCCCGCCAGAGCCACGCCGCCGAGGACGTTGCTGCTGCTGTCGAAGTGATAGCGCCACGCGTTGGATGCCGGCGTCAACGTCAGCGCAATCTCCGAAGTGGGCGCTCCGTCGGACAGCGTGCGGAGGGCTACCGGGGGGAGGAGGTCGCGCGCGATCTCGACCCACCCCGGGATAGCGAGCCACAAGCGGGCCTGGGCGCTGGGGGCCTCCAGCACCGCGCCCTGGGAGAGGGTGTTGGTCCCGCGCAAGGCGGACACGCCGACTTCACGCAAACCGGGCGCGCCGATGGCGAGGAGCGCTTCGTCATCACGCCATTTGACCGGCAGGAGGTCAGGAGGAAGCTTGGCCTCGATGGCAGCGCGCTCTTCGGCGTTGGGCGCACGGCCCGTTTTCCACTGAATCAAGAGACCGGCGGCCATGCCCGTGGCGGCGTTGGACAGGTCGTCGGCCATTCGAAACCCGGGCGCAGCGAGAACGAAGAGGGTGGCTTGCGCGACGCGCTTGATGAGCGCGTCGACCCGTGGACCCTCGAGCCGAGCCTCCGCCTCTAAAGCAACGCCGGACACGGTAAGATAGCCCACCGTCTGCGCCGGTAAGCGCTCCGCGATGTTCGGGTACGGCAAAGCCGGCAATGAGAGCCCCGGCAGCAGCGGGTCCGTGGCCATCTCGGCCACGATCACGTCCGTCCCCGGGCGTACGTGCCCAACGAGGGGCTCACGTATATAGCCCTTGGTGAGCGAAGGTAGGTCGACGACAAAGAAGACGTCGCTCGCGGCCGGTACCGTCACCCCAACGCGGCCTACGAGGGACGCGGCCGCCCCGTTCACGGTCTCGATGCACCCTTCGACGAGACGCGGCGCCCCCATCGCGAGCAGCCGCTGACCCGGAACCCAAGCGATCGACACCCCGGGCGCCAGATCAAAACGGTCGACCCCGTCGCGTGAAACCCGGTTCTGGTCCAGCGTTGTCTGACGAATCCACGCCTCGAAGGCCGTCGCCTCGCGGAGCCGAGCCAGCGCCAAGACGTCCTTTCCCTGGAGGTCCGCGAGCGCCCACCCAGCCACCTCGGCTTGATCGAGCAGGTCGCGAGCGGACGATATCGCATCGCCGCCAAGCAATTGGTAAAGATTCTCGAATACAATTGCAGCGCTCCTCGCCCCGGCACGAGCCTCGACGTACCCCCCCACCACCCCCGGGATCGCATACCCGAGATCCGGTTCGCGCCGCGCCTCCAACCCCGGTTCCGGCGCTTCCGGCGCAACGATCCGGGGTGCCGGAGATGTGGAACGTGCCGGCGACATCAAGGACGGCGGCGCGCCCCTGCCACATCCAACGAGCAGCACCAGTCCCAAGACGATACGTTGCAGCATGCGCGTGACCGAAGCTACGAGGTCGCCCAACGTCCGTCCAGACCAAGACCTTGCCGCGTAGCTGCTCGCGACCCGACCACGACCACATTGGGGCGGTGAACCCAGACCGCTTTTGGCGTGACATGCCACGCCCCGGCTACGAAGCGTGCATACTGGGGACACGGCACCTCCGGGCGTGGTTTGAACCCAGGCGCCGCGGTGTTTCTGTCTTCTCATCATCGCCATCTCTGAACATGTCGCGTTCGTTGTTCCCTCGGTTCGGGCTCTATCCCTTAGTTCTGCTTGCCACCCCCTTCGTAACCGGGGGGTGCTCGGATGAAGGGGCGGGGCGGGCGGAGACGGTGGGGCTGCTCGTCAACGGGGCGACGACGCTGCGGCTCACGGATGCGCCGCGGTTGGAGCTTTCTTACGAGGGAGAGACGCGGGTGGTGTTCGAGGCGGGGGGGTGGGCGCTCGGGATCGGGGATGCGCCGGCGGACGACGCGACCAACTACGACCCGTACCGGCTTTACGTGCCGTTTTCGCTCTACGACGTGCCGCCGGACTGGCGGTTCGTGACGCCGACGGGGGCGGCCTTCGAGCCGAGCGACGAGGGTACGCTGCGGCTGCGGCTCGAGTATCCCGAGGGGCTGTCGGCGGTGGTGACGGCGCGGGCAGAGGGCGATCGGTTTTCGCTGCGCTTCACCCCCGAGGGCGACCGGGCGTTCATGGTCCGGCTCGGCGCGCGGGGGGATGCGCGCGAGGGATTTTACGGGTTGGGCGAGTATTTCGACGACGTCGACCATCGCGGGCATGTGCGCGCGCTGCAGATCGAAGCCGATCTCGAGCTCGAGTCGGCCTACAACGAGGCGCACGTGCCGGTGCCGATGATTCAGGGCACCACGGGGTGGGGCATGTTCGTGCGCAGCGCGCATCCGGGGGCGTTCGCGGTGGCGACCGAGGCCGACGACGTGGTCGAGGCGACGTTTGGGCTCGGCACCGCAAGTGGCGACGGGCTGCCCTTCGACCTGTTCGCGGCCGCCCATCCGCTAGACCTGACCCGCCATTATTACGATGCGACCGGGTACCCGGGCCTGCCGGCGCGGTGGGCGCTAGGGCCGTGGGTCTGGCGCGACGAGAACGACGACCAGGCTCAGGTCGAGCGTGACCTCCAGACGATGCGCGACCTCGATCTCGCGACCACCGGATATTGGATCGACCGACCCTACGCGACTGCGGTCAACACCTTCGACTTCGACCCCGGGCCCTTTCCCGACCCGCCGGCGATGTACGCGGAGATGCGGCGGCTGGGGTTCGAGACCGCCCTGTGGCACACGCCCTACCTCGACGAAGAGAGCCCCGCGACCGCGTCGCTGCGGGAGGCGGCGGCGGGCTACGGGCCGGCCGAGGTGGCGCTCGCGCTGAACCCGTGGGGAGATCCACTCGACTTCACGAATCCCGACGCGGTCGCGTTCTGGCGCGAGCAGCTCGCCGACTACATCGATCTCGGGGTCAAAGGGTTCAAACTCGATTACGCGGAAGATGTGCTGGCGGGGCTCTTCGTAACACGGACCCCGTGGCGCTTCGCCGACGGCAGCGACGAGCGTACCATGCACGCCACGTATCAAAACCACTACCACGAGACCTACGCGGCGCTGCTGCCCCCCGAGGAGGGCGGGTTTCTCCTGTGCCGGGGCGGCACCTACGGCGGACAGACCCGCGGCGTCATCATCTGGCCCGGCGACCTCGACGCGGATTTCGTCACGCATCGCGAGCCGGCCGTGAGCCGCCACTCGGGGGAGCGCTACGTCGCGGTCGGCGGCCTGCCCGCCTCCATCGTGGCCGGGCTCAGCCTCGGGCCGAGCGGCTACCCCTTCTTCGGCGCCGACACCGGCGGCTACCGGCACTCACCCGTCGAGCGCGAGGTGTTCATGCGCTGGTTCGAGCAGACGGCGCTCTCGACGGTGATGCAGGTCGGGACCAGCGCGAACGACGTGGCGTGGGAGTTTCGTCCGGAAAACGGCTTCGACGCCTCGACCCTCGAAAGCTACCGCGCCTACACGCGGCTCCACCTGCGCCTCTGGCCCTATCTCTGGAGCTACGTGATGCGCCTCGCCGAAGACGGGCGGCCCATTCAACGCGCGCTCGGGCTCGCCCACCCGGAGCTCGGCGTGCATCCGAACGACGTGTATCTGCTGGGCGACCACCTGCTCGTCGCCCCCGTCGTCACCCGCGGCGCCACCCAAAAGACCACCCCCGTCCCCGCGGGGCGCTGGGTCCATTGGTTCACCGGCGAGGTCATCGAGGGGCCCGCCGCCGCGGTTACCGTCGACGCCCCCCTCGGCCGGTTGCCCCTCTTTCTCCACGAAGACGGCATCGTCCCGTTGCTCCGCCCCACCATCGATACGCTATCGCCCACCACCGCCCCCGACGAGGTCGACAGCTACGCCACCCGCCCCGGCCCGCTCTACGTGCGCGGTGTCGCCCGCGGGCACGGGTCGTTCCAATTGTTCGACGGCGGCGAGATCACCACCACCGAAGGTCCCGCCGGCACCACGACCCTGACGCGCGGGGCGGGCCGAGAGCTCAACGACGAGACCTTCGTCGCACTCGCCGCCGCGGACGCCCCGCCCCAAGACGTGTCGCTCCCCGAGGTGGGCTCCCGCGACGCGCTCGAGGAAGCCCCAGAGGGTTGGTGGTACGACGCCGCCACCGCGACGTTGTGGCTTAAGCTCAGGGCCGGCGATGCCGAAGCCACCATCCGGTGGTGACACGGGCCATACCGATACGCCGCGCCACTTGTTGGTCCGAGGCGACCGAGATACGTCTTGAGCGGATAGGTCTTGAGCGGCGTGAGGACTTGGCACGAATTGTTGGGGCGGTCCCGCCATGGCACGGGCCAATTTGGTGTTCTCGCCGCGAGGCCAGAGTGATGCGAGGGGGCAGGCAAAAGGGGCTTGTGTGCGCCGTCCTGGGTCTCGCCACGATGGGCGGGGCGGGTTGCATGTTCACCGAAACGCCGCCGCGGCCGGTCTGGGCGGGCGCCGAACCAACGACCATGCCGCGCGAGACGCGGCACCGCGCGGTGCTCGCCGTGCTCGCGCGCGAGGGTGCAAAGGTCATCGCGCCGGCGATCGACGTAGCCACAGAACGGGCCGCATTCTTTCGCCACGTGCGGGTGTCCGTGGCGCGGGGTCAACGCTATCGGGTCGTCGCCCTCGGCGAACGCGGCGCGACGCGGATCAGTCTGTGGCAACACGGCGCGTTTCTCGCCGAAGACGCCTCCCCGGGGCGCGACGCGTACGTCGCGTGGGACAGCTTCAGCGATGGCACGGCCACGGTAGGGATCGCGGGGCCCGGGGCCGTGCGGCTCGTCTTCTACGCGCATCCCGTCGGGCACCTCCCGCTTCCGCTCGACCGCGGCGAGCACCCCACGGCGCTGGCGAACCATGTCGCGCAGGCAGACCTTCACCTGCGGCGGCTCGCATTCGCACCGCTCCTCGAGCCGGTCGTGGGCCGCGAGGGGGTGGAGACGACCTTCCCGGTCGAAGCGGGCGCCTGTTATGCCATCGCCGCTCGTGATGAAGACGGAAGAACCGAGACCCTGAAGCTCGACCTTCCGGGGGCCACCCGCAAGCAGTACCTCACCCAAGAGCGTCGGGGCGGCGTGCAGGCGGACTTCGTGTGTTCGGCGTGGGACGGTCGCGCCCATCTCCACGCATCGTCGGGAGACCCGATGGCGGTGCTCGTTTATCGACGCCACGCGCCTCCGCTGCAGTGCGACGGTGCGCCGTGCGCGGGATCGTTCGAGCTGGGGGACGGATTCGTGATGCGAACCGAAGGCTATGAGCTCCTGTTTCGCGGGAGTCTGTTCCGACAGGAGGGCAAAGCCTTCACCCTCCCCGCGGGCGGGTGTGCCGCGTTTGCCCCCGTGGGGGATGACGACCCGGCGTACCGCCTGCGGGTCGAGACGGCAGACGGCCCGCGGCGCATTCGCTGGGAGCGCAGCTACGAGGAGGCCCGGTGGATCCCGCTGTGCGCCGGTCCACAGTCGATGGCGCTCCGGGCGTACACCGTCGGCGTCGACCTCAAAGAAGACTTTCATCCCACCGAGCCGGCCACGCACGACTTCGCCGTGGTCGTGCCCAAGACCGAGCCGACCGAAGGGTTCTACCTCGAACCGTCGCCACTCCGGCCGCGGCCCCCCAAGGTCGCCCCGCCGACGCCTCCGCCGCCGCGAGGCATCACCCTCGAATGACGCGGATGGCGATGAGCACACCACCGTATCATCGATAAAAGCTCCAATTGGTTTGGCGGCTGTACTTGGGGAGCGCCTCCTGCAGCTTCGCCAAATCGCTGGCGAACATGAAGGCCCCGTCGAGCCCGGGAGAGAAGTTGTCCTCCTCGTCGCGCAGAACCCAAAGCTCATACCGCCCTCGCTCGGGATGGGAAAACCCGACCCAGGGCACCGCGTAGTGCTCCAGCATTCGCCGACAGTGCCAGCGACCGTCCGGCGACCGCACGAGCAACGAGACGGGCGTGGTGCGATTGCGAAAGACCACGTGCAGCGCTTCGGCCGGATCGTCATATTCCACCACCAGCTCGGGCCCGGCCGTGGTCGACCCACGGCACGCTCCCTCGCGCACCCGGATCCGGTGCTCGGTCGACACCTCGACCACGACCGGCGTTCGCGAGCTGCGGCCCTGCAGGCGGGTGGTCCCGTTGCGCCCCGTCGACGCGCCAACCCGGAGGTCCTGCACCGTACCCGGCGGAGGCAGCGCCTGGGCGCATCCCGTCGACATGAGCATGGCGCCGAGCAGCACGAGGCGACCTCTTCGTTCGACCACGTCCCGATGGTGCCGCGCGACAGGTCCAGGATGCAAGGTCGTACCGACGACCCTGGGGATGACGGCGTCAAAGCCCGAAGCGCCTCTCTCGTCGCCGCTGATGCCTAACGTTTTTCGAAGGCAGGACAACACGGGATGACGCGGGGTATCGTGAGATTCATGTGGCGGCGCGCATCGAAGTACGGCCTGAGCCTTTGTTTCATCGTGCTCGGGCTCGGGTGTCGCCGCATCGCCTACCAACCCCTCGAGGGCGGTCGGTACGTCATCGACGCGCACGGCGCACCTCCGGCGCTCCACGGAGCGACGCTCGACCTAAACCTGCACCTCGACAGGGCTACCCTCGCCAACGGCACCAGCGCCGTGACCTTGGCGTTGACCCGGGTCGGCGACCGCGACGCATGGACACCCCACTGCGGCACCATGAGCAGCTCCGCGATGCTCGAGCCCGCTCGTCTCTCACCGCGCCGCTTCGTCCTGGGCGGCAACGCATGGACGTTCGATACCGTCCACGCCGACTGCGGCGGAGGCGGGCTGCGCATGATCACCGATGACGGCTCTGGCGACCGCTGGACCTTTACGCGCCAGTAATCCCGCCCCGCCCCGCAGTACCAGCATCACGAACGAGAGCTAAAGAGGAGCCACGACCCCATTGATCGCCTTGATTCAGCCCGATGACATCCGCCTTAGCCCTACCGGATGTAGAGATTTAGTGACAGCGGCGCGCAACGGTGGCCCGGGGGTTCAACGGTTCATGAAACGAAGACCGTACGCATTGGGGTGAAGGGCCGTGCTGCTGTCGGTCTGCATGATCGTCAAGAACGAGGCGGCGGCCCTGCCGCGGGCGCTGGCGTCGCTCGCGCCGCTGCGGGGGCACGCGGAGGTCGTGGTCGTCGACACGGGCTCCGAGGACGACACGGTGGCCATCGCCCGCGGCCACGGGGCCGTCGTCGGTACCTTCGCGTGGACGGGGGACTTCGCCGCCGCCCGCAACGCGAGCCTGGCGCGGGCCCGCGGGCGGTTCGTGCTGGTGCTCGACGCCGACGAGGCGCTGGTGGCGGCCACCGCGCCGGAGCTGATCGCAACCCTGGAGGGCGACGCGGTCGACGCCCTCGACGTCACCATCGAGAGCGTGCTCCCCGGCGACAAGCTCCAGGTCCACCATTACCTCCGGGTCTTTCGTCGCTATCCCGACGTGGCCTTTCATTATGCCATTCACGAGCAGATTTGGCCGAGCCTCGCGCCGCATGCGCCGGTGGTCGCGGCCTCGGGGGTGCGCCTGCGGCACTTCGGGTACGCGCTCGATGAAGCGACCCTCGACGGCAAACGGCAGCGCAATCTCGAGGCCGCCCTCCGCGTGCTCGAAGACCACCCCGACGACGGCTATTACTTGTTTCACGCGGGGCTCGCCCACCTCAATCGGGGCGCGACCGACGACGCGCTTGCCTGGCTCGAGCGCGCTTTGGCGCACACCGATGCCGGCCCGGCACGCGCCCCGGTGCTTAACGCCATTGCGCAGGCCCACTACGATCGCGGCGACGACCGGGCGGCCGAAGTAAAGATCCGCGCCTCTCTGCGTACCACCGAGCGCCAACACCACGCCTGGGCCCTCCTCGGCGATCTGCTGCTGCGCAACGACCGCCCCGCCGAAGCGGCCGACGCGTTCACGGGCTTGCTCGGGTCGCGCGGCCCCTCCGCCATCCACACCGACTTCGCCCCGCCGTGGGCGCTCGCCCACCTCAAACACGGCCTCGCCGCGCTGCTCGCCGGAGACCGCGACGACATCGCGATGCGGGCGCTGCGTCGGGCGCTGGACCTCGGCCTCGACGAGCCGCACCTCAGCTCCGCCCGACGCCATCTCGCCCGCGCTGAAGCCCGCGGCGCCCCTCCCCCGCCCGACGACCCACAGTCCGACATCTCGTAAGGGTACGTTGGCCGTCGACGGCGCGACGGTGGCACGCGTGGCTCGGGTCGGGTATTCCCCGGCCGTGGCCAAGTCGCTCGCCGGACGCATGCGGATCGCGGTCGCCGTGTTGTGCGGGCTCTACGTGGTGGGCACGGTGGTGGCGGTCGGGCTCTTGTTCGTGCTCGCCGACGTGCACTGGGCGCCGACGGTCCTCGCGTTCGGGCCCCGGTGGCCGCTCTTGGTCCCGGGGCTTCTTTGTCTGCCCCTGGCGCTCGCCACGCGACGCTGGAAGTGGGCGATCGCGACGGGGGCGGCGCTGCTCGCGACCGCGGGGCCGTACATGGGGTTCGCGGCGTCGTGGGCCGCCGCGGCACCATCGGCCGACGCCTCGGACGATGTGCCCGCCGGCGGGGCGCTGCGGTTTGCGACCTTCAACCTGCAGGGGCGCGACGTGCTCGAGCCCTACGTCGCGCAAAAACTGAAGGCTCTCGACGCCGACGTGGTCGCGCTGACCGAGTGCGAAGGCGAGCAGCACCGCGGCGATCTCGCCGGCTACCACACCGTCAACATCTACGGGCTCTGCCTCTTCAGCCGGTTGCCGGTGTTGGCCTCCCACGCCCGCGACCCGAAAGACGCGTGGGCCCGCGAGGGCAGCGGGGTGGTGCTCCACGCCGAGCTCGACCACGGCGGCACCCCCATTCACGTGGTGGGCCTTCACCTCGCGACCGTCCGCGGCGGCCTCACGAGCCTTCGCTACGGCGAGATCGAAGGCATGAACGAAAACATCGAACTCCGACGCTGGGAATCGGAGGTCGTGCGCGGCTACGTCGACGCCCAGGTGCCCCCCGGGGCGCCGCTGGTCGTGCTCGGCGACTTCAACCTACCGGTGGAGAGCGAGATCTTCCGCCGCTCGTGGGGCGACCTGAGCGACACCTGGCGCCGCTGCGGGCTCGGCTACGGGCACACCAAGCGCACCCGGTGGTTCGGGGTCCGCATCGACCATGTGCTCACCAACGACGCCTGGCGCTGCTCCGACATCGAGGTCGGCGACGGCCGCGGCTCCGACCACGACCCCGTCATCGCCACCCTCACCCGAGACGGCTGACCCGAACCGCCATCGGCGCGGCTGCCGTCTTTTGCCTGCGCGACCCGGTGACGTCCTCTCCTCCCACTGGACCTCGCGACGACAACGACCCTTGGCGACCTGAGGCTCGGAGGAATGCCTACGCGCTCGGTGTCTCGTTATCCCGATATGCTGCGACGCGCCGCGACCCTTGCCCTCCTCACGCTCGTCGCTGCCCCCACGACCGCGGTCGCCCAGCCCTCCGACGAAACTGAGGCCGTGCACGCGTCTTTCACAGCGCCAGCCCTTGCGAAGAGCCCCTGGGCGCTTTGCCGCATCCTCATCGCCGAGCGCGACGGCGCATGGTGCCGCGTCACCAAGCTCCCCTTTGCGCGGCAGGGCCGTTTCCACGCTCTATGGGAGCTTCGCATCACGGACGGCGCCTTCGCGGCCTCTCGTCTCGCCGTCTCTGGCCCCGAGGGGGTCGCCGCGTCTCACTATTGGTGGCGCGTGAACGACCCCGAGGATCCAGGCTGCCCTTCCATCACCCGCGCCATGGGCCTCGATCGCGCCTGGGTCGAAGACGGCCACCTCGTCCTCGTGAGCGTCGGCGCCATGGGCACCTACGTCGAGGATACTCCGGCCGCCCCGGGCGGCTATCGGCCCATGCTCGGCCGCGGCGTCTTCATCCTCTCCTGGGTCGGCGACCAGCTCCACGCCATGGGGCGGCCCAACCTACGGCACCAAGATGGCGCCCACCGCGAGCGCACCCGCCTCGTGGGACGCCATCCCGTGGCGTTCCCGGCGCCGCCCCGAGGTGCGCGACGGACGCCTCGTGACGCCGAGCTGAGGTCCTCCACCGCGACGCGCCCAGCCGCGGTCGAGCAGTGCCGCTGTCGAGCCGTACCGCAGTCGACGAAACCCAGGCCAAGGGTCACGTCGCAAGGAACGCGCTTTCCGGGTACGGGGTCGCGAACGGCGGGCGTGCTCATCGCCGCGCGTGTACGCTTTACGCATGTGCAGTGTCGCCGTTACCTTTACGCGTGGCCAGACGATGTGCCGGTGGGCCATCGCGCTCGCGATGGCGTCGCTCATCGGGGGGTGCTCCGATGAGCCGGCAGCCGAACGCGACCGTGACGGCTCGTCCTCTGCCACCTCCGGGGGCGGTCAAGGTTCGGACGGCGCGTTCGAGCTGCTCTTCGAGGAGCACTTCGACGGTCTCGGCCCTCCCTCCGTGGCGGGATACCCCGAGCTGCCCGAAGCCCTCTTCCCGGCCGACGGAAGCCGGTGGACAAAGCTCAACAACACTCACCCCGATACAAACACCCTCGCGTGGGTCCCCGACGGTTTTCTTCGCATGTCCGCCGTGGGTTTGTCGGGAACCCCGGCATCGAAGATGGACATCGAAAAGGCCCTGGGCCTCGCCTTTCGCGAGGGCGACATCCTCCGCGTGCGGGTCGACCTGCGCGTGCCCGGCGCCCCGGGCGACACCTTTCCCGACAATACGTTCATCGACATCGAAGATTCGGATGACCTGCGGCTGGACGGCGTCCCCACGGGCGCGGGCCTTCGCATCCGCACGAATGACCGGGGCCATCTCGCCGTCGACCGCGGAGAGCTCCTCGGGGAGGGCGGGGCCGAGCCGCCTCGTCTCGACAACTTCAACTCGCAATACCTCCTGCCCGTAGGGGAATGGGTCACCGTCGAGGCGACGATCAAGCTTGGCGTCAACGTGCCGATGTCCGACGTCGCCCCCATCGATCCCCGCTTCGACGCCGCAACGACCGCCGCCTGGGTCGAGCTTTACGTCACCACGGCGCAAACGCCTCGCGAGCTGGTCCTGCGCCAGCCCGGAACCACGTTTCTCGACCGTACGCTCGGCCCGGACCTGGTCGCCGAAGCGCTCCCGGACGTCGACGTCGAATGGCCCGAGGACCTCGACTTCAATAGCTTTCAGGTCGGCATGACGAACAATGTTTCGGCTTCCGACCGGTCGCTCGAGATCGACAACGTGCGCGTGGACGTGATTCGGACGGCACGCTAGGGCGCATCGCCCGGCGTCGACGCGGATCGGTGGAGCGCGGATCGGTGGAGCGCAGCTCGCCCGCGGCGTCCTCCCGCTGCGGCGCCCCTTCGATTCGGGACGATATCGGCCCACGAGCCCTTGTGTCCCGCAAAACCACGGCAGGATGATCGAGCAACCGCCGATGCATTGACTCGGCGGTCGGGACGGGTTCCCTCCCCCTCGACGTATCTGTTTCCACAAGCGAAACGCCGACCTCCGGCTCTTCAGGGCCGCCCCTGGAGCTCGCCATGATGCGCATTCTCCTTCTCGTCGCCACGAACCTCGCGATCGTGGCTGTCCTGACCGCCATCCTCGCCCTCCTCGATAGGACGGGCATCCTCCCCCGCGACACCCTCGGCGGGCATGGCCCCCTGTTGCTGATGGCGACCGCCTTTGGCTTCGGGGGCGCCCTCGTCTCCTTACTCACTTCGCGCGTGGTCGCCTTTTGGTCGACGGGCGCCGAGGTCATCGATCGCCCCCGTACGCCGGAGCAGGCCTGGCTCCTCCACACCGTGCATCGCCTCTCTGTTCAGGCGGGCATTGCCACGCCCCAGGTCGCCATTTACCCGTCCGCAGAGGTCAACGCCTTCGCCACCGGCCCGAGCCGCGACAAAGGCTTGGTCGCCGTGAGCCGCGGCCTGCTCGCGCGAATGCCCCGTCCCCAGGCCGAGGCCGTGGTCGCCCACGAGATCTCTCACATCGCCAATGGCGACATGGTGACCCTCACCCTCATCCAGGGGGTCCTGAATACGTTCGTGATCTTTGCCGCGCGTCTCGTCGGCGGCGCCATCGACAGCCTCGTCCGCAGCAGCGACGACGAGCGACCCGCCGGCCCCGGATTTGGTTACTGGATCGCCGTGATGGTGTTGGAGGTCGTCTTCGGCGCGCTCGCCACCATCGTAGTCATGTGGTTCAGCCGCCGGCGCGAATATCGTGCCGACGCGGGGGCCGACGCGCTCGTCGGCGCACGCCCCATGGCCGATGCCCTTCGGTTCCTGAAGCGCGACCACGAGCCCAGCGAGCTCCCCACCGCCGTCGCCGCCTTCGGCATCCGGGGCACAGGCGTCGCCGCCCTCTTCGCCTCGCACCCGCCCCTCGAACACCGCATTGCTGCGCTGGAGGGCCGAAACCGCACCTCAAGTCTCGCGCGGGCCATGTCGTAGGAGCAACGCGACCCGAGGTTCGTCGTCTCGCATCATATGCGCACCGCTCGCGGGTCAGCCTGTCGACCCGCTTGAGCACGGTGGGCAGCCGGTAGGGCCCGCGCATGCCCGAGACGTGCCGAACCGCCTCGTCGACGGAGATGCCGGCTGCGGTGACGTAGAGAGGTCGCGTGCTTCCTACGCGCAGCACCTCGGTCGCGTAGCCACCGTGGAAGCGATACCTCGCCACCCCCACCACGGCGACGCTCCGGTCCAGCGTCGAGCCGCGGGTAGCCCGTGTCGTGGTGGTGGAACCCGCGAAGCCCCATCACGCGCTCGACGGATGGCGGGATGATCTGGTGGCTGCCGGGAGGGCGCGCCCGCGAGACCCCGAAGCCGAGCGACCGATGCATCAGCGTTCCGGCGCGACTGCTGCTTTTGCTCCTCGGTCATCTCCTCGACCTGCAGCGCCAGCATCGGATCGCCGCTGCGGTCCTCCAAGATCGTGCCGAGATCTTCCGCGAGCTTGGGTGAACACCACTGCGCCGGACCCACCACCTGGCTCGAGGTGGCCACCGAGCCGGACGCGATAGGCCGCGCCATGGCCGACCACGGACTCGCACCCCGCTGGCCGGCTCCCATACCCCTCAGCCGGCCCCCACCCGACGAGCAGCTCCGCTTGCCGCTCTCACCTTTGAGCTGCGAGTACCAACCTCGACGAGCCACCGCCTCGCCCAAGCGCACCGGTGCGCCCGCAACTCGGGCGCGACTCCTCGGACGGCCCTCGCATGACGTCCACCCGCTTCGCGAGGGGTCAGAGGGGCGTCGCGTCTCCGACCTCACGACCTGGCGATGCTCTCACCGACTACTCTTGAACACTTTTCCCGACTTGACTTTCCTAGCCGCCGGGAATGGGAATCGACTTCAACAGAACGGGCCTCAACGTTATCGACGAAGCGACAGACTTGAAGTACAAGTGCACGTCAGCGACGAGGGCAAACTTGGGCCGCCACGCAATGCGAGAAGCAGAGCAACTATTTGGGACGATTGCGTTATAGCTTATGCGTATTGACAATAAAACTTTGAAAGGTGAGACGCTTGATCTGGTATCATCAAGGGTCAGCGTACTTGGACCCGGACTGGTCCTCCGAGACTGTACCGTCATCTCCGAAGCTACACACGAAACGCTTGTCCTCCATGGTATGCAAATGTTGGGCGGAACCTGGGAGCAAAAGCCCGCCGACGACGGAATTCAATTCGATAAATGTTTATTTGATGGCGTGCGCCCCAAGGGCGATCTCTATGGATTCGACTTTGGAAGCTGGGATAATGAACCTGACACATTTATCCGTAGCTGTGATTTTTCCGCTGCGGTCCTTATCAAGTGTCGTTTCATCAACACCTCAATGGACAGTCTCACGATGCCGTCTTGGCCGACTTTCACGGTAACGAACCCCTCACAGGTGTTAAATGAAATACTCGCGCTCAATCTTCCATCCAAGATTGCATTCGAAATGGAACTCGCCTGTGATGTTCCGCCTGAAGTCAGCTTTGTTGCCGACAATCTGGACCTTATAGCTGAGGCTGAAGGCATTACTGCGGAGGAAGTGGCCGAACTTCTCAAAGCCCGTTTCCAGTGTAGCGATTGGAGACCGGGTCTAACCCCGGTAATCCCGCCCCGAAATCTCATACCGCTTCATCAACTCGAAGAACGTTCGGCGGTGCTTGCCGCAGCCACGCGCTGCCTTGGTGACGTTGCCATCGGCTTCTTTCAGCGCGCTGTCGATATAGTGCGCTCAAAGCCTTCGACGACGGCGGACTTCGCCTCGTTGAATGGCATCTCCAGGATTCCGACACGGCCGCGGGCTGGGTCTCATGAGCATGAAGTTTGCCGACGGAGAAATCGAGGTAGCCGCCGCCTGATCTTCCACCACGAAGGTGCGCTCGGCGATGGGCCAAAACACAACTCTTGTCAATATCTCGAAAACGCCCCTCCTCGACGCAATCCCTGTCGACGGGGTCGGCGATCGCCAGCACTTGCGCGATCGGGCGTGGGCAGGCGCGGGCAGCCCTGCCGACTCAATTTCTTTCTGTGGGTGAGCCCTAGCGCTTCACATCCGAGAGCCTTTTCAATTCATCGAGTCCGCGCGCACACTGCTGAAAGAAGTCCCCCAGGTCCAGCGCGACCCGACGGATGTGTTGCACGTCGCCGCCGAACACGATTACTTGCCCAAGGCGTCCCTTCTTGTTCGGAGCGAGATCGACCGCGAGGAAGTTGCCGCCCACCAGATCCACAAACGGAACCCAGCGCGGACAGAAATACGCCGCAAACACAACACCGCGCTGGCCGGACACGCACCTAAGATCGTCGCTCGTCCACTCATCGTAGATGGACTTCCACATCTTCCACTCTCGAGTGACGTCCTTCAGGCT
This sequence comes from Myxococcota bacterium, assembly GCA_039027095.1. Classification (GTDB taxonomy): domain Bacteria; phylum Myxococcota_A; class Polyangia; order Polyangiales; family Polyangiaceae; genus JAPYTK01. Next base: position 80,216 of record JBCCLB010000023.1, read on the forward strand.
GAGCAAGTCGTGATTGAAGAGCGCGCCCTTGGCCCCATTTGCGATTTCATACAAACGCCGAAACTCCGGCGGAAGCTCAGTTCCAATGAGCGTCGCGAGGTTGTCCAGCTGCGCAGAGGTCGCTCCTTTGCTCTTCCGCCTACCAAGCAGAGCGCGCACGTCATCATTGAGCTGATCGATATCCACCTCATCGTCTCGCTCAGGGATCTCTTTGTAGTCGCGAAAAATCTTCTTCTTCTTCTTCGCGTCTCGCTCCTGGTCCTTCTTCAGTTTGACGGGGTCAAAATCACGGGGCGCAAGCTGCAAAGCAAATTTGGCCAGTCTGCTATCCAGGTCCTCCCAGCTGGTCGGGTATGACTTGAAGAAGCCGCTGGCTCCGACGGATCCTCTCTGGGTAATTCCTTCAAGAAACTCAAAGTCGAAATGAAAGAAATCATCGCCACACGACCTGGCAATCTTGGCACAGGTCTTGTTGAAGTTCGCTGGCCCGCTCGCGTCGCATACTGCGATCCCGCCGCCGTCGTGATAGGATAGCAGTCGGAGCACACTTTTTCCCCGAACACGGCGATGGAATCCCAGCACTCTCCGGATCGATTTTAGACTTCGAAAGATTTTCTTGAGAATATACTCCACAAGTTTTTCATCCGTTCCACGGTACGGAGGAAAGGAGGTCAAGGTCTTTGTGGAGATGTCGATCGACTTTGTCTTTCGGAGCTTTTCGTGGGAGATCATGGGTACTCCGAGTATACGATGAACAGGGCCGGGCGTTCCCAGGCGTTCTTGCGATGACGCCTTGCAGCGAATGCTCTCGAGCCAGCCTTACCGCTGGCTCGACGGAGGCGAGTCGGGGTTGCTGCTCACCAAGCTCGATGACACCGGTGGCCAGTCGGGCTCGCCGGTCTACACGTTCATCAACGGCAAGCGAATCATCGTCGGCGTCCAGGTCGGAAGTCCGGTGTCGGCGTGTCAGAACAGCGAGCATTGGGTGGCGCGACTCACCACCGGTGCGGTGGACCACATCGACAATGCGATGGACCCCACGACGATCGACTCGTGGAACGACCTGCCCTACGTCCCCAATGCGGGCCAGGCCAATCCTGGCCGTGACCCATCGAGGTGGCGGCTTTCCCAGCGGTGGATCGCAACGTCCTGTGTGCCGGCGACCGCCGCCTCGGTCTAGAGCTCCGGGACGAGCAGGGTGGTGTCGATGCGCAGCACGCGGAGGCGGAGGCCATCGTCGGATAGGAGGAAGAGCGCGATCGCCAGGTCGTCGGCGTAGGCGTGGGCCCAGAGGGCGGGGGAGCTGCTGCCTGCGGCGAAAGAGGTCGTCGTGATGGTGGGAACGCGGAGCATCGTCTGCGCGGGGCTGCCGTCGAGCAGCACGCGGGAGAGCACGAGCTCGTAGGTGCTGTCGTCGGACACGGTGTCGACGCGACAACCGGAGGGATTGTCGTCGATCTCGTATCGCAGGCGCGCGTCGACGTTGGTGATGAGGTGAGGGAGCCAGAGGGCGCCTGAGGACGCGCGCGCGGGCACGTAGTTCTTACGGTGCACGGCCCGGAAGTCGAGCGTGCAGTCCTGGGGACAGGCGCCGCTACAGGGCTCGTCGTAGGGATTGGTTTCGGGGATCGGAACCTCTCCCCAGCCGGCCGTTCCGGCCCAGGCCGCCGTGAGGCCCTGCTCGCGGAACAACACGGCGCCGTACCGAGAGGCGCCCGCGGCGGGCGCCGGGGTGGCCTGGCCGAAGGGCGTGAAGGGGTCGTACCCGCTGCCCATGTCGGCGCCGAGTTCGCGGTTCGTGTCGTCGACGCGCACGTAGAGGCGAAACGCCGATGCGATGTCGGCCGCCGCATAGGCGATCGGGGTACCGTCGGCGGCCAGATCGGGCAGCGGGTTGGCGATGTCATGCGGAGAGACGAGCGGCTCGACCTGATAACCCGACGCAGGCGTGCCCCAATGGTGTTGGTCTTCCCCGCCCTGGCTTCGACCCCAGAAGTGGAGCTCCCCGGCCGGGTCGACGCGGAACGACCGCAGCTTTCGGTTGGGGACCTCGACCGAGGCGAAGCCACCCGCGTCCCGGCGAAAGAGGCGCGCGTCGTAATCGGTGCCGCGCTCACCGGCGGGTAGGGTCTGCGCGAGCACGTGGGCCGTGCCCTGCAAGTCGACCCTGGCGCTCGGATTGTCGTAGCTGAGCGAGGGAAGTCCCGGCATGGCCTCGAGGTCGTCTTGGGTAACGGCCCAGGCTCGGAGCTGGCGTTCCTCCGCCACGCCGCCGAGCAACACGTCGTTAGGCGTGGCCAGCACGAAGAGGTCGCGGACGGGGCCGTCGCAGCTGACGATGCGGTCGACGGTGATCGGACACGGGTCGAGGCCTTGGCAATGCGCCGCCGTATCGCCCGGCTCTGATGTGCATTCGATAGGCGGCACGATCGCTTCGCCCCCGCCGCCAGCGTTCGCGCCGCCCGTCCCGCCGGTGGCCACGCCGCCCACGCCATCCGCGCTGCCGGTGAATCCGGTCAACTCGGTGTCGCTGCCGCAAGCGACCGCCGCGATGCCGAAAGACAAAGCCGTAAGCGCGAAGGCTCCGCGTATCCAGGTCTCCACGGGGTGCAGCCTAGCACTGCGGCCGGGGAGGCACGGCCGCCCGAGGTGCAGACCTGGCCCGCCCCCTCTGGCGCAGGACCGCCTCGAGCGGCGGACCGATGGCCGCTTCCGCTACACCTTCAAGCGAGCCCGGAAAGACGGCTCGCAGGCCGTGGTGCTCGAGCCATACGACCTGCTGGCCCGCCTCGGCGCTCTCATCCCTCCGCCGAGAATGCACATGGTGCGCTACCACGGGGGGTTGGCCTCGCGCTCCAAGCTCCGCGCCGAGGGTGGTGCCCGAGCCCCCGCCCCCCGACTTCGACCCGATGCAGCTTCAGGCAGAACTGGAGTTGGAACTCGGGGACGAGCACCACCCTCGGCGCAAGCCTTGGGCGTGGCTGCTCAGACATGTGTTCGAGGAGGACGTGAGCATCGGCCCCCGCTGCGCCGGACCCACCACCTGGCTCGAGGTGGCCACCGAGCCGGACGCGATAGGCCGCGCCATGGCCGACCACGGGCTCGCCCCCCGCAGGCCGGCTCCCATCCCCCTCAGCCGGCCACCACCCGACGAGCAGCTCCGCTTGCCGCTCTGATCTTTGAGCTGCGAGCACAAACCTCGACGAGCCACCGCCTCGCCCAAGCGCACCGCTGCCTCCAGATGCGCTCTCGGGGGGTCGATGCACCGGATCCGGAAGCCCGAAGAGGGGCGCCACCGAGTTACGACCTAGACGTGACCGCGCCGTTGATGGTCCTCGATCGAGCGGAGCTCATCGGTGACCCCGCGCTCCCCTTCTCGGGCGACGCCGCGCCCCCTTCGTTCGGCGCCGACCGCTTGGACGACCCGGCGCTGGTGGGTGCGACCGCAACGCTCATCCCCGCCCTCCGGGACGAAGACATCTCCCCTTCGATGCGAGTCCACCGCCGGTCATCCAAGGAAACGGGGACGTCGACGCGACGGCGATCCATCTCGCCCCGTTCGCCCGTGGGGGCCACGCCCTGCCCTTCACCCCGGCGGGTTCGGCTGTCGCCAGCGAGGTGACCGCCACCGGTCTCTGCGCCGCCCTCCGCGAAGCCGATCTCGAGCCAGTTGATCCGGTGACCGCCTCCTCACCACGCGCCACACCTCACGACGCCGACGTTGTCCTGGACGCCGACGCCATTATGGAGGCCGACGCGGGCCAGAGCCGGTTTGGCGTCGACGAGACAGCCTTTCTTGCCCCCGCCTTGCTCGACGGCGACGTCCTGCCCTTCGAAGCCCCGACGTCGCCCCTCGCGCGAAGAGACGCGCCGTCTCCCGTCCCCCCGACGACCGAAGCGGATCTGACGCTGGAGCAGTACGCCTCTTATCGGTCGAGCTGACCACGTGGCCCCATCACCGCCCCCAAGTGCTCGCCCGCTACGGCGTGGCCGACTTGCCCGCGATCCGAAAAGCCTGGGACCCGAAGTTGGCGGCCGATCCAAGCCTCCGCCGCAGCTACGTCCAGGCCTGCGCGTCCTACCGACGTTGGCTGGCCGACGCTGAGCGCGGGTCGGAAAGCGGCGTCGCTCGACAGCTGCCCTCGCTAGGTTCAGCCGCGATCCGACCGCACCCCCGGCCGCGGCGCGCCGGCTTTTTTCGCGCCTACATCGTTTTAAATCTGCTAGCCATGCGATATGCGAAATACGACGGTCTACGTCGCTTGGGTTTATGTCGCGGCGTCCATCGTCGGCGCTTGTCAGGATGACACTTCGACGGACACTTCAAGCGGCACTGGAGCCGGAGGGACCGACCAAGGGGACGTTGTTGGCGGGTCGGACGGCGGGGAGGGAGATGGTGCCCCCTCCTGTCCGGGCGAAAACGGCTCCATGAGGGTTTCGTGGCTCGTCGACCGCGACCGCAACTGTCCCGACGCACCCGTTGACCTTACGCTACAAGGGCCCGTAGGCCGGACCACGAGCGTCCCCTGCGACCAGTACGAGGCCGTCTTCGAGGACCTGCCGGGGGGTGACTATAAGATCCGATTCAGGTTCGAAGACGTGTTCGCCACGCTCGAGCCCATTCCGATCACCTGCGGCGAAGAGTTCGTTATCGGCCCCTACGACGTCGGCGAATGCAGCATCACTGGATGCGGCCCCAACTCCGTGGGATGCAATGACGATGGGGTCTGCGGCCCAGACGACGACTGTACCTGCGCAGACTGCGTCAACACACTGCAGTGTGGGTGTGACAACGACTCGATATGTGTGCCTTACTTCGAGCCGTGCAGCTGCGGGGACTGTGCGGCGAACCCCGCTTGCACGATGTGACAATCCGGAGGACGACTCCGATCGCTCGATGTGCCGAGGCCCGTCACGCTGCTCGGTGGACGACGGAATGGACGGCCACCCCATTGAGCCGGCACGACCGATCCGCCGGCGACAGCTCCGACGAAGCGAAGGAGCTGTCGACGGTTTCCCAAGGGGCGATCGTCCCCAGCGGTTCGCCGGCGCGAGGCGCGGCCGATTCGAAGACGCGGCCCGTCTCGGCCGAGGCGCAGTCCAGCTTCCACGTGCAGATCCCGAAGTCGAGCGGGTTGGCGAGAGAGAAGGTGTTTACGACGCCGTCCGAGTCGGGATGAGGGTCGACGTGCATCAGGATCGGCGTGCTGGCGCCGGCCGGTTCGTCCATCGGGACGAGGTGGGGTGTAAGCTCGATGCGGCGGGTGACGACCTCTCGCGATGCGAGGTTCACCCCGACGGTGCGACGCCGAAGACTCTCGTCGGGAAGCAGCGGTTTTCATTCGGAGGCGCGGATATCGGCGGGGAGCGGCTCGTCGTTCCATGTCGTACGCAAAGGTAGGCAAGTTCCACACCGCATGATACTCGAGGCTTTCGTCGCGGTCTGGTCGAGGAAAAGAGAATCGCCCAAAGCGGTCTGCGACTGGACGTCGACGAATGCAAAGCGGAAGCAGACCAGTTGATCGCGCAGGCACGGGGCCTGGAAGCGGAGGGCTACGGGTTCATCCAGGCGAGCATGGAGGGGAGGATCAAGAACACCGAGGCCTTCGAAGGTATCGGCGGTCCGGGAGGGGTACTCGAGCGCGAACCGGCCATCGATCAGCAAATGGCCGACTACGAAAAGGGGCCTTGTCCCCCCGAAGATAAAGAGCGCGTAAGCGCCTCAACAACCGACTGGACCACATTCAGGTGATGAAGAACGAGGCGCAGAGCAACCACGACGTCGTTCAGGCGAAAGGTCAGATCCCTACCCGTGACATCGTCGAAGAGATGGGGGACACGGCCAGCCGCCGGGAGAGTCTTCAGCGGCTCTTTCGCGCCATGAAGCCCCGGAGGTGAACCGGGGTGTGACCAAGCGTGGAGGCGGGAAGAGTTGTCGAAGCGCGATGTCGACAAGCTTATTGCGGTGTCGGTGGATGGCATTCGTGAGAGCGTGGCGGCGTGGGGGGCGCCCTCTTTCCGCCCTGGGGTGGACGGTTTGAAATCGTATCCGGGCCCAGTCGACCCGACTTCAAAGGAGCCGATAAGAGCTCAATTGGGTTGTGCTTACGCAAGGGGCCGACCCTCGGTTTCTCATCAATATCGTTGAGGTGGTGTCGATGCACAACAGCTGCAGATCTCTGTCGGTCGCTGGCTCATTGCGTCCGGACGGCTCCGAGTCGGCTGTCACCGAGGCGCAACGGCAAGCGTGGTTGAACGATCGACAGGCCTACCAGGGTCGCTGGGAGCCAATCGCATTCGACGTTCGCGAAAAGGACGTGGCCAAAGGCTGCTTTCTTCGTGTTCGCGCGGTAGGGAGCTCACCGAGCGCGAGAGAAGGCAGGTGAGCTTGACCTCGGGGCGCGCCAGATCGCTCGCCCGCCGTCACGCCCGGTCGAGCGCACGCCTCGTCCCTTCACGACGACGGTGGGCGTGGAGGCGATTCGTGGACGGGTCTCCGCCCGAAGGGCCGTCGCAAGAGGTGGGGCACCACGCCATAGCCGTAGATGAATGCGGCCCACCCGTAGGCGGGACCGACCCCGACGCCGAGGCCGAAGCAGAGAAGGCTTGGCCAGCGGGGCACGATGCCCTTTACGAAGTGGTTGGGCACGTCCGCGAAGAGGACACGACTCACCATCAGAGGGGCGACGACGATGGCTTGGGCCACGACGGCCGCCGCCCCGAACCGGCGCCACGCCGGAGCGAGCTCAGCCGCCACGAGTACGAGGGCGGTGGTCAGCAACGACGCCTGGTTCGTCGTCATGCCCCAGAAGTATCGCCCGCGGGCCACCCGCGGCGGTTCGATCACGACCATGCGCGCCGAGCGGACGAGGGCCGCGCCGCCGTAGATAAGCTGGCCGGCCACGCCGAGAGCGAGCAGACCCGGGGCATCGAGAGGAGCGACGTCGACGAGGTACACCGGCGTGAGCGCGATGAGCAGGGCGGTGGCGAGATTGAAAGTGGTGGTGTCGGCGTTGACGTCCAGCTGTGCCCCGACCTCGCTGCTCGTTTGCCATCGGCGGGCGAGCAGACCGTCCAGCATGTCGGGGCCCAGCGCGCCGATGATCAGCAGCGCGGCCCGCTGCAGCGTAGCGGGGCGCGAAAGCCCCAGCTCCGGGCCGAGGGCGAGCAGCGTCATCGCCGAGATCCCGAAGGCGGCGTTGAGCAGGGTGATGGCGTTGACGATGAGGCGAGCCTTCACGGGGTCCCCTCGGCCACCAACGGGGAGCGGGGGGCGAGCTCGGCGAGGCCGAACGCATCGACCCAGCGGTGGGCGGAGGCTACGTTCGGCGCGAATACGTAGAGGCCGCGCTCGTCGGTGACGCGCACGGGGGCGTCGTCGTGACGCACGACCGCGCCGCCCGCCTCCTCCACGAGCAGCACGCCGGCGGCGAGGTCCCAGGGGAGCACGTGGGTGCAGAGGTAGACGCCCGGTTCACCCGTCGCCAGGCGCAAGAGCTCCCAGCAGGTGGGGCCATCGTCGACGAAACCCGCCGCCCGAACCGCATCCTCGACCCGGGCGCGCGGGACCGGGTCGAGGTGTCGGAGTCGGAAGCGCCCCGGCGCGTCCTCGCCGCACACGGAGAGGCGCGTCGAGCCCTCACGGGCGCCGCATCCGCGCTGGGCGCAGATGAGCCGTCCGAGCGCGGGGAAGTACAGCCACGCCGCCTCGACCCGGTGGTCCTGCACCCGGGCTACGATCATCGCGAAGCGGGCGTCGCCCTCGACGAAGGGTCGGGTTCCGTCGAGGGCATCGACGATCCAACACGCGCCCGCGGCGAGGGTGGCGCGCGCCCGGGGGCCGTAGGTCTCCTCCGCCACCACCGGCAAGCTCACGAGGTCCGGCAGCGTGTGCGCGAGCCACGCTTCGGCCTCGAGGTCCGCGTCGGTGACGAGGTCCCCGCCCCCCTTGTCGTGCACGCGCTGGGCAGAAGCGGGGGCGGGCGACCCGGCGGGACGAAAGCGGGGGAGCACGAAGCGCCGGGCCGCTTCGCGCATGACGTCGGCGACCGCGTCACCGCTCATACGATCCCTTGGCTTCTGGCGAAGGCTCGGTAGCGCTTCCCGAGCTCGACCGCCGCTTCCCCCATCTCGTCGAGGTGAAGGCACGCCACGTCCCAGCCGATCATGCGCTTCATGATCGCCATGTTGGGGGCGGCAAAGTGCACGGTACCGTCGTCGTCGATCCGCTCGATGCCGTCGAGGCGCTGGCCGCCTTCATTGACCTCGACGAGCTCCTCGCGCGACAGCCCCTCGGGCACGAGAGGCGTCACGCCGCGCCGGTCGACGTACACCGCCCAGCCCCCCGGGAGCCCCCCGGGCCCGGGCGCGTGGAGGACGCGGCGCCCGTCCTCGAGCAGGGCGTCGAGCACCCGCAGCGCCGAGCCGGCGGTGAGTTGCTGACCCGGCCGGCCCCCCTGACGCTTGAAGCGCGTGGCGACCAATCCGAAGAGCTCCTCGGCGTCGAGACGCTCGGTGACGTCCTCTCGACGATGCATCACGCGCAGCCGGTACGGCGCCCCGTCGCTGCGGCCGGTGCGGGGAACGCCATGCGTGAAGAAGTGCTGAGCGTAGAGCATCACCTGGGTCTCGAGCGGGTCGGACGCGCCGAGGGCATGCGCCGCCGCACAGCGGAGGGCGGGCACGATGTTGGCGACGTTGCCCACCCCGGTAGTGGGCGCGAGTCCCGCGGTGGCGAGCACGGGGTGGCACGCGTCGGGGAAGGCGGCGTTCACCGTCTTGACGCGGGGGAGACCGCTCGCGGCGACGGCCTTCATCAGCTGGTGTACCGGCCAGAGGTGCATCGGCAGCCAGGGGCCGAACTGCGCCCGGTCGAGCTCGTCGAACACGTCGCGGGGGAGGGCGGTGATGATGCGCCAGCTCTGCCGCGAGGCCGCCGTAAACACGACGTCGGGCTCGTGGCGGGCCAGCGTCTCCGCGGTGGCGGCCACGTCGCTCAGGTCGACCGGGACCACGTCGACCCGATGCCAGCGGTCGTGCTGAAGCGCGATGAGCTGTTGCAGCCGAACGCGCCGTTGGGTCAGCTCGAGATCGCGTGCGCCGACGACGACCTCGAGCCGGGCCGAACGCCGAAGCAACAGACCGAGCACGTGAAGACCAAGGTCGCCGAGGCCGACGATGAACAGGCGGGGGGAGCGGGTCATGGCAGCACTTCCTGGGCGCGACGAGTGAGCTCACGGTAGGCCGCGAGATGTTCCTCGCGGTTGATTCGCATCGGTGGCCATGCATCGACCGCGGGGTCGTCGAGGGCATCGACCCGGAGCGCCTGCGCCACCACGCGCAGGCGCAGCAGTCGATCCTGCTTCGCGGCCTCGAGCCGCCGCGGCGGCTCCGGCGCGAGGTCAAACAGCCCCTCAAGCAGCGGACGGGGGCACGTGAGCACGATCGGCCGCCCTCGCGCGTACGCCAGCTGGACCGCGCGGGCGCCGAGCGCGGCGTCCTCGCCCTCGGCGTAGCGGAGGCTGCACAAGAGCAGCTTGATCGGCGCATCGGCCGCCGCCACGAGACGAGCCTGTTGGTCGATGGCCATCAGCTCTACGCAGCGCACGTCCCCCGGCTGCAGCTGCTCGCGGTGCGTCTGGGCGATCGCGCGGCCGAGGCGGCCCACCATAAAGGTCAACACAGCTCGCCACGGGTGCCCCGGAGGCCGCCGCGAAGCCCCGCGGTCGAGGGCCTCGACGGCCCGCCGGGCTTGGGTCGCCGTGGTCGAAAGGGTCACGTTGAGGGCCACGCCCCGCGCGGCCAGGTGTTCCGCCGCGACCAGCCCGGCCACGGTGGCGGGCACCTTGACCATCATGTTGTCGGCGAGGGCGGCCAGCGCCACCCCCTCGGCGACCATGGCCTCGGCGTCGAAGAACGACACCGGGCTGACTTGGGCCGAAACCCAGCCCTGCGCCCCCCCGGTGGCCTCGAAGCGCGGTCGCATACGGGCGGCGACGTCGAGGAGCACGGCCCGGCGCGCCGCATCGGCGAGGCGCGCGGCCGAGGGGTACTGGGCGGGGCACTGGGCGGCGAGGGTCGGCAAGCGCTGCGACGCTCCCTCGAGCAACAGCTTGGGGTTGGTGGTGACGCCACTGAAGAGCGCATCGTCGTAGGGCGATGCGATGGCTCGGGCGTCGGGCACGCCGTCCAACCACACTTCTGCCGCCGGGTGGCCATCGACGTGCGCCACGAGGGGATTCACGCCCGCCCTCCTCGCGTCTGCAGCGCCGCGAGGCCCGCGGCGACGGCGAGCGCGATCGCCCCCCCGATGGCCACGTCGTGCGGCGATGCGCCGGCGACGCGCTGGAGCAGCGCCCCGAGCGCGAGCACGCATCCCGCGAGGAGGCCGGCGTAGTTGACGATGTTGGTCGACGTCTCGATGCGCCGGCCGCCGCCGAGCTCGCGGTCGGCCTGCGCCGCCCAGCCTCGGGTGTCGCCGGCCCACACGCCGAACGCGAGGCCGAGACCGATCGCACCCACCACGAGCAGCGACCACGACGGCGGCGCAACGAACATCGACGCGCTGAGCCCCGCGACCAGCAGCGGCATGGCGAAGCGGAGCCCGATGCGGCCCTCGGCGCGCGGCTCGGCCGGCCCCTTGGCCACCCAGGCGGCGGCGACGACGTGAATGATGGCCATGCCCGACGCGACCGCGAGGGCGGGATTCCGAAAGCCGATGCGATCGCGAAGTACGTACAGCATGTCGCCCGCCAGCAAGAGGAGCGCCCCGCACAGCAAGAGGCTCCACGCCACCAGCCGTCGCTCGGCGGCCGCGAGCGGTGGACCGACGGCGACCTCGTCGGCGGGCGGCCTCCGCGGCGGCACGCGCCACGCGGCGGGCAGGGTGGTGGCGGCCCCCGCGAAAAGCGCGGCGAGCGCCCCGACCGGGTGGCTCGCGACGACCGCCGCGAGGGGACCGAAGACCCCACCGCCGATGCGGCCGATCTGCGCGCCTCGCACGTAGCGGTCGTCGAAGTCGAGCGCGGTGAGGCTGGCGTGGTCGAGGTCTTGCTCCAGCACATTGCCCAGCCAGCGCGCCACGAGCACGAGGCCCACCACGAGCCAAGGCGCCGGGGCGCGGTCGACGGTCGCGAGCACGAGGGCGAACGCGACGAGCAGCACCAAGCGCATCCGGGGGGACGGCGGGCGGCGGGCGGCGAAGCGCACCCCCCACACGGCGAGAAAGGGCCCGAGCCCGATCACGGCGGCGAGCCAGACCGCTTCGCGCCCGGGCGCGACCGCGGCCAACGCTCGCTGCGGAAGGATCGCGTGGAGGGCGGCGAGGGCGCCGGCGAGGCTCAGCTGCGCGAGCGACGACGACCACACCCCATTCGGGGCCACGGTGATGGGTTGGTGGGCCGACAATGGGGTCACCGGGCTCCCTCCCAGAGACCGAGCGCGAGCCACGCCGCCGGGGCCGCGACCATGAGGCTGTCGGCGCGGTCGAGCAGGCCTCCGTGACCGGGCAGCAGCCGGCCGAAATCGTCGAGCCCGGCGGCGCGCTTGATTCCGCTCGCGAGCAGGTCGCCCACGAGGCCCGCCACCGTGAGGGCGCCGGCGAGGGCGAGGGCCACGGGAAGGGAGGGAGCGCCGAGGGTTGCGTGCACCAGCCCGGCCCCGCCGGCGGCCACCAGCAGCCCGCTCAGCAAACCCTCCCACGTCTTTTTGGGGCTGAGCCGCGGCGCAAGCGGAGTGCCGCCGAACGCCCGGCCGCCGAAGAGGCCGCCGAGGTCGCCGAACTGCACCACGACGAAGGTGAAGAGGAGGGGGGGGAGGCCATGGGCACGGATGGCGATGACGACGGCCGGGCCCACGCCGGCGACGAGCAGCGTGAGGGCGTCACCGGCCCAAATGGCGGGGAAGGACCCCCCGTCGGCGGCCCGGCGAAGGGCGAGCACGCCGAGCGCAGCGAGCACAAGCACCGTCACCGCCGGCATGGCGGCCGGGCGCCACGTCGCGGTGGCGGGGATGGCGATGGTCAACACCCACGTCGGATCGGGGCTCGCCTGCCTCGCGAGCGCCAGCGCACGGCCGAGCTCGCGGGCCATGAGCCCCGCCATCAGCGCCATGGCGGTGCCGAAGACGACCCCGCCGACGATGCCGGTTCCGAGAAGGACCAACGTGAGCACGCCGAGGGTCAGCGCGCGCGTCAACAGGTCGCTCTGTCGTCCCCGCCGGTGCTGCACGAGGGTCGCCAGGGCCGAGAGCAGGGTCGCGCTCGCATAGAGACCGCCCAGACCCAGCAGCAGGGGCCGCGCGGTGACGAAGGACTCACCCATGCGGGTCCTCCTCTTCGAACGGTGCCTCGCCGTCGACGACCCGGGCGGCCCGGCGAAGCCACTTGGAGATCGCATCGTCCCCGTCGAGGGCCGCCGGATCGGTGACCGCGCGGAGGAAGCGCCGCGTCTCGGCGGGGGCGGACGCGGCCCGTTCAAGGCAGACGGGGATCGCCGCTCGGAGCGGGTCGACGCCGGCGTCCCGCTGGCGCGCCTCGATCGCCGCCGCGAGCTCGAGGCGGGGCGGCAGAGGGCGTTCCCCGTCGTCGGCTCCGCCGAGGCCGTTGAGCGCGTGCTTGATGCGCACGAGGCGCTCGGCGAGCGGGAGTGCTTCGAGCATCGACGGAGTCCACGGCGCGCCCCACCAGACGTCTTGACCGCCCGCGTCGACGCTGAGCTCTCGCCGGGTCTCACCCTGCAGGGGCAGTCCCCCGACGAAGCGCACGGGGACGACGGCGGCCCCTGCCTCCAAGGCCACGTCCAGCCACACGGCGCTCACGCGGTCGACGGGGGTACGGGCGCGAACGGCGCGCGTGCCTTCGACGTGGACGAGGGCGCTCATGCCTCCGCGGAGCCGCTCTACGAGGGTGGCCGCGGCCGCGAGCTGCGAGCGCTGGTCGGAGCGGTCGACGAAGAGCATCGTCCCGGGATCGCGCGCGCCGGGGTAACGGCCCATCATCGCGCGCAGGGCGCCGAGGGGGGTGCGACGGTGCTCGGCCTTGGCGACCATGCTCGTCGGGCGGCCGAGCGAAGCCGCGAGAATCCCGAACAGAAGCGACTCGATACCGACCTGATGGTTGGCGAGGAAGAGCACGGCCCGGTCGCCCCAGGCCGCGTGGGCGCTCGGGTCTTCGATCACCAGCCGTCGCAGGAACGTGGAGGTCAGCGCAAAGGCCACCTCTTCGGGCAGGGTGCCCGGCGCGAGACCACCCCACGACGCGCGCCACCGGGCGCGGGCGTCGGACCGGCGGCAGTGAGAAGGTACGTCGACCACGCGGCGCTCGCGCTGGGTCGAGGGGGCGGAGCGTACGGCCAGCGCGAGGTCGTCACAGCGATAGACACAGCGCTCGTCGACGAACAGCCACCCCCGCACGCTGACGTGGTCCGCATGCCGCGCGGTCACCTCCACGTCGACGCGAACCCGCTCGCTCTCGGGGCGCACCTGACCCCGATAGGTCCATCGCACGGGGTGTCCCGCGGCCGGCACCTCCAGGTGAAGCGGGCCGTCGTGCTCGTCCGGAGCGACCCCCTGCGCGATGAGCAGCGCCTGCGCCGTCTGCACGATGGCTTCGAGGCCCATCGACCCCGGCTGCACCGGGTCCTGGAAGAAGTGGGCCCGGAAGAACCAGGCCCCCGGGTCGACGGTGCTCTCCGCGCGAGCCCGGCCGAGGCCAGCGCTTCCCCCCTCAGGCCACAGACCGGTGAGCCGATCGATGTTGAAGAGTCGATCCTCGGGGAGCCGGTGGCGTCCGCCGAAGAACGCCGCGGGTCGAGCCGCCAGATCGATGTCGACCTCGGCCGGGTCGTCGATGCGCGCGATGGCCTCGTGCTCTTCGGGCAGCCCCGGGGTCTGCTCGATCGCGTCCCGGGTGAAAAAGCCGAAGCTCGTGGTCACCTCGAGCACGAGCGCCTCCCCCGCCCGCACCTCCACCTCGAACGCCACCACCGACATCGGTCCCAGGGTCGAGGTCTGGGTGAGCCGCGCCCGCGTCACCAGGGGGCCATCGTCGATCGAGACCTCGCGATGCACGCGGGCCGTCCCGTCGAGGTTGCGGAAGTAGACATCTTGAAGCAGCGGTTCAGCGCCGGCCTGGTACACCGCGAGCCACCCGCAGGGTTGCAGGGCGACCTCGAGCAGAACGCACCAGGGCATGGTGCCTCGCTCGGCGAACAACCACGCCTCGTCCGAGCCGGGCGCGAAGACGACTTCCACCTCGCCCCCGTCGAGACGCTCGCCGGGCTCCCCCTCGATCCGCTGAACCCAGGTCATGAAGTGGTAGGGCGGGGATGGGAGGCGAGGGGTACGCTGCGCCCCTTCGCCGGCCGCGAAGCGCGGACCGAACGCCCGGGACGTGGGGCCGAGCGAGCAGGCGAGCACGGCGCGGTGGTCCACGCGAAGGCCGTCGATGGTCGCGACGGTCGCGTCGTCGGGGAGCGCGGTCACGGCCATCGGCATCGTGTCCATGGGGAAGCCGGGCTCGAGCCGCAGAGCCATGCGACGGCCGTAGAAGACCTTCTGGCCGTCGCAGGTGCCCAGCACGTCGGCCACCACGGTGGGTAGAGGGCCTGCGGTCACCTCGCGCACGAAGACCTCGTAGGTGAGGCGCTCGGCGCCGGGCACGACCTGGCCCCGGCAGATCACGTGAAACACCTCGTCGCTGACGGGCGTGAAGCGCCATCCGTCGCGATCGCGGGTGAGCCCCAGCGCCGTCATGTAGAACGCCACGGCCTGCAGGCAGCCCTCGCTCATGAGCGTGCCCGGCATGCACGGATCGTTCTTGAAGTGGCCCCGCATGTACCAAGCGTCGTCGTCGAGCGCATTGTCGACGCGGAGATAGCCGCGACCCCAGGGGCCACCCGCCGGATCGAATGCACTCACCTGCTCGAGCAGCAGCATGCGCCCCCCCTGGATGCGCGGGCTGCGCGAGTGACTCTGGGTGCGGCGGAGCGCGGGACCAAAGCAGTCGGCGACGCGGCCCTCGGCGAAGGCGCGCACGTCGGCCGCGCCAAAGCGGCCGCGCCCGACGTCTACGAGGGGCGGATCGAGCCTGCCGCCGGGCGGCGCCTCGTCGTGGGGCGACCACAGGACGCCTCCGCTCGCGGCGAGCTCATCGTCGGAGAAGAAACCGGCCTGGCCATTGCGCACGCGCAGCCGGAGCTCGTTCCCCACGAAGCAATCGTAGTGGAAGAAGAACAGCCGCGTGTCGCCGGTCTTGGCGTGGCTGTCGATGTGGATGTGGTAGCGCAGCGTCTCGCCGACCCGCGCGAGCGGGCCGTGCCACGAGAGCTCGCACCCGAGAAGGCGGTAGATGCGTTCACCGCGATTTTCGAAGTCGGCGCCGAGCCAAGAGATGAGCAGCAAGTCCGCCTGGCCCGCTTCCACCATGATCCCGGCGGGCATGACGTTCTCGTGCAGAAACCAGCGATCCTCGCGCACCTCGGTCTCGGTCCAGATGCTCCCGGTGCCCATGTTGCCGGGTTCGGCGTCGATGCCGAGCACCCGGTCGACGAGCAACAGCGGGGGCTCCGGAAGCCGCACCTGGCGCGCGAAGGCATCCTGCCGGGCGAAGCGAGGTCCGAACACCCGGGAGATCTCACCCGAAGCGAGGGTCTCGAGTTGTTGCCGGTCGAGCCGCGGACCGCGGGGAGCGCGGAGCGATTGCGGCGAAATCCGGGGGTCGCGCGCGTCGATGCCGAAGGGCGGGTCGCTTGCAGAAGCCGGGGCTTTGAGCGGGGCGGCCGGCGATGCGTTGGCGACGCCGCCTGTGGGCGACGGGCCGGCGACCGGGGCTGGCTCCGCGGACAGGGAGGGGGCGACGCTCGGCCAGCCCTCCCCGGCCGGGGCCGCGCCATGCGGCCGGTCGAGTGGGGTGGGGCCGCGGCCCAGCAAGGCGTCCACGAGGGCGGCGCGGCCCTCGACGTAGCGTCGGTGCGACGTGGTGACCTCGCGTCGGAAGGCGTCCGCCATCCGCGCCAGCTGGTCGACGGGGGTGGCCGCCGGCGCGGGAGAGGCCACCGGCGCGGGAGAGGCCACCGGCACGCTCGGGCGCGTCGGCGCCAGTACCACGACGGGCGCGCGGTGCACCTCGTCGAGGACGGGCGCGAGGGGAGGCGGGACGGGCCACGAGGGGGCGCATCGCATGGGGGGGAGCACGACCGGGGGAGGGTGGGCCGGGTAGTCACGGGTGAGGACCTCGAGCGCTCGCCATTCGGGGAGGGGCGCGGGAGGGGCGGCCGGCCTCACCCGCCAGCCGTGACGTCCCGCGCCGAGCTGCCATCCGTCGGTCGGGGCCGCATCGGCCCACGCGCGGGGGGGGCGACCGGTTCGGCAGCCGATAACAGCCACCGCGAGGGGGACGAGATCGGTGGCGGCAAAGGGGGCTCCAAGCGCGCGGAGCAGGGGCTCGGGATCGGCCGGTGGACCGTCCGGGCTCGCCTCGAGGCTCGCCCAGATCGCGTCCCCCTCGCGCTGGGCCGCAGCGAGGGTCTTGAGTCGCAGCAAGACGACGCCATCGGCGGGAGCCGGGGCGGAGGGGTGCACCGCGCGCTGGGCCATCCGGTGCAGCGGCGCACAGCTCAAGTCCACCGCCCCGACCCAGGCCTCGTCGACGTCGCCCCGTGCGAGCGCATCGCTGGCGATCGATAGCGCGACCAGGCCCGAGGCTTCGCCGGCCGACACCGTGAAGCCGGGCCCGCGCAGATCGAGCTGCACGGAGATCCGGTTGGCGGGGATGTTCGGCATGGCGCCCAGAGCGCCCGCGGCGTCGGTGAGCGCCCCGAGGCCGGCGAGCGCCCGCTCCAACCATCCCTCTTCGACCTCGATGCCGGCCGCCCGCCAGCGCTCGAGCCAGGTGGGAAGGCGCCACCCGAAGCCCGCCCGGGCGACCTCCGGGTCGACCTCCATGCCAACGAGGATGGAGGCGCGCGAGGTAGGCGGCCGAGAGGCGCGCCGCGCCATCCGCCACGCCGCTTCGAGGACCAGCAGCTGCTGCGCGAGCGTCTGGTCGAGGTCGGCGGGCGGAAACGCGAGGCCCAATGCCGGCAGGGAAATAGGACCGTCGAGCCGGCCATCGCCGGGGGTGACGCCATCTTCGGCGAGCGCATCGGCGAGCGCCTTGGGGCCGCGCCACCGGCCGAGCCTCACTTCGAGATCGACCACCGCCAGGCGGGGAGCGGGTCGCGGAGCGGATGCCACCGCGGCTTTCGCGCCGGAGCGACGGTACTCCTCGACCAGCAGGTGCGCGTTGTTGCCGCCGAACCCGAAGTTGCTCACCGCGGCGCGCCTCGCCCCCTCGCTCGGCCAGGGCTCGGCCGCCTGCAAGACGCGCAGTGCGTCCCCACGCAGGGCGTCGATCGGGGTCTCCACATGGAGGCTAGCGGGGCGGAGGGCGTGCCGAAATGCGCCCAACACCTTGAGTAGGCCGGCTGCGCCCGAGGCGGTGATGAGGTGCCCGACGTTCGACTTGAGGGATCCCAGGGGGACCCCGCGGGCGTCGCCGACGAGCTGCTTCAGGCTCTCGACCTCGATCCGATCGCCGACGGCGGTGCCGGTGGCGTGACATTCGAAGAGGCCGACGGACGACGGCGACCACCCGGCTTGTCGATAGGCGGCGCGCATGGCCTCGAGCTGTCCGTCGGACGAGGGCGCGAGCAAGCCGGCCCGCTTGCCGTCGTTGCTGAGTCCGATCCCGCGGATGACGCCGTGGATGGTGTCGCCGTCGCGCTCGGCGTCGTCGAGGCGCTTCAGGGCGAGCAGGGCGACGCCCTCGGCGGGCAGAAGGCCGTCGGCGCCCGCGGCGAAGGGGGCGCTGATGCCCCGTCGGCTCAGCGCCGACAACGCGCAGAAACCGATGTGGAGGAACAAGTCGTCGGCCCGCATGCCGCCGCCCGCGAGGGCGAGGGCGGCGCGGCCCTCGTGCAGCTCGCGACACGCGAGGGCCATCGCGTAGAGAGACGATGCGCACGCCGCGTCGAGCGCGGTCACCAGCCCCCCGAGCCCGAACGTCTCCGCCACGGCTTGCGCGGGCGCGTACGACGCAAAGCGCGCGCTGGGCGCCGGCCGACCCTCGTCGGTGTGGTCGAGCAGCGACCCGTCGAGGGCGTCGAGCCACGTCGCCGCCGCCCAGCGGGTGAGATGGTGGGATGGATAGGACAGGTTCCCGAAGACGAAGGCACACCGTGCCCGAACCGATGCATCGTCGCGCACCCCGGCCTCGGCCAACGCTTGCCGGGCGGCGGCATAGGTCCACTGGACCAGGAGATCGCGGGCGCGAAGCGAGGACGGAACCCCGGCGCGCTCGGGATCGAAGCCGTCGACGTAGCCGC
Organism: Myxococcota bacterium; assembly: GCA_039027095.1. Taxonomy (GTDB): domain Bacteria; phylum Myxococcota_A; class Polyangia; order Polyangiales; family Polyangiaceae; genus JAPYTK01. Next base: position 98,578 of record JBCCLB010000023.1, read on the forward strand.
CGCGCACCGACCACGTCCGGTCCCGCGCGGGGGCGCTGGGAGGGCAGCGCACCGCGGACGGCGGGATTCGCCAGTAGCCGGTGGGCACGTCCGTGATCAGGTCCCGCCCCTCGAGGATCGCCGCGACGAAGGCGTCGGGGGTGGGTCCTCCGGGGAGCACGCAACCTCGCCCGATGATGGCGATGGGCTCGAAGTCGCTCACGCCGGTACCCACTGGTCGCGCCCCAACAGGTGAACCTCGACCCCTTCCAGGCGCCCCACCGCGCGGTCGGCGTCGTCGAGGAGCCACGCGTCCGCGTGGATCGTGGGTCCGTCGCGGCGGGCGCGAAGCTCACACCGGAGCGGCGTCGCGGAGGGACCGCCGTGCCAGGTGGTCCGTGCGATGCGCAGGGGAAGTGCGGCTTGGTCCGTCTCGGCGCGCGCCCACAGAAGCAAGAGCTGCAGGGCGGCATCCAGGGCTGCCGGATCGGTCTGCCAGCGGCGGGTTGACCAAGCGCGCTGCCGAACCCCGCTCACCCGGGCCGAGGCGCCGGCATGACCGAGTGACTCGAGCGTATCGATCACCGAGAAGGCCCCGCGGTGGAACAAGGGCCCGTCGTAGACCGCGTCGGCGCGCCAGGGCCAGCTGGCTCCGTTGGCCATCGCCCGGGGCGGAGACGCTTCGTTCCCCTCGTGGGGACGTCCCAGCGTCGCGACGATACGACGCTTGCCCGCCTCGTCGACGAGGCTCATGTCGAGAGCGCCATCTCGTGACGCCGCCTCCACGGTCAGCCACATGCCTTGCGCGTCGAAGGCGGGGACCTCGATCCCGCACAATACCCGCAGGTCCTCGCATACGAACGAACCTTCGCCGTCGCTCCCTTCGGCGGCGGCGCGACAGAACAGCTCGATCGCCCAGACCATCGGCACCACCACGTGGTCGAGCACGCGATGTCCGTCCAGCTCCGGGGCGCTCTGGTGGCTCAGCCACACCGAAGGGGATGAGGAAGCGCGCTCGGAACGGTCCGGCAAGGGCCCGATGACGACCTCGGGAGAGCCGTCGGCCTCGAGCTCATCGACGAAGCGGCGGGCCCCGTCCTCGAGGTCGATGAGGGGTACGCTACGGGCACGGAAATGGTCGGCGAGGGCGGGCGTCACCATGCCTCCGGCCCAGGGGCCCCAGCCGAGCGCGCGCACCACCGCGTGGGGTCGACGAACCGCTTCGGCGCGCGCGAGGGCGTTCAGCACCGCGTTGCCGGCGGCGTAGTCCGCCTGCCCGACGTTGCCCGTCCGGGCGGCTACCGACGAAAAGAAGAGCACCGCCTTCAGCGCGTCGTCGCGCGTGGCTTCGAGCAGCGCGCGGGCCCCTTCGACCTTGACCGCCACCACGCGGTCGAACGCCTGACGAGCCTTGTCCTCGAGGCGCTTGTCGGCGATCACGCCCGCGGCGTGCACGAGCGCGGTGATGGGACCGTGGTCGCGCCGCACGTCGTCGAGTGCGTCCGCCACCGCCGCCCCGTCCGTCACGTCGACGCTTACGTACGTCGCGTCACCGCCGTTCGCTTCGATGCGAGCGAGCGTCGTCTTCACCTCGCGCCCGGCGCTGACCGCGACCGCCGCGGCGGCGAGCTCGGCGGGCCCGGTACCCGGCGGCAGGCTTTCGAGGGCAGCCCGTCGAAGCGCGGCCTCGTCGGTGGGAACGCCGACCGCCCACGGCGGCTCCTCGCCGAGCGGGGTGCGGCCGAGGAGGACAAAGCGGGCCCTGGTGGCTTCCGCGAGCGCCACCGCGCAGGCGGCGGTGACGCCGCGTGCCCCCCCGCTCACCACCACGACGTCCTGGGGGCCGAGCCGCGGCGCGGCCGAGACAATAGGTTCGTGGACCGCCTCGATGGCGAAGCGCGCTCCGGTCTCGTCGATGCCGATCTCCAGCTCACCCCCGCCGAACAGCAGCTCGTCGGCGATGCGTTCCGCCAACTGGGCCGGCGCGAGACCGCCCCGAGCCAGCTCGATCGTGCGGACACTCCAGCGCGGGCGCTCCGCCGCCAGCGTTTTGTAGACGGCCACGGCGCCGGCCCCCCAGGCCCGGCTGGGGTCGATCGCGCCGGGACCGGCGGCGTCCTGCACGACCACCGCGAGGGTCGGCGCGTCGGGCTCGCGCTGGCGTGAGAAGGTCTGCAGCTCGCTGAACACGGCGCTTGTGGCGTCGACCAGGGCCGTCGGGCCGACGGCCTCGAGACATCGCAGATCGATCAGACCTGCGTGGCGCGCACCTACCGTCGATACGGGTTCGGCTTCGAGGCCGGCCTCACGGATGCGGGCGGCGAGCGGACGCGCGATCGACGGTGTGCCGACGATCGCGAGCGCGCCCGCGCGGAGCGCCGACGGGACCAACCCGGTCGGAGGGGCGGGCGTCCACCTCACGACGTGGCGGTCCACACGCGTGGGGGGCGACGAAGGAGCGTCGGGGGGCGACGAAGGAGCGTCGGGGGCCGCCGGGGCTCCCGTCGTACCATCGAGCGCCGTGCGCAGAGCGTCGATGACCTCGCCCAGGGTCTGGAGCGCGGCGAGCCGCGTCGCATCCATCTCGGGCAAGCCAGGAAGCTGCTGCTGGACTGCGGACAGGATCTCCACGCGCTTGATGGAGTCGATGCCCAGCTCCGCCTCGAGGCGTTGCTCGGGCTTCAGCACCTCTGCCGGGTAGCCCGTCTTGTCCGCCACGACCGCGAGCAGCACCGCC
>JBCCLB010000024.1:0-100730 GCA_039027095.1 Myxococcota bacterium
GAGACGCACCGGACGGCGTGAACTGCCGCCATCCCGCCCGCGCGGTGCGGAGCGGAGGGGGCGTGGTGGCGATGACGACGAGGCTCATGACCACCGTGGCCGCGGCCGCCACGCTGGTAAACCACCACCATCGCGGCCAACGCGCAGGAGCGACGTCCGCACGCAGGTCTTCGCCTTCGGAGGGCGAGGCCGCGGCCGAAAGCGACTCCGCGGGGGCCCCACCCGATGGCAAGGGTCGTCCCGGAGGGGCCGGCGCGACGCCCGATACCGCCCCCGGTCGCACCGGCTCGAAGCGAGAGGGAGGGAGCTCGACCGAGGGCGCGGGAGGAACCGGCAACGGCCCCGCGAGCACGGCGGCCATGCCGTCGAGGTGCGCGGGCGGGTCGCTCACGGGAGGCGGCGGCGCGTGCGACGGACGGGAAGCGGGGGGCGGCGGCGATGAAGGTCCCACGGTCCGCACCATGGTCAGCGACGCGTCATCGGGCTCGAGGCCCATGGCCCCGGCGCGGTACGGACGAGAAGCGGGGACCTCCGGCGCTGCCTGCGACGGATACGGGTTGGAAACCGGTGAGGGCGCCATCGCGGCGCGGCCCGCGTCCGAGGCGTAGGGCGCGAGCGCGGCCACGAAGTGGTCGACGTGGTGCGGTCGATGACGTGGATCCTTGTGCAACGCCCCCAGCACCGCCCGGTCGACCGCGAGCGGGATGTCGACGTCGCGCCGAAGACTCGACGGCGGCAGGGGTACATCGTCGAGGATGGACGCGGCCAACCGTTCTCCGTCGCCAAAAAATGGCGCATGGCCGGTGAGGAGGAGGTAGGTCAGGCTCGCAAGACTCCAAATGTCCGAGGGAACGCCCGAGGGAACGCCCGAGGGAACGCCGGCCGAAGGATCGCGCTCGCCCCGAAGCGCTCTAACGATCTCCGGTGCGGTCGCGGCATCGATGGCGTGTCCCCCCCGCGAGGTTGGGGGGTCCGCGGGCACGACGGTCGCGACCGGGTGCCCGTCCCGACGACGGGTCACGAAGACGCGACGGGCGCCCAACGAGCGCAGGATGAGCCCCACTTCGTGGGCCTCCCGCACCGCCGCGGCCGTCTGAAGAACGAGGTCGAGGGCATCAGCGACCGCCAGCCGGCGCGAAGACACCGTTTCGAAACTTTCTCCGTCGAGATAGGCCCGCGCGACGTAGTGCGTGCCGTCCTCCGTCACGCCGGTGCCAAAAACGGGGGCGACATGCTCGGACCGAAGTTCGCCGAGCGCTGCGGCCTCCCGCGTCCACCGTTCACCGTCGGGCCCGGCGTGCCCGGCCACCAACCGCACCAGCGCCGGCGTGCCCTCGGGCTGGCGCGTCGCTTGGGCGAGGAAGTCGGATTCGGACCGGGCCAAAACCCGCTGAACGACGTAGCGCCCGGCCACGACGTCGCCGGGAGCGCACGCCGAGGAGGGCGCCCGTGGCGACGGTGGTGTCGTGTCCCGGTGCCCCGGCGGCGGGGCCACTGCGGCCGCATCGCCCCCCGGGGTCGGAACCGGGGGGGCGGCCGTGACCGAGCATTCGGTCGTCCCGGAAGGCGCCGCGGCTCCAGACAGCGCCATGGATGACGCCGCTGGGGTAAGGAGCTTCTGGTTGGGATCCGCCGGGACCTCCGTGGCCACGGCCCCGGCGGGGGGCGGCGGACGGCGGGGCGGAGGCGGAGGGCGGCGCGCGGCCGAAGCGCGGCGACGAGGCGGCGGAGGGGGAGGACGACGACGACGCGACATGGTTGGGACACCCTTGCTCACAGCACGTCTCGTGCCGAAGTGGCGCCCCAGCGTAAAAATCTAGTGTTGTACGTTCTATGTCCCTGAAAAGCCGTCGCCGGCGTCACGTCGTGCCCTGGTTCTCGGGGCGCGGGTCACGACGTTCGCCGTGGATCGAGGGTCGCCGACCTGAACTATGTATGATCCAGTCTTTCCCACGGCGCGCTTGACGCCCGACGGGGAAGGATTTCCATACCGGGACATGTCCACCGGACACCTCACCCTCGTGTTCGTCGCGCTCGCGCTCCTCGCGTACCGCCTCGTCGTCGCGGTCCGCGCCCGCCGCGAGGGGCCGTCCGACGAGACGCCGACCTACCCGGAACCGAAACTGCAGCTCGAGGCCGACACCGACAAGGCCCACGACGTCTTCGGGGAGCTCGCCTCCACCCTCGCCGCCGACCAGGCCGCCGAGGGCCGCTACCTCCGCTCGCGTCGCGAGGCGGCGCGTACCGCCTCGGCGCCGACGCTGGGCTCCGTCCCCATCCCGTTGAAAATCGTGGGGGTCGCGGGCACGTTGCTCCTGCTGGTCGCGGTGCCGTACGCGGTGCCGTCGCTGTCGTGGCTGCGGGTGCTCACCGATCCCGGCGACGACGGTTCCAACGTCGTCGAGGCCGCCCCTGAAGCCGCAGGGGGACCGATGCCGGAGTCGGCGGTGGGCGAGGCGTCGCTCCCCGGCGCCACCTTCGACCAGCAGGCCCGGGCCCGAGAGCTCGAGGCGGGCGCCGACGAGCGCCGAGGCCCCATCGCGCAGGGCCGGCCCGAAGCGCGGGTTCCGGACGCCGTCACCGAAGACGAGCCTCCTCGGTCGATCGCCAACCCCGAAGCCCTCGCGCGCTTCTTCGACCAATTGATGGCCGTCGAGCGGAGGGACCCGGGCGCCCAAGCCCACATTCTCTACTACGGCGACTCGATCGTCGCGTCCGACTTCGTGAGCGGAAAACTCCGTCGCTTGATGCAAACCCGCTTCGGCGATGCAGGCCACGGCTACGCCATCATCGCCAACGCCTGGCCGGGGTGGTTTCACATCGACGTCGCCCGGCAGGCGGCGCCCGCGTGGAAGGTCAGCACGTGCGTCGGCCCCTACGCCGAAGATGGTCTCTACGGCCTCGGTTGCGCCTCCTTCACGTCGCGCCACGAGGGCGTCTGGACCGAATTCGGCACCACGACGCTGGAGACGCCGTGGGGCAAACACGTCAGCAAATTCGAGATCGAATACCTCCAACAACCCGGCGGGGGCGCCTTCGACATTCTCGTCGACGGACAGCCGCGCGGGCGCCTCGAAACCGAAGGGGCAGACAAGCAGGTCGCGTGGCACCTCGTCGATGTGCCCGACGGGCCGCACACGATGAAGCTCGTGAGCGTCGATGACCGCCCGGCGCGGGTCTATGGCATTCGCATGCTCCGCGACACGGTCGGGGTGACGCTGTCGGCGATGGGGGTAACCGGCGCTCGAGCTCGCTTCCTCGACAAGCAGGACGACGCCCACTGGGGTCGCGTGCTCGGCCGGACGCAAGCCGACTTGGTGTGCCTCGCGTTCGGCTCCAACGAGATCACCGACGGCAACATGTACCCGATGGAAAAGTACCGGGCGACGCTGGAAGCGGTGATGGAGCAAGTCGAAGCCGCGCTTCCCGAGGCGTCGTACATGCTCGTCGGCCCCCCCGACATGGCCAGCAAAAAGGCATCCCAGGGCTACTCGCGTCCCATGACGTACTTCATCGCCAAAGAGCAGAAGGCGCTCGCCGAAAAGCGAGGATGGGCCTTTTGGGACCAATTCCGGGCCATGGGCGGCGGGGGTTCGATGCACTCGTGGATCAAGCAGGGCCTCGGCAACACCGACATGTTTCACCCCACCGGCAAGGGGGGCAGCGTGCTCGGCAAGTGGGAGTACCTCGCCCTCATGGAAGCCTTCGAGAAGTACAAGGAAGCCCAGCGGGCGAAGTAGGCGCCAGCACCGGGCGACCCGCCGAGCGGGCTCATTCGGCGTCGACGACCCGTCTCGCCGCGGTCATGCAGCGGCGCAAGCAAAATATGATTTGCATCTTTGGCCCTCAGACCAATCATAATTGGCATGGCGAAGGATCGTACCCCCGTCTTTCCTGCCGTCCGCCGTCTCCTCGCGGACCTCGGCGAAAACGTCAGGTTGGCCCGGAAGCGGCGGGGCCTCACCCAAGCGTTGGTGGCCGAGCGGGCCGGCATGTCCGTGCCTACCCTGAGGTCGATCGAGCAGGGTGCACCATCGGTTGCGCTGGGAAGCCTCGCCAACGTGCTCCACAGCTTGGGCCTCGAAGACGACCTCGCCGAGGTGGCCCGCGACGATGAACTCGGCCGCCGTCTCCAAGATCTTCAGCTCCTCGGACGAGGCTGAGCCGGTCGCGTGGATGCCGTCGACGTCGAGGTTTGGGCCGACTGGCGAGGCCTGAGCGGCCCCACCCGGCTCGGCCTGCTCTCCGGAGCGGTCGTGCGCAACCGTGAGACGTTTCGCTTCGCCTACGACGATGCTTGGCTGAAAAGGAGAGGTCCCGCGTTGGCGCTCGACCCCGCGACTGGCGCACGTTGCCGGACCTCAATATCCCCGACCCGAGCATGGCCTTTTCGGGCTGTTTCTCGACTCGTGCCCCGACCGCTGGGGTCGCGTGTTGCTGCAGCGCCGAGAGGCGGCCCGCGCGAAACGAGAGGGTCGCCGCGCCCGACGACTGCGCACCTGGGACTACCTCCTCGGGGTCTTCGACCCCCATCGTATGGGCGGATTGCGCGTGCGCGTCGAAGCGGGAGGAGCCTTTCTCGACGACGATGCGGCGTTCGCCTCGCCGCCGTGGACGCGACTTCGAGAACTCGTCGCGATCAGTCTTCGGCTCGAGCGCGAAGGGGTAGAAGACGCGCCGGAGTACGTGCGGTGGCTCTCGATGCTCATCGCCCCCGGGCGCTCGGTCGGAGGCGCGCGTCCCAAGGCGAGCGTCGTCGACGACGAGGGGCGGCTCTGGATCGCAAAATTTCCGAGCCGCGAGGACACCGAAGACGTCGGCGCGTGGGAGGCGGTCGCCCACGACCTCGCAAAATGCGCGGGGATCGACGTTCCGGTCGCGCGGTGCCAACGAATCGGACACGAACACCACACCTTCATGTCACGCCGCTTCGACCGCGTCGGGTCCGAGCGTCTTCACATGGCGTCGGCCATGACCCTTCTCGAGCGCATCGACGGGGAGACCGACGGCGCTTCCTACCTCCACCTCGCCGAGGTGCTGATCCAGCGAGGAGGCGCACCGGAGGCAGACCTGGAGCAACTCTGGCGACGCATCGCGTTCAACGTGTGCGTCTCGAACGTGGACGACCACCTCCGCAACCACGCGTTCCTGCTCACCGACGAAGGCTGGCGGCTCGCTCCGGCCTACGACATGAATCCCGTCCCTTGGGGCGACGGGCTATCCCTCGACATCTCCGACCTCGACAACGCCCAGGATCTGGATCTCGTGCGCGAAGTCGCCCCCTTTTTCCGCGTGAATGCGGGTCGGGCCCGCCAGATCGTGGAGGAAGTGGTGGCCGCAGTACGGTCGTGGCGCACCGTCGCCGCGGCCCGCGGCATCGGGCGAAACGCCCAGGAGCGGATGGCGCCGGCGTTCCGCATCGCCGAGGCCTGACCCACGAAAACCCGAACGTGGCGTCGCACCGTCCACGTGTCGACGCGCGGTGACCGAAGGTCGCGCACGCCTGTCGGCGCGGCTAGGCTCCGCGTGTGTCGTTCCGCCGCTCGTCCGTGGGTTCCGTGACCGCCGCCACCGTCTTTGCCGCGCTGTTCGTCGTGGACGCGGCGCACGCGCAGGCGCCGCCGCGCCCGGAGCGCCCACCCGCTTCGCCGCCCGAGACTGATGCGCCGCCGCCGGAGCCCCCCGCCGCCGAGAGCCCGCCCGTCGAGGACGACGAACTGCCGCCGTCGGAAGAACCGATCGACGCGCCCCCGGAGCCACCCCCCGAGCCGCCGCTGCTTCCTCCCCCCGCCCCACCGCCCTCGCCCCCGGACGGCACGCCCGGGCCTGCCCCCGGTTACGGCCCGCCGGGAGGCTACGGCACCCCGCCGCCGGCGGGACAGCCTCCCTACGGTCGAGGGCCCGCGGGCTCGGGTCCGGGCTACGGGGCGCCCTACGGCGAGGCTGAGCGCGCCTACGACCCACCTCCGCCGCCTCCGGGCTATGACCCCGGGTACCGGCCCAATCGGGGAGGTTATCCGCCCCCGCCCCGGCGTCCGGAGGAGGTGTCCCCTCCGTCCGACCACCTCGACTGGTCGTTGCGCTACGACCCTTTCGACCTCCTGTTCCGCCGCATCACCTTCGAGGGTGAGGTCTCGCTCGGCGACCTGCCGCTGTCGGTCGAAGTCGCGCCGACCTACATCTTCGACGCCGAGCAAACCGAGCTCGAGGAGCGCGGGTTCGCGCTCGCCGCCGCGTTCGGTTGGTACGTACAGGGGCGCGCCCTCGACGGCTTTTGGGTCAAAGCCAACCTTCAATACGAGCGGTTCCAGTCCACCCTGTTCCGCGGGGACACCGACAACGACATTCTCTTCGGCCGCCCCAACCCGGAGTTTTGCGACGCCGAGTCGGGCACCGGCACGTGCCGCCGCACCCTGCAAAACCTCATCGTCGGCGCTACCGTCGGCAACACCTACGTGTTCGGCGCCGACGGCGGCTTCGCGATCAGCGGCGGCATCGGCATCGGCGTCGGGGTGCTCAGCACCGAGCGCCTGGAAGTCCTCCCCTGCACCCAAGACGACGTGAACGCCGAAGACCCAAACTGCGCCGTCGCCGAGCGCGACGACGCCACCGCCCTCGTCACGACCTACAACGACGGCGCCGGCCGCATCCAACTCCTCGGATCGCTCAGCCTCGGCGTGGTGTTTTAGGCGGTAGCGCTATACTGCCGGTCAAATCGGTAGATTTGACCGGCGCAAACAATAAGGCACCCCCAAGGCAATAGAACCGGCTCTGAGGAGCGATGCTCGCCCTCGCCGGCTTGTCGTCGACGTTGTCGGCGAGCATCGCGACACCATCAACGGTTGTGGTCGAGGGTGTAAGGTGTGGTGGGGCCAGGGCCTCCTTGCTGGATGGACGACGTTCTCAGGGCAGGCCTAAGCGCATCAGCCCCTGACGGGAGTCGATCCAATAGATCGAATTTTCGTCACTTGCGATGTATTGGCTCTCTATCGAAGACGCCGAGTGCACCACCTCAGACGCGCCGGTCGAGGCATTCACGCGCCAAATTCGCTGACGGTCCCGCGCCTCGGTGAACCGCTCGTAAACGAACACGCGGCCGCCGGGGAGATTGGGTTCCAGAAAAGGGTCGATGTCTTCGGCGAACAGCAACACTTTGTTCCCCGTTGCGGTTTCGTCGTAGCGATAAAGCTCGTTGCGGCCCGGCTCGGCCAAGTCGATGAACAGGACGGAGCCGTCGTCCCCCACTTGCGCATCCACGACCCGGCCTCCTGCCGCGGCCACCTCGGGGATGCCGTCGTCAAACGCAGCCCTTCGCAATCCATCGTTGGCGCCCCACCACGCGTACACATTCCCGAGGCTGAGTCCACCCGCCCATCCGTCGCCCATTGACCATCCCAGGTCACCAGGCACCAACAGCGTGGAAGCTTGTTGGTCCCCCTGCCATTCAAAGATACCGCCCTCGGTATCGACGTGAACGTAGGCAAATCGGCCCTCACGAAAGGCGAGAACATTCGGACTCATGATGTCTACCGGGGACACCGCCACACCTTGCGCCCCGTCCAACAGAGAGAACACGGCGGGCCGTGTCATGTCGATGGACCCGCGCACACCAAATTCAAGGCGGCCGCGCGACACAGAGACCAAGTTCGTGGGAAGGTTGGGCCCGGTTTCCAGCATTCGCGGCGGCCCACCACAGCGCGGGGCGCGCCAGACTTCCCACGAGTACTGAGACGGAGACTGGGAATCATCCACCCGCCACCCAAGCCAGGTGATCCAGCGATTGGTGAGCGCCAGACCTTCGTTGAACAAGACACCGTTGTCGAACGCGGAGATCACCTCGGGCTCGCAGTCGGTGGTGCAGTCGAGAGGGCACGGGACATCGTCCCCACCCGTGCCGCCCGCGGACGACACCCCTCCCGACCCGCCGGTGTCGCCCCCGCCGGCACCAACGTCAACCGTCACGCCGCCCGTACATCCTGAGATAAAGAACAGAACCGTACCCCACCGAAATCGCATGACCCATCCTTAGCAGACGGCCGTGATGAATGGCGAGAACCTGGTGTATCCTACCCCCCCCCTACCCACGACCACCTCATTTCGGATCCATTTAGATTTTCATGGAATGGATCTTTTTTTTCACCGACTGTCGCGAGCAGACACGGGCCGAGGGGGTGCGTGCGCCATCCGCACGGATGGGGGAGGAACGATGAAGGGGAACAAACTCGTCGCCGGGGCGGCGTTGACGCTGGTTTTTTCGTGCGCACTGCCCGAGCGGCCAGAACGGATCCACGAAGCTGAGCTCGAGATCATTACCGATCCCGACGACGTAATTCAGGGCCTCGACAACCGCGGCTGTGGCGTGGATGGACCGCTCACTTGCCCCAACGGCGAGATGTGGCGCAGCGACGGGACGTGCGTGCCGGCGCTTACCGACGGAGATGTGTGTCCCGGGCCCGGCAATGGTGAGCAGGACGCCATCTGCTTGAGCGAGAACGGAACGCCGAATGCCGCGTCGTGCGTTCCGGAGGGGGGCAACTGGGTCTGCCGCGACATTCACCCGTGGGACCCGCTCGCGGCGGGGCGAGGGCTGCTGAGCCCGTGCAACCCGTGGAACTTGTCGCCGCGATGCCCGATCAACATGGAGTGCCGAAAGATGCCCAGCGGCGCCCTTCAGAACCACTACGTCGCCACCTACGGGACCGATCACTTCTGCGACCTGCGGCAGATGCAGGACGAGCTCTGTGGCCCGGGACTGCCGAGCTGCGCCCACGGCTACGACTGCCGCGACGGCCGGTGTCGGCGCCGGTGTGAGGCGAACAACGACTGCCCCTGCACGCAGAAGGCCGGGGTGTGGGATCAGCGGTACACGTGCTTTGATTCCACCGGCAGCGGGCGTTCGCACTGTCGGTTCTGCGAAACGGAGGTCGGAAAACCATGTGGCTCCGCCACGACCTTCGAAACCGAGTGCTGCGAAGACGATCTCGAGTGCAGCCCATCGGGCAAGTGCTGCCGCAAGGAGGGCTTCGCCTGCGAAAGCAGCTCGGAGTGCTGCCAGGGGACAGCGTGCCTCTCCTCGGGGGTCTGCGAACCGTGCCGGCAGATCGACGACGCTTGCGAGGTCGACAGCGACTGCTGCAGCGGCAACCGCTGCAACGATGAAGGCTTTTGTGAGTTGGATTGCGATGACGGCGACCCCTGCGACAGCGGCGAATCAGGGATATGCGGTCCTGGTAGGTGGGAGTGTTTTGACAACACCAAGAACTGCAAGCCCATCATCGAGGTAGGGTCAAAGCCGGAGGTATGCGACGGGCTGGACAACGACTGCGACGGGCAGGAAGACGAGGACATTCAGCCGGCGCAGTTCAACCTCCCGCAGAATTGCAACGCCACCGAGACGGATGGCGGGTGCGTCAATTTCACGCCCGACAAGGGCAAGCCCGTGTGCGAAAAAGCCCAAGAGAAGTGCGTCGCCTTCGCCGGCGAGCACTACTGCAACACAGGAGGCAACTTTGTTGGGCTCGGCAACTGCGGCAACCTCCCGGGTCAAAGTTGCACTAAAGACGGCGACGGTAACGAGAGACACGGCGATTGCATCCCTCACTCGCTTTGCTCGGCGAACTTGACGTGTACCAATTGGCTTACGGACCCAGTGTGTAACATCAACGGGAACCCTCCTGTTTTCAACTGCTGGCTCCCAAGCCAAACCAATACCTGCGGCACCTTCACCAACATTCCCAACGGTTGGCCGAACCCGAACTGAGGCGTCGGTCGAGTCCGCATCGTTGATGCGATAAACGCCGCCCCCATGAGCGTGATGGTGATTCCGCGACGTAAGACGCGTCAGACGACCGACGGCGCGGAACCCATCCGGCTCGGGCGCGTGGACTTTTGAGGCACCCTCGACCTCAGGCGTGGAGGCGGCGGGCGAGGTGGCCGGCGCCGAGGGCGAGGGCGCGGGCGACGAGGTCGCGGGTGCTCGCCGGGTCGTCGTTCGACGGCGAGAGGCGCGCGCGCACCGCTTCGGCCTCGAGGCTGAGCAGGGGGTGCGGGGCGCGCTCGAGCGCGTCTTCGGCGGCGTCGAGGCGGGCGCGGGCGCCCTGGGCATCCCCCTGGGTGTGGCGAACGCGCGCGAGGAGAAGCTCCGCCCGCGCGCGTTCGTGCTCGGCACCGGTGCGGTCGGCGAGGCGGAGGGCCCCGCGGACCTCCCGTTCGACCCACTCGGGCGCGCCGCGGACCCAGGCGAGCTCGGCGCGGGCGAGCCGAACCTCGAGCTGCTCGGGCACCGCGTAGCAACCCTCGGCCGCGACCCGAGCGCGGGTGAGGTAGGCCTCGGCCGTGGCGTCGTCGCCTTCATCGAGGGCGACACGGGCCAGCGCCACGAGAAGACCGCTGGTGGTTTTGGGGTCGCCGATGGCTTCGGCGAGCAGCAACCCCGCTTCGGCCCCGAGCCGCGCCCGGGCGATGTCGCCCCGCTCCCGTGCCACGTGGGCCAACGCGAGGTAGGCGTAGGCCATGCCCCAACGGTCGCCCAGGCTCGCCTTGAGGGCGAAGGCCCGCGACAACATGGACTCGGCGTCGTCGAGCCGGCCGGCGCGAAGATAGGCCTCCCCGAGATTGAAGATGGCGATGCTCCGCTCCCAGGGGTGCTCGTCGGGAGGACACGACGCCAGCGACGCTTCGTAGTGCCGAAGGGCCGTCTCCGCGCGTCCCTGGGCCATGGCGAGGTTGCCTCGGGCACGATGGAAGAGCGCACCCGCGAGGCGCAGGCAGGGCGAGGGTTCGGACCCCGACCCGAGAAAAAGACCGCTGCGACCGAGCCAGTCCTCGGCCCGCGTCAGGTCGCCGGCACTGACCGCGACGAGCGCCACCCACGACGCGAGCTGCGAGTGGCACGCCGGGTGCTCGATGGGCGACAGCTCCTCGATCGCGAGGCGACACACCGACATCGCGGCCGCAAAGCGCCCTTGGTGGAACGCGACCTGCCCGAGCTGCAGCGCGATCCCGGCGCGCGCGTCGGCCGCATCCGGACCGAGGCCCACCATCCGCGCCGCAGTCGCCTCGAGCACGCGTCGCGCCTCCTCGAAGTCTCCGCGCACGAGCTGTTGTTGACCACGGGCCATGGCATCGGCGACGTCTTCGGCCGGCGCGCCCTCAGCCCGCGAGCCGTCCCGCAGCGCCTCGGCGACCTCCGTCGCCGCCGGTCGGTCCGAGGGCGAGGCTGCCCGGCACCGTTCGGCCCACCGCTCGATGCGCGCGGTCACGGCCGTGTCGACCGGTTGCATGTGCGGCACACTGGCCCCGAGCATCAGCCCGAGCCGATACACGTCGCATTCGGGAGAGAGACGCGCGCCGAGACGAACCTCCCCCGGAGCCTCGTCGAGCGCATCGAAAGCGCGCGCCGAGCCAAACCCGACCACCCGAACGCGCGAAGCGTCCGTGGTCACCAACACGTTTGGCAGGCCGAGGTCGCCGTGCACCACCCCCACCCGATGAAGGGCCGCCACGGCGTCGGCCAGCTCCGCCCCCAGCGCCAGGAGAGCGGCGGCCGATCGCCCCGCGCGCAGGTGCTCCCCCAACGAGACCGCCTCGACCCAGGGAAACACGATGAAGCTCCAGCCCTCGTCGGCGCCGACGTCGTACACGGGCACCACCGCGGGGTGGTCGATTCGCGCGAGAAGGCCCGCCTCCCGCCGCAACGCCTCGGCCGCCGCGCCTTCCGCCCCGGCGCCCCCTCGGGTTCCGCTTCCGGGAACCGCCACGACCTTGACCGCCACCGGGCGCTCGAGGCGGCGGTCGAAGCCACGCACGACGACGGGCGACGTGGGCGCCGCGCCTTGGGGGAGGCCCGTCAGGGCGTAGCGGCCGGCCAACACGACGCTCATGGTTTCCTGCCCTCCTCCTCGGCCGAGGGGCGTCGCCGATGGACGCGAAGGTCGAAGACATCCGGCCGGGCGTAGTGGCCGGTGACGTCGAGGGTCATTCGCTCTTCGACGTTCCGCGACAGATCGAGTTCGGCGAAGATCAGGCGTTCCTCGTCGAGCACGGGCGCCACAACGTACGCGCCGTCGGGGCCGATGATCGCGCTCCCGCCCCGAAGCACGAGCTCGTCCGGGCCGCCGCCGACGCCCGGGGCCACGGCGAGCGCGTCGGGGAAGTCCCGACGGCGCATGATCGACCCCACGGCCAAAACGTGGCAGCGCCCTTCGAAGGCGTAACTGCGGCTCGCGATCTGGTGCTGCTCGTGCACCCACGGCCATTGCGCGACGTGTACGTCTTCGCCCGTCTCGTGCATGACCTGACGCGCCATGGGCATCCAATGCTCCCAGCAGATCAAGCCGCCCACCCGAGCGCCATCGAACTCGGTCGCGCGCAACCCGACCGCATCGCCCGGCCCCCACACCAAGCGCTCGGTAAACGTGGGCACCAGCTTGCGGTGATGGACGGTGCAGCCGCGCTCGGGGTGAAAGACGAGGAGCGCGTTGTAGAGCGTGCCGACCCCGGGGCCCCGGGCCACGCGCTCGTGGACGCCGACCACCACGCCCACGTCGAGCCGTTGCGACAACGCCGCGATCCGCTCCGTCTCCGGCCCCGGCACGGTGATGGCGGCGGCGACGTGCTGCGCATAGACGCGCTTGGTTTCCGGGGCATCCCACAGGGCGGCCCCGGGACAGGCGTCGAGCCAGGCGGGATAGCCGCCGATCCACGTCTCGCCGAACACGACGAGGCGCGCGCCCTCGCCGGCCGCTCGTGTCGCTTGCGTCTCGAGAATCTCTAGGGTCGCGCCGACGTCGAAGTACGCCGGCGCCACCTGCACGAGAGCTACCGCAAGGCCTGCCACGTTCGCGATGCTACGGGCGGCACAGGGGCGCTGACCACACTGAAAATCGGAGCGGTGGATCACGGATGCGGTTGGCGATGCGTCGGCCTCCCGGCCGGCTCCTCGGCCGCAAGGGGGGCGACGCGTCCGTCCCATCACCCTTCAAGGCGATTCGGACCGCCTGAGGCGAAGCGTTAGACAAGCGTTGGGTTTCGGAACGTTGGCCCGCACCGGGGCTGACGTCGCAAATTTCGCGCGTCGATGCGGACGAGAAGTGCGGTACCGGTGTGGGCATGCAGGGGACGTCATCGGACACGCCAACCACCACGCGTTGCACTTCCGGCGAGGGATCGTCAGCGACGACGGCGACGCCCGTCTCGCGTCGCGATGTGCTCTGGGGCGCATCGGTCGTCACCTCGGTCGTGGCCGCGCCGGGTTGTGCGGGGGGCGACGACGGTCCCGCGAGCGATGATGCGCCCTCTCGGCCCTCGACCCGCGCGGAACAGGCGCGGCAACGGCGGTACGAGGCGGCCGACCGCCAGTACGACAGCCAAATCGCCCTCGACCCCCAGGCCTACAACGGCGACGAGGAGGCCTACCCGGACGACTTCCGCGGAAGCTTCTACAAGTGCCTGCCCCAGAACGAGTGGGCCGAGGTCGACCGCGACGCGTTCAACCAGCTTCGGGCGGCGCTCGAAGACGGCGCGCCGGCCGCGTTCGACGCGATCGCGCTCGACGGCGCCGCCACCCGACGGCTCGCCAACCCACAGGCGGCGCTCGCCTTCAACCTCTCGGGGTGCGATCCGCACGGCACCCGGATGCGTCCTGCCCCCGCGTTCGCGAGCGCCGAAACGGCAGCGGAGATGGTGGAGGTCTACTGGCATGCCTTGCTTCGCGACCTGCCCTTCGCCGCCTACGGCGACACTCCCGAGGTGGCCGATGCCCTCGACGATCTCAATGCGCTCAGCGAGACGGTGGGACCGATGGTCGATGGGTCCGTCACGCTCGACACGCTGTTTCGCGGGCCCACTCCGGGCGACCTCGCCGGCCCGTACGTGTCGCAATTCTTGCTCGCCGACATTCCTTTCGGCCAGGCGCAGATCGAGCAGCGTTATCTGACCCCCGAAGCGGAAGACTTCGGTACCGGGGAGGCCGATTGGCTCGCCATTCAACGAGGCGCGGTTCCCGGCTCCGGCCTCCGTCGCGAATCCGAAGCGCGGTACCTCTACAACGCGAGGAGCCTGGGCGCGTACGTCCACAACGACCAGCTGTTCCAAGCGTACTTGTTCGCCGCGGCGATCGCGCTCGGATACGGCGACGAAGCCCGGGCCGACGTCGGGTACCGCAACAACCCGAGCCAGGGCGGCTTCACCACCCTCGGGGGCGCCGACATTCTCGACACCGTGACGCGGGTCGCGAATCTGTCGTTGCGGGCCGCGTGGTACCAGAAGTGGTCCGTTCACCGGCGCCTGCGGCCCGAGACCTTCGCGGGCCGCGTTCACTTCACCGCGGCGGGGAGCCGCGACTACGACGTTCACCGCGACGTATTGGACGCCGACGCCGTCGCGCGCCTCTTCTCGGCCCAGGGCACCGCGCTGCTCCCCCTCGCCTATCCGGAAGGCTCGCCCACGCATCCCGCCTACCCCGCGGGCCACGCCACGGTCGCCGGCGCGTGCTGCACGGTGCTGAAGGCGTTCTTCGAGGAGGGGTTCGTGGTGCCGAACCCGGTGGAAGCGAGCGTCGACGGCCTCGAGCTGTTGCCGGTCAACCAAGCGCTGACGCTCGGCGGCGAGCTCGACAAACTCGCGAGCAACATCGCGCTCGGGCGGGACCTCGCCGGCGTGCACTACCGCTCCGACGGCATCGATGGGCTCTTGGTCGGCGAGCAAGTCGCGCTCGCCTACCTGCGCGACAAGACCCGCAGCTACAACGAGGCCTTCGGCGGATTCACCTTCACGAGCTTCGACGGGCGCACCGTCTGGATCGCCGACGGCGACGTGGTCTGGGACGGCTGAACGCCGATCGCAACGCCCACCTTGCTCGCGCTTTGAGCACCTGAACGGCGTCGAGGCCATCAGACCCGGGCCTGCGCTCACGGGCGGGATGTTCACCCGTGCGAAGACTTCGTGGCCCCCTCGAGCCCCCCGGGGGTTCGTGAGCCCTCCGAGTCCGCGGGGCGTGGTGCGTCACGATCGCGGATGATACAACTTCGCTCGTGCGGGGCTATCAATCGGCGCTCTCGGCCCTCGCGGCCGGCTTCATCCTGGTTCAATGCCAGATGCTGGGCGGCTTCGACGACTTCGTCGTCGGCGAATCCGTGAGTACCAGCACCGGAGACGGAACCACCACGACCGGTGGTGTGGGTGGAACCGGCGGCGGGGCGTGCGTGCTCGAGAAACCTCCGTCGCGTCCGGTCATTGCGCCGCCGGGCGGGGTCGGCGGAATCGATGAAGCAAGTGGGGCGGGCGGAATCAGCGGAGCCGGTGGCGTGGGCGGCACCGGCGCAGACCAGACCATCACCCTGGCCGTTCGTCGGGTCGACTTCGGTGAAAGACCAAACACCATCCTCAAAGGTCTGGACCTCGACGATGACTTCACTTGCAGCGACACGGCGCAGTGCATCGACAACCCCCGCTGCGGTCGCCCCTCGGCGGCCAACCCCGTCAGCTGGGAAGAGGCACGGTGTGATGGCCCCGGCGGGAGCGACAGCAACAGCCGGCGTCTCTTCGGCTTGATCTCCATGATCGAGCCTACCTTTACGTCGGCGAAAGTCTCGGCCAACATCGACCTCGGCGAGGGGACGTTGCTTTACGTGATCGAGGGGTACAACGGCGAGGCCGACGACGAGAGCGTCTTTTTGGAAGTCTATACCACCTCGAGGTTCGTCGATTCCTGTTGCAACCGCAGCCCAGAAGGGCCCAATGGAGGCAAGGCATGCCCGGACGCAGAAGGATATCCCGGTGGTGAACCAAGCGTCGGTCGCCGCGTGCCGAAGTGGGACGGTCATGATGTCTGGCCGGTCGCTAGAGACTCCGTCACGAACAACCCAATGCCTTTTTGCAACGGGCTCACCAACGTTCAGCCCGTCGACTTCGATGGTGCTGCCTACGTGGCGAACCATGAGTTGGTCGCTCGCTTGAAGCGGGTTCGGCTGTTTCAAATCATCGGCGACGACGCGGCAGAACTCGAGATAACCGATGCCACGGTCGTCGCCCCTTTGCGGCAGCGGCCCGACGGGTCCTGGGTTACCGAAGGCGGGCTGCTGGCTGGGCGCTTGGAGGTCAGCCGTCTCTTCGAGTCCGTGGCTAAGTTGAAGGGGGTCAAAACAGGTTGCGATTTCGACGTGGTGTCATCGAGCGCACGGCAACAGGTGTGTGACGCCGCTGATCTCATCGGCCAAGACCGTCGCGACACCTCGAGCGCACCCTGTGATTCGGTATCTTTCGCATCGCGGTTTGATGCGGAGCCGGCGCTCATCGGAGACGTCGTCAGGCTCCCCGAGGTCACCAGTTGCGATGTGGTCGCCAACTTCGACTGCGGTGCGGCGCGGCGATGAGGACCCCTCACGGTGGCGCTACACCACCAGCGTTCGCCGGGGCGAAGCGTCCGTGGGTGGACCGTCTCATCGACGGTCGGTACCGGGTCACCCAGGAGTTGGCGTCGGGGGGCATGGGTGTGGTGCTGTTGGCCGAGGACGAACAGGCCGGCACCGAGGTGGCGATCAAGGTGGTGCGGGGCGACCTCGCCAACAGCGCGGAGGCGGTGGCGCGATTTCGACGCGAGATGAAGGTGCTGGCGACGCTCGACTCGCCACGAATCGTGACCGCATACGAAGCCGGAAGCGTCTCCGGCATGCCGTTTCTCGTCATGGAACGATTGCGCGGTCAGGGGTTGGACGACCTTCTCG
The DNA here is from genome assembly GCA_039027095.1 of Myxococcota bacterium. Taxonomy (GTDB): domain Bacteria; phylum Myxococcota_A; class Polyangia; order Polyangiales; family Polyangiaceae; genus JAPYTK01. Next base: position 16,725 of record JBCCLB010000024.1, read on the forward strand.
ACGAGTGCGGGCCGCTCCCGCTCGCCCGCGCCATCGACATCGCCATCGAGCTGCTCGAGGCCTTGGCCGACGCGCACGCGGCAGGCGTGGTGCACCGAGACCTCAAGCCCAGTAACATTTGGCTTACCCCAGGCGGGGACTTGAAGCTGCTGGACTTTGGCGTCGCCAAAATGCGCACCGAGGCTCCCGCCGACGGCTACGAAACGACGGGGATCCTCACCGGCACCGGCGCGGTCTTGGGGTCGCCGGCATACATGGCGCCGGAGCAATTGGTCAGCTCGAAAGAGGCCGACGAGCGCGCTGACCTGTGGTCGGTTGGCGTGATCCTCTACGAGCTCGTCACCGGTCGTTTGCTGTTCGAGGCCAAGACGGTGGGAGGGGTGTTCGCCAACGTGCTGCAGATGCCCATCCCGCCTCTGCGCCACGTACATCCCGGCGCATCGGGAGCACTCGAGCGCGTGGTGGGCCGGTGCTTGCACCGCGACCCGGAGCAGCGGCTGGCATCGGCCGCCGTGATGGCCGAGTCGCTTCGGGCCATCCAAGACGCGGGTGTGCGAGGAACCGTCCTCCTCGTCGACGACACGGCGTCGCATGATGGCGGCGCGGCGGGCCCCGACGTCGATTCCGTCGAGTCGCCACGCACTGCGGCGGGCGCACCCGGCGTCGAGACCCTCACGAGTCACGCGACGCTCGTCCCCACCGGCGCGACGCGGCGCGGTCTCCGCTCCGGGACGGGCGGAATCACGGTGGCCCTGGTGCTCACCGCGGCCGCGGCCTTAATCGTCGTCGCCGCGCTGCTCGGAACGCAGCCCGTGGCCGACCGCGCCCAACGCGGGGTGACGCCGCGGCTGACCGCGGCGGGCTATGAGGTCGCGGACGCACCGACGACGCCCGCCCTTCCGCCCGAACCCGAGGTCGCTCCGGGCCGCGACGGCCCCTCGGCCGTGCGGACGTCGCGTGCTCCGCCCCCGACGCGGCGTTTACCCCAGAGCCCGCCGGCGAAGCCCGCGACCCTCCCCCCCCCTCCGGCCGCGGCACCTTCAGCGTCGTCGCCGCCAAAGGACGAACTGTGGCCGGAAAGCCGCCATTGAAGGAGCCGCGGCGCTGCTTCCCGGCGCGTCGGCGCGACGCGTGGTGGCGCGCCCGTGTCGCCATCGTCGCTGCGGTCACGATGGCTCCTGAGCGCGCACTCGCCCAAACCTCCGAGGCAGCGCTCGCGGAGTCTCTCTTCGAAGAGGCACGCGAGCGGCTTGCCGAGGGCAGTCTCGATGCGGCGTGCGCCAAGTTCAAGGCCAGCCAGGAACTCGACCCACAGCTCGGCACGCTTCTCAACTTGGGGCAGTGTTACGAACGCCAGGGAAAGACGGCCAGCGCATGGGCGGTCTTCGCAGAACTTTCTCGACTCGCCCGACGGGCCGGCCAGGCACGGCGCGCAGAGTATGCAGCCGAGCGCGTCACCGCTCTCGCACCGGAGCTCGCCTACTTGACGCTCCGACACGCGAACCGAACTCCGGGGACCGTCGTACGTATCGACGGCAAGCCGCTGAGCGACGGGGCGCTCGGAAGCGCGCTGCCGCTCGACCCGGGACCGCACCGTGTCGAGGTCACCGCGCCCGGATTTCGAGCTCAGTCACGCACGGTGGTGATCGCCGCCAAGACGCGAAGGGTCGTCGATCTGCCCGCCCTCATTCCCGTTCCTGAGGGGCCGCCCCTCGCCACGAACCCCTCTCGACCGCCCCTCTCCTCGGGTGTCCTCCTTTCCCCGTCCGCGGCGGCCCCCCCCGCCGGCGACGCATCGCCGTCCCCGTGGTGGACACCTGCCATCGTGGGCTACTCGGTGGCCGGCGCAGCCGCGATCGTAGGCACGGCAACGGGGGGGCTCGCGCTCGCCGCCGGTGGCGATCTGGACTGTCCCGCGAACGTTTGCCCACCCGAGCAATCCGGCACGCTCTCCCGCGCCAACACGTTGGGGGACGTCGCAAACGTCGCCTTCGCCGTCGCCGGCGCCGGAGCCATCCTCGGCGTCGTCGCGACCATCATGGCGCTGAGCGATGACGGCGCCGACGAAGGCGCATCAGCGCATCGACCTCGCGCAGGCGTTTTTTTCTTCTGATCGACGAGGGCGCTCAGAACACACGGGCGCCCACGTCGAGGCGGGGCTGAACCACCCACGGTGACAGGAACTCCGTGCGAACCCCGTCGAGGGCCGCGAGAACCCATTGCGGACGACGAGGCCAACCGGTGGCGGTAAGGTCGACGAAAAGACCGAAGTCGGGATTGACCGACACCTCCCCTCGCAGGCCCGCGTAAAGGACAGGGTCGGCGCGAAGGGCCTCGGCTTCTTCGAACGGGAAGCGCGAAGCGACCATCGGGATCGATAGGGCCAACCCCGCCCCCAGCCATGCGCCGATTCGCCAGCGATCGAGGTTGACCCCACCGAGGGCGGCGAGACGGATGGGAACCGTGTCGATGCGACCGACCACACCGCCGACGTCGGCCCGGGGCCCTACGTCGTACGCGAGGTCCACCATCGGTCCGAAGCGCCATGTCTCACGGGGTAGGACGTCGAGCGCGACCCCGAGTCGTGGTCCGTGAAACCAGCTTGGGCCCCCGGCGGCGAACCCGGCGCCGTAGGCGACGAAGGCTTCGACATCGACCGTCCCTTCATCCCGGGCTCCGTCCTCCCGAACCGCGTCCGGTGGCGGGCTGGGCACCGGCGGCGGGATTCGCGGGGGGACCTCCGACGCGCGCAACGATGCGAGCGCCTCTCCCGGCCCTTGAGACAACGACTCACCTCGGGCCAGTCCGTCGAGGGCGGTCCGCGTCGCCTGCCCGACTTCCTCCCACACGAGGGGGTCCTCGCCAGAAACACCACGAAACCGCTTGACCGCGTACCGCTGCCTCTCGTCGTCGATCAAGACCAGCACCGTGGCGGATGGTGCGCGCCGATCGACCACCGCGCGGAGACAGGCCGACGTCGGAGAAGATGAGGCAAACAGCTGCTCCAGGGAGATGTCGGCGGTGCGTCGGGCCTCGATGACCACGCCCGGACCGAGGGCTCCCTCGACCGTGGACACGAGGCCGGCGGACGAGGAGGAGCCGACCACGGTGAGCTCGACCCGCCCACAGGCCACGGGCGGCGCGGCGGTCGAGGGCACACCGACCAAGAGGACGGCGACGGCGAGCCACGCCCCCGCCCCTCGAGCCTCGCCATGCCTCATCTCTTCTGCAGCTTAGCCCGAGCCTCTGCGGCGTGAAGCGATCGCGGATAGCGACGCAACAGTTCCCCCCAGGTCCGCTTGGCCTCCGCGCGACGCCCCAACCTTTCGAGACTTCGCGCGCGCCCGACGAGCGCTTCCTCGGCCAGGGTGCCCGCCGGTCGATCGTCGAGATAGCGGTCGTACTGGGAGAGCGCGTCGGCGTCGCTCGCCCCGAGGTCACGAAGTACCGCGGCGAGACTCACCCGCGCCACTTCTGCCTCTCGGGAGCGGGGGTGACGCTGCAGAAGGGTCTCATAGAGGTTGCGCGCGCGCCCGAGGTCGCCGCGGTTCCGCGCCTGTTGTGCCGCGCGGAACAGCGCGGCCGCCGAAGGCGCTCGCGCGGGGAATGACCCCGACGAGGACGGAGCGGGCCGCGCCGACGCCGACCCGGGCGGTCGGGGAAGCACGACGCCTCCCGCGGTCGTCGGGGGCGACGGGACCCAAGCCGTCTTCGCGGGAGGTACGACGAGGATCGCCGCCGGCTCGGGGCGCGCGGACGAAAACCCTGCGGCCGCCGCTACGCCCCCTGCGAGGGCCAGCACCGCCCCGCCCATCGCGATGACCCTCCTCGATGCCCGCCGCGCCGCGGGGCCCGCGGACGCACCGTCGCTCCGAGACGGCTTTACCTTTGCCGACGGTCTCCGCGCCGCATCGACAGCTTCGAAAACCTGCGACCACCGGCCGGTGTCCTCGACCAACGAAGCGACGGCCGCGGCATCGTCGGGCTCGGCGCAGAGCCACGCCTCGACGCGGCACGTGCGACAATCCGCCTCGTGTTCCCGCAAGCGCGCGAGGTCGGCCTCACTCGCCTCGCCGGCGAGCCATCGGTCACGCAGGGCTTCCAGGTGAAAATGAGGGTTGGCGTCATTCATGGCGATGTTCCTCGTAGGAGGCCGTGCAGGCTTGGATCGCGCTCCGCTTCCCTACGGATGCGCTGTTTGGCGACCCGGAGACGGCTCCGGACGGTATCGACCGGCACTGACATCTGCTCGGCGATGTCGGCGATGCGAAATCCGAACACGGCCCGCAACACCAACGTTTCGAGCTGGTCTTCGTTGAGCGACCGGGCGAGCGCCGCCACCACGTCGAGATGATCGCGTCGGCGCGCGGGGTCGCTCGGTCCCGAAGCGGACACCGCGACCAGAACGTCGTCCTCGTGCGCCGCGGCGCGCTTCGCCGCCGTGCGATTGCGGATCCAATCCGTCGCCGTGAAGGTCGCGACGCGGTAGGCGAACCACCGGAGTCCGCTGTCTCCGCGGTAGGCGGGGAGCCCCTGAAAAAAGCGAAGCGCTGCGTCCTGCACGAAGTCGTCGAGCTCGGAACTGTGCCGGCCGAGCAGCCGCACGCCGACGCGAAGGAAGACCGGCAGCAGCCCGTCGAACAGGCGCCGCGACGCGGCCACATCGCCGCGCACCGCCGGACGCACCCACGACTCGAGCGTGGGCTCGGGGGGAAGCGCAGCGACAGGACGGGCGGACATCGGTGCGGGGATGAGTCGTGACGGAGGATGAAAGTGGACCAGCCGCGAGAGGAAAACCCGGTGCACGCCTGATGAAAAGACGCACCCTGGCGCCTCGTTGACCACATTTATCGAAAATCGACACGATGGGTGGTCCACTGCGCACGCCGTCGGCGACTCCATCTCCGTGACGCGTGCCCTGTCGACCGTGCTCCTAGTTCTCGTGGCCCTGGCTGGCTGCACCGGGGATGACGCCTCGTCGTCCCCCGACGCGTCCGAACCTATCGCGGCGGGGGGAAGCGGAGGAGGCAACGGAACCACCGGCAGCGGCGCCGCCGGCGGCGCCCCCGTGCCCCCGCCCGCCGGAGACGGCCTCCTCGACTGTCGTACCGTGGCCGCCCCCGACTACACCGGCCGGCGCGACGCGCCCGACACGTGGTCAGAGGCTACGCGCGAGGAGGTTCGTGCGGCGGGGTTCGACGCGTGGCGCACCGCCGACGCCAACGGCCGCACGTGCGGCGACTGTCACGGCGTCGACGGATTGGACCTCGCGGTCTTCGCCTATTCCGACGTCGACCTCCGCCGGCGCGGCGCCGAGCACCTGGACGACGAGGGGGTCGAAGCCATCGTCGACTTCGTGCACCTCTGGCGGACGCACTACGGGCTCGACGCTCCCTGTCGGATCGACGCCCCGGTATTTCAGCCTGGCGGCGCCGTCCTCGAGGGCGCGGACGCGGTGGCACGGGAGGTCGCCTTCGCCGCCCAACTCGAAGCGCTCGGATACCGGGTGCTCGCGGACCCGTGGGTGGCGACCACCGACGACGCGTACGCGATGTACCGACAGCTCCTCGACGCCGACGTCCGGCGCATCCCGATCCCGATGCCCCTTCCCCATTGGAGCGACGACCACGCGCGCGGCGAGGCCTATCGCGACGTCAACGATTGGATCACCGATGAAGGCGTCGTTCCCCGCGAGGACGAACGGGCTCGGTGGTACGCGCTCCACGACGCGTACGTCGACGCCCCCACCGAGGCCAACCTCCAAGCGATCGTCGAGGCGATGCCGGACGTCGCCGTCCCGATTCCGCTCGAAGACCACCCGACGACGACGCGTTTCCTCAATCGCCTCAACGAAGAACGGTTTCTCACCGCGCTTCACGCCCAGCACTTTTTTCGCGCCGCGCTCGAGAAACGACCGTCGTGGCTCGACTACGGGCCGGTGGCCTACGACACGCGTATCGACCATCGATACAAGGCGAGCGGCGAGCACTCGCAGATGGGTTCTTTCAATTCGTTCAGTGCGCTCGTCGGCGTATCGCACCTCGCCGATACCGCGTGCGATCGACGCGACTGGCCGAACGAAGAGGTCCCCGCGAGCTGTTTCGGCCACCTCCCCGCGGGGATGACCGAAGAGCTCAGCGCCTACGCCTCGATTTGGGACGAAGACGCCTTTGGCTCGTACTCCCCGACCTGGGGGGTGCTCGGCTGGCTCTACGACGCGTCGATGATGACCACGCGGCGCCACAGCAACAACATGAAGTATTGGCGGAGCGACATGATCAACCGCGACTACTACCTGCTGTTGATGTGGATGCGGGCGACGTCCTTGGCGCTCAAGTTCGGGGTGGCCGAGACGGAACGTGGCCCGCGCTGGGAAGTACCGGACGGGCTTGACCCCACCGTTCCTGTGCTCGACGGTCGTTGGTGGCGCCATTACCTCGTCGCGGAATGGAACAAGGTGACGAAGGGCGGCGACGACGGCGACCGGGGCGTGCGCAACGCGGCGGTGCTCCGCCTTTCCCAGAACATGCACGTCATGGTGCTGCGCATCATGGAGGACCTGCTCCAGTCCGGAGCGTCGGTCAACGTCCCCGACGAGCTGCTTGCCGAGTTCGATCCGGCCCTCGACTTCGTGCTCGCTTACCCTCGCGACGCGGCGCACCAGGACGACCTCGTCGCCCTCGGGGCGCGGGTTCGCGCCGCCGTCCTCGCCGCTCCGGCCACCGACGTGCTCACCGTGTACTGACCCACAGTCGCGGCGTCCTCGGCTCCCGGCGGGTGTCGGCGGCGGGCCCCCCTCGTCTTTCCCGTCGAGGCGGCGTCAGGGCACACAGCGGCGACGCAGCCACGCGGCGTCGGGGTCGCGTTCCTCGAGCGCGACGATCCCGCCCCGGATAAGCGAGCGTGCGTCGAGGTCCACCACCTCACCCTCGTAGGGCAAACGCACCGCGGCGGACACGACCTCGTCACCTTCTTCCGCGCCCGAGACGAACGCGACGAAAGGCTCCCCTTCTTCCGTCCACGCCAGGGTGAGCGGGCTCCGGTCCCCGGTCCCGACCCGCAGCAGCGCGGGGCGGACTCGGGTGGGGAGCCGGCCCACCTCGACCCCATCTCGGCCGTGCTCGTCGAGCCGGCGGACGACCACCGCCGCCTCCTCCGCCGCGACGACGTAGAGGTGCTCGCGGTGCGCCACGAGCCGCGCGAGATCGATCTCCGGCCATTCGCCCCGCAATTCGAGCGCGCCGCCGCCTTCGGCGTACGTCGCCCACGCGACACCGCCGGCGCGACGCCGATACAGCACGAAAAAGCTCCCCGCGTACGCGACGAGGGAGAGGGGAGGCCCCGTCCGCGCCTCGGCCGCGACGGCCACCCGCCCGACGGTGACGGGATCGACCAGCCGGGCGGTGGCGGCGATCTCTTGGTCCCACCACGCCACGGCCACCGTCCCGTCTTCGGCTCGGGCCGATATCGAGGCTTGTGTCTCCGGCGCGTCGGGAAAGAGAGCGACCTCTTCCCACCGACCAGCTCCGCCGACCACTCCGGTTTGCACCGCTCGCGTCGCGCCCCGACGCGTGAAGTAGACGCGGACGCCATCGTTCGTTTCGAAGCCCGTCAAATCCTCGATGAACGTCGCCCGACCGAGCGGCGGGAGCGTGTCTGAGGTCACCTCCAGCGCGGGAGACACGTCGATGGCGCGAAGGTCCTGGTTCTCGGCGAAAAACACGCGGAGCCCCGACGTCGTCGCCACCAACGACTCGAACCCCGAGCCGCCGTCGCGGGCGAGACGAAGATCGGCCGGACCATCGCACACGATGCCCTGCTCCACGGCGACGATGGCCTCGTCCGCGCAGCCCGCCGCCCAGACGAGCGCGCATCCAAGCCAAGCCGTTCGCACCTCCGATGGCTAGCGGGGGGAATGCCCCGAGACAAGCCGAGACGCCCCATCAAGCGGGAGGGTCGCCCGCGCGACGGCCCGCATCGTGGCGACGTCCCTCGGGGCGTGGAGGAAACTGACGACGAAGGCGTTGGCGGCGGTCGGTCGGTCCCTCGCGGCGGTCGAAGGCGTGATGTCGGAAGAGCTGGCTCAGCGTATCGAACCGCGGGGCACCGGCGCGGAGATAGCGCGCGTGGTGAACGGCGCAGAGCCATGCGGGTCGTGCGCCCACGACGATGCCGACGAGGTCGTCATCCCGGGGACACAGCAAGCAGCGAGGACGCTCCAGATCGTGGGCCATCGTGTCCATTCGGACGAGACCTCGGCCCAGGGCCAAGTAATTGGCATCCCCGGGGGGAAGAACGGTACGGGATTACCCCTTCGATGAAAGCCGTTGCTCCATCCAGGCGATGACGTCGGCGCTTCGCGAACGGCCTTCGAAGGCGCTCAGCTCGCGGATCCCCGTAGGGCTGGTGACGTTGACCTCGGTCAGGTGTTCCCCGATCACGTCGAGCCCCACGAAGAAGAGCCCATCCTCACGCAGCCGCGGCCCCACGTCGGCGACGAGGGCGCGCTCGCGCTCGGTGAGTTCTGTCGGCACCACCCGTCCCCCGACGTGAATGTTGGACCGGAGCTCTCCCTCGGGGGGGACGCGCAGGATGGCGCCCATCGGCTCCCCGTCGAGCATCAACACCCGCTTGTCGCCCTCGGCCACCGACGGAAGGTACCGCTGCACCATCGCGAGCGCCGCGCCTTCCCGGGTGAGCAGGTCGACGATGGCGCGCGCGTTTCCGTCGTCCTGCCGAAGTCCGACGACCCCAAAGCCCCCCGCCCCGTCGAGGGGCTTGATGACGCCGCGGCCGCCGGCCGAGGCGACGAACGCGTGGATGCGCTCGCGGTCGCTCGTCACGACCGTCTCCGGCATCCAATGGCTGAAGTTCAACGCGTAGAGTTTCTCGTTCGCCTCCCTTAGCCCGCGCGGGTCGTTCACGATGAGGGTATGGGCCTTGACCCGCTCCAAGATGAGGGTGGCGTAGAGGTACGCGTCGTCGAAGGGAGGATCCTTCCGGATCATCACCGCGTCGACATCGTCGGCGAGATCGCACCAGGCGGGACGCTCGGCGGCGAACGACAACCCGGACGCGTCGATCCGAAGTTCCCGCGTTGGGGCTCGCACCCGGTCTCCGTCGGCGCTCACCTCATGAATCAGGCAATGCAGGTTCGTGTGGCCGCGCTCGGCCGCCGCCTGAATGAACCCGAAGGAGGTGTCTTTCTCAGGGTCCACCCGCTCGAGCCCGTCCATCACGAAGAGGATCCGCATGCGGGAGCCGTACCCGCGCCTCGCCTCCGGGGCCAGCGCATCATTGGCCACAGCTTTGCACCGCCACATTGAGTGCGTCGCTTTCTGCCTCTCGCCGCCGCGATTTCTCTCGCCTTAGCTCTGGGTCTACCTCTGGGCCTCGGCGCCTGCCAACCCGTGCGCACCAAGCTCGAACCGGCGGTTGCCGCGGATCGGGTCGGCCCTTCGGGCTACGCGGCACGCGACGTCGACCAGGACTTCGAGCTGACGGTGGCGGCCGCGCCGTGGGATGGGTCGGCCCTCATCACCCAGGCCGTCACGCCGCTGAGATTCGAGCTTTCGAACCGGGGCGCCGTGGCGGCAGAGGTCCACCTCGAAGGCATGAGGCTCGTGACAGGTTCGGGAGAGGTTCGTCACGCCCTGCCCCCGCTCGATGTCGACGGCGACGTGGTGACGCTCGAGAACGTTCCGTACGGGCCGGCGACCCCCGTCGCCGCCGACCGCTTTGCCGCCGCCGGGCGCTACCGAGGCATTAATTCCCACCTACGCCGCTACAACGGGGCATTCCGCCACGATGCCCCGTACTATCAGCGGCACTTCGCCACGTGGTCCGCATTCGAGTCTCTGCCTACGCCGGAGATGGTGCAGGTGGCGCTTCCGGAAGGCGTGCTCGAGCCCGGCGGTCGGGTCAGCGGCTGGGTTTACTTCGAACGGCTGGAAGACTTGGGAGCAACGGAACCGGTCTTCGTGGAGGTCGAACTCGCGGCCCGAGGGGTGGCCACGTCCGGCGCTCCCGCGGCATCCTTTCGTGTCCCCTTTCGCCGGCCGCGAGAGTGATGTGTCACCGTCCGGCGGGATGAACGCCGACCCATCGTTGTGCGAGTCGCCACGCGAACGCGTAGAGCAACGCGAAGAAACCGACGTTCAGGGCCACGGTGAAGCTCACACTGGTCCGATTCAAAAAAGCGTCCTGGATCTCGACGAGCGCGGGCGTCGGCGGCCATCTCAGCCACCAGACGAGCAGTCCCGAGGGCACCGCCGCCGCGAGGCTGGCCAATCCGATGAATCCCTGACGACGGTCGCGATCTTTGGCAGTCAGGTCCATGCAGCGGCATGCCTACAAAAATTGTTCCGGTTTACAAGAATCGATCCGATTTACTCGTACGGGGTGAGCCGCATCGTCATCGCGCCGACGAAGTCGTACGCGAACAGAAAGCTCCCCTGCAGAACGACCCCCGCGCCGGCGCCGCGCACATCGTCGTTGCCCCCCAATCCCCACAAAAGGGCCCCGGTGGTCACGTACGCGACGTCGAGACCGAAGTTGACCCAGTAGATCGTCTCGAGCGTTTGCCGTTTGCCCTCCCAGTCCGCCGCCGGCGCCGCGACCCCGTCCTCGCCGATGCTGGAGGCGAGCCCGATCGTGGCCAAGACCCCATCGATGCTCCCCCACGCGAGATTCTGAATGCCGATCCCGCGGGTGAAGGCATCGTCGGCCGTCGCCCACTGCGTGGCCCCGAGGACCATGCTCGCGGCCGCCCATCCCGCGAGCGCCCCCCCGAGGCCCCGGCTGCGCGCGAGGTACGCGTCGCGCAGGGCGTCGGCGTGCTCCCGGGTCGCGTCCTGCCCACGCGGGATCGGGATGGTCTTCGTTGCGGAGTCGTTGTCGGGGGCGGTCGCGGGCGGTCCTTCCGACGGGCCGACATCCTCCGTCGGTCGGGCCTGCGCCCACGCTGAGCCCGTGCCCACCAACGCGGTGGCAACGAATCCCAGGGCCGACAGCCATGTCTGCGACCGGCCTCGTACCGTGCCGGTGGTCCGTGTTCGAGGCCCCGCCCGCCGCATCGAGCTCAACGCCGCCGGGGCACGGGCACGGTCCAGCCCTCGTCGCGCATCATGCCGCACCAGGGACTCTTGGGCTTCTGTCGGCACTGGTCGGTCACGACGCGTCGGTACGCCTCGTAGTCGAGGCCGCGTAGGCGACGGCACGAGTTGCGGTTCCCGTGCTGACACGACACCCGGTATTGCCGGCGGCCGATGCGATCACACGCGACGGGATCGCCGCGGTCGCACGCTTCGAGGTCCAAATCGCGTCGTCGTTGCTGAGCGTGGTACGCCCCGTCGGCGCAGAGTTCCTTGTACATGCCCTGCCAGTCGTGGGCGCAGCCGTAGGCCGCGGCCCGGCCGCGCTCGCCCGGTCGGAGCTCCCGGTAGTCGGGCCACGCGCTCAGCGCCTGGCAGGTGCTCGGGTCTTTCAGTTCAAAGCATCCGCGTCGACCGAGGGCCGCGCCGCGGGCCGGATCGCGATGCTCCCCCCGACTGAGCGCCGCCACCGCCTTACCGCAAGCATAGCCGCGTCCGGCCCGACAGGAGAGGGCGTAGCCTTCAATGGCTTCTTCGACCCGCTCGTGGCGCTCGGCCGCCTCGTACCAGCTGCGGCACGCCATGCCGTCGCCCCCCTCGCAGGCCCGTCGCATGAGGGCGAAGCCGCGCTCGAGGGTGTCGGGGGTTTCGATGAGACGCTTCGCGAGACCGATGCACCAGGCGGCCCTCCCGAGGTCACAGGCCCTCTGGGCGTGGGCGTGGTAGCGCTCGGCGTCGGGCTTCAGGCCTTTCTCCTGGAGGCCTGCACCTCGAGGATCGTGTGCTTCGGCAAGAAGCCCGCAGGAGCGAGCCCCGCCGCGGTCGCACGAAGCGCGCGCGATGTGCAGCGCCCGGTCCACGTCGTGAAGCTCGGGGTACGCCACGGCGTTGTAGTGCGACCAGGCCTGTTGGTAGCACGCCTCCTCTTCCCCCAGAGTGCATGCACGCTTCAGATATTCGGTGCCCTTACGCAGCCTGTCCATGCGCGCCGCCGGCGTGTCTCGGGAGCGCGTGCTCCAGACGTAGCCGCGGCCGAGCAGAAAACAGCCGCGACTTGAGCCGCGTTTGCAGAGCCCTTCGCACGCTTTGCGATTTCCCTGGTCGCACTTGTCTTCCTCCGGCGTCGCTTGGGTGCACTTGCCAGCGATCCGAACCATGCCCTCCGGGCACGTTTCCGCCGCCGTGACACGTTCTGCCGCGAACGCGCCCGCGGTCGGCGGCGACGACGCCTCGTCGTCGAGGGGCACCAACTCCAGTCGAAGGGCCCCGCTGCAGCCCTCGGGAGGCGTCTCCGCCTGGGGCGACCCCTTGCGACACGCTTTGCGGTCGCCGTCGACCGTCCGCATCGACTGTTCCTCCCGACTCTTGGCGCCCATGCCGGCGCCGAACAGGTCGGCGGCGGCCCGTACCTCGCCTTTGGACCCCCGGGCCATCGCAAACGCCCCCACCGTGGCGGCGCGTACGAAGTGCGTGGCCCCATCGCAGCTTCCCTCGAGCATGGCCGGGTTGGCTTCGAGGAGCGTCGTGCTGCGTTTCCCGACCATGACCAGGGCGAGGTCTAACGATGAGCTGGCGTCCATGCCCGCCGACAACGTCACGCCGGACAGCGGCAGGTTGGCCTGGACCTCGTCGGCGTTGTTGAGCTGAATCGATTCTTCCTTCACCGTGACGCCCACGAAGGCGTACTGCGCGCGGAGGCGACAACCGTTGAGGACCGTCAAGGTGTCGCAGTCGTAGGCGACCACGGCCACGCCGTCGCGCATCGTCGCTTCGAGGTCGAGGCGGCTCCCCGAAGACCAGTCGACGATGAGCGGCTCGGCGTATCCACTGGGGTCACGGCACGCGACCGTGTCGGCCATGACCGTCGCCGCGGTCGGGGCGTCGGGGCGGACGACACGCGCCGCCGTGGCCCCGGGAGCACACCCGAGGGCGCTCCCCGCCAGCGAAAACGAGACGAGGAGGCCAAGCCGTAGCATGTGCGCCAAGGTGGGACCCGCCCCGCCCCCCGTCAAGGGCGCGTCGTACGGCGCAGCGCTCCGACTCACCCATCCGCGCACGCGGCCGGTACTTCGCAGAGGGCCAAAAGCGTGGCGCCATCCGCTTCGACGTCCACCACGAACCGCAGCGCCCGGTCGTCCGCAAAACCGCAATGCTGCGTCAGCTCGGGGTCGCCGAGCGGCGGAACGCTCGCCCGATCGAGATAACACCACCCCTGCGACGCGGTGAGGGCCTCATCGTCGAACTCGTTCCGACACGCGGTCAGCGCCGCGTCGGTGAACGGTTCGAGCGCGCACACGCAGATCTCTTCGGGGGCCCGCATCGAGGCGGCGTTCGCTTCCGCCAACAGCGCCGGGCTCGGGACCGATTGCCCTGGGCCCTCACACGAGCAACCCGCTTCGGATGCCGACGTCGTGACCAACACGGCGCAGGAGACGCGACCTTCGGCGTCGGGCCGCAGGTCGCGCGAGAAACACACCTCGCTCACGACGACCGCCGCCTCTTCCGGATAAATCTGCCCCAGTCGCAGGGTCGCGCTCGGACACGCCGGTTCGGCGAAGGAATCGACCGAGACGTCGTCGGACGGGCACCCCACAGCGCAAAGCATCAACCCGACCAACCCCACCCGACGCGCACGCGCCCTCCGGGCAGAAGCAGCGCGTGTTTCGACTCCCTCACCGCTCACCACGTGAATCTGCCCCCGGCCGCCAAGGGCCGCAAACGATCCCATCGAGGCCGCACGCACCCTTCGCGAGAACGTCGACCCGGGCCCGCGCGAAGGCTCAGAGGCGACGGATCAGGGCGTCGACGTACATCGAAGCCATGGACGGTCCCTGGTCTGGATAGAGGTAGGGTTCAATGAGTTCCGCCTCCATCAGACACAGCTGATGCGCGCGGTCTCGCACCATGTCGATGCGCGCGTAGAGCGGCATCGAAAAGGGAACGGCGTCCAGCACGGCTCGGGCCGCCGCGACGTCGGTGTCGTCGGCGCGCGCGATGGCGTGCTCGGAGCCTCCGAACAGGGACTGAACCCGGTAATCTCCCGGGCGCGGCCGTTTTCGTACGACGTGAGACAAGGCGCCATCGATGAAGACGAAGGATAGCTCCCCTTCGCGGCGAATGGCGGGCACGAAGGGCTGGAGCATGGCCGGGCGGTCGAGGAGCGGCCCCGCGTCGAGCCGCTCCCCCCGGCGAAAGATCCGCTGCCCCTCGGCCCCCGCGCCCACCTGCCGCTTGACCACCACCGCGTCCGTGTCGCCGTGGTCGGCGAACACGTGCGCGACATCGTCCGCGGTGGGCTCGTCGACCCAGCGCGTGGGGACGATGGGGATCCCTTGGACGGCCAAGTCCCGCAGGTACGACTTGCGGGTGTTCCACGCGACGACCTCTGACGGATTGAAGAGCGGGAAACCACGGTCCTCGAGGGAACGAAGTTCTCGGAGAAAAGACGCCTCGTGGTCTTGGTAGTTCCACGGGGTTCCGATGACGACGGCGTCGCATCCGTGGAGGTCGCCTTCGACCCTCGCCCAGTCGACCGCTCGGAGTTCGATTCCGCGCGCCGCGAACGCCGCGCCCAAGCCTCCGTACTGCCGGTCGAACTCGTGGGCGTCGGCGCGCCGGCGCTCGCCCCCCGGGAGGGTGGTGTCACACGCGAGAAAGGCGATGCGTCGGTTCATGGTCGTCGCGGTCATGGGGGCGTCACGACCAAAACGCCAGCACGAGGGAACAAGCGGCCGACGCTTCGCGCTCGCCGACCCTTCGCCTACCGTCCGCGGTATGTATTGGGGGCGACTCCTCTGGGCCACGGCGGTGGTGGTCGGCGCGACAGCCTGCTCCGGCGCCTCCCCGTCAGCCCCACGACCGCCCGCCGAGGGAATGCCCACGCGGGCGGCGGCCGAGGCCGTTGTCTCCGCGGGCTCTCCGGTCGCCGCCGAGCCGCCTGACGACGCGGCCCCACCTTCGTTCGTGGTCGCGAGCGACTGCGAGGCGTCCGTGCACGCCGCCGCGACGGTCCTCGAGGCCGGCGGCAACGCGGCGGACGCGACCATCGTCGCCGTGCTCGTGGCCGGGCTCGCCCATCCATCGGCGAGTGGGCTGGGCGGCGGTGGCGTCGCCCTCTACTTCGACGCTGGCCGCGCGAACGTAACGGCCTACGACTTTCGCATCGTGGCGCCGACCCCGCTCGTCGACGCCAACCCTTGGACCCTCGAAGCCCGGGCCCCCGGTCGCCTGAAGGAACGCGACGAGGCGGCGTCGGCGCGGGCCATGGTTGGGCGGCCGGGAGAGCTCGCGGGGCTGACCGCCCTTCAGCGTGACGCCTCACGAAGCTGGCCCGAGCAGATCGCTTCCGCCCTCGACGCCCTCGACGAGGGCTTCACCGTCTCGCCCTACCTCGCGAGCGCCTTCCGCGACCATCCCGACATGGCGGCGGCGCTAGGCCTCGACGTCCCCGTGGCGGTGGGCACTCCGCTCCCCCGCCCCCGGGCGCGACAAACGCTTCGCCGCCTCGCGGATCTCGACGCCGTGCTCCCCGCTTCCGTCCGTCCGCGCGCGGTCGCGCGGCTCGACCTCCTCGAAGTCACGCGGGGGGAGGAGACGATGGTCACGCCAGCGACCGCGGGCGGCTTCGTGCTCTGGGAGAGCGTATCGCTGCTCGGAGATGCGCTTCCCGCCGACCCGGGAGCACGACGCCATCGACAAGCCGAGGCGTTCGGGTTGGCGGTCGAAGATCGCATGCGCCACGCCGGAGCCGGGGGCACGCTGCCTCAGTCCGCCGAGCACCTCGCGGCGCGGCGCGCCCAGATCGATCCGAAGCGACGGCGGCAGTGGCCCCGCGTCGACCGTCGCGAGGGGGGCACCACCAACGTGGTGGTGATCGACGCGGAGGGGAACGCCGTCGCGTGGTCGAGTTCCCTCGGACACACGTTCGGGGCCGAGGCGATCACCGAAGAAGGCATCGTGCTCAACGACGGGCTTCGCCTCTTCGCGCGCCCCGCCGAGCGCCGTACCTTCGGCGACGCCAATGCCCCCCGCCCCGGAGCGCCGCCGGCTGTGAGTCTCGCGCCCACGTTGATCCTGCGCGAGGGGCGCGTGGTCGCGGGCCTCGGCGCCGCCGGGGGCGAGCACATCCCGACGGCCCTCGCCCAAGTCGTGCTCCGACGCTCGCCCTCGAACGTCGACGCCCCCCTCGCCCTCCCCCGCCTCCGGACCCCGGCCGGGGGGGGCCTCTGGCTCGAACCGTCCGAAGGGGACCTCGCCCCTGGTCTCCGTGCCCTCGGCCATCACGTGCGGACCGACGTTCCCGACCTCACCGGGGTGGTCATGGTGACCGTCGTCGACGGCGCTCCCCCGCGCTTTCGTGGCTACGTCGATCCGCGCCGTGGGGGCGCGGTGGCGACGTCGACGCCCGTGCCCTGAGCGCCACCAGGCGTGGGAGCCCTTTCGATGAGATGGTGTAGGGTGCGCGCCTCATGGGTTCCACGCGCCGACGCTCTCGCCATCGCCCCCGGGGCGCCCGACGCGCCCGCGGCGAGGCGCGAACCGAAGAGCGCAAGCGCCGCCGGAAGGAAGCACGCGCGCGCCGGCAGCGCAGCCGGGAGCAGCGAAAAGAGACCCGGAAGACCCTCTGGGAAGACGCGAAGAACCTCCCCAACCTGCTGACGTTTCTTCGGATCGTGATGATCCCCGTCGTGCTGGTGCTGCTCGAGCGCGGGCGCCCCGTCGACTGCTACTGGGCGGCGTGGGTCTTCGTGGCCGCCGCGGTAACCGATCTGATCGACGGGTGGCTCGCACGCCGCATGGGTCTGGTCAGCGTGCTCGGGAAGTTCCTCGACCCGTTGGCCGACAAGCTCATCGTCGCCGCCGTGCTCGTGTGGTTGGTTCAGATGGGACGCATCCCGGCGTGGATTACCGTCATCCTCCTGTCGCGCGAGATCACGATCACGGCCCTCCGCGGCGTGGCCTCTTCGGAGGGCCTCATCATCTCCGCCGGCGCGGGGGGCAAACTCAAGACCGCGCTGCAGATGCTCGGTCTGATCTGCCTCATCATAGGCTACCGCTACCGCATCGACCTCGGCTTCTACGACTTCGGTCTCGTCGATTTCGTCCACGTGGGTCGCTACACGCTGTACGCGTCGATGGTGTTCTCCCTGACCAGCGCCGCGAGCTACATGACGCTGTTCGCCGACGCCATCGAGCAACAGGGCGGCCAGAAGGAGTGAGACGGTAGGGGGGGGATCTGCTACGCCCGCGGCCATGCTCCGAAGGTGGTGGCCCGTGCTCACATCCCCTCGACTCCGGCGGATCGTCGTGACGACGGTCGGTCTCGTGGGAGCTGGCCTCGGCGGGGTGGGCGCCACCGGGGCGGGCCTCGCCTGCAGTGCCCAGGGCGAAGGCCAACGCTGTAACACGGAAAACGGCGATGACGACTGCGCCGACGGCCTCCAGTGCTTCAGCGCCCCTAGCATCCTCGGCGAAGTGTGCTGTCCCACCGACGGCACGGCCACCGATCCGGCCTGCCTCGACGACACCCCGGCCGTGACCGTGACCACCACCACGGGTGCCGGGGGTGCGGGAGGCGCCGGGGGCGCGGGGGGCGCGGGGGCCACCGCTACCACGGCAGGCGCGGGCGGGGGCGGCGGGGCCGGCGGCAGCTGAAGCGCGACGTCGACGCGCGCCCGAGGTGGCGATGAAAATTCTGTCCGAGCTCCTCCCGATCGTCGGCCTCCTCTGGGTCATCGCGTTCGTCCTCCGTCGGCTCCCTAAGATCGAACTCGGGCACACCAACGCATTTTTGCGCCGCCGGACGCTCAACTGGCTTCCGTTGGGTCTGACGTACGCGTTTCTCTACATGGGGCGGTACAACATCAACGTCGCCAAGGTCGCCGAGATCGCCGGGCGTCCCGTGATGACCAAGGAGGAGCTCGGCCTCATCACCGTCGCGGGCACCACCACCTACGCGATCGCCTTTTTGATCAATGGGCCCATCGCCGACCGCTTCGGAGGGCGCAAGACGATCATCGCCGCCGCGCTCGGCTCGGCTGCGGCCAACTGCGCGATGGGGATGGTGCTGCAAAGCGGCTACGAAGGGAGCCTCGTTCTGCCCTTTGGGTCGCTCTACGCGGTCAACATGTACTTCCAGAGCTTTGGCGCCGTCTCCATCGTCAAGGTCAACGCGTCGTGGTTTCACGTCAAAGAACGGGGCACCTTCGGGGGCATCTTCGGCATCCTGATCTCACTGGGGCTCTACTTCGCGTACGACTGGGGGACGCCGATCGCGCGGGTGCTATCGCCACAGTGGGTCTTTTTCATCCCGACCCTCATCCTCGTCGTCTTCGCCGCGCTCGACTACAAGCTCGTCTTCGACCGCCCCAGCGGAACCGGCCATCCCGACTTCGACACCGGTGATGCCTCGAGTGGGGAAAGCGGTGGTCCCGACCCCGTCTTCGAGGTCGTGAAACGGATGGTGAAAAACCCCGTCATCGTGACGATCGCGCTGATCGAGATGTGCAGCGGGTTCGTCCGGGGCGGCATCATGAAGTGGGGCTACGTGTTCGCCGCCGAGACCGGCCAGGTGTTTCTGACCCGCCACTGGGGCGCATTTCTGTGCGCCGCCGGAATTCTCGGCGGGGTCTTTGCCGGCACCATCTCCGACCGGGTCTTTCAGTCGCGTCGCGGTCCGTCGGCGGTGATCCTCTACGCCCTGGGCGGCGTGTCGGTCGGCCTTGCCGCGGCCTTCATCGCGAGCCCCGCGGCCGCGTACATTCTCATCTTCTCGATTCTCAGCATCATCGGCGTACACGGTATGCTCAGCGGGACCGCGAGCATGGACTTCGGGGGGCGGCGCAACGTCGGGGTCGCCGTCGGTCTCATCGACGGCATGGTCTATCTCGGCTACGGCGCCCAATCGCTGTTCATCAGTCAGGTCCTCCCGACGGGAGCGGCCCAAGAAGACCCGACCCAGTGGCGCGTGTGGCTGCTGCTCGTGCTCCCCGCCACCGTGCTCGGGTTCGCGCTTTCCCTCCGCATTTGGAACGCGAAACCCCAACCGAAAACGGCGCCCGGGGCCGAATCGTAGCGGTAGCCCGGGGGTCAGTTCCCACAGACGGTGTAGTAGACGGTCCCGCTCCAAACCCGAGGGTCGAAGCCGCCGGTGAACGGGTACGCCTTGCCTTTCCCCTCCAGGACCTGGATCGCGGCGTCCTCCACGTCCACCGCCCCCACCGTGGTTCCATTGCTGTAATTCATGCCGCCGTCGGTGGTGGTGACGTAAAACGCGTAGGTCTGATTCGCCGGAATGGTGACCCCGACGTTGATGGGAACCGGCGTCGCGGTGTCGTTTCCGTTGCCGGTGACCATCGCGCTTCCGACGAGAATCCACCCGACCGAGCTGTTGTCGAAGCCGACCCACGTTCCGGGCCGATAGTAGATCTCGATGGTCTCCATCGCCGTGCCGACGTTCACGTCGAAGCCGTCGATGGTGACCGGAGACCCCTTCGCCACGATGTCGAACATGCTGCCGTCGAGGCCATTGTTCGTATTGAACGGCGAGGTGAGGTCCCCGGGGGCGCAGGCGCAGTCGAGGTCGTTGGCCGGCGTGCACACCGAGGGGCAGCACCCGTCCGCGACCGTCGCCCCCGAGCAGGTGGTGATGGGCGTCCCTCCGCCGCAGGTTCCCATCGTGCACGTTTCACCGGCCGTGCACGCGTCGAGGTCATCGCAGGTCTGCCCGTCCATGACGGTCATGGTGCCGCACATGCCCGTCGCGGGATCGCAGACGCCGAGGTCGCAGTCCATCGTCAGGGCGGAGCAGTCGATGGGCGTACCACCGCCACAGACCCCGGCGCTGCAGGTATTGCCCTCGCTACAGAGGTCGTTGGTGTCGACACAAGCGGCGCCGTCGTTGCCGGCGACGGGCTCGCACATGCCGTTCTGCGGGTTGCAGACGGGGTTGAAGCATTCGTTGGGGACCGGCGCGAAAAAGCAATCGTTGGGCGTACCCACGCACTGGCCGCTCTGGCACGTGCCTCCGACCTCGCAGAGGTCGGCCGGAGTGCACGCCGTGCCTTCGCCCGCGGATTGTTGGCTGCAGCTCTGGGCCGTTTCGTCGCAGACGATCTCCGTGCACTCGGGGGGACTCATCCCGCAGTCGTTGGCGGGACCGCCGGTGCACACCCCCGCCTGGCACGTATCGTCCACGGTGCAGAAGAGGCCGTCGTCGCAGGCGGTGCCGTCGTCGTCCGGCACCACGACGCAGCTTCCCACCGGCCCGGGCAGCGTGCCGGTATTGCACACCGAGACGAAACACGCAGGCGCGGTGATCGCCGAGCAGTCCTGACCACAGGGGCCGAGATCTTCGCCACCGCTGCCCCCGACCTCGTCCACGGTGCCGCCCGCGCCCGAGGTCGTGCTGGCGGCGCCACCGGCGCCCGGACCGCTCGGGTCGGTGGTGGTGTCGTCGTCGTCGTCGTCTTCGTCGCTGGTGGCGGCGCACCCCACCCACGCCACCGACGCCACCAACCCCACCCCGCACGCAAGCCCGTATCGCCAAGTCATGCCGCCAACGTACACCATGACCGACCCCATCGTCTCCGAACGCGCCGAGGGACGGGGATCGTCCACCGCGAAGCGGCGCCACAGTATTCGGTTGGCGGTGCGAGCGTCCGACGGGGAGAGCGCCCGCCAACAGCTCGACCGCGCCCGCTAACCTCGTCGCGACCATCTCCTGTCGATTTCGGGTCTGCGGTTCAGCCGCCCTCGAGCTTCTCGGCGTCGAGGAGATCCTGCTTGCGACCGCATGACCGCTTGAGGCGTATCAGCTCGGCCTTCGAGACCACGCGTACGATGGCGTGCTCGACGTTCATCTTCACGTGGTCGGCCCAGGCGCGACTGAAATCGCCGTCGGGAATGGCGAGCATGAGGTCGATCCGATGGGGAGGCGTGCCCATCCACACGACGTCGAGACCTCGGGCCTCTTTCAGCGCCGAGAGGACGTTCGGGGGAGCGCCAAACCGGCCGAGGGCTTCGACCGCCCGCGCCACGTTCTCGGCGGAATCGCGTAGCCAAAGATCCGCATCCTTGGTGAAGCGGGGCGCTCCGTGAAGCGCCACCGCCTGGCCGCCCACGAGGAGATACTCAACGTGCGACGCGTCGAATTCCACCAACAGATCGATCAAGTCGGAGGGGAGGGCCACTCGGATGGTCTCGCTTCCAAACCTGTTGTTGCATCTCGAACACCGCCTCGAGACGCTGCGCCGGCGTCGCGGCGCGCCAAAACGCGCGGTCCATGGCGTCGTGCTGGGCGCTCGTCACGCGCCCGCCCGACCACGTCGCCCGACGGGCGGCAGAGCGCTCTTCACAGGTCATCATGAAATTGTAGCATGTGACCAAGCCGACGCGGCGCTCCCGTGTGCTCGCTCAGTCGCGGGCGAGGCCGAGGCCCCAGAAGCAGAGGCCGTCGGAGTCGCCAAAGGTCAACTGCCAGCCCGCGCGCGTGTCGAGCGACGCGCCGGGCGGGCCCTGCTCGGGATGAATCACCATGAGGGGGTCGTCGGGTCGCGAGAGGAAAAGGTTGCGGTTGAATTGGTCGACCAGCGCCGGGTCGGTGGCGAGCGCATGAATGCGGACTTTCTTACGCCGCAAGAAGTAGAGCGTCGCATGGTGGCACAGTGCGTTGAGGGCAGCCCCGTCCCCGGGCGCGACCGCGTAATCCGCAATGGTGCCTTCGGGTTCGTCCGCGCCCCTTTCCCCTTCGGTCTCCAACAAGGTGACGAAGCCACGCAGCGTATCGCCCCGCGTCACGGCAAAGCTCACGAACGGATGGTGGGGGCGATCGATGTACTTCCAATTCAGGTAGGCCGCGTCCCGCTTCACGACGAGCGGCGAGGTCGGTGCGATGCGCTCGGCGAGCCGATCGAAACGTTCGTCGAAGCGGGTGACGGGTCGAATCGCGAGGCCCGCCGCGCGTAGACGAGCCGCACCTCCCTCGAGGCTCCGCCACCCCCGCCGCACCCACTGCTTCGACCATCGTGCCGCCCGCCCCCGCCATTGGGGTGCCCACCGTCCCACCGGATCGAGCACCTTCACCAGGCGAAGGCTCTCCACCTCGACGTAGTTCCGACGACGCTGAAACTCGAGGTTGAGGGCCGAAGTCCACAGGAGGCCGACCGGTCCCGGGGACCGCTCCACCTCTCGGTAGAGCTTCATCGTCGTGAAAAACCCAGCTGCCCCCTGCGCCCGGTGCTCGGGGTGCATGTAGAGGTCGTGGCCAAAGTAGAGCCGCACTGGTTTCCCCCGCCAGGTGGCGTCGAGGGGCATGCGACCGATGTACGCGATGACGTCACCCGTCGCGGGGGCCACGGCCACGAAGTAG
Source organism: Myxococcota bacterium (assembly GCA_039027095.1). Lineage (GTDB taxonomy): Bacteria > Myxococcota_A > Polyangia > Polyangiales > Polyangiaceae > JAPYTK01. The sequence continues at coordinate 39,186 of JBCCLB010000024.1, forward strand.
GTCGTTTCGTCTCGCGCGTGCGGGTTGTGCTCGGCCAACCACTCAAACACGTCCGCGCGCCGGTCGGCAGCCGCGCGACTCAGTTCGGGGCGCGTGTGCAACAGGGCGCGGACCCGGCTCGCATCGGACGGACGATAGGGACGAACTTCGAGCTTTTGACCCATGAGCGCACGTCATCGAGAAGGAGAAAGGCGAGCCGCAAAGCCTTCCTGCAGCGCGGTGCGGTCGACTTTACCCGTTGCGGTGCGGGGCAGCGAAGGAAGCGCCTGGAGGGGCTCGGGGAGCATGTAGGCCGGAAGCTGCTGGCGAAGCCCCCCCAAAACGCGTCGCGTCACCGCCCGCGGTTCCTCTTTTCCGTCGCGGGGGACGAAGGCCCCGACGATCCGTCGGCCCATGGTCGTATCGGGCACCGCCCACACGACGCCTTCCGCCACCTCGGGCTGCGCGGCGAGCGCGCGCTCGACCTCACCCAAGGCGACCCGATGGCCACGGGTCTTGATCTGATCGTCGGCGCGGCCGGCGAAGTAAAAATCACCGTGCACGTCGCGGGTCGCATGGTCGCCGGTCCAATAGAAGCGTCGCTCAGAGCGCCCGGCCGGGTCGGCCCCGAAGCGAGGCGCATCGGGCATCCCCCAGTACCCGGCTCCAACCGTCTCGCCGCCGACCACCAACTCGCCGCGCACCCCCGGCGTCGTGACACATGCCCCCGTCTCATCGACGAGCCGCACCTCGAATCCGGGCAATGGGCGCCCGAGAGGAAGCGGTTCTGCCGCGTCCCAGCTCGCGGCCTCGGCGGCGTCGAACCCGGCCGCGAGCGACGAGTTGGCTTCCGTCTGGCCGTAGATGTTCACGGATCGAGCGTGGGGCAACGCCCGGCCGAGCGCGCCGAGCGTGGCGGGGGCGAGCACGTCGCCCGAAAAGAAGAGGAGCCGAAGCCGAGGGCACGTCGCCTCGACGCCGATCCCTCCCCGTTGCACCAACATCGTCACCAGCGACGCCACCGAATTCCACACGGTGATGCGTCGCTCGTCGATGAAGGCGGCGAGCTTGCGCGGGAACATCCCGAGCATGGGAGGCACCCCCTCGACCGCCGCCCCCACCGACGCCGCGACGAAGAGATCGAACACGGAGAGGTCGAAGTGAAGGGGCGCGTGGTGGGCGAAGACGTCGTCGGCCCGAAACCCGAAGGCCGCCCCCATGCTCTCGACGAATGCGAGGGCGTTGCGGTGGCTGAGCACCACCCCTTTGGGCCGACCTGTCGAACCCGAGGTGTGGAGGAGGTACGCCGGCGCCTGGTCGTCGCGCGCTTCGCCCACGAGCGGGACCTCGGGCGCCGTGGCGTCGGCCGGGGACCAATCGAACTGACCATCGATGATGAGGCGAAGGTCACACCCCTCGGCGATGGCCTGGTTTCGCTTCGCCGGCGCGGCGGGGTCGAGCGGCACGTAGGCGGCGCCGGCGGCGAGCACCCCGTAGACCGCGGTAAGCATGCGCGGTGACTTGGAAAGGCAAAGCCCGACCCGGTCGCCCTCCCCGACGCCCGCGCTCTGAGCCAACCACGTCGCGAGTCGTCGCGCGCGGTCGGCCAGCGCACCGTAGCTGATCGCATCGACCCCCTTCTTGCCGGCCACCGCGTAGGCCGTCGCTTCGGGCCGAGCCCGCGCTGCTTCCGCGAGCAGCGCTTCGATCCGTCGGGTCGGCACCGACTACAGTCCCAACCAACTGGCGATCATGTTGCGCTGGATCTCGGAGGTTCCGGAGTAGATCTTCGTGCCGACCGCATCGCGAAGGTCTCGTTCGACGCCGTAGTCGCGCATGTAGCCGTTGCCTCCGTGGATCTGGATCGCGTCGAGGCTCGACGCGACGAACGCCTCCGAGACGTGGAGCTTCGCGATCGCGGCCTCCAAGGGGGCGCGTTTGCCCTGCTGCTTCAGCCAGGCCGCCTTGTGGAGCATGAGCTCGCCCAGCTCGATCCGAACTTTCATGTCGGCGAGCTTGTGGGCGATCGCCTGCTGCTTTCCGATCGGCTTGCCGAATTGCTTGCGCGTATTGGCGTAGCGCACGCAGGTGGCGAGCTGGCGCTGCATCGTGCCGAGGTGGGTCGCGAACAAGCAGCACCGCTCCCACTCCATCTCGGCGTTGAAGATGGCCGCCCCTCCGCCCACTTTGCCGAGAACGTGCGTCGCCGGCACATCGCAGTCGTCGAAGAACACTTCCCCCGTGGGCGCTCCCTCGAGCCCCATCTTGGCCATGGCCGGACCCAGGGTGACGCCCGCACGCGTCGTGTCGACGATGAAGCACGTGATCCCGGCCATGGGGTTGTTGGCGACGACGTCGGTTCGCGCGAACACGAGCAGTACGTCGGAGATCGGAGCATTGGAGCTGAACACCTTGCTGCCCGTGATCGCGTGGCCGCCGTCGCCGCTCGCCGTGGCCCGGGTCCGCATCGCAAAGGCATCCGAGCCCGCTTCTGGCTCGCTCACGGCGTGGCCACCGATGAGCTCTCCCGTGGCCAGCCGCGGGAGGTAGGCGTCTTTTTGCGCTTCGGAACCGAACTGCGCCAGCGGGAGGGCGCACGTCCACAAGTGACTGTTGAGCGCGAGCAAGAGCCCCGTGTCCGGGCAGTGACGACCCAGCGCCTGCATCGCGAGGAGGCAATCGACGATGTCGCGCTCGTGGCCGCCGTAGGCCTCGGGAAGGGGGAGGGCCGTGAGTCCGAATTCGCGACACAGGTCGAAGCCCTCGCGCCAGAATCCGCCGCCGTCAGGGGGCGATGAGAGTTTGGCCTTGGCGAAATTGGCGACCGACCGCTGAAACTCACGCCGCTCGGCATCGAGAGAAAAGTCCACGCTGCTCCTTCAGCCCCGCTTGCGGGCGATCAGCTCCGAGATGGCGGCGACGGAGGCAAAGTTCTCGGGTTCGAAGTCGTCGCTTCCCACCTCAACGTCGAATGCCTCTTCGAGGTGGCTGAGAAGGCGCATGATACGCATCGAGTCGAGCACGCCCTCCTCGAGGAGCGGGGTCTCGGCGTCGAGCGCGCCATCGTATCCCGGTACCAGCTCGTCGCGAATGTACGTCGTCAGTCGTTCGGTAAGTTCTTTGTCCATCACGGGTTCCGCTTCGAAGGATGCGTCGAGGCACCGGCGAGAAAGTAGATGGTCGCCCATGCTTGGAGATGGGCGGACCGCTCGGCGAGGGGGGTGACCGGATAGAGCTCGACGATGTCCATACCGCGCGCGCCTCGCGCGCCGGCGGTGAACAGGACGTGAAACAGCTCCCAGGGGTAGATCCCCCCGAAGTCGGCCGGGCCTCCGGGATTGAAGCCCGCATCGACGACGTCGCTGCACACCGTGACGTAGAGCAGGTCCGCTCCGTCGGTGGCGATGGCGAGCGCCTCCTCGAGGGCGTCGTCGATCCCGCGGCGTCGGATCGATAACGCGGAGATCACGGTCGCGCCCATCTCCCGCGCGGCGGCGTGTTGGGCCGCACTGTTGCGCGGACCGCGGATGCCGAAGTGAACGATGTTGCGCCCCGCTACGTGGTCGAGCTGCGCGAGGCGATGGATGGGGCAGCAGCGGGCGTAGCGATCGTCACCGAAGACGGGGGCGTTGTCGAAGTGCGCGTCGAGGTGGAGGACCCCCACCCGCTTGTGGGGGTCGGTCGCGGCGAGGCCCATCACCATTTCGGGGATGAATGCGTGGTCGCCCCCCAGCGCCACGGGGATGGCGCCGCTTTGGTAGACGGCCGTCGCGGTCTTGGCCACGGCGGCCATGGCTGCTTCTTCGTCGTGCGGACTGGGGAGGGCGACGTCGCCGAGGTCGGCGACGTCGAGGGTGTCGAACAAGTTGACCTCGTACTCGGGCACGTACCCGCCGTACCGCGCCGCCGCGTGTCGAATCATGCGCGGCGACAGCTCGCAGCCCCCAAAACTACCCCACGTGACGGTCCCCTCCCAGGGTACCCCGAAGACGATGGCATCCGCGGGCCGCTCCCCGGCCCGTGAGATGACGGGTACGCCGAGCCAACTCGGCGTGTCGCCGTACACTCGGGGCAACGACGCCGCACGCCCCGCAACCATGGGCGCCGCGCTTTCGTCGTCGTACGACATACCCGCCGACGTTACCTCGCCCGACCCCGGCCCGGGGCAGAAATGGTGGGTTCTCCCGTCAGGAGATCGAACCTCGGGACAAGCGGTCGGTCGAGCGCCGGAGCTCGTCGGCGAGTTCGGGCGCCGTACGCCGAGACGGGCCGACGCCGGGGCGCGACACCGGACGCTCGGCGTACCGCTCGAGATGGGAAAGAAGGCGCGTTCGAAGTCCCTCGGGCAGCACGTTGTCGAGGTACTCGAGACCCGTGCCCCGGAGTTGTGGGTCGGGCGCGCGAAGCGCGTCGAGGGCGAGCTGCAGGGGTTCCCGATCCAACACCAAAGCGAGCATGTCGAAACGCGAGGGGAGGGAAACATCGCCATCGTCGAGCCCCCGGCCCACGGCGTCGAAGACTTCGGCGCGCGACAACGCGAATTCAGGATGGCGACCCATGAGGTCGTCGAGCGCACCCAGCGCCGCGCGGCGAACCTCGGCGGCGGGATCCGCCAACGCCTCGAACAGTCCGCGCGTCGCGCGGGCGGAGGGGACCGTCGCGATCAAGGGGGGCAACTGAGCCCGTATGGCCACGTCGATCTCCGGATCGACGACCGCATCGAGGAGCTGTCCCACGCAGCGCGAGGCGGCCTGCCGGAGCGCGCGGCGCGCCGGACGCCGCATGACCTGGTCGCCGAGGAGCGGCACCACCCATCCCACGAGCGCCAGATCGAGGGGGGGCCGAAGGGCGTGGCGCACCTCCGTCGGCGTCCCCCGCAGCAGCGCTTCGATCCGCTCGCGCTGCGCTGGGGTCCCCACGGAAATGGCCGCGGGAGGCGGAGGGGCGTCCGCGCCGCTCGGCCCGTCCCCCCGAGACGTACGGAGCGCTTCGATTTGCCGTAGAAGGTCCACCCGGTCGATGGCCATCGTGGTCTCGGCGAGGGTGCGCCGCGTCGTGGCGTCGACGACGTCGGCGGCGTCGAGCTTCAGCCGTCCCGTGCGAAGGCTGGCGGCGAGCGCTGCGACGTAGCCCCGGTGCAGCCAAAATGCGACGAGGAGCGAGACCCCGGCGCTCGCCGCGGCCAGTCCGACGGAGAGTCGGGGGGCGAGGGCGGGCACCGTGGCCAACACCGCGAGCACGACGCCGCTGGCGAGCGCGCCCCCGAGACGGTCGAAGCCCACGTCGATGAAGGTTTTGGTGGGGCGCTTGGTCTCGGGAGGCAGCGGCGTGAACAGAAGCTCGTAACCCGAGCGAAAGAGCGAGTTGGCGACGATCGACTCCACGGCCCGGGCCACGAGCACCGATGCGAGACGGGTCGTCGCCGTCGCCACCGCCGCTCCCACCGCGACCAACGCCGGCAGCACGGCGATCGTTCCCCCGACGCCCAGACGATCCAACGCGACCCGGCTCACCCCCGCTTGAAGGAGAAACGTAAGAACCCCCGCCACGGTGTAGAACAGGCCGAAGAACGACAGCAGCTCCTCCCTCGTGTCGAAAGCGGCATCGGCCTCGGCCTTGAAGGCGTAGTCGAGAAGCCCCGATGTGACCGCGGTTAGCAGGACCAACAGCCCGAGCATGCGGAGGTAGCGCGCCTGTCCCATCGTTCCCATGCCGCGCAACACGCTCGGCGGCGGCGCGGCTTCGCGCTGCTGCCCCGAGGAAGCCGGAGGCATTCCCCGACGACTCATGCCGAAGAGGCTCACCCCCGTGGCGAAGCCGAGAAGGGCCAGCACCAAGAGCATCGCGCGGGCGTCGAACCACGCCGACACCCGCTCGGCCACCAAGCCCCCGACGAGGCCCCCCATCGTCGCCGCGGCCGAGATCCGCGCGATGGCGCGTTTTGCGCCGTGAGGGTCGAAGAGCTCGCTCACGAGGGACCAGAAGCCACTCACGAACAGAGAGCCGAGCACCGCGACGTGGAGGTAGATGGCACCGCTCACTGCCCGCGGCATCGCGTCGATGAAGGCATGTTCGAGGGCGAAGAACACCCCGCCGAGCCCGTGGAGGAGAGGGACGAGACGTCGTGGGCCCATCCTGGCCAACCCCCGCGACATGGCGAGCACGCCCGCGACGGACAGGACCGAGCTGATCAACATCGCGACGGGGAGCTTGTCGGCGCCAAACGCGGAGAGGAACACGGCGTCGCGGGTCGCCTTGCTCCCCACCTGACCGGCGATCATGGTGAACGCACCCGCCGCGGCGACCCCGGTCGCGCGGACGGCACGCCCCGGCGCCTCGTCCTCGGCGGTCACCTCCAGGTCTTACCGAATCGAGCCCTCGAATCGAAGCGTCCCTCACGTCGACGCTCGCGGGAGCGCCGCCGTGATGAAGCGATCACCCCGGGAATCGGAGGGTACGGCCGGGTCGGCCCGGAGCACATTGGCACACTTTGCCTCACTGAGCTTTCGCCCAGCGCATAACAAGCAAAATCTGCGTCGTCATGGGGTCGACGGAGAAAGGTGGCTACCGCTCGGTAAGTATGTCAGACAGGGCTCGGGAGCGTCGAGGAAGACCGACCCCACGGAAACGAAGTTGTGCTGACCGCTGGTCAGCGCCCGCATTGACCTGCAGATCAACGCCATGAACGCAGAGGCTGGCCCCGAGCGACGGAGCGCCGACGGAGGACCTTCGTCGCGCGCGGACCAGCGTCGGACCCAGGCCCTGATGCTCGGAGGCCTGTTGGTCTACACCGTGGTGACGCAGCTCACCATGGGCCTTCGGGCCGAGCACGGCGTGCTGCTCGCCGTCATCGTCGCCGTCACCCTCCGCGGGGGCAAAGCGCTCACGTTTCTCGCCCTATTCTCGCCGGTGATCCTGACCGGGATCACGTACGACAACGTTCGCCTGTTGGTCGACCTGCGCGGCGAGATCCACGTCGACGACCTGTATGCAGCCGAGCTGGCGCTGTTCGGCATCGACGGGATGGTTCCCGCGCTGTGGTTCGAAACGCGAACCCACCCCCTCGCCGACTTCATCGCCGGCATCGCCTACATCGTCTACCTGTACGTGCCGATGCTCACCGCGGTGGCGCTCTTCTGGATCGACCGGCGCGCCATGTTGCTCGTCGGCGCGAGCTTTCTCGCCACCAACCTGCTCGGGATCGCGGTGTATCTCGGCTACCCGGCCGCACCACCCTGGTACGTGGACATGTACGGTCTCGGTCCGGCCAACCTCGCCGCGGTCCCCAACGCGGCGGGGGCCGTACGCTTCGACCAGCTCGTCGGGGTCGACTACTTCACCGAGTTTTACAAACGAAGCGCGAACGTGTTCGGCGCCATGCCTTCGCTCCACACGGCGTACCCGACGTCGACGGCGTTGGCGTTGTACTCGACGGGCAAGAAGGGCTGGCGCCCGGTGGCCCTGTTCTCGCTGCTTGTCGGCTTCTCGGCCGTCTACCTCCAACACCACTACATTCTCGACGTCATCGCCGGATTCGCCTGCGCCATCGCCGGTTGGTTGATGGCGCGCGGTGTCATGCGCGCCCGGGAGCGCCGCCCCACCTTGGAGCCCGCCAATGCATGAGCTCGGACCTTTGTTTCCCTTCGTGTTGCTCGGCGTCTACCTGGCCGCCGCCGCGCTGTCGCTCGTCGTCCACAACGCCGTGAGCGGGCGCTACAGCGACCGAGAAACCGAAGCGCGCGGGGCCAGCGTCATGCTCCCGATGGCGCTTCGTCACTTCTTCATGTGGGCCATTCAACCCCTGTGGGCGGTGGTGAAGTGGTCGGGGATCCCGGCCAACGGCATCACCACCCTCTCGACGCTCTTCGCCATCGCGTCGGGGGTTGCGGCCGCCGCGGGCGACCTGTCCACCGCGGGATGGCTCTATCTCGGGGCGGGCATGGGCGACGTGCTCGACGGTCGCATCGCGCGCGAGGCAGGCACCGCCGGCCCGCGGGGCGCCGCCCTCGACTCGGTGCTCGACCGATATGCCGATGCGGCCGTTCTGGCGGGCCTCGCGTACTACCTGCGCGCCGAGTGGACGATGGTGCTGGCCATCGTGGCCCTCGTCGGGAGCCTGCTCGTTTCCTATGTGCGCGCGCGTGGCGAAGGACTCGGCGTCGACGTGAAGGTCGGCTTCATGCAGCGGCCCGAGCGGGTCGTCATCATCGGTTCGAGCCTCGCCATCGCGCCTGTGGTCGCGTTCGCCACCGACGGTCGCATCGTGGCCAACGCCATCGTCGTCCCCACGATCGCCTTCGTGGCGGTCATGACCCAGATCACCGCCCTGCGGCGTCTCGCGCACGTCGTCGCGGCCTTCGCGAAGACCCGCCGCGAGCAAAAGCAGTGGAGCCGCGTGGTGCCGGCCGTCATCTCCGCCTTCGTGGCGACGGCGGCCGACTTCGGATTGATGAGTTTGCTCGTCGCCAACGACTTGGCCACCACCACCCAGGCCACCGCGCTCGGGTGCCTTCTCGGCGGGGTCATCAACTTCTCGCTCAACCGCGTATGGACGTTTGCCGCGACCGACCAAGTGCCTGCCCTGCAGGCGATCCGCTACACCATCGTGAGCGTGATCAGCGCCCTGCTCAACAGCGGCGGCGTGGCGCTCGCGCTGATGCTTCCCCTGGCCGATTACCGCATCGGATGGGTCCTCGTGCGGGCCGCAGTGTTTCTGTGCTGGAACTTCCCGCTCCAACGCGATTACGTCTACGGGCCCAAGGGCAAGGACCGACCCGAGCTGAGCGGCGACGAGGAGCGGCCCGTCACGAGCGGACACGCGACCAGCTGAACCCGCGATGGCCCCTCGGTCGCCAACGTCGTCGCCGTCGCCCCGCCCGGGCGCCGATCCTGGCCTGCGCGGGCCCTCCCGCCTCGTCGCCGACGTAGCGAGGTGGTGTTTTGCGCACCCTTGGGTCGTCCTCGGGGGTGTCGCCGTGCTCGCGGGCATCGCCGGCGTCAGGCAACCCGAAGGATGGCCGGGGGCCAGCGCCCTCCTCGGCCTGATCCTGGCCGGCATCGCCATCGCCGTGACCCGTCGCTCGGCGGTGATCGCAGCGCTCGCGACCGGGTCGACGGCCGCGGGCTACGTCGCCGCGATGGCGCTCGGTCCGGGCGCGCCCACGGGCGCGGCCATCGTCGTGCTCGCCCTCGGTCTTCACCAGGCCCACCATCTGGCTTCGGCCTTGACGTCGGGCGAGCCGGCCGACGTCGGCGCCGACCTTGCGTCCGCAGCCCGAGCCGTGCTCCCCGGCGCCGTGACCACCGTGCTCGCGATCGGCGCCCTCGGGCTGTTCGTGACCGGAGGAGCGGGCGCCACGGGGGAAGGGGGTCGGCTTTTCTTGGGGACCGTCGCCGCGGGGATCTCGGTGATGACGATGTCGCATTTCGTCACGTTGCCGGCCTTCGCCCGGGTCGCGCTTCCGACCCCCTGGGTGCCCCCCGCGCCGCCGTCCGCGACAGCACCCTTGGATCAGGTCGTCTCGAGGTGGGCGCCCCCCATTGGCTGGGGCGCGGTGATGCTCGTCGCGGCGCTCGTGGGCCCCGCGCTCACCGTGCTTCACCCGTCGTTCGCGCCGCACGGTACGTGGGCCGCGGCGACGACGCTGGTGGTGGTGAGCCTCGGAACGACGGGCCGCGCACGGTTCTCGGCACCGGGCGGACGAGGCGTCCCGCTCGTGGCGGCCGCCGCGACCGTGAGCCTCGCCCTCGGGGTCGTCGGCACGGTGGTGGCCGCCTCCGCGGAGAACGGCGGCGCCCCCTCCCTCCCTCTGCTCGGCGCTCTCCTCACGCTCCCCCTCTTCACGCTCCCTGCCCTCACGCTCTCTCTCCTCACGCTGGGCCTCGGCCTCAGCCTCGTCGGCGCGACGGCACGACGGGGCGCACCCGGCCCCACGCCCTCGGTCGAGCGCGGGGCCCTCCTCGGGCTAACCCTGCTCGTGGCCGCGACGAGCGTGACGTCGCAAGGCTCCGCCGGGGTGGCCCTCGGGATCGGCCTGGGCATGGTCGTGCTCGTCCACGGTTTCGTCACCCTGTTCATGACCCCGGCGCTCACCCTGCTGTGGGCTCGGGCCCGCGACACCGAAACGAAACAGGGGGGGCGCTGGACGCGGCTCGCCGTCACGGTCGGCCTCGCGGGGGATGCGCCCGTCGCCCCGGGTACCCTCGGCGCGCTCGTCGCGGTGCCGCTCGGGTTCGTCCTCATCGAGCTGGGTCTCTGGCCCTCCGTCGCGATCGTCGCGGCGCTCACGGCCCTGTCGCTTCCCATCACGACGCGCTACCTCGAGCGCACCGGGACCCACGACCCGAGCGAAGTCGTGCTCGACGAGTTCGTAGGGTGCTTGATCGCCATGGTGATGGCGCCCTTCGGCGTCGTCTGGGGGTGGGCGGCCTTCGCCCTCTTCCGCCTCTTCGACATCACCAAACCGGGCCCCGTGGGGTACATGGACCGTCGGGTCAAAGGCGCCGGCGGGGTCATTGGCGACGACGTGGTCGCGGGCCTCATGGCCGGCGGCGTCTTGCTCGGGGTTCGGGCCTTGACGACCGCAGGGGGTGGCTGACCCGTCCCTCACCCATTCGTTCGTGGCCCCGACGACGAGAGCCGAGCGCGGCCCGGGCGACGACGCGCGGCCCCACGGGTACGCCGCCGCACAAAACCACGGGCGCGGAAAAGCAACCCCCCTGGAATCCGTGTTCCCCCGAAGGTAACCCGCACTCCCCCGGAGATGAGATGAAGCAACCAGAGAAGATCGCATCGCCCACCGACAAGCTCGGCGTCTTGCTGCCTGGCCTCGGCGCCGTGGCCACCACCACCATCGCCGGGGTGATGCTCGCGCGGAAAGGGCTCGCCCAACCCATCGGTTCGCTCACGCAGTGCGCCACCATTCGCCTCGGCAAGCGGACCGAAGACAAAGCCCCATGGATCCGCGACTACCTGCCCTTGGCCAAGCTCGACCAGCTCGTGTTCGGAGGGTGGGACATCTTTCCCGAGGACGCGTACGCCTCCGCCACCCACGCCAACGTGCTCGAAGCCCGCCACTTGGAGCCGATCAAGGACGAGCTGAGCCAAGTGAAGGCGATGGCCGGCGCCTTCAATCCCCAATACGTCAAACGACTCAACGGTACCCACACCAAAAAGGCGACGAACAAGGCTGAGCTCGTCGATCAGCTCCGCGCCGACATCCGCGCCTTCAAGGAAGCGCACGGCCTGACGCGCGCGGTGGCCGTGTGGTGCGGCTCGACGGAAATCTACGTCGAGGCCACCGAGGTCCACCAGAGCATCGAGGCCTTCGAAAAAGGGCTGCGGGACGACGACCCCGCGATCAGCAACTCACAGCTGTACGGTTGGGCCTGTATTCAAGAAGGGGTGCCCTACGCCAATGGCTCGCCCAACTTGAGCATCGAATTCCCGGCGGCGGTGGCGCTCGCCCAGAAAAACGGTGTCCCCCTGGCGGGCAGTGACTTCAAGACGGGCCAGACCCTGATGAAGACCATTCTCGCCCCCGGTTTCAAGGCGCGCATGCTCGGCGTACAGGGGTGGTTCTCGACCAACATTCTCGGCAACCGCGACGGCGAGGTCCTCGACGACCCCGCGTCGTTCAAGACGAAAGAGGTGAGCAAACTCGGAGCGCTCGACCACATCTTTCAGCCGAAGACCTACCCGCAACTCTACGGCGACCTCTATCACAAGGTTCGCATCAATTATTACCCGCCCCGCGGCGACGCCAAGGAGGGCTGGGACAACATCGACATCTTCGGCTGGCTCGGATACCCGATGCAAATCAAGGTCGACTTTCTCTGTCGGGACTCGATCCTCGCCGCCCCCATCGTGCTCGACCTCGCCCTGTTCATGGACTTGGCGCAGCGCGCCGGCTTCAGCGGCATTCAAGAGTGGCTCAGCTTTTACTTCAAGAGCCCCGTCCACGCGCCCGAGCTCTATCCCGAGCACGACCTCTTCATCCAGCACACCAAGCTCAAGAACACCCTCCGCTGGATGATGGGCGACGACGTCATCAGCCACCTCGGTCACGAGTACTACGCCTGAGCCCGTGGCTCGCTCCCGAACGAGGCGTCGCCAACGGGTCGGCGTCGCCGCCGCGCTGGCGGTGGCGCTGCTCGCGGCTGATTCATCCCGTGGCCCGGTCGAGCGGGCGCCCGCCTCGCCGCCCTACGTCACCTTCTTTCTGATCGACGGACTCTCACAACGCGTCTTCGAGGAAGAGTTGTCGGCGGGGCACTTGCCGACGATGCAGCGGCTCATCGCGGAAGGCGTCTACGTTCGAAACGGCATCGCATCGTTCCCCAGTATGACCGGCTACGGCTTCTATCCGTTCATCACCGGCCACGACGCGGCGCTGAGCGGGGTGTTGGGGTTGCGCTGGTTCGACGCCGACCGCGAGGCCGGGGGCTTCCGCGCGTACGTGGGGCTCACGAGCGGCCGGATGAACGAGGATTTCATTCCCGAGCCGTTGACCGTCTATGAACACTTCGGGCACCAACACAGCCACAGCATCAATTGCTACGCCAATCGCGGGGTCGAGACCGATACGAAGTTCGGCCTCAGCTTCAGCCTCGCCAAGTACCAAGGCCAGTGGTGGCTGAGCGATGGCCTCCGGGCCGTACCCGGGGTCGGAGACGAACTGGCGCCCGATTGGGTTGGGGCCGAGCGCCGGGTGATGGCGACGGCGATGGACGACTTGGCCCGCCGACCCAAAGTCCAGTGGATCACGCTCACGAGTCCCGACGGCTACCAGCACGTCCACGGCACCACGGAGGGCTACCGCCAAATCCTGCGCGACCTCGACCGCCTCATCGGCGCCTACCGCGAAGAAAGCGCACGGTTGGGCCAGGAAGATGATCGTATCTACGCGGTGATCAGTGACCACGGCGTCGAAGACGTGGCCCAAAACCTCGACATGCGCGAGGTCTTTCGCCGGTGTTGCGCGCTCTCGGCCTTCCGCGGGGAAGCCACGAAGTTTCTCAGCGTCAACCTCGACGAGCCGATCGAAACGTACGCCCCCTACGACGTGATCACCGTCATCAACGGCAACCTGCTCCTCTACGTGTACGTCCGCGACCACGCCGTCGACGACACCCAGCAAGCGTGGCGCCGACGCCAGCCGGCGTCCGAGCTGCGGCGATTTACCCGCGCCGACGGCACCGAGGTCGACCTGATCGACGCCATGCTGGCGGAGCCCGGCATCGACCACGTGCTGTCCCGGGGAGAAGCCCGGGGCGTCGTCCACGTCGATGGCGACCGGGGCTCGGCGATGATCGACGAAGTCGCGCCGAACCGATTTCGCTACCGAGTGACCGGCGGCGCCGACCCCTTGGGCTACGTCGCGGACCCCGCGGCCCGTCGCCTCCTCGACGGCGAGGGACATTCCGCCCGCGCGTGGCTCGAAGCGACACACGCGAGCGCCTTCCCCGACGGGGTGGTCCGCATCGCGCGTCTCTTTCGTACGGAAGACGTCGGCGACATGGTGCTGCTGGCGGCGCCGCTCTACGATTTCGGCCGCGACTACGAAGCGGTGGTGGGCAACTACCGCGGCGGCCATGGGGGTCTTCGCGCCGACCAGATGCGGGTTCCTTACATTCTCACCGGCCCGGGTACCGCACGAGGTATGGAGGTCGCCACCGCCCGCGCCGAGGATGTGGGGAGAACGCTGCTCGAGCTTCTCCGGGTGAGGACACTTCCGACGGACCTCAGCGGAGAAATCATCGAAGAGGCCCTCGCACTATGAGCGATACGAGACGTTCACCCTCCGACGCGGCCCACCCCGAACCACGAGGTCTCGCGCAACGCTTCACCGCATCGGTCGAACGCGTTCTCGCGCACCTCGCCTTGGTTTGCTTTCACCGGCGCGCACGAACCGGAGTCGTCGTGCTGGTCGCCACGGCCGGCGCCCTCTTCGCCATGCGCAACCTGCGGGTGAGCGCCGACCTCGCCGAACTGCTCCCTCCGTCGTTTCAGAGCGTTCAGGACGTCAACGAGCTCAAGGAGAAGTTCGGCGGGGTCGGTTACGTCGCGGTCATGGCCGAAGGCGCCTCGCCCGATGAGCTCCGAGGGTTCGCGGATGCATTGGTACCCAAGCTGACCGCGCTCGAGAGCGTGTCGTACGTCGAGTACCGTCGGCCGCGAGACTTCTTCGAGGATCGGGCCGCCTACTACCTCGACCTGGCCGACGTGAAGGAAATGCGGCGTCGCATCGACGCGCGCGCCGACTTCGAAGTGGCCAAGCGAAACAGCCTCTACGACCCGCTGGGCGAGCTGGAGGACCAAGAGCCTCCTTCTATCGACTTTTCCGACATCGAGAAAAAGTACGAGGGTCGGAGCGGCAGTGGCTGGATGAAGGCGCAGACGACCGGCGACTATTACATCGACGAGGAGGCGCGGCGCATCGTTGTGCTCGCCAAGCCGGCCGCGTCGTCCACCGATCTCGCGTACGCCAAGCAGATTCTCGCCGAGGTCAGACGCGTGGTGGGGGGCATGGACCTGACCCCTTACGGCTCACCTCGTATCGATTACGGCGGCAACTTCACCAAGAAGGTCGACCAGCAAACGATGATCGAGTCGGACCTGAAGCTCGCCACCATCGTCTCCCTCCTGCTCGTTCTCGGCTACATGGCGGTTCACTTCGGACGGTTCCTCGCCGTGGCCATGGTCATGCTCCCCCTCGTCCTCGGTTTGGTCTGGACCTACGCCGTGGGCGCGCTCGCGTTCGACAACCTTCACATTCTCACCGCATTCATCGGCGCGATCCTGCTCGGCCTCGGAATCGATCACGGGATGCATCTCCTCGGTCGCTTCCTGTCCGAGTACGATCCCGAGCGACCGGCCGAAGAGGCGGTCCGCATTGCGTTCGGCCAAACGGGAAGGGCAGTCAGCGTCGCCGCCTTGACGACCATCGTCGGGTTTGCCGGGCTCGGGGTGAGCGAATTCCGCGCGTTTCGCGAATTCGGGCTCCTGGCCGCCGCGGGCATCGCCTTGTGCGTGCTCGCGTACACCACGTGTCTGCCCGCGCTGTTGGGCGTCGCCCTGTCGCGCGGTTGGCAGCCATCGTCCCGCTTTGCCCGGGCGGGCCATCCTCTGGCGACGCTCTTGCGGGGCCATTCCGGAAAGCTCGTCTCGGTCTTCGCGGTGCTCGCTGTCGTCTGCAGCTTCGTGCTCCCCCGGCCGAGCTTCAATTGGGACTTCCGGGCGTTGACCGCGAGCTCTCTTCCCTCGTTCAAAATGGACGCGACCATCGACGGGTTGCTCGGTCATTCACAGACGCCCGTCGTCGTGTTGTCTCGCTCGGCCGAAGAAGACACGGCCGTCGCGGAAGCGCTTCGCCAACGACACGAGGCCCTCGGAGAACAGTCGAAAATCGACATCATCGCCAATGGCGGCGACACGGTCGCGGCCAACCAGGCGGCGAAGTACGACGAGTTGAAGGCCGTAAAGCGTCGCATTCGCAGTCTAAAGCCGAAAGATTTCAAAGGAGAGGAGCGCGATCGATTCGAGCAGTTGCAGCGCATGGTCGAGATCCCCCCCTTCGGAAGCGACGACCTCCCCGTCGCGGTACGACGAAAGTTCTTTGGCGCCGACGGCACCAGCTTCGTCCTCGTTTTCCCGGCCTTCAGCCTCTCGAAAGGAGACGAAGTGAGCCTGTTCGCCAGCCAGCTGCGCGCGACCGAACTCGCGGACGGGACACCGGTTTCGGTGGCGGGCGCGGCGATGGTGATGGCCGACATCTTCGACTTGGTGAAGCGCGAGGCGCCCCCGGTGCTGCTGGGGACCCTGGTGTTCGTCTTCTTGACCCTGTTGGCGCTGTTGGGTGACCTCCGGCAGGCGCTGCTCGCCATCACCCCGGCGGCCATCTCGCTGGCCATCACCTTCGGCATCGCCGGCGCGGCGGGGCTGCCGCTGAATTACTTGAACATCGTCATGGTGCCGGCCCTGTTCGGGACGGGCGTCGACGGCGGCGTGCATCTGGTCACGCGGCTCGACGGGGCGGGCGACGCCGCGGCCCAGTTGGCCGAGAGCGGGATGTCGGTGGCGGGCGCGCTCATCACCACCGCCATGGGGTTTGGCGCGATGTTGCTCGCCGACCACCTCGGCCTGAAGTCGCTCGGGCAGCTGGCCGTGCTCGGGCTCATGGCCAACCTGGTCACGTGCCTCTTCGGACTCGCCCCGGCGCTGCTTCTGTGGCGGGGTCGGAAAGCGGCGCCCGCGCCCGCGGCGGGCTAGACCACGTTTCGTCCGTGCCGTTGCCTCCTGCCCCTCCGACCTACGTCTTCGCCCTCGGGCTGGCGCTTTCGGGCGTGCTCGTCGTCGCGGCAAGCCGGCTTCGGTCGCGGATGTTCGCGCGGTTCCGGGCCGTCCTGTGGACGATCCTCGGACTGTGTGCCTGGGGCATGTACAGCCACGCGCGCCACGCCGACCCGCGGCTCGGGTGGGGGTTCATCGGACTCCACGGCATCGCGCTCGTGGGGTCGCTCGCGCTCGTTCGACCGCGGATGAAGCCGCTCCCGTACCGATGGCTCATCAGTTGGCCCGAGGCCTGGTACGGGGCCGGTACGCTGTTGAGCTTTCCTCTCGCCATCGGAGCGGCCTTCGGGTGGCATCCGGGGTGGTGGTGGATCGGCTACGCGTTCGCCGCCGTGGGCCTCGGGCAAGCGCTCACGAGCCGCCGCCGCGACGTGGACCTCGTCGTGGGCGACGTCCCCTCCGTCGAGCCCCTCGGTCGCCACCCCCACGGAGACCACCGCATCGACCGCCCGCTGCGCATCGCCCAGATCACCGACCCCCACCTCGGACCCTTCATGTCGCAGGCGCGATTGCGACGGATCGTGACCCGCGCGGTCGCGCGGGCGCCCGATCTCATCCTGCTGACCGGCGATTTTCTCACCATGGAGTCGCAGTCCGACCCCTCCGTGCTCAAGGGCGCCCTCGAACCGATGCGCGACTTTTCGGGCCCCGTGGTCGCCTGCTTCGGCAACCACGACCACGAAGCCCCCGATACGGTGAAGGCCGCCCTCGCCCACGTCGGGGCGGTGCTGCTCATCGACGACGCCCAGACCTTCGACACCGACGTCGGGCCGGTGCAGATCGTGGGCGCCGACTTTCGCTGGCGGGACCGCGAAGCGCACCTCCAGCGTCTTCTCGAGGCCCATCCTCGGCGGGCGGGGCACCTCCGCATCCTCTTGCTCCACGATCCGGGGGCCTTCCGCCACGTTCCCGCGGGCGAGGCCGACCTCGTGCTGTCGGGGCACACCCACGGAGGCCAGGTCGGCTTGGTGAGCCTGGGTTTGCCGGGCACGGCGGTGAGCCTGTTCACCCGCTCGCCCGACCACGGCTTTTGGGCCCAGTACGACAACCGCCTCTATGTCCACCGCGGGACGGGCCACTACGGCTTTCCGATCCGCCTCGGCGTGCCGGCGGAGGAGGGTCTCATCCGCGTTCACGTCGCCACGACGGCGGCGTAACGCGACGCGACCCCGCTCGCATCGGCACGGAACCCCTGGCTTCTCCACGCCCCGCTTGCCAGGCTTCCCGCACGACGGGTCCCGCGCGCTCGCGACACCGCTTTTCCTACGCACAGTATCTGGCCTACGAGCGCGACAGTGGCCCGGCTCTCGCTCGAGCTTCTCTACGCCGACCTTCCCGATGGGCCTTCCCGCGGCCATATCCCGTAGCCCCAGGCCATGTTCCCGCGGCGCCGCGGGCGCTCCGAACGGACCAAGTCACCCCCTGGCTCGCGGTCGTTCCATCGGCGGTGCTACCTTCTCTCCCGTGCCTGGCTTGTTGGTTCCCTTCGTGTACGAGCTACGGCGACGCCGACTCCGGGTGGGCCCCACAGAGCTCAACGCGCTAGGGCGGGCGCTGCACGCGGGGCTGCACGAGAGTTCGCTCGATGCCTTCTACCACCTCGCGCGCGCGCTGTTCGTGCACCGGGAGACCGAGCTCGATGCGTTCGACGAAGCGTTTGGCGCCTTCTTTCGGGGCATCGAGCAGACGGCGTTTGTCGTCACCGACGAGGTGCTGGCGTGGCTCCGCGATCCCGCCCCCGAGCTCGAGCTGTCGGACGAGGACCGGGCGCTGCTGGAGGCGCTCGACCTCGAGACCTTGCGCGAGATGTTTTCCCAACGATTGGCGGAGCAAAAGGCGCGGCATCAGGGCGGCGATCATTGGGTGGGCCGCGGAGGCACGAGCCCCTTCGGGACCGGGGGCGCGCATCCGACGGGGCTTCGGGTTGGGGGGGGCGGCGGCCGAAGCGCGATCGGGGTCGCCGACGCCCGTAAGTACCGGCCTTATCGCGACGATATCACCCTTGACTTGCGTCAAATGGAGGTCGCCCTCCGCAAACTGCGAAGCTACGTCCGCGAAGGGCTCGAAGAGGAGCTCGACATCGACGCCACCATCGATGCGACGGCTCGGAACGCCGGGGAACTCGAAGTGGTCACGCGTCCGCGGCGACGACCGAACGTGCGGGTCATTTTGATGATGGATGTCGGCGGCTCGATGGACCCGCACGTGCGTGTGGTGAGCGAGCTCTTCAGCGCCGCCAAGCGGGCCACCAACTTTCGCGAGCTCAAGACGTACTACTTTCACAACGCGGTCTACGGGAAGGTCTTCGAGACGGAGCGCTTCGCCGACCCGGTGCCCCTGTCCGAGTTGATGCGTCTCCACGACGGTGACCGGTACCAACTCATCGTGGTCGGTGACGCCGCGATGCACCCCGGAGAGCTCCATACCGACGGGCCTTGGTACCGCGCCGCGCACCACGAACGCGACGAGGTGGTCACCGCCTACGGTTGGTTCATGCGGCTGGAAGAGCACTTTCGCCGCACCGTGTGGCTCAACCCCGACCCGCCTCGATACTGGTGCGGGACCGTGCATGAGCTTCGTCGCGTCTACGAAATGTTTCCCCTCACCCTCCAGGGCCTGTCTGACGCCATCCGTCACCTCACCCGCGCCCGTCATCGCTGATCGTCGTCGCGGCGGCCGAGCCCACGCAAGCCTGCTGCGCTCACCGGTCAGGGGATGTCGCGTCGGACGGCGGCGTGAAAGCGGCGGGTCGATTTCTCCTGCAGCACCGCGATGAAGTGGGCGTGCGCGCGGTCGACGGGGGATGGGATTTTGTCGACCGACACGCTGCCGTTGCCCGGGGCCAACGTGGTCCACCATCGGGCGGTGCCATGGTGGTGCAGCGTGCGACCCGCGTTTTCCCCCCGGGGGATGTCGGCGGAGGACAGGTCGTCTTCGACGAGCACGACGAGCAACTCGAGGGCGACATCACCCGCATCGGTCGTCTCGTATTGGAGACGAGATGCGCTCGCGTCGTAATCGAAACGGACGATACGGGCCGCCCGCGGGCGGCTTTCGTCGATCGCATCGTCAATGGCCGACCGCAGGCGCGCGGCGGAGACCGGCCGCAACGTCTCGCCGTTGACGAGGACGTGCGGCGTGAAGACCCCTCGCCGGCCCGCCGCGCGGGCGTAGGCCCGCTGCCGGCGCGCGTGGTCGGGATGGGAAAACGGGTCTCGGTATCCGAGGTAGTTCCAGTAATCGACGTGCCACTGAATCGTGTACACCGGCCGACCAGAAGCCTCTTGGGCGCGGGCTACGTCCGACACGACCGCGTCGGTGGGAGGGCAGCTGCTTCACCCTTCGGAAGTGAACACCTCGATCACCGCGAAGCCGTCCGCGGCGGCGGCGGGGGCGGCGGGCCCGGGCCCGGCCGATGGCGACCGTGGCGAGACGGTGGCGTCGCGGGAGGTCGACGACGAGGGGGCCGTGGTCGTCGCACGGGAGCAACCTACGAGGGCCAAGGCCATGATGAGGGTCGGGAGCGCGCGGCGCCACCGCCAGGAGGCCCGGGGCGGAGGCGCGATGGCGACCAAAGACAGACCGCTGGGGGGGGACATGTCGCGACGTACGTCGCGCGTCACGGCGGAGTTACCCGCGAACCCCTGCCGCTGAAACAATCTGAAAGTTCTCGCCCGGACGAATTCGGTCCCCTCTGGCGCCGCCCGATGCCCTAACTTGCCGCGCCATGCGGACGATGGGGTTGGTGGTCGCGGGCGCGGCCGTGGGGTTTTTGGCCCTCACGACGGGGTACGGCTGTTCGGCGAGCACCGACAGCGACATCATCACCGGCAGCGGCGGCGGGGGTGCGGGCGGACCGAGCGGCGGGGTGGGCGGAGAGGACGGACCGCGCTGCGGTGGCTGCGACGGCCTCGAGTACACGCCGTGCGAAAACGACGTGCCCGGCCCCCCCTCGGTGTGCGAATCGGCCTGTGACGACGAGCTCGGGTGCGTCGACTGCGTCCCGGGCACTTGGGTGTGCGTCGGCAACGAGGTTCACGCGTGTCGCCCCGACGGAACCGTCGACCCTGGGGTCGCCGAGGCTTGCGACGTCGGCGTGGGCGACGTTTGCTCCGAAGGCTCGTGTCGCCAGGCGTGCGAGGTCGCCGAAGACCAACCGTCGAACATCGGATGCCAGTTCTATGCCGTCGACATGGACCAGGTCGATGCGCTCGTGGACCCGGCCGGCGCCCCGTGGGGCATCGCCATCTCGAATGCGAGCCCGTCACCGGCCAACGTCACCATCGAGATGAATGACGGCAACCCGGGCGAGCCCCTCGCGGTGGTCACGGTCGACAACTTCACCGTCGACCCGGGCACCCTGCGGGCCGTGGTGCTGCCGACTCGGGAGATCGATTGCGGGGCTCAACCCAACGACTACGCGGCCCCGGGAACGTGTCTGTCGTCGCGCGCGTACCGGATCACCTCCAGCGCCCCGATCGTCGTCTATCAGTACAACGTCTTCGAAAACGCCTTTTCGAACGACGCCTCGTTG
This sequence comes from Myxococcota bacterium, assembly GCA_039027095.1. Taxonomy (GTDB): domain Bacteria; phylum Myxococcota_A; class Polyangia; order Polyangiales; family Polyangiaceae; genus JAPYTK01. The sequence continues at coordinate 60,050 of JBCCLB010000024.1, forward strand.
CTGCTGCCGACCAATGCGCTCGGCACCGTCTACCGCGTCATGGGGTGGCAAGCCGGGCATCCGGTGCCTTTTCCGCCCCTGTTGCCCTTTGCCGACCGGGCCGCGGTCACCATCGTGGGGACGCAGGAAAACACGAGCGTGAGCGTACGTCCGAGTTGGCGCATCAAGGGCAACCCGCCCATCGCCGCCACCGACGCCGGCGGCACCATTACCGTCACGCTGGGCCCCTTCGACGTGCTCAACCTCGAGACGGACGACGGCACCTTTCAGGATGACCCCGCGACCATCGCCGACCTCACCGGCACCCTCGTGACTTCCGACAAGCCGGTGGCGGTGTTCAGTGGGGTCGAGACGACGTCGGTGCCAGGTCCCGTCGACATCCCGGCGTACCCAGGGTGGGACCCGGACGATACGTGCTGCCTCGACCACCTCGAAGAGCAGCTCTTCCCCGCCGAGGCGGTGGGCAACCAGTACGTGATCACGCGGAGCCCGATCCGCTCCACGGGGTCGTGGCCCGAGCCCGATGTGCTTCGGTTCATCGCCCCCGCCGAGACGACCCAGGTCACCACGTCGCTCCCCCCTCCCTTCGACACCTTCACGCTGGAGCCCGGCCAGGTCGTGAGCACGTGGACGCAAGAGGACGTGGTCGTCGAGGCGGACAAACCGGTGATGGTGGGGCAGTACCTCGTCAGCCAAGATCGCATCGATGGCGCCAAGACAGGCGATCCCGCGATGACGGTGTTTCCCCCGGTCGAGCAGTACCGAACCGAGTACATCATTCTCACGCCTGGCTCGTGGAGCGCCAACTACGTCGTGCTCGCGGCCGAGGTGGGAAGTGACGTCACGATCGACGGAGCCGCGCCCACCAACTGCGTCGTGACTCCGGCGGGCACCGTGGACGGGGTGAACTACGAGTCGCGCCGCTGCCCCCTCGACGAAGGTGTTCACGGGCTCCAAGGGACGCAGCCCTTCGGCGTGGTGGCCTACGGCTACGGTAGCGCTGGCTCCTATGCGTTCGCAGGGGGGGCCGACGTCAAGCCGATCTACGAAGTGCCAACCATCAGGTGAGGCCCATGCCGAGGCGGCGCCACGCGATCCGCCCTGCTAAGCTGTGGTGATGACTCCGAAGAAGGCGGACGCCGACGCTGACCGTTGTGTCGTCGCGGGCGTGGCCTGCCTCGATGCGGGGGATCTCGAGGGCGCGGAGCGCTACGCCGCGGCGGCCCTGGAAGCTGCGACCGCCCCTCTCGCCGGTCTCGAGGGGTGGTCGGACTGGCCGACGACGCGCATCATGGGTGAGCTCCGCGGGGTGGATGCCGTGTCGGCCTTCGCGCGCGCCCTATGGCTCAATGCCACCGTCGATGAACTCCGCGGGCGGGAAGACCAGGCTCGAGGCCGATGCCTCCGCGCCATGGAGCTGTACGCGCGTCGCCGAGGTCCGAGCGAAGCCATCGACCTTCGTGCCGCCCGTGAGCTCGGCTCGGCGAGCGCGCGCCTCGGCGCAACCAAATTCGCGGCCGCACACGCGCGCCGGTAGCGGAGGGTCGGTCCCAGCCGGGGGGACTCAGCCGGGGGACTCAGTCAGCGACGCCGCGGCCGCACCGCTGATGGCCTGGGGTGGCGACGGAGAGTTCGTGGTCGCCCACCGGGATGCCCCCCGGAACGACCACTTCGCCGGCGTAACGGCCCTTCTCATCGGTACTGAGCGATCCGAGACGCAGGTCGTCGGGCTCCCCTTCGAGGCTGAGCATGATGTCGACGCGCAGCCGCGCGCAGGGTTGCCCGTTGCTCGTCGCCTGGCCTCGGATCTTGACCGGAAGTCCACGGAAAATGTCCGCGTCGATCTCGTCGATGGTGAGCGCGGTCTCGGGGCGCTCTCCCGCCGACGAGGGTGCGTCGGGGTCCGGGGGAGCGAAGGGGTCGATCTCGGCGTCATCCGCGTCGTCCCCCGCGCCGTTCCGACCGGAGCGTTCCGCCTCCCTCGGGCCGGTTCCCGACCGCCCTCCTTCTGAGGCGTCGGACGCGGCGCTCCGCTCCTGCGCCTCCTCCCGCGTGCGATGCGCGAGATCGGCTCCGGAGTCGCGGCCGGTGGGCCAGGCGAACTGGTCGGGTGGCGGCACGTGGGGGGGACGCTCGAGCGAGACATCCTCGTCGAGATCGAGCGCAGCGCCACCGAGGTCGATTCGGTGCCATCGCTCGTGGTCGCGGACCTCCACCCAAGCGTGGGCCTCGTTGTGGATGAGTCGCGCGGGGATGCCGATGTTGAGGGCGGTCACGAGAAACCCGAAGGCCCGATGCCGACACACCCCTTTGCGACTCAGGGCGAGGTCGACGTAGATGTCGCCTTGGCCCGACGGCGGCTCGTCGCTCGGCGTGAACGAGCGGAAGTACTCGACCATGGCGATCACGACCGCGCGCGGTGACATCGTGGCGCGGGAGATCCCGATCGCCCCTCGGACTTTTTCGAAAGCGCGGCGGTGTTCGGCCGGCTGAAGCGGAACCCGCGGGAGCGCCGACCAAGCGACGTCGGCGTACTCACTGGCGAAGACCTCCCTCTCGACGGCGATGTCGAGGACGAGCCGAATGCGGCGACTCTGCTCGCCCTGGACGAACCAGTTGCCGGCGCTGTCTACGAGGAACTCGAGAGGCACGTCGGGTCGACGGACCGCACTCAGAATGCGGGCATCGGGCCCCACCGTGGGAATGCGCACCGGCGCGCCCGGGGTGAGCGCGACGGAGAGGTCGGCGAAGAAGCGATCGTCTTCGTCGGTCGCCGCCCCTCCGACTTCGAGCGCGGCCGGCGGCCCTCCCCGTACGTAGAGGGAATAGTCCTCGCGCACGCCATCGTACGCGTAGGTGCGTTTGAAAGGCGTCAGGTTCGGGGTGAACGGGTCGTCGTACCGCTCCACATCCGGACGGCGGGTATCTCGGTCGGGCCGAAACTCGAATCCGCCGTTGGGCCCGGTCGCACGCTGGTAGACCCGGTCGGGGTCGGGCGTGCGACGCACGTCAGGGGGCGCGATGAGACCGCTGGGCGTCCGCACCGCCACCGGCAATTGGCCCGCCGCACGGGTTGTCGAAAAGTCGATGTCCTCCGCGAGATTCGGTTTGAGGAATTCGTGCAGAATGGGCGCCCGCCGCTCGGCAAACGCAACGGAGGCCGCGGTCGAAGCGAGGACGGTCATGCCCACGACCCATGCCGCGGTCCGCATCGCCCGAGTGCCCATGCGTCGAGCTTGGTGCCTCCGCGCCGTAAAGTCGAGCCGTCGGCCGCGCGCCGCGACCGGTCACCGACGACGACGGGGGCGAGGCCGATCGCGCTTCGTCTCCGCGTGTGCTTCCCGGAGCGCCGCCACCTCGGCGGTGGATGCGCCCATGGACCTCAGATCGGCTTCCGCCACGTCGAGGGCGAGAGAGAACGTCTCGGACCGGGTGAGACGACCGGGCCGGCCGGCTTCGATACGGGGGAGCGCGCTCACGATGCGACGCATGCCGTCAGCACACCGGCGGGTGATGGCGAGCCGCTCGATGAGACCGTCGAGAAAGTCGCCGACGGCGCGGGTGCGGTCGCGTTGACCTTCGCAAGCCTCCTTCATCGCTTCGAGCAGGAGGAGCGTCCACAGGACGGTGTCGTCGAGGGGCCGGCCCGCCTCGTGGCAGGCGTCGATGAACGCGAGCTGACCCCAGATCCGAGCCCCTGCCGTATCGTCACCCTCCGCGTCGTAGAGCAGGGCCGCCAGCTCGGGCAACAGGACGTCGAGCACCCCCGTCTCCCACGCGATGTACATGCTGCGACGGGCTTGCCCGCCGCGCAGCAAACGCAAGATTTCCTCCGCGACCCGCGGCCGCGCCGAGAGTTGGAGCTCGTCGCGACAGGCTTCGAGCGCTTGGTACAGTTTGGGCTCCAGACCCAGGTCGAGTCGACCGGCAAACTTCACGGCGCGGAGCATCCGTACGGGGTCTTCGTGGAAGCGGACCTCGGGATCCCCCACCGTGCGCACGAGTCGTTTCCGGATGTCGCGCATCCCGCCGACCCAGTCGAGGATGTGGCTGTTCTCGACGTCGTAGAACAGGGCGTTGATGGTGAAGTCCCGACGGAGGGCGTCTTCATCCGCGCGACCGAAGGCATTGTCGTTTCGGATCAGTTCGCCCTCTTCGCTCTTGCTGGGGCTTCGACGGAAGGTCGCGACCTCGATGACCTTGCGTCCGTGAAACATCACGTGGACGAGCCGGAACCGGCGCCCGATGATGCGCGAGTTGCGGAAGAGCGCCCGGACCTCCTCGGGGTGCGCGCTGGTCGCGACGTCGAAGTCCTTGGGCCTCCTCGCGAGCAAAAGGTCTCGCACGCAGCCGCCCACGAGATAGGCCTCGTGCCCGTACCGCGTGAGGCGTCGCACCACCTTTCGCACGTCGGGGTCGATCGACGAGGGATCGAAGACGACTTGGTACCGTTTCGCCGCCACCGCATCAGAACGCGGAGGGGGGCGCTCGGAGGAGCTGAGCTCTCTGGTCGTAGGACTGAAGTCGAGGTCGTCGACGGTCATGTGGGCGTGGCCTCTCGTGAGGCCGAGGCCAACGGCGTTGGCATAAGTCAGGTCGTGAGCGGTGAACGTCGGCCGCTCGTTTGGATGGTCCTACCACGGCCGGGCCGAGAGCGTCCACGCACGGACCGGTCCCCCTCCACCCGGACCTCACCCGAGTCCCCTTCGCTAGAACGAGGCGTCCAGCCCTCCGCCGAAGAGCGGTGCCACGGCCCCCGAGGTCCGCGACTGAAGGCCCGCGCGGGCGCGTAGAGAATAGCCCTCGCCGATGTCGACCCTCCCGTCGGCGGTGGCCTCGAAGCGCCACCGCCCGGCCTGCGGTCGGTCCGTCACCACGAAGGTCGTACCCAGCCGCAGCCACGGCATCCGTGGCCCGAGCGCGCCGGACGCAAACCGACCGAAGACGCGCCTGGCGGCCCCCTTCAGCAGGTCGGCCCCGAAGGCGAAACCTCCGCCCTCGCGAGGGCCGAACCGCAGCGCGACCTCTCCCCCGCCCACGACGTCATCGCGGAAGAAGCCGATGGCGGGACGCAAGTCGATCTGACCGTAGCGCCAAAACGCCAGCGAAAGCTCGCCACGAGCGAGCTGATACCCTCGCGCTCGCGCCGAACCTTCGTCCTGCCATCGCATCAGCTCGAAGGTCAGGCCGAGGTGCCGGAGCGCGCCGCGAGGAACGCGGTACCGATACCCGGCGTGGGCGCGCCAGAAGACGTCGGCCGGGCCATCGCCCGCGGACCTCCCGCGGGTCACGGAGGGACTTCCGTCGACGTCGAGGTCGACGAAGTGCGGCCGACGCTCGATGAGGAGCGCGGGCGCCGCCGCCGGGTCGGGACGGACCCATACGAGGTACGGCTCGTCCCGAGAGGCGAACGCCGCGACCTCACGGTCATCGTCGGTGACGACATAGATGGCGTAGGCGAGTCCGTTCGTCTCGGGACGCGTGTCGATCGCAAGCTCGAAGACCCCCTCCGCGACCCGTTTCATGGCCTGCTCTCCGCGACCTTCCAGCCAGAGAAACGCACGGCGCACCGAAGGACCCGGGCCGCGGACACGGACTTCGAGCGACACCGCTTCCCCCGCGACGACCACCCGGGGAGGCGTGTGCTCGGCCTCGATCGGTTCGAGGCCGAGCGCCCCCTCCGAGTTCGGCGACCCGACCGCGTCGGAGGGCACTTCTGCGCGCGTTTTCCTCGGGCCTGACGTCACCGCGAACGCCACGAGCGCGACGGCCCACCCCCGGGCGATCACCATCGAAGCGACACCCCCGTCCCGGCGCCAAAGCCGAAGTGGTCCCCGCCGCGCCCCTGTCCGCTCATGCGCACCGACGTCTCGACCGCGGGGTGAAACCGATACCCCACCTCCGCCGTTCCCCGACCCCAAAATGACGACCCGCCCGCGTCGTTGGAGATCCACGCAAAAGGCCGGCCCAATTGTCCCTCGATCCGAAAACGCCATGGATTCAGAGCGAGGATGTCTGCCCGAACGATCGCGAGCCCCCCCCAATGCGCGATGACTTCCGCTGCGAGTTCGAATTGGGTGCCGAGGTCAGGGCCGATGTTAAATCCCGCCCGCAACCCGCCGGCCGCGCGATCGGCCCGCCGGCCGAGGATGGGCCTCAGATGAAGGCGAAGAAACCGTTGCGCTTCGATTTCGACGTCGAAAAAAGCGACGGCGAGCGTGTCCCGCGCGGGCCGGACCTCGCCCCCTTCACGGCCTCTCACCACGGCCCGTATGAACGTGTAGCCGACGCCCACCCGCCGCAGAGCGTGCTCCCCGAAGCGAACGGAGCCCATCCCCCACGCGCGAGAGAAATGGTCGTCCCCCCGGAAGCGATTCGAGTCGACGTGCTCGAAGCCGGCGCGGATCTCGGACATCATCCAAGTGCGTTCGAGCCGCTCCTCGTCCGTCGGCACCTCCACCAACCCCGTGGCGATACGACGCGCGAAGGCATCGTCATCGTCTTCGCCCTCCGCGCGGGGTCGCTCCACCACGAGGCGGAGCCCTGGCGGAGCCACCATGGTCGCGGGAACCCGAGCGGCGAAAGCGCGCGTACCGACCCGCCGGACGCGAAGCGCGCGAAGCGGCGCATCGGCGTCGCTGCGTTGGGCGCGAATGAGAACGTCCTCCAGCGACGTCATCGACGACGGAAGGCGGACCATGACGTCGAAGGCGTGCCCGGGGGGGATCTCGGAAGGCGCGATGACGTGTGGGTGCCCTTCGACGGAAGGCTTGGTCGTCCGCTCCACCTTCGGCGCGGGCGGAAGGTCGTCGCGGGCCATCACCATCGCGTCGCCATCGCTCGCCGCTTTCGTCGCGACGGATTCTGCGGCTTCGTCGCCGGAGGGGAGATCGGCCGCGGCCAGGTTGGCAGCTCCCCCGAAAAGCCATCCCGCAACGACGCTCGCCACGGCGCCTCGCGTACCTAGGGCGTTGGACATCACAGCACGGCGAGAGGTGACATGAGATACCCGCGGCGGCCCGGCCGCTCTCGCAATACTTGCAGCTGGTGTGCCAAACGCCAGCAAGGCTGCCTTCACCCGGCTCACCTCGCCCCCGCAAACCACGCCCCGTGGCGCCGACAGCGTGACGCAGGGCCTTTCCCACGACCGAACCCGAACGCATCACGCGCCGCCACCCGGGCGGGGGCGGCGGTCACGGTCTGATCGTTCCGTCACACCCGCCGAGGCCAAGGCGGGCATTCCAACCTCGGTAGAGGGCAGGCACCAGCACCCGGATACCGAGCTGCCTCGGGGCGCCGCTCAGGCGATGATGGGGGCGATGACGAGGGCCACGATGCTCATCAGCTTGATGAGGATGTTGAGCGAGGGACCGGAGGTGTCCTTGAAAGGGTCGCCCACGGTGTCGCCGATGACCGCGGCCGCGTGGGCGTCGCCGCCCTTCTTTTCTCCCTCGACCTCACCCTTCTCGATGTACTTTTTGGCGTTGTCCCAGGCGCCGCCGGCGTTGGACATCATCAGTGCGAGCAACACCCCGGCGACGGTGGCGCCAGCGAGGAGTCCCCCGAGCGCCTCCGCCCCGACGAAAAACCCGACCGCGGCCGGAACCGCCACCGCGAGCACCCCGGGTAGCAGCATCTCGCGCAGCGCCGCCGCGGTGGAGATGTCGACGCACCGGCCCGAGTCGGGTCGAACCCCTTCTTTGCCCTCGAGCAGGCCGGGGATCTCGCGGAACTGACGGCGGATCTCCTCCACCATCTCGCCGGCGGCGCGACCCACCGACGTCATGGTGAGCGCGGCGACGAGGAAGGGCATGATGCCGCCCACGAAGAGGCCAATCACCACCTTGGGATCCGTGATCTCGAGCGCGAGATCGCCACCTCGCGCCTTCGTGACCGCCTGCGAGTAGGCGCTGAAGAGGGCGAGCGCGGTCAGGGCGGCGGAGCCGATGGCGAACCCCTTGCCCATGGCGGCGGTGGTGTTCCCGAGCGCATCGAGCCCGTCGGTGATCTTTCGGACTTCGGGTCCGAGCTCGGCCATTTCGCTGATGCCACCGGCGTTGTCGGCGACCGGACCGTACGCATCGATGCTCATCGTGATGCCGACGGTGGCAAGCATGCCGACGGCCGCGATGCCGATGCCGTAGAGGCCACACATCTCGTTGGAGAGGTAGACGGCGGCCACGATGAACAGCACCGGGGCCGCACACGACTCGAGACCGACCGCCATGCCGGCGATGATGTTCGTCGCCGGCCCGGTCTTCGAGGCGTTGGCGACGCGGTACACCGGGCCCATCGCGGTGTAGTACTCGGTGATGAGGCCGATCAGGATGCCGCTGATGGTGCCCGCGAGCACGGCCCAGAACACCCCGGAGTTGAGGCCAAGACCCGAGACGATGAACCAGGCCCCGCCGAGGAAGAGCCCGCCGGCGAGAAACTCGGCGTTGCGGAGCGCCGACGACGGCTTCCCCTTCCGAAAGATGGTCATCGAAAAGATCCCGACCACGCTGGCCACGAGCCCACCGGCCGCGAGGAGCAAGGGGAGGGCCATCATGCCGGTGCGGGCCGCTTCGGGCGTACCGGACCCGATTTTCTGGAGGAGGGCGTCGGCCTCAGGCGACCCGGCGAGGGTCATCGTGGCGCCGATGGCGATCGTCGCGATGATCGCGCCGACGTAGCTCTCGAAGATGTCGGCGCCCATACCGGCGACGTCGCCAACGTTGTCCCCCACGTTGTCGGCGATGACGCCCGGGTTGCGGGGGTCATCCTCGGGGATGCCCGCCTCGACCTTTCCGACGAGGTCGGCGCCGACGTCGGCGGCCTTGGTGTAGATACCGCCGCCGACGCGGGCGAAGAGCGCGATCGAGGACGCGCCCATGGCGAAGCCGGAGATGTACTCGAAGTAGTTGGCGTCGTTTTGGCTCTGGAAGAAGACGACAAAGCCGCCGACGCCCAAGAGGCCCAGCGACGCGACCGCCAACCCCATCACCGCGCCCCCGTTGAAGGCCACCCCGAGGGCCGCGGATTCACCTTCCGTGCGGGCCGCCTCGCTCGTGCGGACGTTGCTCTTGGTGGCGGCGAGCATGCCGATGGTACCCGCGGCGATGGAGCAGAGCGCACCGGCCAGAAACGTCGCCGCGGTCTGCCACCCTCGCGCCCAAAACAGAAGGCCTGCGACCACCGCCACGAAGCCCGCGAGATAGGTGTACTCGCGCTTGAGAAAGGCGATCGCGCCCTCCTCGATCGCCTTGGCGATCTCGATCATGCGCTCGGTACCGGCGGGCAGCGCTGCGACCGCCCGGTAGAGGATGAGCGAGCCGACGAGGCCGACGCCCGCCACGGCGGGGGTGTAGGTGACAAAGTTCTCCACGGAATTTCTCCTGCGCGTGGGGTCGAGTCGTACCCACACGAGCGCGCCCTCTTACCCCGTGTCGTTCGGTCGCGCAAGACGGGGCCCAAGGAGGTCCTAGGTCGCGTTTTCAGGCGGCGGAGCGGTACCCCGTCGCCGCATTGGCGGTCTGTCATGCGCCTGACTGCGCCGCGCCCGACGCCGCCCCCGGGTCACGCTGCGCGGCGGCTTCCCGCTCGCCGCATCCGTCTCCGGCCCGCCACCGGAGACCCGGGGGAAATCTCATGAATCACGGAAACTTGCGCGTTTTGACCGACCCCGGCGACCCGGTCTCGTCCCGATGGGCAGCGCGCGCCCGGCGGGAATGGCACGCCTCCTGCGACACTCGAAGGCGAGGCGAGGCCGTACGGGCCTCCCCCGGGGCTGCTCGCCGCTACGCGACGACGCCCGCTCCCTGGAGTTTCACCCATGCCGCTCACCATCAATACCAACATCGCGTCGCTCGAGGCCCAAAAGAACCTCAACATGAATCAGGGCTCGCTGACGAAGTCGTTTCAACGACTCAGCAGTGGGTTCCGCATCAACGTGGCGTCCGACGACGCGGCTGGCCTCGCCATCAGCGAGAGCATGCGCGCTCAGGTGCGCAGCTACACCGTCGCCGAGCGCAATGCGAACAACGCGATCAGCATGGCGCAAACCGCCGAGGGCGGGCTCGGCCAGATCAGCGGCATTCTCATCCGGATGCGGGAAATCAGCGTGCAGGCGGCCAACGGCGACCTCACCGATATCGATCGCGGCTTTCTCGACACCGAGTTTCAACAGCTGAAAGAAGAGATCGACCGCCTCGCGGAAGCGACCGAGTTCAACGGCAAAGAAATGCTCGCGGGAACCTCGACGAGCATCGACTTCCAGGTCGGGATCAACACCTCGACCTCCGACACCATCACCATGACGTTCGGCGGGATCAGCCTCGTGGCCCTCGGTCTCGACGCCTCGGCCCTCTCGGGGGCCACGGCCATCAACGCCCGCAACTCGATCGACGCCATCGACGCGGCCTTCTCGGTCGTATCGACCCGGCGGGCCGACTTCGGCGCCGCCCAGAATCGGCTGGAGATCTCCGTTGCCAACACCGTCTCCATTCGCACCAACCTCTCGGCCGCCAACAGCCGCATTCGCGATGTCGACGTCGCGGTCGAGACCGCCAACCTCGCTCGCTCGCAGGTCCTCCTGCAGGCGGGAACGTCGATGTTGGCCCAGGCCAATCAGCAGCCCCAGGTCGCGCTGACGCTGCTGCAGTAATTCGCTCCGAGGAGTGGTGGGGAAAAGCCCCGCCCGAGCGGCGACGCAGGACCCGCCACCTTGCGTCGCCGCTTTTTTTTGTTCTGTGCCGACACGCCCGGGACGTTCGGCCACGACCTCTCGCGGCTCGCACCACAGAGCCCGCCTGCTGCGCGAGGGAGACGAGGGTCAGTCGAAGGGGGCCGACCGGATCTTCGAAGCGAAACCCAGTCTCCACAGGTTTCGCAACGGCGACCTGGGGTTGGCCGCTTCCTTTTCCAGGTCGGCGATGAAGCGCTCCTTGAAGTCGGCTCGCGGCCAAGCCTCGAGGATGGCCTCCACTTCCGTTCGCGGGAGCTCTTCGATGTGAAATCCGAATACGTCGACCCCTGCTCCGAGGTGAACGTAGAGACTCTCCGGCGTGCGATCGTTCACGCCGAGCGATGTGTGCAGCGCGATGGCTTCATGGACCCGGTCGGCGCGATCTCGGGCCATCCCTTGCTCCATGCACCACCCCCTCGCCGCCTGCGCGCCGCGCAGCTCGAAGGGCGCGTCGCCGGCGTGTGCATGCGAAAGCCCCAGATCGTGCAGTAGGCTCGCGACGTACAACAGCTCGGCATCGTAGGGCCTTCGGTGAAGCTTCGCGAGCGCCGCGCCGAAGGCAAAGGTTCGTGCGCAGTGGTCGGCGATATGGGGGGACGTCAGTCTCCCGACGAGCGCGTGGGCTTCCTTTGCCAGGCGCGTGTCCGGGGGAGCGACGAGGGTGGCCGGCGGCGGGGCTTGGCGACTTCGGAGATGGCGAAGCCAGCGGCCGGCCCGACCCAGGTCTTCGCCGATGAGCCGGAGGAGCAACCATCCCGCGCTCGGGCACCTTAGTGTCGTGGTCAGGTCCATGCCCCGAGCGTGATCGGGCGCGCGGGTGGCACAAATGACAACTTTACGTCGATTTGTGCCAACCAGCCCCTCCCCTCAGCGAGGCTGATTAGGGTAGGGACATGTCCACGCGTACGGTGTGCCTACTCGCCCTTCCGGGGGTTCAGGCCCTCGACCTCTTCGGCCCAATGGAGGTCTTCGAGGCCGCCACACACCACATTCGATCACGCGGCGGCGGCGCGGACGGGTACCGAACACGGATCGTGTCGTCAGAGCGAAGCGTGCTGATGGCAGGTCGCGTCACCGTCAGCGCCACGCCTTTGTCTACGCTTCGGGGCCCCATCGATACCCTTCTCGTGGGGGGCGCCTTGTCTTTCATCGACCGGACCTTCAATGCAGCGGTTCTTCGCTGGCTTCGGCGCCGGGAACCCCGCACTCGGCGGATAGGGTCCATCTGCACGGGGGCCTTTGTGTTGGCCCAGGCGGGGCTCCTCGCGGGACGGCGCGCTACGACGCACTGGATGGCGGTGCGCGAACTGCAGGAGCGGCATCCGGACGTCGTGGTCGAAGCCGATGCCCTGTACGTCGTGGACGGTTCCCTCTACACCTCCGCGGGGGTCAGCGCGGGCATCGACCTCGCGCTCGCCCTCGTCGAACAGGATCACGGGCAGGAAGTGGCGCTGGCGGTGGCGCGCATGCTGGTGGTCTTTTTGAATCGGCCCGGCGGTCAGTCCCAGTTCAGCGCGGCGCTACAGCACCCGATGCCCGGGTGCGATGCCATCCGTCGCGTGCTCGCTCAGATCGTCGAGCGTCCCGGGGAGGACCACCGGGTCACCTTGCTGGCCAAACGCGCAGGCATGTCTCCGCGTCACTTCGCCCGGGTTTTCAAGAACCAAGTTGGGGAGACGCCTGCACGCTACGTCCGTCGCGTTCGCGTCGAACGTGCCCAGGGTTTGCTCGGTCAGCCCGGTGCCAGGGTCGAAACCGTGGCCGAGCGCAGCGGGTTCGGCACCTCGGACCTACTCCGCCGGGCGTTTCTTCGCGAGCTTGGGATTACGCCCCTAGCCTATCGGCGTCGCTTTCAGCGCGCCCCCCAGATCCAGTGAGGGGCGGCAGCCTCGGGCGCCAGGCCAGCCGCGCGCACCGCTCGGTCGATGTCGTCGAGCTCGGTGGCTGTCTCGAGCCAAGTGGTGGGACCCGGGCAACCGGGGGAAGGGCGAGGACGTCCTTGTCGAAGCCGTGCTCAGGGCCGGATCAGGCGCGCGCCACGAAGACGGAGCAGGGCGCCGCGCGCAGGGTGTGCTCGGTGACACTACCGAGAATCATGCGACGGAGGCCCCGTTTGCCGTGGCTCCCGAGAAATACGGCTTCGTGGCGTTCCGCCCGGAGATGCTCTTGCAGGAGCGGGCCCGGTGCCCCCGCCGCAACATCGAGGTGAATCCGTTGTCGCGGTCGGGTCGACAGCAGCGCCTCGGCGGCGGCCCGGGCGCCCTCGCGAAGGCTCTGCTCGACCCAAGGAGGCACCGACCCGGATGCACCCGGCGGCGGATGGTAGCCATGGACGACGTCGATGCGCGCGGAAACGTCGGCCAGGGCGAGCGCCGCATCGAGCGCCGAGGCCGAAGCCGACGAAAAGTCCGTGCCCACCAGGACGCGCCGAAAACTGGCCGGCGCCCCCCGAACCACCAACACGTGGCAGGGAGCGAGCCGCGCCACACGCTCCGCCACACTGCCGAGCATCCAACGCTGCACCCCCGTGTAGCCGTGGGTCCCGACCACGAGCAGGTCGGCCCCGACGTCGCGTACCGCATCGACGATCGCCTGGTCGGCGAACCCCGGCGCAAAGACTGCGCGCGTGCGATGGCCGCGCGCCGCGACTCTAGCCTCGAGGTCGCGAAGCTGTTCCCGCGCGTGGGTGAGCGTACTGTCGAGATAGGCTTGCCAGGGCTCGTCGATACGACTCGCGAGCTCGTAGAGGTACGCACCCTTCGGGTCGACCCCCGACGCATGCACCAACACCAACTCGGCGCCGCACGTCCGGGCCAGGGCCTCCGCCTGCGACAGCGCCTGACACGCCGGCTCGGAAAAGTCGGTGGCCACCGCGATGGTGTCGAACTTCACGGCGCACATGGTCGCCTTCGCGGCACGCGCGGACAAGCCGCAGTCGACGTGGAGGGCATCGCGTGTCAGGGTTTGCGGGGCCGTGACCGCAGGACTTCGCCTCGCATCCTCCGATCCCGTCGCGACGTGCAAACACTGTGGCGCGATGGCGGTGGGGCCGTGCGCTTCGTGCCACGCGCCCCTCTGCGGCGATTGCTGTCGGCTGACGGAGCGCGGCGCCAAGACCTGGGCCATCTGCCGCGACTGCGACGCGACCGGCACCCCCATCGCCGCCCGTTGGCGCCCGGTGCTTCTCTGGGTGGCCGCGCCCATCGCCGTGCTCGCCGTGGCGGTCACCCTCCTCGCCTGGTGGAGCCAATGAGTGGAGCCAATGAGTGGACCCGATGAGTGGACCCGATGAGCGAATCAGATGGAGCCCGCGTCAGAAGGAGATGCGAGCGGCATCGATGGCGCGACGCGCTTGGGCGGCCAGGGTTTTCACCCCCATGAGGAGCCCCGCGAAGCGAGGGTCACGCGTGAGCCCCTGTTGGTAGCGCAGGTAGATCTGCTGGAACACCACCGCGGTTTTGAAGAGGCCAAACGCATAGTAGAAGACGATCTGCGTCACGTCGCGACCGGTCTGCTCCGCGTAGCGCGCCGCCAGCTCCTTTCGCGTCGCCATGCCCGGCTCGTGGGTGGGTCCGATGCGTAGCGCGAGGAGCCCCGGGTCGTCGCCGGCCTCGACCCAGTACGCGAGCATGGTTCCCAGGTCCATCAGCGGGTCCCCACAGGTCGCCATTTCCCAATCGAGCACCCCGACCACCCGCTCAAAGCTCGGACTGTCGTAGACGACGTTGTCGAAACGGTAGTCGTTGTGCACGATCGCTCCGGGGTTGGAAGGTGGGGCCTCGGTCCGCAACCACGCGCCCACCCGATCCATGTCGTCGATGGCCTCGGTCGCCGCCTGCTCGTAGCGCGCCGACCAACCACGCACCTGACGCTCGACATACCCATCGGGACGACCGAGGTCGCCGAGACCTACCGCAGTCGGGTCGAGCGCGTGAAGCGCGACCAAGGTGTCGAGCAACGAGACGCAAAGCCTCTGGGCGAGCTCGGGCTCCAGGTTGGGGGGTGGGTCGCGGCGGATGATGACGCCATCGACTTTTTCCATGAGGTAAAACTCGGCCCCCAGAACCGATGCATCGTCGCAATGCACGACGGGCCGAGGCGCCCACCGACGATGGGCGCTCAACGCCGACAGCACCCGAACCTCGCGGCCCATGTCGTGGGCGTGCTTGACGGTGGAGCCATGGGGGGGGCGGCGAAGCACGTACGCCGCATCGTCGACCCGCACCAGGTAGGTTAAATTCGAGTATCCGCCCGGAAACTGCGTGACGGCGACATGGCCGACCTCGCGCCGCCACGTGGACGCGAGAAACGCCTCGAGCGCGGCCACGTCGATCTCCTCGCCCTCGCGCACGGAGCGGGTTGTGTTCTCGATGCTCACGACGCGTAATCCTCGAGAATGCGGCGGGCGACCGAGGCCTTGTGCACTTCGTCGGGCCCGTCGTAAATGCGCGCCCCGCGCTCGTGCACGTAAAAAAACGAGAGCACCGTGTCGTCGGTGAGTCCGAGCGCCCCGTGGGTTTGAATCGCCCTATCGATGACGCGCATCATGACGCTGGCCACGTGAAACTTGATGAGCGAGATCTCGACCCGCGCCGCCGCGAAGCCAACCCGATCGATCCGCCACGCCGCCTCGAGCACGGCCAAGCGGGCGGCGTAGATCTCCGCCCGGCTCTCCGCGATCCAATTGCGGATGGTCTGCTTGCTCGCGAGGGGCTTGTCGCCCGCGATCTTTCGGTCCACCGCCCGCTGGCACATGAGGTCGAACGCGCGCTGACAGATGCCCAGCCACCGCATGCAATGGTGGATGCGACCGGGACCCAGCCGTTCCTGCGCAATGAGAAACCCGGCTCCTTCCTCGCCGAGGAGGTTCGTACGGGGCACCCGGCAGTCCCGGTAGCGGATCTCGGCGTGCGACGGCCATCCTCGGCCGGCATGGCCCATGATCGAGATGTTGCGCACGAGCTCGAAACCCGGCGTATCGGTGGGGACGATGATCTGACTCGCCCGCGCGTGTCGGGGCGCGTCCGGGTTGGTGACGGCCATGACGATCGCGAACGCGGCCCCGTCCGCGCCGGTGGTGAACCACTTGTGACCGTCGATCACGTAGTGGTCGCCATCGCGGGCGGCACGGCAGTGTAGCTCCGTCGGATTCGAACCCGGGGTATCGGGCTCGGTCATCGAGAAACAGCTGCGGATCGCGCCCGACGCCAGCGGGGAAAGCCAGCGGTCTTTCTGGGCCGCCGTGCCGTATTGATGGAGGATCTCGAGGTTGCCGGCGTCGGGCGCCTGGCAGCCGAACACGTAGTGACCGAGGGGCGAATAGCCGAGGACCTCGCTCATCAGTCCGTGCTCGAGCACGCTCAGGCCGAGCCCCCCGAGCTCGGGCGGGCCCTGCGGCAACCAAAGCCCGAGGTCCTCCTTAACCCGCTTTCTCAGGCCCTCCAGCCGCGGCGCGGCCGCGATGAAGTCAACTCCCGCCAACACCTCCGGCTCGAGGGGAATGACCTCGTCGGCCACGAACTGCCGGGCGGCGTCGAGCTTGGGGACGAGTGCCTCGGGAACCGCAAAGTCCATCCCCTTGAGCAGAGCGGCTCCCGACCACCGCGTCAAAGCAAGCCCGACCGCATCGCGACCGCGACTCCAGCCGGGGAAACCCATCGCCACGGGCTTGCCGGGCGGAACCCGCGCGGGCTAGGAAACCGCGTCATGGCCAAACGGTCGGGTCGGCAGCGGCGGTGGCGGCGCGTCTTGGGAGGAGCCGCCATCGGGATGCCCTTGGTCGCCCTCGCGATGTGGATCGCCGCGCACCGGGTTCCCGGTTTCGGCAGCTTCATGGCGGATACGCTCCGCAGCGCCTTCGGCAACGAGTTCGTCGCGTGGCTGGAGGATACCGCCTACGGCGCCCAAGATTGGTTCAATCGCAAGACCAAGGCGGATGCGGCGCCCGAGCCGATGTGGGAGGTCCCCGCCACGCCCATGGTTCCGGTCTCCGCCTCCGGCCCGGCGACGTCATCCGCGCCCCCCTCGGGACCGCCGCCTTTCGTCGTCGCCGACGTGGGCCCCATGTTCGAGGCGGTGGCGGCCGAGGGCGACGGGAAGTGGGTCCCCCTCGTCGACCCGCGGGCGCCTCGAGACCGCGTGCGGGGCTACAAGATGTTCGTCCACCCCGACCGGGTGCGCTCGTGGGCCGTCACGGCGGTGTTGGTGTTTGACCTCCGCACCCTCGAATTGCACGCGGTCGCGGGGAAGTACGAGCCGAAGGGCAAGACGCCCGAAGCCAAGAACTACCCACGGCCGGGGACGATTCCCACCGCCGACCACCAGCGCCTCCTGGCCGCCTTCAACGGCGGCTACAAGGCGACCCACGGCGACTACGGCATGAAGGTCGATGGGGTGGTGCTGCTGCCTCCACGACCGTTGTCCTGCGTGGTGGGCAAGGTTGCGGCCACGGGCGATCTGCTCATCCGCCCCTGGGAGGCGGTGTCGGCGCGGGCCCCGGAGCTCGAATGGTACCGGCAGACCCCGATCTGCATGTACGACGAGGGAACCCCGCATCCGGCCCTCAGCGTCGCCTCCGTCGGATGGGGCGCGGCGAGTGTCTCGAAGACCACCGTCATCCGCCGCTCGGCGATCGGCCTCGACGAAACCGGACGGCGGCTCTTCGTCGGCATTGGCAACCACGTCACCGGGCGCGCCATCGGCGAAGCCATGCACCACGCGGGCGCCCACTACGTCGCCCAACTCGACGTGAATTTCAGCTACCCCAAATTCCTGCTCTACGCGCACGGGGAGGCCCCCGGAACCCTCGTCCCCGTGCCGCTGACCGAGAACTTCGAGTTCGACCCGGGCCACTACGTCCACACCGCCTCGCACCGGGACTTCTTCTACCTCGCCCGTCGCCGCTGACGACCCCGTCCTTTCGTCGGGGCCCCGCTCCGGTGTAGGACCCCGAGATGCCTGCGTCCCGGGTCCATACCGGTCCCTACCCCGAGCTCACCGCGCCGGCGGTGCTCGTCGGCTACGTCCTCGGTATCCTCATCACGGTCAGCATCAGCTACGCGAGCCTGGTGCTCGGATTCTCGATCGCGGGCTCGGAACTCGCCGCGATTCTCGGCTGGGGGGTCCTGCGCGGCTTGCTTCGCCGCTCGTCGATCGTCGAGAACAACATCAATCAGACGGTGGCCTCGGCCGTGAACGGAGCTTCGGGGGGGATGATGTTCTCCGTGCCGGCGCTTTTCATTCTCGAGGCGAAGAACCCCGGGGTGACGGCGTTCAACCCCTACCTGATGGTGGTCGCGTGCGCGACGGGGGGGGTGCTCGGGATCGCGTTCATCATCCCGCTGCGTAAGCAGATGATCGACTTCAATCGACTCGCCTACCCGAGCGGGATCGCCGTCGCGGCGATCCTCAAGTCGCCGGGGGCGGGGCTGCGAAAGGCCACCTACCTCCTCGGGGGGGCGGTGGTGTCGGCGGTCGCCTACTTCGTCGTGACCCGCGTGCTCGCAGTCCCCGGAGAGTCCTTCGCGCTCGGCGCCGCCATCGGGGCCCCCGCCTACCTCAACCTGACCTTCTATCTGTCGCTCTTGACCATCGGGGTCGGGTTTCTCTCGGGGCGCGGGGGGCTCGTATTCGGTATGGGGGGCTTCATTTGCTACTGGTTTCTCGCCCCCATGCTGGCCGCCTTCGGCGCGCCCGAGACGCAATCGCTGGTGGCAAGCGGCCCCGGACCTCTGCGGGGCATCCTGTTCAAACCAGCGGGGATCGGCATCCTAATCGGGGCGGCCCTCGGGGGGGTGGTGGCCGCGTTCCCCCTCATCCGCAGCGCCGTGCGGTCGATGCAGGAGGCGAGCCGCGTCGACACCGGCCCTCAAGGCTACGACGAGCTTCCCATTCGGGTTCTCTACGCGGGGATCGGGCTCGCCTTCGTCGCCTTGTCACTCACCGCCTACTTCGTCACGCCGGACATCGGTATCGGACGCGCGGTCGCGATGGCGCTCCTCGGGACCCTCTGGATTTGGATCGCGGGGGTGATCGTCAGCGAGTGTCTCGGTCGGACCAACTGGTCGCCGCTGTCGGGCATGACCCTCATCGCGGTCACGATTTTGATCTTCATCTGCAGCGGCGTCGCCAACCGCACGGCGATCATCGCATCGGTGGTCGTCGGAGCCGCGATCTGCGTGGCCATCGCCCAGGCGGGCGACATGATGCTCGACCTGAAGAGCGGCTACCTCACCGGGGCGAGCCCACGCAAGCAGCAGATCGGGCAGTTGCTCGCGACCTGGCTCGGGCCGGTGGTGGTGATGACCCTCATCTTCGTGCTTCACGAGGCCTACGGGCTGGGGAGTGAGAAACTGCCCGCGCCGCAAAGCAAGGCGCTCGCGTCGATGATCAGTGGGATTACCGACGGCGACGTACCGCTCTTTCGCTACGGCGCCGGCGCGAGCCTCGGCGCCATCCTGGCCCTCAGTGGCATGGGCGGGATCGGCGTTATGGTCGGGCTTGGTTTTTACATGCCCTTCTACATCGCGCTCACGTACACGGTCGGCAATCTCATACGCATCGGGGCCGAACGCGTCGCGGGAAAGCGATGGTGTGACGAAGTGGGGATCCCTATCGCCGCCGGGCTCATCGTGGGCGAAGCGTTGGTGGGCGTGGGCCTGGCGCTGCAGGCCGTTCTGGAGGGGGTCGTCTCGTGAGCCGACGAAGCGGCCTGCGCGGGGTGGACCCAGTGCTCGTACGCCGGGGCGGCACGCTATTGATGGCGCTCGGGTTTCTCGGCGGAGCGTTTTTCATGGTGCAGCGTCCCGACGCCATCCCCTGGGCCGCCTTTGCCGGACCGACCCTCGTCTGTGCCGTCGGCTCTGGCTTGATGCGGGGCGCGCAGAAGCGGGTCGGCGCCCGTGCCGGGAAAGTGCGCGCCGACATCACCACCCTCGAGGACGCGCTGACCACCCTCGTCACGCGCGTGGCCGCAATGAACGCCGACATCGAACGACCCGACGCCGACGTGTTTTCCTTTTCCGGCCGCATCGACCGCGAGCTGATGGCGCCCATCAACGCCTTCGTCGACGCTCGCGAGGCGGTGATCCACCGCTACGGTCTTCCCGTTTACGCGTCGATGATGGACGCGTTCGCCGGGGGGGAGCGCGCATTGAACCGGGGTTGGTGCGCCTCCGTCGACGGCTACGTCGACGAAGTGAAACGTTGCCTGGATCGGGCCCACCACCACCTGTCTCGGGCGCGGGGCGTCCTGGTCGAGGTCGCGGCCTCCGACGGCCAACCGCCCGTGTAGATGGGGATCGCGATGCGTGTACCACCTCCCATCGCCACCCTCCTTGCGCTCGCGCTGCTGACGGCGTGCACGGCCGCCCCTCACCCGAGGGTGCCCGCGGCCGACGGTCCCTCGTCCCCGTCTCGGGGGAACGCCGCCCCTTCGTCGTCGCGCCCGACGTCGCCGGCCGGCGCGGCGACGGCCCGAGCGGTGGACGCTGTCTCGTGGCCTCGGTTTGGACCCGACCGCGAGGGGGTGTCCCTCGACGGGCTCACCAACACCGTCCCGGACGTCATCGGCCCCGTTGATGGCTCGGCCAAACTCACCATCTTCACCGAGGGCAACCACTACCCCGTCTTGCTCCCGTTGGTGCTCGACGGCTTCGCCGCGGCGTGTGCCCCAGACCCCGCGTGCGGTTTCGGGGCCGACGAGATCCTCATCGTCACGTTGCCCCAGTACATGATCGTTCAGGCCCTTCGCGCAGGCCGACTGCGGTTCGGCAACCTCGTGCTGCCGCTGGCGCCCGGAGGGGTATGGCCGAACCTCGTCATGGGCGGACGCGGCCCCTTGACCAAGCTCGCGGCCGATGGCCTCGTCGTCGCCGAGGCCCGCGTCCTGGCCCGCCACCGCGGCATGGGCCTGTTGGCCCGGCAAACCCATGGCGCGGCGAGCCGCGACCTCGCCTCGTTGAGCGCGTCCTCCGCGCGGATCGTGATGGCGACCCCCATCGAGAAAGGCGCGCGCCGCCAGTACCGCGCGACCCTCGTCGCCGCGCTGGGCCAACGACGAACCGACGCCCTCTTCGACCGCGCCGTCGGCGACTTTCCGGGCCGCCTCGCGATTCAACACCGGGACGTGCCGTACGCTCTCTTGTCCGGACGCGCCGACGTCGGGGTGATCTTCGGGCACTTGGCCACGTTCTACGCGCGTCGCTACCCGGACACCCTCGTCGCGACCACCCTGCCCGCGTCGGCGGCGTTCGGGGAAACGATCCTGATGGCCCCGACAAGGACCCGCACGCGCGCACCCGACCCTGCCCTCGAGGCCTTGATCGCGTATCTCCGACGTCGCGCCCCCGCGGCGTACGAGGCGGGCGGCTTTGCCGCGCCGGGGGACTTCGACTTCGACGCGACCGTACGCCTCGACCCCTGAACCGCCGTCGCACCCCGGGATCGCGTCTTCCCCAACGGCGCAAGCCAAAGTAAGACCAGGGGATGATCCTCGACGAGATCAAGGCGCAAATGAAGGCGGCGATGAAGGCCGGACACAAGGTGGAAAAGGAGATCCTGCGGGTCGCCCTCGGCGAGATCTCGACCGCCGCCGCGCGTACCGACGACGGCACCCTCGGCGATCCCGAGGTGCAGAAAATCCTTCGCAAGCTCGTCAAGTCGAACCAAGAGACGCGACGAAACACGACCGACGAAGCGGAGCGGGCGGTGCTCGACGAAGAGACGGGTGTGCTTGAGCGCTTCTTGCCCCGGGTCCTATCCGCGGAGCAGATCGCGCTCGCGCTCGCGCCGGTGGCAGAGGCGATTCGCGGGGCCCAGAGCGACGGCCAGGCGACGGGGGTCGCGATGAAACACCTCAAGGGCGAAGGCGCGACGGTAGACGGGCGTGACGTCGCCGCCGCCGTGGGTGCGCTGCGCGCCGAGAGCGGCGACGCAAACTGACCATCGAGCCGACGTGACGGCGAAGAAGACCTCCCCTTTTCGACGAGGCCTCCACATGGGGTGCCTCATCCTCGGCGGTGAGAGCATCTACCTCTTCGCCTACGACCTAAGACGCGACTACACCAAGCCGCTGCTCGAGGCGTTGCAGGTGACCAACACCGAACTCGGCCAGCTGAGCTCGATGTTCGGCATTCTCGCGCTGCTCTGCTACTTCCCCGGCGGCTGGGTGGCCGACCGTTTCTCTGCGCGCAAGCTGCTCGCGTTTTCCCTGCTGAGCACGGGCGCGCTCGGGCTCGGGCTCCAGACGTTTCCCGTCTATCCCGTGCTGCTCGGGCTGTACGGGCTGATGGGCATTACGTCGATCCTCACGTTTTGGGGCGCGCTCGTCAAAGCGACGCGGCAGTGGGGTGGGCGCGACGACCAAGGAAAGGCGTTTGGCATTCTCGACGGCGGCCGGGGCCTGGTGAGCGCGCTCGTGGCATCGGCGGCGCTTTGGACCTTCGGCGGCTTCGACGCGTCGGTCGACGGACTCCGGGGCGTGCTGGCCCTCTACATCGCCTGCTGCTGGACGGCCGCCCTGCTCGTCTGGTTCGGAGTGCCCGAGGATGACGCCAACGACGACAATGACGGCGACGGGGAGACACCGCCCGTCGGCGCTGCGGCGGCGACCACCTCGGCCACGACGTTCGGCGCGGTGATCCGCATGCCCGTGGTGTGGCTCCAGGCCGTGATCATCTTGACCGCCTACGCCGGCTACTGGGGCACGTTCGACGTCTCGGGCTACGCCGTAGACGGCTTCGGCAAGGACGACACCGACGGGGCCATGGTGAGTACCTTTGCCGTCTGGCTGCGCCCCCCGGCTGCGTTCGCCGCCGGCTTTCTCGCCGACCGCCTTCGGGCCAGCCGCGTCGTCGCTGGTTCGTTCGGCCTGCTGATCGCCGCCTACGTTTCGTTTGCCGTGGTTCCCCCCGCGCCCGACCGCGAGTGGCTGCTGTGGGTCAATGCCGCCGTGGCCGGCATCGGCTCATTTGCCCTGCGCGGCGTCTACTTCGCGATCCTGGAGGAAGGCAACCTTCCCATGCGCTTCACCGGCACCGCCGTCGGCATCGTGTCCCTCATCGGCTTTTCCCCCGACGTCTACGTCCCTCCCGTGTCGGGCTACTTGATCGACAACCTCGGGGCGACCGGTCACCGCGTCTTCTTCGCGGGGCTCGCGGTCAACTCTGCCCTCGGCGCCACCGCCGCCCTGCTCGTCCCCCGCTTCGCCCAACCCCGCCGCGTCGCGCGCCCCCCCGCGGCGGCCGTCCACGCCTCGACTTCGTGATGCCCGCCGCCGGCCTTTTCCGCGGCGGCTACGCGCCGCGGAGATCGATCCGCGGGCGAGGGTCGACGTCCGGGCGCGGGCGGTAGAGGAGGATCGTGCGGCCGAGCTTCTGCACCACTTCGGCCTTGAGTGCGACGTCGAGGGCCTCCGCGATCTCGTGGCGGTCCTGCGGACAGTCTTGGCCCCGTCGTACTTTGACGAGTTCGTGGGTACCGAGGGCCGCGTCGACGGCCCGCACGACGCCGTCGGTCAGGCCCTGCTTGCCGAGTTGCACGACAGGGTCGAGGTGGTGACCCAAGGAACGAAGCCGACGGCGTTGCTTGCCATCGGCGGTGTGGCGGGTGCGCTCGGCACCGCTCGCCTCGTCGCCCCGTTCCGTGACCTCCGACATCGTCGCCGCAGCTACCATGCACCCCCGACCCCGTCGACCTCCCGCCGCGTCACGGTAGGCGCCCCCCCACGCGAGCGAGTGAGGTGTTATACCGGCCGCCCGTGGCCATCCTCGACCACCTTCGGACGCTGCTCTCGGCCCTAGAGACCGCGGCGTCTGACGACATCCCGGCGGTCACGCTGCGCCTCGACGGCGGGGACCGGATCGATGTGTTTCGCGCAGAACCCGTTCCGTCACGCCCCGCCGCGTGGCGCATCCGCGGGATCGCCGACGGCGACGACCCGGAGGTCCCCATCGAAGTGCGTGCAGTACTGCTGGGCACGACCGACGGTCGCGCCATGCTCGTTCGCGACATCGACCGGGCCCCGGGCGGTGGCGACGTCATCGTCGAAGCCGTCGCTTCCACCCGTCCCTCGGGTGACCTCGCGGCGCTAATCGCCCACGCCGTCCGACGCCGGTTCGAGTAGTCGTCTGTCCTCTGCCATGGCGCTGGCCCTCATCGTTCTCCTTCCGTTGTCGCTGTTCTGGCTGCCCCTCGTGGGTCGCCGGTTCGGCCGTCACGGGGCGGCGGCGACCGCGGGGGCCATCACCCTGGCCGCCCTCGCGGCGCTCGGGGTGGCCGCCCGCGCGGGCCTCACCGGGCCGGTGCAAATCGTCCGTCTCGACTGGATGCCGCGGCTGGGGCTCAGCCTCTCCCTCCGCCTCGACGGGCTATCTTTTCTGTTCTGTGCGCTCGTGCTCGGGATCGGCGCGCTCGTCGTGCTCTATGCGCGCTACTACCTCGCCGAGGACGACCGCCGAGATCGCTTCTTCGCCTTCCTGCTCCTCTTCATGGGCGCGATGTTGGGCTTGGTGACGGCGGAGAATCTGCTCGCGCTGGTCGTCTTGTGGGAGCTGACCTCCGTTAGCAGCTTTCTCCTCGTCGCCTTCAAACACCGCCAGCCCGAAGCACGTCGTGGCGCCCGTCGGGCGCTCAGCGTGACCGGATTGGGCGGCTTGGCCCTCCTCGGTGGAGTTCTGCTCCTCGGCCAGATCGTCGGCGACTACACCCTGACCACGGTGCTCGCCTCACGCGACGTCATCGTCGCGCACCCGCGCTACCCCTACGCCCTGGCCCTCGTGCTCCTCGGCGTCTTCACCAAGTCGGCCCAGGTTCCCTTTCACTTTTGGCTGCCCGGGGCCATGGCGGCGCCGACCCCCGCGAGCGCGTACTTGCACTCGGCGACGATGGTCAAGGCGGGGATCTTTCTCCTCGTTCGGCTGTGGCCCGCGCTGTCGGGCACGGACCTGTGGCTGTGGTCGGTGGGGGGTCTGGGCCTGACCACGATGGTCTTCGGGGCGGTGGTCGCCCTCTTTCAGCACGACGTCAAAGGGCTCCTCGCCTACTCGACCATCTCGCACCTCGGCCTCATCGCGACCCTGTTCGGCCTGAACACCGAGATGGCGGTGGTGGCGGGCCTGTTCCACATCATCAATCACGCGTGCTTCAAAGCGTCGCTGTTCATGGCGGCCGGGGTCATCGATCACGGCACCGGGACCCGAGACATGAGGCGTCTCGGCGGTCTTGCCCGGAGCATGCGATCGACCGCCATCCTGACGACCGTCGCGGCGGCGGCGATGGCGGGCCTTCCGCCACTGAACGGGTTCCTCAGCAAAGAGATGTTCTTCAAAGAGGCAGTCGAGGTGGGGGCGAGCGCGGCGCAACCCTGGCTCGTGCCGGCCGTCGCCACCCTCGGAGGCGCCTTCAGCGTCGCCTATTCGATCCGTCTCGTGTGGGACGTCTTCTATCGCCCGGCGACCGGCGCGCTCGACCACGACGCGCTGCACCTCCCTCCGGTCGGGATGCAAGCGCCGATCGCGCTGTTGGTCGCGGTGTGCATCGCGGTCGGGGTCGCGCCGGGGCTCGTCGTCGAGCCCCTTCTCCTCGACGTCGCCCGTAGCGTGCTCCGCGCGCAAACCCCCGAGGTCCACCTTCACCTGTGGCACGGCTTCAACCTTCCGCTGCTCATGAGCGGGATCGCCGTGGCGGGAGGCGTGCTCCTCGCCCGCAGCCGACATGGGTTGTCCGAAGTCGGACGAGGCCTCCCCGACCTTCCGGCGGGCGCCGACGCCTTCAACGCGACGCTCGGAGCGATGTTTCGGTTCGCCCGGTGGTTTTCGGTGACGCTCAATCGCCACGAACTCGTCGGCTACGTGGTGCCCGTGGTGCTCAGCGTGCTCGTGGTGGGCACGCTCCCCTTCTACGCGTCGTCGTGGTCTGGGCTCTCCGGGCCGCTTCCTGTGTCGCCCGCCCCCGCCGCGCTCATCGCCTTCGTCGCCCTCCTCGGCTTGGGCGCCGTCGCCACCCTTCGCTTTCACCGGCGGCGCATTCTCGCATTGATCACGCTGAGTCTGTCGGGGCTCGGCAGCACGCTCGTCTTCGTGGAGCTTTCGGCCCCCGATCTCGCCCTCACCCAGCTGTCGGTCGAAGTCGCGACGACCGTGCTCATGCTGCTCGCGCTGAACTTTCTGCCGGCCGAGAGCCCCCGCGAGGTGACGCTGCCGCGGGTGGTGCGCGACGCGAGCCTCGCGCTTCTGTTCGGTCTCGCCATGGCGGGAGGGATGTACGCGGTCCTGACGCGACCCTTCACCACGATCGCCGACTTTTACGTGGCGACGAGCAAGTCCCACGGGGGCGGCACGAACATCGTGAACGTCATCCTCGTCGACTACCGGGGCTTCGACACCATGGGCGAGGTCACCGTGTTGGGGGTCGCGGCGCTGGCGGTGGCGGCCATGCTTCACGACACCCGCATCCCCCGGCCCCGCGCCTCGGGCGAGGGTCGCGCGTGGTCGCCCGACCGGCACCCCTTTCTCCTTCGCATCATGAGTCGGCCGCTGCTTCCGCTGTTGCTGCTCGTGGCCATGTACATCTTGTTGCGCGGGCACAACCTCCCCGGCGGGGGCTTCATCGCGGGCCTCGTCGTCGGCGTCGCCCTCATCCTCCAGTTCTTGGCCGGAGGCCTCGACTTCGCCGCGAGCCGCCTCCGCTTCAGCTTCGTGGCCGCCATCGCCATTGGCCTGCTCGTCGCGCTCCTGACCGGATTGGGCGCGATCCTCTTCCGGACCCCCTTCCTGACCAGCACCTTCGGCCACGTACATCTCGGTCCGTTGGAATTCGAGCTCGCGTCCGCCATGGCCTTCGACCTCGGCGTCTTCATCACCGTGGTCGCGGTGTTGCTGACGATTCTGACCCGTCTCGGTCGGGTCGGCGTCGAGCCGACCGAAAGGAGCGACGCCTGATGGAGGTCCTTCTTTCCCTCGGCGTCGGAGCCGTCGCCGCCTGCGGCATCTACCTCGTCCTGCGCGAGCGCACCTTCTCCGTAGTCCTCGGCCTCGCCTTGCTCTCCTACGCGACCAACCTCTTCTTGTTTTCGGTGGGTCGGGTCACGGTCGGCGCGCCGCCGATCGCGAACCCCGACGCCGGGGCCGTGGCCTACGCCGATCCGCTCCCGCAGGCGCTCGTACTGACCGCCATCGTGATCGGCTTCGCCATGACCGCCTTCGTGGTCGTTCTCGCCCTCGTGGCCCGGCAACGCCTCGGGAGCGACGAAGTCGACGCCATGCCCCCGCGGAAGGAGCCCCCCGGATGATGCATCTCCCCGTCGTCATGGTGGCCCTGCCGCTGCTCACCGCGATCGGGTGTCTGCTCTGGGGTGCACGCGCCGTCCGCCCCCGACAGAGCCTCGTCACCGAACGCGCGGTCAGTCAGGCCTCCTTGCTGGTGCTCGTCGTGATCTCGATCCGACTCATCGTCGAGACCGCGGCGGGTCACGTGTTCGTGTACCGACTCGCCAACTGGCCGACGCCATACTCGATCGCCCTCGTGGTCGACCGCCTTAGCGCGACGATGGTGGCGCTCACGGCCGTCCTCGCGCTGTTCGTGCAGGTGGCCGCCGCCGGCGACGAAGACGGACGGGGGCGCTTCTTCCATCCTCTGCTGCACCTGCAGGTGATGGGGCTATGCGGCGCGTTCATGACCGGAGACCTGTTCAATCTCTTCGTCTTCTTCGAGATTCTGCTCATCGCCTCCTACGCGTTGTTGATGTTCGGAGGCGGGGCGGTGCGGACACGCGCCGCGCTTCACTACGTAGTGCTGAATCTCGTGGGGTCGGCCTTGTTCCTCGTCGCGATCGGGATGCTCTACGGCACCCTCGGCACCCTCAACATGGCCGACATGGCGGTGCGCGCCGCCCAGGTCGGGCCCACCGACCGACCCCTGATGCGCGCCGCCGCGGGACTGCTCCTCCTCGTGTTCGGGCTCAAAGCCGCCATCGTGCCGATGAACCTGTGGTTGCCCCCGACCTACCACGCGGCCTCGACGCCGGTGTCGGCATTGTTCGCCATCATGACCAAGGTGGGGGTCTACGGGATCATTCGGGTCTTCATCCCGATTTTCGGCCCTGACCAGGGCGAGGTGACCGGCATCGCCGACCCTTGGATCTTGGGCCTCGGCCTCGCCACCCTCGTCGTGGGCACCCTCGGCGCCCTCGCTGCCACCGAGCTGAAGCAGTTGGTGACCTTTCTCATCGTCAATTCGGTGGGCACCCAATTGACGGCCGTCGGCCAGTTCACGGAACAGGGGCTGGCCGCGTCCGTCTACTACATCATTCACTCGACCTTTCTGACCGCCGGCCTGTTCCTCGTCTCGGGCGCCGTCTGTCATCAACGGGGCGAGATCGGCGGACGCCTGTCGTCGGGCCCGGCGATGCACGAAGGAAGGGCGTTGGGATATCTCTTCCTCGTGGCCGCGATGTCCGCCGTCGGGCTCCCCCCGCTAAGCGGCTTCGTGAGCAAGGCGCTCATCCTCTCCGCGACCCCCCCCGCGTTGCAGGGCGCGGTGTGGCCGGTCGTGCTGGCCACGAGTTTTCTCCTGCTCGTACAACTGTCGCGGGTCGGTAGCGTTTTGTTCTGGAACCTCGCCGGCGACGTCCCGCCCCCGGGGTCAAAACCCGGCCCCCATGCGTCGCGAGGGCCCGCGTTGGGCCTGCTTTCGGCGAGCGTGCTTTTGGCCGTCTTCGGGGGACCGGTCGATACGTTTTGTCGTGACACCGCTGCCGCCGTCTACGACCGCGAGGCCATGATTCAGCGGGTGCTCGGCGACGACGCCCCGACGCCCAAGACGCGCGACGACATGCCGGTGCCTCCCCACGGCTACGTCCGGCGCCCTCAACCGGAGGTACCGGTCCCGTGACCCGGTGGGTTCCCCATCCGTGGCTATCCCTCGTCGTCGGGATCGCGTGGCTTCTCGTCAACGATAGCCTCGACCCGGGCCATCTCATCCTCGCCGTGCTCTTCGGCCTCGCGATTCCTCGATGGACCCAACGGTTCTGGCCGGACGCGCCCTCGATTCGCCGCCCGGGTCGCATCGTACGACTTTTCTTCGTGTTCGCGTACGACATCGTCGTCGCGAACTTCGTGGTGGCCAAGCTGGTGCTCGGACCCAACGACCGCCTCCGGCCCGCCTTTCTCGAAGTTCGCCTCGAGCTCGACGACCCTTTCGCAATCGCGGTGCTGGCTTCGATGATCACGTTGACGCCGGGTACCCTGTCGGCGCATTTCCGCGAAGGCGACCGGATGCTCATCGTTCATGCCCTCGACGCCGACGATCCCGAGGCGGCAATCGCCACCATGAAAAGGCGCTACGAGCGACCCCTCAAGGAGATTTTCGAATGCTGAAAGATGCGATCGAATGCTGAGCGTCGTCGCCCCCATCGCCCTCGGGGTGCTCGTCCTGGCCATGCTGCTGAGTCTGGCCCGGCTCTTCCGCGGCCCTTCGCTCCCCGACCGCATCCTCGCCCTCGATACCCTGTTCGTGAACACCATTGCCGTCTTGCTGGTCCTCGGCATCGTGCTCGATACGTCGGTGTACTTCGAAGCGGTGTTGCTCATCGCGATGATGGGGTTCGTCAGCACCTGCGCGCTCGCGAAGTACCTTCTGCGCGGCGACATCATGGAGTAGCCATGGATATCGTCATCAGCGTCTTTCTGCTCTTCGGGGCGGTCTTCGTGCTTTTGGGCTCGCTCGGGTTGGTGAAGCTGCCGGATATTTACGCGCGGCTTCACGGGCCCACCAAGGCGACAACTCTGGGCGTCGGCTCCCTGCTCGTCGCCTCGGCCACCTACCAGTCCACCGCGGGCCCCGGGCTCAGCGTGCACGAAGTGCTCGTCCTCGTGTTCTTGTTCCTCACCGCCCCCATCTCGGCGTACCTCATCGCCCGCGCCGCCCTCCACCTCCGGCTCCCCGGTCGCGGGGTCGACCTCCCCGCCGACGAGGAGTGAACGAAACGGCGGGAGATCGCCCGGGCCCGAGGAGGTCGGGCCGGCGCTCCTCAGATCTTCAGGGTGCGCTCGAGAGCGCCGTCGGCGAGCCGGTGCACCGTCACGATGGTGTCGCCCTTGACCTCTGACACGACGACCAGCCGGGTGTCGCTCACATGCACGTGATCCGGCTTGATGCGGCCGTGGCCCGCGTCGGCGACCGAGACACGCCACCGCGTCTGGCCCGCCCCATCGATCGCGCTGTAGTGCGAATCGTCCTGATGGGCGACCACGAGGAGCCCGTCATCCCCGAAGCGCGTGGGTTCGCCCCGAACGCCCTCCAGGAGTCGAGGTTTTATGACCGGTTCGGAGCGCCAGCCTTTCGAGGAGACGAGACGAAAGTCTTCTTGGGGGTCGGGCTCACGCCCGATGCACTCGTCGTCGTCGCCTTCGAGCCACGTTTGACCGCGCGGACACGGCGACGCGGGGCGGGGCGCGACCTCGACCTCGGCCGCCGACTGCACCTGGCCGTCGACGCCGAGAAAGTAGTTCAGTCCATTGGTGCCGGTCACGCACAAGGCCCCGGTAGACACATTCACCGGACCGTTGAAGTCCCGGGCGTTGGGGCGACAGGGTTTCAGCTCGTTCCCCAGCATCGCGTGTCGTTCGGTGACGGCCGACGGTACGAGCACCCACCGCTCCGCGCGCACGTCGACCAGCGCCGGGTTGTTGGGCCCCACCCAGATGTGGTCGCCGAAGGTCCCCAGCGGCGTACCGTTTCTCCCATTCCTCATCTCGGCGAACTTTTCGCCATCGTCGAGCGAATAGGCCTCGTACTCGGACCAGGACCGGCCCCCTCCCGGCCGGTCGCTCGTGCGATGCCGACGGCGGAGGACGACCACGTGGTCGCCCGCCTCGGAAAACACCACTGCGAAAGGCACTCGCTTCGCGTCCCGAAAGTCGTCGAAAAAGAATCCCCCCGCGACGGGCACCGCGATGATCGCCACCAGCGCCGCCGCCCACTTCAATTTGGTCCCGAGGGACGGTGTTTTTTTATCCGAGGTGTTCGTCGTGTTCATGTGGGCCCGTTCAATTCAACGCGGCGCCCAGCTGGCGCCTCTCCTGCGACCACGCGAACCATTGTAACAGGGCGCCGCGAGACACCTATCACCAGCGGGCGCTGAAGGTGCGGCTTTCGCCGGTGAACCGCTTGAGCGGTCGCCCGGTGCGGTTGTAACGCGACTTCCCCGCCACCTCGACGCGGAGGCGGTCGAGGTTCCAATTGTCGCCGCTGGTGCCCCCGCGGGACGTCGTTTGCAGCAGTACGCCGATGATCTCGTTCGGGCGGCGAGGACGACTCAGCTGGAGGTCGACGCTGTGGCTCGTGCGGTCCGCCCAGCGACGCCGCCGGTTGATGGTACGGATCGTCTGTCGGGAACCGTCGCGAAAGAGCACGGTCGCATCGACGTTGTCTTCGTTACCCCGAAGGTCATCGTTGCCCGTCCCCAGCGTGAGCTTGATGGTCGACACCTTGCCCGCGGTGCTCGGGGTACTGCGCGGAACGTCGAGGTAGAGGTCGGGGCGGCGGCCGGTGAACCGGTGAAACGCGGTGCGGTTGACGATGGCCCGTCGACGACCGCCTTCGACCACCTGAACCGCAACCCGGGAAAGATCCCAATTGTCGCCGCCGGTCCCGCCGCGCGAGGTGGTATGGAGTTGAATGCGGCGAATCGAGCTCAGCGGGACCGAGCGCGGCAAAACCACGTGGGCGTGCTCGTCGTAGTTGCGGAGCCAGGACGCCCCGAGGTTGATGTTGTTGCGCGTCAGCCGCTGGCCCCCGTCGAGATGCACGATGAGGTTGACGTTGTCTCTTCCCCCGCGGAGACCATCATCACCGGAGATGGCGTGCACCACGAGGTCGCGAACCTGGCCCCGGCTCACGCTGCGCGGCATTGCCACCGCAGGCGGCGCGGTGCGACGGTAGGTCGTGTCGGCGAAAAAGGTCCGCCATGACTTGCGTCGCCCGTTGCTGACGTACCAGAAATATTGGTTCCGGAGGTCGGCCTTCATCGTGAGGGTCTTGTTCGGTGCGTTGGGGTCGTAAAGGTAGACCTGAACGGCTTTGCCGGGTCCCCGCTTGTACCCGATGGCCAAGACCTGGTGCTGAGACGTCGACGAATCGTAAGGCTGAAGTCCGAGCGCGATCGGCGCCCCTCGGTCGATGCTCGACCGCACCCGCGCAAACTCGCTCCCGAGCGCCTTGTTGAAGAGCTCGCGGTCGCGGCGCCCAAAGGGGTTGAGGGCCATGTCGGTCCAACGGCCGGCTGTGCTTCTGAAGGTGTCCAACTGGCGCCGGTAGAGATAGCGCTGGAGCGGCGCACGGTTGGCGGGGCGAAAGTCCTGGCGTGGGACCGACCGCCCTCGGGTCTGAAAGTAGTCGAGGGCAGCATAGGCCATGCCGCCGCAGAGGCCCCCGATGCGGATGTCGAACGGTGCTTCGTTCTGAAAAGAATTGCTGAAGTTGAAGCCGTGAACTTCGGGCTTGAACCGCGTCCGACGCTCAGTCGCGCTCGCCCCCGGGGCGAACAGGAACACGATCGACAGAACCACCAGCCATCGAAGGACAACGCGTAAATGCAACATGCGGCGACCATCGCTCAGCCCGCGGCGCCCTGAATACGCCACGTGGCGTAATGGCTCGTCCCCGCAGCATTTCGACGTTCGCTCCGTCCCGCGGTCGACCTTTCACGCCACCCGTGGATAAGCTCGCCGCATGTCCGAGGAGCGTTGGGCGGCGCTGCGGGAGGCTTATGCCGCGGGCCGGGTCACGGTACACCGCGAGACGTCGGTCCAGGACCGCTACGTCCGCTTCGAGGACGGCACCCTGTGGTTTCCCGACGGTCGGCCCGAGCTCGAGGCGGGCCATGCGGGGCCGGCGGCGCTGTTCGGCGCGGTGCTCCTCAGTGGGTCGTTGACCGTCGTGTTGTGCGTCGATGGCCACCCATGGGCGCTCCCCTCGCTCCTCCCTCTGGGCTTCTTCGTGGCCGCCCTTACGATCGTGGTGCGTCGCGGCGCGCGCGCCCACCGTGCGGCGGAGTTGGCGCTCGAGCGAGGCGTCTTTCTCTGTGACGACACGTTGGTCCTGCGCGACCCGCCCTTCGACGAACGCATGGCCCGCGCCGACATCATCCGCTTTGCGGTCCACCGGGCCCACCGAGGCGGCGAGGCGAGTCGCCCCTGGATTCACGTCGTCAAGCGGGGCGAAGATCGCTCGGTTCCCCTCGACCTCACGGAGGACTCGCTGCCCGAGTTGGAGGCTTGGCTCGCCTCCTCCTCCCCGCGGCGCAAGAAGCGCCGCCGA
The DNA here is from genome assembly GCA_039027095.1 of Myxococcota bacterium. GTDB lineage: Bacteria > Myxococcota_A > Polyangia > Polyangiales > Polyangiaceae > JAPYTK01. The sequence continues at coordinate 93,093 of JBCCLB010000024.1, forward strand.
AAAGGCGGGCGTCCCTCGGCGTCGTGAGGCCGAAAACGCGCCTCAGGGCGGGGAGGGACCGTCGGGGGGCAGGGGCGGGGGCGACGGGCCTTCACTCCCTTGACTGGGGGGAGGCGCACCCCGCCGGCGTCGTCGTCGCCGCTGGTGGCGCCGCTTCTCGCGTCGCTGCTGCAGTTCGCGGTATTGCGCGCGCTGCTCCGGGGTGAGCACGCGCTCGATCTTCGCCTCGGTGTCGGTCCGCAGCTGCTCGAGCTGCGGGCCGCATTGGCGGCGCAGTTCATGGTGGGTCTGCTCGGCCTCTTCGATCACGGTCTCGAGCTCGGCGACTTGGTCGCTCGTGAGATCGAGAAAGCGCCGCATCGCCCGCAACCGCAGCCGCGCCCGCGCCGGACCGGGCCCTCGCTCCAGCTCCGCCCGCAATTGGCTCTGCTGATGGCGGCGCATCAAGGCCGCGCCGGTGATGCCCCCGAGCACGAACAGCCCCACCATCACGAGGGCGGCGAGCACCTTGGTACGGGTCGACAGGGCCGCCATCACGTCCTCAAATCGACGACTCGACCGCGTCGAAGGTGGCGATGAGCTCTTCGTTGACGTCGCGCTCCGAGTCGAGAGCGAGCCATCCTGCCGTCCCCGCCGCGACCGCCGCCGCCGCCACCGCGAGGCGGCCCCACCGGCCGACGACGTCGATGAGGGACAACTCGGCGGGGATGTCCGCCACCGCGTCCATCACCCGATCGGCAAACGCGGGCGAGGGTGCGACCGTGGAGGTCGCGGCACGGATGCGGGCCCACTCGGGGTCGGCGTCGAAGTCGGGTTCGGGGGGCATCACGGATACTCAGCTCAAGTGTCTCGGGGTCAAGGGTCTTGGGATCAGAGTTCTCGGGGTCAGAGTTCTCGGGGGGCATCGCGGCGGCGGCGAAGGGCCGCGCGGGCACGGACGAGCCGCTGCTCGACCGCACCCTCGGAGCAATCTAGTACTTCGGCGACCTCGGGCGTCGTCATCCCTTCGACCGCCTTGAGGATGACCACCGCCCGCTGGTCGGGGGTCAAGTCCTTTAGCCAGAGGTCGAGTTCGCGGAGCGCGAGGCGCGCCTCGGCCGAGATCGTGCCATCGAAACCCGGCTCGGGAGGCTCGGCGGCCCCTTTTTCCTGAGGACGACGCCGCCGCAGGTGGTCGAGGGCCGCATTCGTGACGATGCGGTAGAGCCAGGTCGACAATGCGGCGTCCCCGGCGAACCGATCGGCCGTGAGCGCGCGAAACGCCTTCACGTAGGCCTCCTGCAGCACATCTTCGGCCTCCGCCGGGTTGCCCACGAGACGGGTGGCCAGACGGTGGAGGGGCACTTGCGTGTGCTCCACGATGACGCGAAAGGCCGCGCGGTCGCCTCGGGCCACGCGGGCGGCCTGCAACTCGAGGTCCGCCGACACTTCGCTTCAGCTCGTCGTCGTTTCACGGGGTGGCATCAACTCGACGTCGGCGGTTCGTGGGTTTTCCCTCAGCGGCGCCCTGGCCCCCGAGGGCCCCGACGACGGTGGCGCGGGGGAGGTCCTTCGGCAACCCGCGCGCTCAAGCTCGTCCGCTGGGCATCGTCGAGAACGGGGGTGAGCACGCTCAGCTCCTTTAGCTTTCGTTCCGCCTTGGCGCGGGCGAGGGTGGGCATCGGGCTGCTCTCCAGGAGCGCGGCGACGTCGAAGCGGTCGCTGGTAAACGCACCCATGATTTCGGCCATGCGCTCCGGGCCCGGATGCGCGGGCGGAGCGTCGTCGAGACCCGCATCCTCGCGGGCGCGGGCGAGCTCCTCCCGTTGCGCCTCGCTCAGCCCGAGTCGCTCGGCCATGCGGTCGTGACGCGCACGATGATGGTCCGGATGGCGATCCGGGCCTCGTTCTCCGCGCGGCCGTCGTCGCTCCAGGTCTTCGGCGAGCGCGGTGCGTTGCGCGACGGTGAGCACCTCCCGGAGCGCAGCGAGACCCTCGAGGACGCTTTCGGTCTTTGCCCGGGCCCGGTCCTCCACCCGTGCCAGCTGGTTCGAGAACGCCGCGGGGTCGACCTTTCCGGTCAACACCGCTTCGGCCAGCGCCGCGCGCATGTCGCGCATCTCCGCCGGAGGACCGGCCTCACGGCGCGCTCGATGCGCCGCGCGCATCTCGTCCCGCATGGCGTCGATGCGCGCCCTTTGGTCGTCGGACAAGTCCAAGCGGTCGACGGCACGCATGAGCGCCCGCGCCGGACCGCCTCGATGGTGCGGACCGCCGCGGCGGCGATGGCGGCGTACGTTGGCGGGTCCTCGATCGTCGTCATCGACGGCGGCGGCGGCGTCGTCACCGTCTTCGGCGAGCGAACCCGCCAGCGGCGCTTCCGCTTCGCCGAGGCCCTCCTCGGTGGCGCAAGCGGTGGTGAACAGGGCGGCGGTCATCAACGTGACGGTGAAGGGTCGGTACATGGGGCACTCCTCGGGTCGCGCAGGCCGCGACCCACGATCGGGTGGGGGTGATGAATGCCGTTGGGACGCACGCAGACCGTAAATCCCTACGCGGAGGCGCACGATTTCGTCGCCGGGCTCACGGGGGGGGCTCGCGAAAGTCCGCCGCCGAGAGGTCGTGACGAAGCAGCCACCGATAGACGTGACGCCGGTCTTTCCCGAAGTGGTCAGCGACGCGCTGCACCTCCCCGGCGCATCGAGACAGCACCGCCCTCAGTTCGTCGCGAGACGGCGCTACGTGATGAACCGAGATGGCGCTCGCCCGCAGGGCGTCCTCGCTGCCCCCCGGGTCGGGCGCCTGCAGCTCGGAGGGGAGGTGCGCGCTGCGCAGGGTCGTCACCTCGTCCTCGACCATCGTCAGGCGCCGCATCAGCGCCCGCAACGCTCGTTCGTTGCCCGGCCAGCCGTGGACCAGGAGCTTTTCGAGAAACGTGGGCGACCAGTCCAGGGTGCGCTTCGGCTCCTCGAGGGCCAGGAAGTGGCGCGCGAGCACCGGAATGTCCACCCTCCGCTCACGCAGGGGCGGGATAGAAATTTGAGTGGCTCCGAGCTGGGCGTAGAGGCGGGACGAGAGCGCACCGGCCTTTCGCGCCGTCTCCAAATTAGCGCTCGTCGTCACGATGACACGCGCCGAAAACGGCGTCGTGGTGTCGGCGCCCCCCGCCCGAAACGACCGTGTCTCCAGCGCGTCGGCGAGCCGCTCCTGGAGGTCGGGCGCGAGCAAATCGACCTCCTCGAACACGAGGGTGCCATCGGCCGTGCCCGCGAAGTAGCCGCCCGGTCCGCCCGCTTCGCCGATGAGGTCTCGCAGCGTCAGGGGGGCCCCCGCCGCCCGACACCCGACGACGGCGAGCGGCCCCGGCCGACCCGAGCGACGGTGAAGCTCGGTCGCGACGAGGCTCTTGCCAGATCCGGCCTCCCCCACCACGACCACGGGTGAAGGCGCCTCGGCGATGGCCCGAAGATGCGCGACCAGGGCGCTGAAGGCACGGCTCTGGCCCACCATTCGGTCCCGCTTCCCCACCGGTACCTCAGGAAGGTGCGACCGCTCATCGCGATCCACGACGGCCACGCTGACCCCGAGGCGAACGACCGAGCCGGGGTGGAGGGTGGCCGCCTCGACGCGGACTCCGTCCACGAAGGATCCGTTGCGGCTCCCGTGGTCGGTGAGTCGGAGCGGGGGGCCCATCTCGAGGGTCGCGTGGCGGCGCGACAGGAGCTTGTCTTCGATGACGATCTCCGCGCCCGCGTCCGGGCTGCGCCCTACCGTGAAGCCGTCGCCCAGCGGCACGATGCGACGGCGCCACGCGCGGTCCCCCGAGGTGACCACCACGAGCGCCCAGGGCCGCGTCATAGCGAAACGGTAGTACGGCGGTCCCGCCGGTCAAACTCGCCGCGCCGGGTTTCGGTTTACCGAGGGTTCGCTCGGTGTAAGACGCCTCTCATGCGTGTGGTCGTCGTCGGAGCCGGGCCTTCGGGTCTCTACCTCGCCATTCTTCTGAAGCGGCAGATGCCGGAAGCGGACGTCGACGTCTTCGAGCGCAATCGAGCCGATGACACCTTCGGCTTCGGGGTGGTCTTCTCCGATGCGACCCTGGACAACCTCGCGGCCGCCGACGGCCCCAGCCACGCCGCGATCACCGAGCGCTTCTGGCACTGGGACGAGATCGACACGTTCTTTCGGGGCGAGAGGCTCACCTCGTCCGGGCACGGCTTCGCGGGGATGAGCCGCCGCACGCTGCTGCTCTTGCTGCAGCAGCGCGCCGCCGACCTCGGGGTCTCGCTTCACTTCGAAACCGAACTCCGAGACTTTCACGCCCGCGCCCGAGACTGCGATCTCCTCGTCGGTGCCGATGGCATCGGGTCGGCGGTGCGCGAACGATTCGCCGACCACTTCCAACCTGACGTCGACCAGCGCCCAAACCGGTTCGTATGGCTGGGCACGACCGTCCCCTACGACGCCTTCACCTTCTACTTCAAAGAGAATGCGCACGGCTTGTGGCGGGTGCACGCGTACCGTTACGAGCCCGAGGGCTCGACCTTCATCGTCGAGTGTACCGACGAGACCCTCCGCGCTGCGGGCCTGGCCCCCGGCGACGAGGATGCGACGGTGGCCTACTGCGAGGCCCTTTTTCGCGAAGAACTGGGGGGTCATCGACTCCTGAAGAATCGGTCGATTTGGCGCCGATTTCCGACCGTCAAAGCGGCGCGATGGTCGCACGAGAACATCGTCTTGCTCGGCGACGCCGCCCACACCGCGCATTTTTCGGTGGGGTCGGGGACGAAACTCGCGCTCGAGGACGCGATCTGCCTGGCCACCCACCTCTCCGCGCACCTCGGCGACGTCCCTGCCGCCCTGCGAGCCTACGAGGCCGAGCGCCAACCCGAGGTCGCCTCGCTCCAGCGGGCGGCGCAGGCGAGTCTCGAGTGGTTCGAGCAGACCGAGCGCTACCGCGACCTCGAGCCGATCCAATTCAACTTCAGCATGCTGACCCGGTCGCTGCGCATCACCCACGAAAATCTTCGGGTCCGCGACCCCGCGTACGTCGCCGAGGTCGACCGATGGTTCGCGGGCGAGGCCGCCCGTCAGTCGGGCCGCGATGTCGCGGTCGGCACCCCCCCCATGTTCACCCCCTTTCGGGCGCGAGGTCTCACCCTCGACAACCGCATCGTCCTCTCTCCGATGTGCATGTACTCGGCCCATGAAGGCTTGGTGAACGATTTTCACCTCGTACACCTCGGCAGCCGGGCCATGGGGGGCGCCGGTTTGGTCATGACCGAGATGACCGACGTGACCGCCGACGGGAGGATCACCCCCGGTTGCGCGGGCCTCTATGACGACACGCATGAAGTCGCCTGGCGGCGCATCGTGGACTTCGTGCACGACCGGAGCGCCGCGAAAATCGGCATCCAACTGGGGCACGCCGGTCGCAAGGGCGCCACCAAGCTCATGTGGGAGGGCATGGACCGCCCGCTCGAGTCGGGAGCATGGCCGATCATGAGCGCGAGCCCCCTCCCCTACTTTCCCGACAGCCAGGTGCCCCGAGAGATGGACCGCGAGGACATGACCCGGGTCCGAGATGCCTTCGTCGCGGCCACCCAACGCGCGGTGCGCTGTGGCTTCGATTGGCTCGAACTCCACATGGCCCACGGGTACCTCCTCGCGAGCTTTCTGTCGCCGCTCACGAACGTGCGCACCGACGGCTATGGGGGCCCGCTCGAGCATCGCCTTCGGTTCCCCCTCGAAGTCTTCGACGCCATGCGGGCGATCTGGCCCGAGGAAAAGCCGATGAGCGTCCGGATCAGCGCCACCGACTGGCGAGATGGAGGCAACGACGCGGCCGAAGCCGTCGCGATCGCCCGCGCCCTCCGGGACCATGGCTGCGACGTCATCGACGTCTCGAGCGGACAGACGGTCGCCGACGGCAAGCCCGTCTACGGACGGCTCTTTCAGACGCCTTTCGCCGACCGCATCCGTCACGAAGCCGACGTCCCGACCATGACGGTGGGCAACATCTCATCGTTCGCGGACGCCAACTCGATCCTCGCCGCCGGCCGCGCAGACCTCTGCGCCATCGCGCGCGCGCACCTCTGGGATCCCTACTGGACCCGCCACGCCGCCCACGAGCTCAACCACGACGTGCGATGGCCGGCGCCCTACAGCCCCATGAACGGCTATACGCCGCGTTTCAAGTAGCGGCTCTCGCCCGGGCGATGCGCGACGCGGTCCACGCGGCGAGGAGGGGTTGGGCGCGTCGCGCCAATTCGCCGCCTCGGGACCAGAGGAGGGCGGGATCGACGCTGAAGTAGCCTCGGACTTTGACCACCACGTCGTCCTTTTGCCATCCGGCCAGGACGCGGCTCACGGAGCGCGGACTGAGGCCGGCCAATGCGGCCAGATCGGCCTGCGTGCGTTTGATGGGCAACGTAACGCGCGCCCCGTCGGGATCCCCCATCACGCCCAAGTAGGTTCCGAGCAGGGTCGCCAAACGCTGCTCCGCGCCGGCGAGGGGAAACAAGGCCGCGATGGCGGTCACCCCGTGTTGTGCGCACTGGTCGGCGAGCGCTTCCCGGGCCAAGGCGGCGTCGTCGTTCACGAGCGACCGAAGCTGGTCCGTGTCGAGCCAGTGAAGCTGGCTGGGTCCCACCGAACGCGCCGTACCGAGGTAGCTGGAAAGCCCGCCCGCAAGCTCGGTACCTCCGATCAGGCAGGGGCTCGGGACCAGGCACCACACCCGAGAATCCCCGCCCGCCCAGCGCACGAGCAGCTCGACACAACCCTCCGCCAAAAAGGCGAGCCGCGAGGCGGCGCCCAGCTCCTCGAAGACCACGTCCTGGTCGTCGACGCGCGTCGCCGCCCCGAGCGCGCCGGCCCGGGCCCGCGCGAGCCACGTCAGCATGTTGCGGTCGTGCTGCCAGTCCGAGTTCACGGGACCGACGCTACTCTAGTTCCCGGCTCCCGCATCGCCTCCGGGCTCGCTCGCCACTTCTACCGCTTGCCCCGGACCCGATCTGGCTTCAGGCTATGGGCCTCGCGAACGTTCTCAGAACGTGGCCGCGTCGCCTCCGCCGAGGCGACATTGGAGATCTCTATGGTGAAACTTCACTTCACGGCGGGCATCGTCGCCCTCGGCATCGCGACGTTTAGCGTTTCTGGCTGCTACCTTCAGAAAGAGACGGTCAGCATCGACAACGATGGGGACGGCTTCGCCCGGCTCGACTGCGACGACACCGACCCGTCGGTCTACCCGGGGGCTTTCGAGGTCTGTGGCGACAACATCGACGGCGATTGCGACGGCAAACCCGACGAGGTCGACCCGGACTGCACCGGGGAAGACGACTCCAGCGGGGTCGGCGGGGCGGATCCCAGCGGCACGGGAGGCGCGGACACCGGGGCCGGCGGCGGCACGGGTCAGGGCGGGGACACCGGTGCTGGCGGCGACACGGGTGCGGGTGGCGACACGGGTCAGGGCGGGGACACCGGGGCCGGCGGCGATTCGGGGCAGGGCGGAAGCGCGGGCCAAGGTGGTGACGCGGGCCAGGGTGGCGCTGGTGGCTCGGGCTTCTCGCCGGGTCAGGACACCTAGCCGTTAAGACCCGGCGAGAAGACTCAGCCGAAAAGACTCAGCCGAAAAGACTCAGCCGAAAAGACTCA